>JBBECI010000043.1:0-78895 GCA_040881895.1 Solirubrobacterales bacterium | reverse complement strand
CTCCGGCGAAGGCGATCGAGAGGATCTCACCGTGAGCCCGCTCGCCGAGCAGGTAAATCGACGGGTACTTCATGGTCAGCTTCGAGCCGAGATTGCAGTCGACCCATTCCATGGTCGCGCCTTCATGGGCTATCGCCCGTTTGGTAACCAGATTGAAGACGTTTTGCGACCAGTTCTGGACCGTCGTGTACCGGACTCGGGCATCCTTCTTGGCGACAATTTCGACCACCGCGGAGTGGAGCGAATCGGAGGAGTAGACCGGGGCGGTGCAGCCTTCGATGTAGTGAACATCCGAGCCTTCTTCGGCGATGATCAGGGTGCGCTCGAACTGGCCCATGTTTTCGGTGTTGATCCGGAAGTAGGCCTGGAGTGGCATCTCGACCTTGACGCCCTTGGGCACATAGACGAATGAACCACCCGACCAGACCGCGGAGTTCAGTGCGGCCAGCTTGTTGTCGTTGGGCGGAATGATCGTCGCCCAGTACTCCCGGAGCAGGTCCTCGTGCTCGCGAAGGGCAGTGTCCATGTCGGTAAAGATCACGCCCTGGGCCTCAAGCTTCTCGTTGACCTGATGATAGACGACCTCTGACTCGTACTGGGCACCGACACCGGCCAGGAACTTGCGCTCGGCCTCGGGGATTCCGAGCCGGTCGAAGGTGTTCTTGATGTCTTCGGGGACTTCGGACCAGTCGCGGCTGTTCTTCTCGGAGGCCCGCACGAAGTAGTGGATGTCGTTGAAGTCGATCTGGTCGAGGTCACCGCCCCACTGAGGAGTCGGTCGTGACTCAAACTGCTCGAAGGCCCTGAGGCGAAAGTCGAACATCCACTGCGGCTCTTCCTTGTAGCGGGATATCTCCTCGACGATCTCACGGTTCAGTCCCTTGGGGGCCTTGTAGGCGTAACCGGTCTCGGGATCGTGAAAGCCGAACTTCTCCTCGTAGTCGGAGTTGATTCCTTCGACCTTTTTCTTCTCTGCGATTGCTTCGGCACTGGCCATGGGTCAGACCTCCAGGGTAATTTTGTCGTCGGTTATTCCGACCGGAAAAGTGCGTACGGGCTGAAAGGCGGGAAGGGTCTTCGGCTTGCCGGTACGCAGGTCAAAAAGTGAACCGTGTCGCGGGCACTCCACGGTGCAATCGGCCGGATTCCACTCGCCTTCGGCCAAGGGACCGTCGTCATGAGAGCACCGGTCCTCGATTGCGAAAAGCTCACCGTCGCAGTTGAAGACGGCGATCGGTTCGCCTTCGTGATCAATTATCACGCGCTCGCCCGCACCCAGCTCAGCTGCCGGGCAGACAATGACGGTGGTTGTTTCTTCGGTGCTCATGGTCGTGTCAGGTGATACATAAGCCTAGTAAGGCACTAGGAATTGAAACTATAGCCCCTTGCCCGCATGGGCGGCACCCATCGGCGGGGCAAAAACCGCATTAGGTAGCCCTTACGGACTGCTATTCATCCCACTCAGCGGTCTTGCCGAGTCCGGCGCCTTTAACCACTTTGAGCCCGAGCAGGGCGCACTTCATACGGGTTGCCGAAATGTCGATTCCGAGCAGCTCGAGCACGAGCTCCTTCGGCAGCATGATCAGTTCGTCACGGGTCTTGCCGATCAGCTCGTCGGTCAGCATCGAGGTTGCAGCAGTCGAGATCGCACAGCCTTTGCCATCAAACATGACCTCGGCTACCTGGTCGTTCCCGTCGAGTCGGATCATCACCCGCTGCTCGTCACCGCAGAATGGATTGGTGTCCTCGAACTCGAGATCGGGATCTTCAATCACCCCGAAGTTGTGAGGGCGTTTGTAGTGCTCGAGGATCTGTTCGCGGTATAGCTCTTCCACGAGAACGAGAGTATCTGAACGCCTCAGGTGGCCGGTGGAAGGTTTCCGGCCGCGGCCTGAACTTCTTTCAGCAGTGGAGCAGTCTGAACGGAGGCGAAACCGGCTTGTTTGATCTCATCTTCGTTAAGGCGGCAGTGTCCGACCACCGCGTGGCAAGGAACTTCTGCCCGCTTTGATCTCTCGAGGATGTTGCCGACGATCTTTCCTTCGAGGGATTGCCGATCGAGCCGGCCCTCGCCGACGAGGACGCAGTCGGCAAGGCTGAGGCGCCGGTCGAAGTCGATTGCTTCCAGTACCTGGTCGGCGCCGGAGACAACCTCGGCACCGAAACTCGCCCAGAGTCCACCGGCGATACCCCCACCAGCCCCCATTCGAGCCATACCGAGCGGAGCGCGGGGGAAGTCAGCGGCTATCTCGATCAGGCGGCGCGTCAGCAGCTCCACCTGGTCTGGCGAGGCGCCCTTCTGTGGGGCAAAGATGTCCGCGGCTTTTTCGAACGTGGTTTCCACATCGGCGAGCACGACCATCTCAGCCCCCCGAAGACCGCCGTTGCTCTCGATCGCTTCGATCGCCCCGCGGCCGCCGTCAGTGGTCGCAGTGCCGCCGACCGCCAGCAGGATTCGCGTTGCGCCCGAGCAGACCGCGGCAACAACCAGCTCACCAGTCCCGTAGGTGGAGGCGACGACAGCATCCCGCTCACCTTCGGCGACAAGAGTCAGACCGCTGGCCGCCGCAGTTTCTACCACTGCGGTTTCGCCGTCGCCAAGCAGGACGAAGCCTGCCTCGATCCGCCCACCCAACGGGTCACTCGCCGGGGCCGATAGGTACCGCCCGCCGAGCGTTTTCATCAGTACTCCGGCCGTGCCTTCTCCGCCGTCGGCGACCGGGCACTGGTCCACGTCGACTCGTGGTTCGCGACCTTCGTTGACTTCGCTCACTCCACGGGCCATCGCTCCAGCCACTTCCGCGGCCGTGAAGGTGCCCTTGAACGAATCCGGCGCTACCAGAACACCGGCCAAGATGAACTCAGAGACCGAAGATACGGCGTGCGTCGTTGAGCCCTTCGATCAGGCGGTCCACTTCTTCGGTGGTGTTGTAGACGGCGAAGCTGGCCCTGGTGGTTGCGGTGACGCCGAGGCGCTTCATCAGGGGCTGAGCGCAGTGGTGGCCGGCCCGCACCGCGACTCCGTGGCGGTCGAGAATCTCGGAGACGTCGTGGGGGTGGATGCCGTCGATTTCGAAGGAGATCAGGCCCTCGCGGTCGGTCATATCCAGTGGTCCGAAGATAGTCATTCCCGGGATCTCGGCAAGACGGGGGAGAGCGTAGGCGGTCAGATCGCGTTCGTGGGCGCCGATCGCCTCCAGGCTAATCCCCTCGACCCACTCGACTGCGGTGCCGAGACCGGCAGCCTGGGCAATCGGCGGGGTACCAGGCTCGAACTTGGACGGGGTCTCGGCCCAGGTGATCTCTTCCTTTCCGACCTTGTTGATCATCGAGCCACCGCCTTCGAAGGGCTCCATGGCGTCGAGTACTTCGCGGCGTCCGTAGAGCACACCGATCCCGGTTGGTCCGTAGAGCTTGTGACCGGTAAAGCAGTAGAAGTCGGCACCGATCTCCCGAACGTTCACCGGCATACGCGGGACGGACTGGGCACCGTCTATCAGGGTCATCGCCCCGACCGTCTTGGCCTCGGCGACAATCTCGGCCACCGGCAGCACCGTGCCGAGCACGTTCGAAACGTGGGTCACCGTGACTACCTTCGGCCCCCGCGCAATCGCCGCCGAGAGAGCCTCTCGGTCAAGCCGGCCTTCGTCGTCAATCCCGACCCAGTCGAGCACGGCACCCGTCCGTTTGGCGATCAGATGCCACGGAACGATGTTCGAGTGGTGCTCCATCTCGGTCAGCACGATCCGGTCACCGGGGCCGAGGTTGTCGGCCCCCCAGCCCTGGGCGGCGAGGTTGATCGCTGCGGTCACATTGCGGGTAAAAATGATTTCGCGTGGACTGGCGCCCAGCAGTCGGGCGACGCCCGAGCGTGCACCCTCATACAGAGCTGTCGCCTCACCGGAAAGCGTGTGGGCGCCGCGGTGGACGTTTGAGTTGTGGCAGCGGTAGTACTCGTCAACGGATTCGATAACCACAGCCGGCTTCTGGACTGTGGCGCCATTGTCGAGATAGGAGAGGGGCTCGCCGTTCACCTCTCGCGAGAGAATCGGGAACTCGGCCCGGATCGACTCCAGCGACCTGCTGCCTACCAGGACTGGCCGATCTGCCGAAGTCGGGGCCGGGGGGATCATGCGACCCCTGCCTCGACCTCCTCCTTGATCCACCCATAGCCCTCAGCCTCAAGCTGGTCGACCAGTTCGGGGCCACCTTCCTTCACGATCCTGCCCTCGAACATGACGTGGACAGCGTCGGGCTTGACCATGTGAAGGAGACGCTGGTAGTGGGTGATGACCAAGGCGCCCATGTCTGGGCCGGTGAACTTGTTGATGCCGTCAGCGACGGTGCGCAGGGCGTCTATGTCAAGGCCTGAGTCGGTCTCGTCGAGAACGGCCATCTGCGGCTTGAGCAGCGCCAGCTGGAGGAGCTCCATACGCTTTTTTTCTCCGCCTGAAAAGCCATCGTTCAGGTAGCGGCTGGAGAAGTCCTGGGGGATGTTCGCCAGATCCATCGCCTCCCTGGCCTGAGCGGCGAACTCCTTGATCTTGAGTGGGGTTTCGCCGCGGGCCTCACGCTGAGCGTTGAGGATCGTTCGCAGGTATTTGCTGACCGCGACCCCGGGGATAGCGACCGGGTACTGGAAGGCCATGAAGATGCCGGCCTGAGAGCGCTCGTCAGGCGCGGCAGAGGTTATGTCCTCACCGTTGAAATGAATTGAACCCTCGGTTATCTCGAGCGCCGGGTGGCCCATGATCGCGTTGGCGAGGGTCGATTTGCCAGACCCGTTTGGTCCCATGAGAGCATGGACCTTGCCCTTCCCGACAGTGAGGTCGAGGCCACGGAGGATCTCCTTGTCGTCGATGCTGACGTGAAGGTTCTTGATCTCTAACTCTGCCAAGGGATGGCTCCGTTTCTTCGTTTCAGGTGGATGTGGAATTCAGGCCGGGGCGGCAGCTTTTGCTGGCTCGCTCTTTGCCCGCTCGTCTGCGGGCTTTGAAAACTCGACCAGTTCGGCCAGGGTCGTACCCTGTAGCGCCCGGTTGACTCCGCCCTGGACACGGGTCCAGAGCAGTTTGGTCGCGCAGGCACGGTCGGAGTCGCTTTCGTGAGAGCAGAGGACTTTGCCTTCGGGAGACTCATGGAAGCACTCCATCGGGGCTATCTGGCCCTCAAGGGCTTCAACCACCTCCAGCATTGTTATTTCGGTAGTCGGGTGAGCGAGGCTGTATCCGCCATGCGCGCCGCGAGTCGAGGTAACCAGTCCGGCACGGCGGAGCTTTGCTACCAGATGCTCCAGATAGGAGAGGGGAAGTCGCTCCGCCTCGGCTACCGAGTTGAGCGAAACCGGACCGGAACCGGGTTGCCGACCTAGCTCGACCATGAGGCGGACTCCGTATTCGGCTTTGGTAGAAAAGAGCATAGATCTAAATCCTAGAGCATTGGTCGGGTTGAGCCACCGGGAGCAGCCAGATGTCAGACTAATAACATTGTCTGCAGTGTGAAGGGACCCACAACCACTTTACGGAGGATTCATGAAGACCACTAGGGAATCAACTTTTTCGGCCACGCTGAGGACGACCATCCTGCTGGCCTCCCTCTCCGGCCTGCTGGTTGGTATCGGGTACATCGTCAGCGGCGGTAATCCGAGCACCACCCTGTTGTTTCTCGGCTTCGCCGTGGCGATCAACTTCTTCTCCTACTTCTTTAGCGACAAGCTGGCCCTGAAGATGAGTCGGGCAGTACCGATGGAGGAGTCAGAGAACGCCGCTTACTTCCAGATGGTCCGTGAGCTCTGCCAGCGGGCTGAGATCCCGATGCCTCGCCTGTACGTAATTCCCCAAGACCAGCCGAATGCCTTTGCCACCGGCCGTAACTACAGCCATTCTGCGGTAGCTGTGACTCAGGGCATCACCCGCCTGCTGTCCACCGAAGAACTGCGCGGCGTAGTTGCCCACGAGCTCGCTCACATCAAGCATCGCGACATCCTGATCCAGTCTGTGGCGGCGACGATTGGTGCAGCGATTACCTATATCGGCTACATGCTGCTCTGGTTTGGTGGCGACAACAACTCGCCGCTCGGTCTGGTCGGTGCGCTGGCCATGGTCCTGCTGGCCCCCTTGGCTGCCTCGATCATCCAGCTGGCCGTTTCCCGGCAACGCGAGTACGCCGCCGATGCTGGCGGCGCGGCGATCTGCGGAAACCCGGAGTCCCTGGCCAGCGCCCTGCTGCGGCTGGAGCAGGGAGTTGAAGCGATCCCGATGAACGGTCACGTCAATGAGGCTTCCGAGCCGCTGTACATCGTCAAGCCGTTCAAGGCCAAGGG
This sequence comes from Solirubrobacterales bacterium, assembly GCA_040881895.1. Lineage (GTDB taxonomy): Bacteria > Actinomycetota > Thermoleophilia > Solirubrobacterales > 70-9 > 67-14. Next base: position 72,573 of record JBBECI010000043.1, on the reverse strand, counting down.
GATGGCCAGTCTGTTCTCGACTCACCCTCCGATTGAAGAGCGGGTCAAGAGGCTTCGTCAGATGCGCCCCTCGCTCTAGGGCTGTGAGGCCGAGCCCGCTTTTGCCGGGGCTGGTCTTGACGCTATAGTTTGTGAAGTGACCAAAAGCCGATAAAGATTTAGGGGATTCATCGATGGCACCCGATACAAAACAGCCGCTGGTGGTTGAAGAGATCAGCGTTCAGGAAGCGTTTGAGGAGATCGAGAGCGGCGTCGTCCTGATCGATACCCGCGAACCCCACGAGGCTTCAGAGGCACGGATCGAAGGCGGCAGGCTGATCCCGCCGGCCACCTTACTGGCGACAGTTGAAGAGGCTTTTCCCGACAAGTCAGCCCGCACAGTTGTCTACTGCCGCTCAGGTATACGTTCGGCGACCGCAGCGGAGCAGATGATGGAGCTCGGCTACACGGACGTTGTTTCAGTCGAAGGGGGGATCCTCGGCTGGCAGGCACTCGGACTTCCGGTCATCAGCGAGGCCAGACTGACTGACGAGCAGCGCAACCGTTACTCCCGCCACACGCTGCTTCCCGAGGTCGGGGCGACCGGTCAGGTCAAGCTGCTCGAGGCAAAGGTCCTGCTTCTCGGGGCCGGTGGGCTCGGTGCTCCGACGGCGCTGTACCTCGCCGCGGCAGGCATCGGCACAATTGGTCTGGTTGACGACGACGTGGTTGATGCCTCCAACCTCCAGCGACAAGTGATCCACAACACCGAGCGAATCGGCGACTCAAAGACCTCCTCAGCCCGCAGGACAATCGAGGCGCTAAACCCTGACGTTGAGGTGGTCGAGCACAACTATCGGCTCGACTCAGCCAACATCATTGAGACGATCGCCGATTACGACATCATCGTTGACGGTGCTGACAACTTCCCGACCCGCTACCTGCTCAACGATGCCAGTGTGCGGTTGGGCAAGCCGGTGGTTTCGGCCTCAATACTTTCCTTTGACGGGCAGATCTCAACCTTCGTCCCGCACGAAGGTCCCTGCTACCGATGCCTCTACCCGAGTCCGCCTCCTCCCGAGCTGGCTCCTAGCTGCTCGGCCAACGGAGTGCTAGGCGTGATGGCCGGTGTCATGGGCCTGCTCCAGGCAAACGAGGTAATCAAGCTCGTGCTCGATATCGGTGAACCGCTGGTCGGTCGGCTGCTGCTCTACGAAGCGCTCGGCACGAGATTTACTGAACTCAAGGTCAGGCGTGACCCCTCATGCCCCATATGTGGCCCGGAGGCAGTCGAGGTGCCTGAGTCCGAACTCGGTGCGTTCCCCGACTATGAGGCTTTCTGCGGCGGGCACGTTGGCTCCTGAGCCGACGCGCCCTGGCAGAGACTCCTCACGCTAGGGTTCCGGTATGCCTTCAGTCAGAGTCCCTCCAGTCCTGCGTCAACACACCGGTGGTGCGACCGAAGTTTCCGTCGAAGGCGACCGGGTCGGGTCCGTCCTGGAGGCTCTCGTGGCTCAGTTCCCCGAAACGAAAGCTCAGATCTTCTCTGAAGAGGGCGATCTGAACCGTTTCGTCAACATCTATCTAAACGATGAGGATGTCCGGGTACTCGATGGTCTCGATACTGCTGTGTCGGGCGACGACACCGTCATGATTCTGCCGGCCATGGCCGGCGGATCAAGCTGACCTTCCGCGGGCACCGGTAGCCCGGCCAACCGTGACTTTCGGTTGGCCGTGGACCCGGGTCAATCTGGAAAGTCTGGAGCTTCGAACCTGGGGTCCAGCGGTTCCTCGCCTGAAGGTACTCCTGGCGAAAAAGAGCTTCCGCCTGCTTCAAGAGCCGCAAGGATCTCCCGGGCTTTGTCTTCAGCCAGAGCGGGTACCAGGATTTCCCGTGGACCAGCAGCCAGAAAGTCAGGCACATCAAAACCTCGGGCCCGGCGTATCAGACAGGGGATGCCCTCGGCATTCAGTATCCCTTCAATCATTTCGGCCTCGGACTGGTTGGAAGCCCAGGCTACTTTCACCGGCTCGGGAGTTCTCGGCTTACGAGGTCCGAACAGCGACATCCTCAACCTTGCTGCCCTCTATCCGGAAAGCTTTGACCACTGGAGTATCCGAATGTTCGAGAGAGACAATGAAATAGATGGCATCGGGCCAGCCTGAGGCAAGGTTGATATCGGTCTGGGAGGGGTAGGCGGGAGTGCGGGTATGCGAATGATAGATCCCGGCAATCTGCTGACCGTCACCCTCAATCTGGTTCATCAACTGGAGCTGCTCACGCGGTGCGATGCTGTAACGGAAAGGACTGGCCTCAGCGTTTACAGCTCGGTGGATCGACTGAGCCTCTTCCGGAATTCCACCGATCAGGCCGCAGCACTCGTTCGGTGCATCCTCCCGGGCGTGCTCGATCATTTCGTCGAGCATTTTCTGCGGAACTACCACCAGTTGGTGGCGTCGACGTCGCCCAGTTCGTCCAGTGACTTCGTGTAGATGCCAGAAGACAGGTACTTCCAGCCGCCATCCGGAATAAGAAAGACGATGTTGCCCGAGTCCATTTCGCCGGCGATGCGGTGGACGATCGCGGCCACCGCTCCGGACGAGACGCCGGCAAAGATGCCCTCGTCATCAAGCAGGCGCTTGGTCCAGATGATCGCATCGCGATTGGAGACCATAATCTTGCGGTCGAGAACGGAGAGGTCGATGATCGGCGGTATGAAACCGTCGTCGAGCGAGCGCAGACCCTGAACGAGCTCGCCCTGCATCGGCTCCGCAGCAATGATTTTGGTCTCGGGGTCGTGTTCTTTGAGCCGACGGCCGTTGCCCATCAGGGTGCCACCAGTACCCAGCCCGGCTACGAAAGCTGCGACGGAATCGAGTTCCTCAAGGATCTCGACTGCGGTTCCGTTGTAGTGAGCAAGCGGGTTGGCTTCGTTTCCGTACTGGTAAGGCATGTAGTAGTTGGAATCGGCGGCAGCCATTTCCAGGGCCATCTCAACCGCTCCATTGGAGCCCTTGGCACCTTCGGAATAGACGATCTCGGCTCCGTACATCCGAAGCAGTTCGGTTCGCTCGGCGGTGACGTTGTCTGGCATAACCACCTTGAGTGGGTACCGCTTGCGGCGGCAGATCATTGCGAGGGCGATGCCGGTGTTACCGGAAGTCGGTTCGAGAATGGTCTGACCCGGGCCGATGGCACCGCTTTCTTCGGCCGCTTCCATCATTGATCGGGCGACACGATCCTTCACCGAACCCGTCGGATTTGCCGACTCAAGCTTCGCGAAGACCTTGACGTTCCCGTTGGGCGAGACCGTTGACAGTTCGACCAGTGGCGTGTGGCCGATCGAATCGACGATATCGGTGAAGGTACCGCCGCAGGGCTTGTTCAGAAGGTCGTAGTAAGGGTTCATGGTTTGGGTGTTTCCAAGAAGGGTACTTTAGAAAGTGTAGTGGCTCAGGCCAATTAGTCGTATCAAGTCACGGAATCCGTGCGATACTGCGATCGCTGCGTCCGAATCAACCATTCGAAGGAAGGAACTTTATGAAAAAGTCTCGACTGTTTTGCCTGACATCCACCCTGGCTGTAGTGGCCGCAATGACGCTTGTCGCCTGTGGCGGCGATGACAGCAGTTCCGATACCTCCAGTTCCGGAAGCGGCGATATCGCATCCGAGTTGATCACTCCCGGAACCCTGACAGTCGGCTCTGACATACCGTTTCCGCCGTTTGAGTTCGGTAAAGCCCCGAGCTATGACGGGTTCGACATCGATCTGGTGAACGAACTCGCCAAGGACCTCGACCTTGAAGTTGCCATCAAGGACACCGCCTTCGACACAATTTTCACCGACGTGGCCCAAGGCAAGTTCGACATGGTCGCTTCGGCTTCGACGATTACGCCTGAACGTGAGCAGCAGGTTGACTTCTCGGATCCTTACTACGAGGCCGAACAGGCCCTGCTGGTGCCCGAAGGTTCCGACGTCACCTCGGTCGAAGATCTGGCCGGCCTGACAGTAGGAGCTCAGGATGGCACCACTGGCGAAGCCTATGCGCAGGACGAGACGGATGCCGGGAGCGTGCGAGGATTCCCGAACGGTCCCGCTGCGATCGCTGCCCTGCAGAACGGACAGGTTGAGGCGACGATCATCGACCAGCCGGTCGCTCAGGATGCGATCGACAAGGGCGAGACCGGTTTCGCTCTGGCGACCACGATCCCGACTGGTGAGCTGTACGGTCTGGCGTTCTCGCAGGACACTCCGGCCCTCCTCGCAGCTGTCAATAAGTCGCTGGCCAGCATGAAGACTGACGGCCGACTCAACGATCTGTACCAAAAGTGGTTCAAGATTGACGCCCCCAAGGGCGTGATTGACGGCACCAACAAGCCGCAGTAGCAGTAGGTAAACGCAATGCCGGAGGGGGTCAGCAGAGCCCCTTCCGGCAGAGCGTGATTGCGGAGCCGCGTCGAGGTCGGCGTGCGTCATGAAGTAACTCGAGAGAGAATCAGTTGGAAGTTTTCTTCGATACGTATTTTGATTTCAGCTTCATGGCCGAGCACTTCGATGAGGTGCTCGCTGGCTTCTGGGTGACGATCAAACTCTCGGTCGTCGGCGGATTTTTCGCTCTGATCTGGGGTTTGATGCTCTCGGTACTTCGCCAGTTGCCCGGCAAGTGGCTGGCGCCAGTCCGAGGGCTGACCATCGCCTATATCGATGCTCTCCGCGGTATACCGCTGCTTCTGGTCATTCTCGGGCTTTCAGCGGGCCTCGCTACGCTGGCCTCGGAGGGAACGATTCCAAGGGAAATCGGTATCCCCCAATGGTTCGGGGAATCCGATCCCTTCTGGTACGGAGTGATTGCGTTGACCCTGACCTACGGTGCCTACATGGCCGAGGTCTACCGGGCCGGAATCGAAGCGGTCCCGCGTGGGCAGACGGAGGCTTCCCGGTCGCTCGGCATGAGTCATGGCCAGGCGATGCGCTTTGTGATCATTCCCCAGGCGGTACGCAAAGTCATTCCTCCGCTGCTCAATGATTTCATCGCCCTGATGAAGGACACTGCGCTCATTTCAGTTTTGGGACTGGTTGAAACGGTTCAGACCGGCAGCGATCTCTACTCCGAGTTCTTCAACCCCTCCGGCTACACGCTGGGAGCGTTTCTATTTCTCATCGTCACCATCCCGTTGGCCCGTCTGGTCGACTGGCAAATTAAAAAGCAGGATGAGAAGTTCCAGAGGGGGATCCCGTGAGAGAGGCCATGCTTACCGTCAGCGGCCTGAAGAAGAGCTATGGCAAGTTGGATGTGCTCAAAGACATCAATGTCGAGATCGGGGAGGGCGAGGTTGTCTGTGTGATCGGCCCGAGCGGATCCGGGAAAAGCACCATGCTGCGCTGCCTGAACATGCTCGAGCTTCCCGACGGCGGTCGGATCGAGCTGCACGGGAAGGAAGTATTTGGCGAAGGGAGACCGAAAGGTCTTGACGTGCTGCGACGTGAGGTCGGCATGGTCTTTCAGTCGTTCAATCTGTTCCCGCACATGACGGCCCGGGAAAACGTTTCGATTGCCCAGACCAAGGTGCGTGGCCGCAAGAAGAAAGAGGCTGATTCCCGCTCGGCGGAACTTCTCGCCAAGGTCGGCCTCGAGGAAAAGCTTGACGAGTACCCGGATCGTCTTTCCGGTGGTCAACAGCAGCGGGTGGCGATTGCGAGGGCACTGGCCATGGACCCCGAGGTGATGCTCTTTGACGAGGTGACCAGCGCCTTGGACCCGGAACTGGTCAAGGGAGTTCTGGACGTCATGAAGGAGCTTGCGGAGAGCGGCATGACCATGGTGGTCGTGACCCATGAAATGAACTTTGCCCGTGAGGTCTCAGATCGAGTGATCTTCATGGACCAGGGCTACATTGTTGAAGAGGGCAAGCCGGAAGAGGTCCTCGGTAACCCTTCGCAGGAGCGCACGAAGAAGTTCCTCGGTCTCGTCCTCGCGCGCTGAGCCGAACTGTGCGGCGTGATTACTCGCCGAGTTCGGCCAGGAAGTCGACTGCGGCATCTGGCCCCTCACTGCGCAGGTCCGTGTCCGGCCTGACGAGGTCTCGCAGGTACTGGCGCCACATCTCTTCGATCTCGCGTAAACCAAGGTCAAATGCCGCCTCAAGATTGGCCGTCGGACCGCCCCTGCGCAGCCTGGCGACCAGCAACTCGCAGGCACCGCCGCCACGGTAGTTCTCAAGCAGGTCGAAGATCGTTCCGCCCAGAAGAATCGCATCGCGCCTTCCCGGCGGAAAGGAGGGCCTTGAACCCTCACGCAGACGGCGGATAACGGCGGCCCGGTACAGATCGACCTGGCGGGAGAAGTGCTGGGCACTACCTTCGACCAGCCAGGACCATTCGAGGTATCGGAGGAAACGCTTTGGGGTCCAGGGAGGGGGTATGGACCCGTTGTTACCTGCCACCACTATCTGCGTGTAGAGGCGCTCAGCGGTGCCCTTGAGGGCCTCCAGGGATGCCTCGCCGGCGGCTCTCTTCTCCATTGCCGACTCACCGAGCACATGGATCTCGGTCGCCATAGGCCATCCGGCCACATAACGGCGACCGGCCGGAGCGGCCGACCACCTGACTGCCGGAAAAAACGGATGAGCCAGATTCAGCCAGATGGCAGACGGGTGGATGACGATCGAAATGTCGTCCGGTGCCGCTTCAAAACGGTCCTCAAGCCGGAGGCTTAAATCCTCGAGTCGGTCGAGCAGCTCTTCGGCATACCCGGTGTCACCGTCCTCATGGCGGGCGCTGAAGGTAAGCGAGTTCGTTTCAGTCCAAGTCACCCGGCGCAGGGTATTGGAACGAAGAGGACCCGCCGGTCGGGCGGGTCCTCCTGGATACTTTTCGTGCGGTTTTGCGCCGGTGGGCGCTCACGGTGTTGGTCAGTCGAGGCTCAGGCCATCGCCGGGATGCGGTCGCCGACGCCGCAGACGGCCCGGATCTCGGCGCTTGCCCGCTCGAACTCTTCGTCAGCCATTACCGGAGTACCTTCGAACGGAAGATCGCGGTCTATCTCGACCCAGGAGCGACTGCCGTGGTACTCCTCACGCACCCTGACCGTTACCGGTCGCGGGATGCGGTGGACTCGGAGCAGAACCAGATGCAGCGGGTGACGCGGCTTCCAGTTGAGGCGCTTTGTCGCGTAGTCAGTGGTCCAGATGTAGAAAGGCGACAGACCATCGACAATCTTGGGGTTGTCGATCGTAATGTGCTCCGCCACCTCAGCCCAGGCGCGAATCCGAACCCGGTCGGGCTGGGGGATGCCACCGTCCTGAAGCAGGGCGCGGGCCGGAGGCTCCTCGTCGGGCCAGACACCTTCTTCCAACGCCCGATCAAGCTCGGGGTGATGCGAAGGGCGCACCAGATCATTGTGCTGATGGTCAAATGTGGGGTACAGGAAGAAGCGGTCATGCTCCAGTTCGAAGTGCTTGTTCTCCTCGCGGATTCCGCCTTTGCGGAGAGTCAGGAGTTGTTCACCTTCGGACAGGGCTCGCACGGTCACGGCCCATTCCTTGAACGCAATTGGCATAGGTTTCTCAGTCAGGTAGGGAGTTGCTACGGATAGCTGCGGAGACGAGTCAGTGCACCAGCCTAGGAGGAAATCTTCGGCCGGGCTTCGAATCTGCAGGACTTGGCAGGTTACTGAACGTTTACCGAATATTCAAGTTGTGTGACCAGCGTCACAGAGACTTGACTCGTGTCATTCGGATCAGTCCGGCCCTGTCCCCACTCGCAGACCATCCCTCTGGGAGAAAGAGCGTGGCCTGGCCGAGATCAATCGACTCCGGCCCGTTCTTTGGTGGAAAATCCTGCTCCACGAGGGATATCTGCGGTCCGGGTGTGACGTGACGCCGGCGGACCGTGACCAGCTCGATCGGGGCCTCGGAGTCCCGGTATCCGTAGCGGGCTTCATGGGAGGCCTCAAACAGCTCGCGCAGTCGCTTCGGATCGGTGCTTGTGGTGGAGACCGGGAGTTCAAACGACTGGCCCCTGTAGCGAATATCCCAGCTGACTTCGTCGGCCGCGCCGATCAACTCGGCAAGACGGGTTGGGGAGGTCTCTTCCTCGGACATTAGAACCGTGCGAATTTCGTCCTGTCGGCGCTCAGCTGCGGCCAGGCCGAGCGCACTGAAGACTCCGCCGTCTGCCGGAACAAGCACCCGTTCGATCCCCAGCTCGTCCGCGATCGAAGCGGCATGCAGTGGTCCGGCGCCGCCAAAGGCGAGCAGGGCGAAATCAGCTGGATCGAGTCCACGCTCCACAGTCATCACCCGCAGCGCCCTCACCATTTCCGTATCGGCCACTTTGAGAATCCCTGCCGCACAGACCTCGTCGTCAATTCCGAGCTCCTCCGCGAGTGCAGAGATCGCGGCGCGTCCGGCTTCCCGGTCCAGATGGATGCCCCCAGCAAGTTGTGGCCTGTCTCCAAGTCGGCCCAGCGACAGGTGGGCATCGGTCACCGTGGGAAGGATTCCGCCCTTGCCGTAGCAGGCCGGCCCGGGCTCGGCTCCGGCTGACTGGGGACCGACTCGCAGCGCTCCTCCCGCGTCGCGCCATGCGATCGACCCCCCTCCCGCGCCGACTGTCTCTATGTCGACCATCGGCAGAGCCAACGGCCTCCCCGCGATTGACCGACCACCAGTCTCTCTGGCACGGCCTGCCTCAATCACACAGACGTCGCAGGACGTTCCACCCATGTCGAAGCAAAGAAGGTCGGGCTCCCCGGCAGCTTCGGAAATCATCGCTGCCGCAGCGGCTCCACCGGCCGGGCCGGAAAGCACAGCCAGCGCAGCGTGGCGGGAGGCAGTCTCCAGATTCGTCAGGCCGCCGCTCGACTGCATGATCAGAGGTTCAGGCAGGCCCTTCCCGGCACAACGGCCACCGAGTCGACTGAGGTAGCTGGACAGGAGCGGCGAGAGCGCCGCATCCACCTCTGTTGTTGCCGCTCGCTCATATTCACGGAAGGTTCCGACGACTTCGTGGGAAAGCGACACGTGAACCTGGCGGCCAAGCCTTTCACGCAGCCGGTTGCCGAGCGCGATTTCGTGCTCGGGGAACCGGTCGGCATGAAGAAGACAGACCGCTACCGAGCCCACACCGGACTGCTTGATTGCCTCAACCACCCGATCCAGATCCTCGATCGAAGGCGCCTTGATCAGGCCGTTGGGCCCCATCCGTTCATCGAGTTCGAACCGCCTCTCAGGCGGGATCAACGCCGCGGCAGGGGCGTCTTCGAGCCGGTAGAGCGAAGGCCTGTTCTGGCGGCCTATCTCGACCAGATCGGCGAAGCCGCGGGTAGCCACCAGAGCAGCATCGGCAACCCGTGCTTCGAGCAGGGCATTGGTGGCAACGGTCATGCCATGAGCAAAGACGAGAACCTGAGCAGCATCTGTGCCAGCCAGTGCGAGGGCTTCACTGGCAGCCGTCAGTGCACCGACGGACTGGTCTTCAGGGGTGCTGGCGGACTTGCTCGCAAACACCTGACCGTCGGTGATCACAACGGCATCCGTAAATGTGCCGCCGACATCAACGCCGAGGATCACATCGGCCTGTTCCCGCTCAGCCATTTCCGAAACCGCCGCCACCGGGGGTTTCGATCCTCAGGCGATCGCCCGTCTCGAGATCACCCGAATCTTTCGGTTCGAGCTCGGTGTAACCCGCTTGCGTGGCCCGGGACAGCAGGTTGCGCCCGCACTTGCCAGCGCCCCCACCTGAAGCACCTGGTGGCCTGTGGCGCCGACGTTCGGTCAGCAGGGCGAAGCTCATCGGCTCAAGCGCTTCGATCTCCCGGACCAGACCTTCGCCTCCGCGATGCTGCCCGCCACCGCCACTGTCGCGGCGAACTGAGTACTCGTGCGCCAAAAGCGGAAACTCAATCTCCATGGCCTCAATCGGAGTGTTGAGAGTGTTGGACATAGCCACGTGAACGGCGCTTGGTCCCGCTGAACCGGGCGACGCCGCCTGGCCACCACCCATCGTCTCGTAGTAGGTAAACCGGTCGTTGCCCAGAGTCAGGTTGTTCATCGTGCCTTGCCCTGCAGCTCTGCCGAAGGCCATGAGGCAGATGTCGGCAACCCTGGATGAGGTCTCAACGTTGCCGGCAACGACTGCGGAGGGTGCCTGAGCATTGAGCAGGCTGCCCTTGGGGGCGATCACTTCGATCGGACGGTAGGCCCCCGCGCTTGCCGGTATGTCCGGATCGGTCAGCACTCTAACGGCGAAGTAGCAGGCGGATTCGGTCACCGCCAGCGGGCAGTTGAGGTTTCCGGGGTCCGGCCCGGACGAGTCGCTGAAATCAAATCTGATCGAATCTCCCGTCACGGTTGCGGTGACCGCGAGACGGATGTCGCCCAGGCGTCCTTCGAGAACGTCCTGGGCCGAGTGCTCACCATCCGGCATCTCTTTGATCAGCGCGCGGGTGCGCACCTCGGCGTACTCAATTACTTCGGCCATTGCGAGATGCAGGTCGCTGTTCCCTCGACGGTCTGCAAGCCCAGCGAGACGGGTCGTACCGAGGCGGTTGGCGGCGATCTGGGCGCGGAGGTCAGCACGCCGCTGGGCAGGCTGCCTCATCCGGGAGGTAACTTCGGTAATCGAAGCCTCATCGAGCACCCGGGGCGAGATCACAACTCCTTCATCGGAAAGTCTGGTTGAGTCGGCGGGCATCGATCCAGGTCGGCTGCCGCCGACGTCTGCGTGGTGGGCGCGGTTGGCAGCGAAGCCGATCAGACTCCCGGTCGCATCGAAGGCCGGGGTGACCACCGTTATGTCGGGCAGATGCGTACCGCCTGCGTAAGGGTCATTCAGAAACCAGGAGACGCCTTGACGGTGCTCACGGTCGATCACAGCTCGCACCGACGCCGGCATTGAACCCAGGTGCACCGGGATGTGCTCGGCCTGCATCACCATCTCCCCGGAGGGGTCAAAGATCGCAGCTGAGCAGTCGCGCCGCTCCTTGATGTTGGCTGAGTGGGCGGAGCGGATCAGCGCGGCTCCCATTTCCTCGCAGATCGAGGCAAATGCTCCTGCAGCCACCTGGATCCGGATCGGATCCAGTCCGCTCAGGGCCACCGTTGCTTCTCGATTGAACCGTCGGAGCGGTAGATCAAATGGACGCTGTCCATCGACGGGTCGGTCACCGGAAAGTCCGACCTGCGGTGGCCGCCACGAGACTCCTGCCTGGCCAGCGCGACGGCCCCTATCGCCCGGGCCAGCGGGTAGTCGTCTTCAGCGAGATGCTCGAGCCGGGACTGCTGCCGCATCGGTCCCGCCAGGCGCCATACGGCTTCCCGAGTGGTCGGGGTAGGAGGGTCGAACCGCCAGTCCGGCGGGGAGGGCGGCCTCTTGGCCGGGGTCTCTTCCATGCCCGCCATCGCAGCTCGCTGGCCGAATACGAAGCATTCGGTCAGGGAGTTTGAGGCCAGTCTGTTTGCCCCGTGAACTCCTGTGCAGGCGCATTCACCGGCGGCGTAGAGACCAGGAAGGGAGGAACGACCATCCAGGTCGACCTCGACGCCACCCATAACGTAATGCGCCCCGGGGGATACTGGAACAGGTACGTTGCGCGGGTCGAAGCCGGCTTCCTCCAGCATTCGGAACACGCTCGGAAACCTTTCGGCTTCGATTCCGGTCAGATCAAGGCTGACCGATTCCCCGGCCTGCCTCTCAGTCTGTTCAAGGATGGCAGCGGTGACGTCATCGCGAGGCGCAAGCTCATCGGTGAACCGATTGCCCTCCGAGTCGAGAAGGGTCGCGCCTTCGCCACGTATGGCCTCAGTGATCAAGGCACCGTCGGCGTTAGTCCCGGGGGCAGAAAGGCAGGTCGGATGGAACTGACAGAACTCGAGGTCGGCGAGGTCTGCCCCGGCGGCGGAAGCCAGTACCCCACCAGCACCGATTGCGCCCCAGGGATTGGAGGTTCGTCGCCACAATGCAGCAGCACCACCGGTGGCCAGCAGAGTTGCGGCAGACGCTATCTGACCACGATCGGTCAGGATCCCGTGGCAGCGAGACCCATCACTCCAAAGCGCTACCGCCGAGGTTTCCTCGAGCACCGTTATACCCGGTTGGCCAGCCACGATTCGGGCCAGAGCAACGGTTATCTCACGACCCGTCTGGCTGCCACCAGCGTGGATGATTCTGCGGTGGCTGTGTCCACCTTCGAGTGCGAGCTCCAGGGTTCCGTCGTTATCCCGGTCGAACTTCAGCCCCCGATCGATCAGATCGGCGACCACGGCCGGTGCGGAATCGGTCAGGATCCTGACGGCTTCGGTGCGGCAGAGGTTCCGGCCGGCAGCGATTGTGTCTGTGGCGTGCACGGCGGGCGAGTCTTCGGGGTCGAGCGCTGCTGCCAGGCCACCCTGAGCCCAGAAGCTCGCGCTTTCCGCAAGTGGCTTGCGAGATATCAGGCAGACCTTGCCACCCATTTCGGCAGCTCGGATCGCCGACCAGAGACCTGCCGCACCTGCCCCTATGACGGCCAGATCGAAAGGTCCGTTCTGGTTGGCTGGCGCGCGATCCGTCAAGGACTACTTGCCGGGATCGGCCGCCGGCCGTTCATCACTGCGGGCCAGGTCTTCCAGCTGTTCCAGGGTCAGGCCCTCTTCAAGCCCATGAGCGATCAGGTCGGATTCCCGATCGATGCCAACCAGTTCGCGAGCCTGATCTGAAAGTCGTTCCCGGTCAAACCGTCCGGTCTTGGCCATCTCGACGGTCATCTCGCCGAGATCCCTCAGTTGCGTTCGACGCAACTCATCGAGTTCGACCAGATGGTCCTTCATCGCCCTTCGTTCCCGTCCGCTCTGTTTGCCGCTTCCGAAAAGGCCCATCAGGCACCACCCTGAGATTCGGTGTCTCCACCCTTGACGATTTCCTTCCGCATTGCGGCAATCTGACCTCGCAACCAGGTCACGGCGGCCTCCCGCGCTTCGGCTTCAGTGACTATGCCGGAAACAGCTTCCACCGCTACCGGTGCTGTGCCTGCCTCGGCAAGCGAATCTTCGGCTTCTTCGACCCGCCTCTCGGCTTCCCGCGCGCTTTCTTCAATCGCCTTCAGGCGCGATTCGGCCATCGTCAAGGCTTCTATCTTGCTGGCCTTCTCGGCTTCAAGCGATGCTTCGAGGCTTCCGATCCGGGCTTCGAGTTCGGCCTGGCGCAGTTTGGCAGCGTCTGTGACTTCCGTCGTATCTGCGGGGCTTGCCGCGATCTCGGCAGCGAGGGCGGCATCAGCCTCGATCTCGGCGGCCTGACCGCGTACCCAGCCGGCCGCGGCCTCGCGGCTCGCGGCCGATTCCCGGGCCATCTTTGCCTCGGCGTCGTCGGCCCGCTTCTTCGCTTCGTTGAGTCGCTTGCCGGCTGCGGCCAGGGTTGAGGTCAAGTTAGTCCGGTTCGCCTCGAGTTCTCTGGCGATCGCACTCAGTTCCGTTCGCGAGTCGGCAGCCGCCGCCGCTTTGGCGGCTTCGGCTGCGGTACGCGCTTCAGAGACGCTCTTGCCGATCTTGCCGTCGAGGAGGTCGAGTTCATCCAGCTTCTTCTGCCATGCGGCGGCCTCTTCGCTTTCGGCCTGTGCCGGAGACGTCGGCGCTGGCTGCGGCGGCCTGGCCGGCGCTGCTGGTGGTGCCGCCGGCACTGGTGGCACTGGCGGTCTGGCCGGCACCGGTGGCACTGGCGGTCTGGCTGGCAAGGGTGGGGCCGGTGGCTTGGCCGGCTCGGCTTTTGCCGCTGGAACAGGTGACGCCTCTTGAGGCTTCGCCGTTGCGGCCTTCGGGACCTCAACTTCTGGCGGCTTGGAATCGGAAATCTCCGCGGGTGGACCGGACGGCCGCTTCCGGGCCCTCGACTTTTTCGGTTCAGACCTCTTCGATTCAGGCTCTGCGGCAACCGGCCCAGAGGCGACTTCGTGCTCCCGGGTGTGTTCAGAAGTCTCGGGTGTCTCTGGGTCGGGAACTATTCGCCTTCGTGCGGACTCACCGGTTTCGGGAAGTGATTGCTCGGCTGTGTCCTCGCCGGGCGGTGGCAGATCGACTTCGGCGCTGTCTGCCGGCTCCTCAGCGGGCCCCTTCAGCCCATCCAGCTCATCGGCTACCTCGCGGACTTCCGCTGCCCCACGGGACATCGTGTCTTCGTCCCAGCTGCCCTGAACATACATTCCGAGGATCAGCTCCCCGAGAGCCTCGCACCGGTCGAGGTGTAGCTCTTCGAGCTGCCGCTGCTTCTTTTTCAGGGCACCCTTCCTCATCTGATCTCCCCATCATTACCGAACTCGGCGGAAGGAACATTCACGGCCGCTCCTGCCCCAGCACTTGTTCGTACGCAATTCTCACTCGCACGGCCATGCGCTCGGCCGACAAAGCTTCTGCGCGGGCCCTGCCGGGCGTTCGTGGATCCGGATCTCGGAGCAGGCTGCCCACAAACGACGACCAGGTATTCAGGTCGTACGCAGCGCAAAGGCTGTTAGGCAGGGAGCGCAGCAGACTGGGCGCGATTCCGACCGGGGTCGTCAGGACCGGCACTTCACAGGCAAGGCTTTCCAGAAAAGCCAGACCAAAGCCTTCGTAGTCAGATGTAACCACCACAGCATCGGCTGCATTCATCCAGGTTGACATCCGATCTGGCTCGATTCCTCCTCCGGTCAGGAGCTCGACGCCGGCCTTGGCGGCGACTTCCCGTGCCCGGTCGACCCGCTTCTCGGGCCGGTCTGGATCGGCTGGGAAAAACAGGTAGCGCCGGTCGGGATCGAGGCCGAGTCTGTCCCGGGCCTCGGTCCGGGAACCAGGGCGGAATCGGGACAGGTCTGCACCGCATGGCAAGACGGCGTTTCGACCCGGGATCAACGGTAGACCAGGCCGCCCCGCCTCCTCTTTGAACAGCGCCGCGGATGCACCTGCTCCCAGCGCGATCCGCTTGGAAAGCAGTCGTGAGGCTGGCCCGACCACCCCGTGCCTTACGTCGGTGCCGTGAAACGTCACGACCAGCGGGCTTGCACCGGCCGCCAGGGCGCACCAGCCAGCCAGGCCGTAATGAGCATGCACGAGATCGAAATCCTCAGCCCTTAGCAGTGACCTGAGGCGCCGGGTGGCGGGCAGGTATTGGTCCTTGCCGGGCTGGAAGGTGAACAGCTCTGCGTCGATTCCGTCCGACCGCAACGCATCGACCTGATCGACCACCCAGCGGCCCCGCTGCGGGGTTTCCGGGTCGGGCCCGAAGTTCATCACGACGAGGACTCGCACGGCCTGAGCCTAGAGCCTCTCCCGGCAGCCGGCGTCCGTCGAAGCTCTGGCGGGCGAGTTTCTCCGGTTCGCCGTGCCGGAGAGTGAGATGGCTTTTCGGGATTCATGACGCCCCGGCTCGGGACTTGTTGCGATCAGGTCTGGATCGGTTGCTGGAGGCATCCAAGGATTGTGTTCAAAAGCGAAAGAGGAGGAGTTATGTTTTACAGAAGCATGGGCCGCTTTCACGCGGCGAGGATCGCAAAGGCCGACCGGATTCGCTCGCGCCTGGCAGGAGACGGTGGACAGGGCACGGTCGAGTATGTCGGCCTGATTTTGCTCGTCTCCCTGTTGATGGTCGGGATGCTGGCGGCGATGAAAGGGTTCTCGGGTCGACAGGGCACCGAACTAGCCGAGCTGATCGTCGACAAGATTCAGTCGGCCGTGGACAAAGTTACCTTCAGGTGACGTCCACCCGATCGAAGTGGGACGGGTGTCCGGCCCGTCCCGCTACGGTCGGGCGCAGCGCCTGGCTCCCTCTGGAAGACTCTGGCCCATGACAGCGAGCAAAAGAAGTTACGAGCGTTCCGACGCAGCCATCCGCCCCGTTTCCATCGAACCAGGGTTCGTCTCCAGCGCTGACGGTTCAGCTCTGATTTCCGTTGGGGGGACCCGGGTGATCTGCACTGCCTCCGTCTCGAGCAGAGTGCCGAGGTGGATGGAGGGACGGGGCACCGGATGGGTCACTGCCGAGTATTCGATGCTCCCCGCCTCGACCGGTGACCGAAAGCCACGCGACATCAGCAAGGGCAAGCTGGATGGTCGATCTGTCGAGATTCAGCGACTGATCGGCCGCTCACTCAGGGTGGCTGTGGATTTCAAGGCGCTCGGCGAACGCAGCGTCTACGTCGATTGCGACGTGCTTGAGGCTGACGGTGGCACTCGTTGTGCTGCCATTACCGGGGGCTATGTCGCACTTCATCTCGCGCTCTCTCAGCTGGTTGAAAGTGGTGACATCACGGATTTCCCGCTGACAACCGAGGTGGCTGCTGTCAGCGTCGGGATGGTTGACGGACGGGCCGTTTGCGATCTCGACTACTCAGAAGACTCCACGGCGGAGGTTGATGCCAACGTGGTCATGACTGGAGGCGGCGGTCTGATCGAAGTCCAGGCGACTGCCGAGCAAACCCCGCTGTCCCGTGCGTCTTTGGATGAACTGCTCTCGCTTGCCGAGGCCGGGATCGGCGAGCTTCGGATCGCTCAGGACGAAGCAACCGCCGCTTGATCCTCGCCAGTCAAAACGGGCACAAACTGAAGGAACTGCTTGAGATCCTGCCGGATGCCGGGCTCAGGCCACTGCCCGAAGGAATCGAAATGCCACCCGAGGACGGACTGACCTTCGCAGCGAACGCGCTCATCAAGGCACGGGCCGTCCATCAAGCCACCGGAGAGGCGGTGATCGCGGACGATTCGGGCATCGAAATTGACGGGCTGGGGGGGCGGCCCGGGATCAGGTCCGCGAGGTACGCGGGAGAGTCGGCTACCGATTCCGAGAATCTCGAGAAGGTACTGCTTGATCTTGCCGCTGCGGGTGGACCGACGACCGCACGTTACGTCTGCGTAATCGCCTGGGTTGACGATGAAGGCTACGAATTGACCTTTGAAGGGGCCTGTCATGGAAATCTGATCCAGACACCCCGGGGGGCAGGTGGCTTCGGTTACGACCCGGCCTTCGTTCCCGATGAAACCGGTGCTGCGGATCAGCGGACCATGGCCGAGCTCAGCGCAGCCGAGAAACACGGCATAAGTCATCGAGGCCGGGCGGCTCGCGCCATGGCAGCAGAGTTCGAGCGACGTGCGGCGCAGGGTGGGAAAGACTGACGTCTGGTGTCAGTCGCCGGAAACCGGCAGAAGGTTCACTGCGGCAGCGGCACCGACGGCGAGCACGGTTATCCCGTAGCCGGCGTATCCCGTGACGAATGCGAGGGTAGACGCCATTGCGCAGAAAACGACCGCGGCTATCCAGGAGGCTCTTGCGAGTGTCATGGCCGGTATCTTCCTACAGCGTGCCCCCGAAAGATAAATTCAACTCCGGACCGGGAGGTCCCGCCCGCGCTGAGGCGCTGGCCCAACGCTCTCAACTGGCCCTCGACACCCTGGCCGGGCTCGAGCCTGAACTGCGGGCCGCCGCCGTGATCTCCGAAGATGGGGAAGTTCTCGCCACGACTACAGGGGACGACGGCTGGGGGGTGGTTGCAGTCGAACTGCTGGAAGCACTGGAGAAGGCTGGCCCGGGCGAGCTGGACAGCTCCCACATTACGACCGAGGATGCCGAGGTCTTCATGGTAAGGGAGGCGGGTTTTGCTCTGGTGGCCGTTACCGCGAGGTTCGTCCTCGCATCGCTGACCTCTTTTGATGTGCGTATGTCACTTCGAGATATCGCGCTGGAAGCAGCCAGCGGAGGGGTTTCCGGTGCTTAAGCCCCACCGGATCCTGGCAGACAAAATCAGCTCCTACGCTGATGAAGCATCGGCTTTCATGCGTCGCCGGAGGCACCATCGTCGGCCTTACATACGCCTCCAGTACAGGGACGGTGGCGCGACCGAGCTCCATCCTGAGGATCCTGGTTCGGAAGAAATCATGGCCGCGGTGTCACACCTGATCGCTTGCTCGCCTTGAGGTCTCCGGCCCTCATCGGCATCAGCTCTGATATGCCCGCATCCATTGCCGTCCGCAAGCGGTGTTACGGTTCTCGCAATCCACAACTCCGAGGAGGATCGAAGACGTGACTAAAGCTGAATTTCTTGAGAAGGTTTCTCACGACGATCGCATTGAAAGCAAGAAGGCCGCTGCCGAAGCTGTAGAAGCGGTTCTTGATGCCATCACCGACACGCTTTCCGAAGGTGGCGAAGTCAACTTCACCGGTTTTGGCAAGTTCCATGTCGCCTTGCGTAGCGAGCGGCAGGGCGTCAACCCTCGCACTGGTGAGCGCATCACCATTGCCGGAGGCAAGGTCCCGCGCTTCTCGGCAGGTTCGGCCCTGAAGAAGAGGGTCAAGGGCTGAGTTTCTTTATCGATCGGGCTGCGGCGCTCGTCAGTGAGCGCCGCAGTCAGATCTGCCTCGGCCTTGATCCCGATCCGGCCGAGCTCCTCGAAGGTGTAGTCGCCAAGGTAGACGTCGGTCTTTCCCCATCTGAGGCTGCCGGTTATGCGATCGAAGAGCATTGCCTGCGGCTGATCCAGCAGGCTGGCCCGTACTGCGTCGCGGTCAAACCCCAGCTCGCCTGCTTTGAACGGCTTGGTTGGCCAGGCTGGCGAGCCCTTGAGAAAGTGTGTGAGGCTGCCCGGGAGTCCGGCCTGCTGGTCGTCGCAGACGGTAAACGCGGAGATGTGCCCGTTTCCGCTCGGGCCTACGGGCAGGCGATGGTTGGCGAGACGCCGACGCCGTGGGGTCCAGTGGCCGGCCTTGATGCCGATGCTTTCACCGCCAACCCGATGCTGGGTGCTGACTCACTCGAGCCGCTGGTGGCTTCCGCTGAAGCGGCCGGCTCGGGGCTCTTCGCTCTGGTCCGAACCAGCAACTCCGGCGCGGCTGACATTCAGGATCTGGAAACCCCCGAGGGGCCGGTACATGAACGCCTCGCGGCGATGGTCAATGGTTTCAGCGACCGGCTGGCTGGTGCAGATGGCCGGCTGAGTGGCATGGGCGCAGTGGTTGGTGCGACTGAGCCCGAGCACATCGGGCGCCTGAGGTCGATCATGCCGCGAGCGATCCTGCTGATTCCGGGGGTAGGCGCTCAGGGTGGAAGCCCTGAGGATCTCGGTCCGGCTTTTGCTCCCGGCCGCGCTGGTGCATTGGTGGCCGCCTCCCGCTCGATCGCCACATCCCCTGATCCTGGGGAGGCGGCGGATCAGTTGAGAGAATCAGTCTGGAAAGTCTCGGGGTAAACCTTTGCCGGTGCTTGCCGGCTGGAGAAACTTCCGATCGGACTGTAGGATTTTCGCCTGCTCTCAACTCAGGGAGAACTTTTGAAGAAGACATCAACAACAGCCCGAATTTCCGCTGCCGTTGCGCTTGCATCTGCGCTTGTCCTGGTCGTGGTCGTGCTCGGCTCGCAGACGGGCGCGGATGACCCGGCCCAGACACCGGCTGCCACTCAGGGAAAGACTGCTGATGGTGCCAAGGGCGATAACGGCGGGAACCAGAACAATCCGGGAACGCCGAAAACCTACAAAGTTCAGGAGGGCGACTCCCTGACCGCGATCGCGGTGGAGACGGGTGTTCCGGTTGAAACGATTGAAGAACTGAATCCCGATGTTGATCCGCAGGCGATCATTCCCGGGCAGAAACTGAAACTTCGTTGAAGCTGCTCTCTGCCGCGATGGTCGCGGCGACTGTCGCCGTCTGTATTGGTGCGTCTCCGTGGCCGGCAACTGTGGTGGCCGCACCACCGCGAATCGATGCCCGTTCCTGGCTGCTCATTGATGCCCGGACCGGCGAGACCCTCGCCGGTAAAGCTCAGGACCGCCGGCTGCCGATGGCCAGTACCACGAAGATGATGACCGCCTACATCGCTTTGGACAGGCTCAGGCTCAACAAGATCGTTCCGGCCGCGCGGTACCGGGCCAGTCCGGGCGAGTCTCTGATGGGTATCCAGGCCGGGCAGGAGCTTTCGGTGCGGGACCTCCTCTACGGACTGATTCTGCTGAGTGGAAACGACGCGGCAGTCACCCTCGCAGTTGCGGTTTCTGGCACCGTGCCGGGTTTCGTCCGACTGATGAACCGGACAGCTCGACGACTCGGACTCGATAACACGAGATACGAGAATCCAGTTGGTCTGGACGGGAAGCGTCAGTACTCGAGCGCCGCCGATCTGGTCGCTCTCGGCAGGGTTTTGATGAAGAACCCGCAGTTTCGGGCCATAGCCAGTTCCCGCACGGCAACCCTGCGCAGTTACAGGCCGCCGATCGAAATCGAAACGAGCAATGAATTCGTACGCGATAACCCGTGGGCCAGAGGTATCAAGACCGGCCAGACCACACTTGCCGGCTACATCCTCGCCTCGGATGGTCGTCGGAATGCAACTGAACTTGTCGCAGCTGTCATGGGGGCCCCAAGCGAGGCCGCAAGGGATGCCGAAACGGTCAAGTTGATGGACTACGGCTTCTCGCTCTACCAAAAACGCGTTCCCGTCCCGTCGGGCAGGCCGTTGGCGCTGGTACCCGTACGTTTCGAGGGGGAGGACCTCCCTGTGTCTTCAGTGGTGCCAGTGCGGATCGGGGTGAAAAAAGGAGAGAGGCTGACAGTCTCGCTCGACCTGCCTGATGAAGTCGAGGGCCCGCTGGCCAAAGGCGATCGGTTAGGCAGCGTTTCTGTGCGGGTTGAAGGTGAGCTGATTCGTACCGTCCCGCTATTTGCCGATCGCGATGTTGCCGAGCCCGGCCTGCTCGATCGTACCCTGGGTCTGGTCACATCCAATCCGATCAACACAGGCATCGCGCTGTCGGTAATACTTGCTCTGGCCCTGCTTTACCGGCGGCGCCAGGAGAGGAAGACGAGGTCCAGAGTGGTCAGGGTGGGTAAGAGGCGAAGATGATCATTTCCGTGACGATGAACGCCGCGATCGATCGGACCGTTGCCGTGCCCAACTTCCGGCAGGGCCATCGTCACCGTTCAGTCGAGAGCCGGACCGTGCCGGGGGGCAAAGGGATCAACGTGGCTCGCGCCCTCGGGTTGCTGGGCCGGCCGGTCATTGCGACGGGCCTGGCCGGCGGTTCAAACGGCGGCTGGATTCTCAGACAACTCCGAGAAGAGACTTTGCTCACCGACTTCATCCGGATTTCGGAGGAGAGTCGGATCAACCTTGCCGTGGTAGATCCCACGACCGGCGAACAGACCGAGATCAACGAGCGCGGTCCAGGAGTTCAAGCCGAGGAACTTGAACGGTTAGTTGATCGACTCGATTACCTCGCAGCCGGCGCGCGGCTGTGCGTGCTCGCGGGCAGCCTTCCTCCCGGTGTCGACATGGATTTCTACGCGACCCTCATCGAAATACTGCGGAAGCACAGGATTCCGGTTCTGCTCGACTCGGAAGGCGAGCCGATGTCCGCCGGGATGCGTGCGGGTCCGGCCATGGTCACGCCGAACAAGCTGGAAGCCGAAGAACTGGTCGGGCACGAATTTGACTCAGGCGATGACCTCTATCCGGTGCTCTCGGAGTTGATCGACATGGGTCCTTCACAGGCCGCGATAACCCTGCCCGAGGGATGTGTGGCCATGGTCGGGGAGGGATCCGAGCAGAGGATGCTCGAGGTCAGCATCGAGCCCTTGGAGCCGATTTCGACCGTCGGCTCGGGCGACGCGTTTGCTGCCGGTTACATGGCGGCGCTCTACGACGGGATGTCGCAGGAGATGTGCCTGTCGTACGGAGTTGCCTGCGGTGCCGAGGCTACCCAGCACCTCGGGGCCGGCCGACTCGATCGCAAGCGTGCCGAAAGCCTGCTTGACAGCGTCACGGTGCGTCGGGTGAAAGCCCCCACCAGCGCCTGACCGGGTCCCCCAAGGGGGTTGCCGGATTTCAACCACCGGATCGTCGGGACTGCTGGACAGCCACGGTCACTCGAGTTTGTACAACAGCACAGCCAGGGTGAGGCGGCCTGCGCATATCTTGTCAATCATCAGTTCGGGGGTTCTCCTCCCCGTTTTGTGGCTAGACAGTGCAGTCGCCGGAGCGGATTCGGCGAACTGCGTCCCTCCTGTCGGACCCTGGTTCCTCCCTTGGGAGCCGGGGTCCGACTTTTGCAGAGAAGTCTGACCGGACCGAAAGTGGTCAGCGGGGCCAGCCTGATTAGAATCATCCGACGGGGGCCATAGCCTGCTCCTTCCACCCGCAGCCTTGGAGGACCTAATTGGAAATTGAGATCGGCCGAGGTAAAAAGGGCCGACGTGCTTATGGGTTCGATGATGTGGCAATCGTGCCATCCCGTCGTACCCGCGACCCCGACGACATCGACATCAGCTGGACGCTGGGTCCGTACCGTTTTGATCTGCCCCTGCTCGCCTCGGCGATGGACGGTGTGGTCAGTCCCGAGACTGCGGTTCTGACTCACAAGCTCGGCGGGCTCGGGGTCCTGAACCTCGAGGGCATATGGACCCGCTTTGAGGATGCGGAGGAGCAGCTTGAGAAGGTTTCGAAGGCTCCCAAGGACGAGGCGACCGCTCTCATGCAGCAGATTTACGAGACGCCGGTCAAGCCCGAACTGATCGCTCAGCGCATCACCGAGATCAAAGAGGCAGGAGCGGTGGTCTGCGGATCGCTGACGCCGCAGAAAGTCCGTGCGCATTACGAGGTTGCCATCGAGGCTGGTATCGACATCCTCGTGATTCAGGGGACCGTAATTTCAGCAGAGCATGTTTCAACTTCAGTCGAACCGCTCAATCTGAAGGAATTCATCGACGAGGTACCAGTTCCCACCGTGGTCGGAGGCTGCGCGTCCTACTCGACCGGACTTCACCTGATGCGCACCGGCGCTGTCGGTGTGCTCGTCGGTGTCGGGCCGGGAGCCGCCTGTACGACTCGCGGAGTGCTCGGCATCGGTGTGCCACAGGCGACTGCCATCGCCGACGTGGCAGCAGCTCGCTCTCAGCACATGCTCGAGACGGGTGAATATGTGAACGTGATCGGTGATGGCGGCATGCGCACCGGCGGCGACATCTCCAAGGCGATCGCCTGTGGGGCCGATGCAGTCATGATCGGCTCACCGCTGGCCCGTGCCCAAGAAGCCCCCGGACGCGGCTACCACTGGGGTATGGCGACCTTCCATTCATCACTGCCCCGCGGGACGAGGGTGGCAACCAAGCAGGATGGCACCATGGAGGAAATCCTTCTCGGACCGGCTCATGAAAACGACGGTACCTTCAATCTGATGGGCGCCCTTCGAACATCGATGGCCACCTGTGGGTATGAAGACATCCGCTCTTTCCAGCGGGCCGAGGTAATGGTCGCACCGGCGCTGATGAGTGAAGGCAAGAAACTGCAGAATGAGCAGTCGGTGGGGATGGGCTCCAACGGCCGTGCCGCTGTATCGGCCGGTGTCGGGGTGGCCGACGACTGATGTCGGCTGCGACAACGGAGGAGGTGCTGGTCCTCGACTTCGGGGGCCAGTACTCCCAACTGATAGCGCGCCGCATTCGTGAATGCGGCGTTTTTGCAGAGCTGATGCCAGCCACCACCTCGGTCGAGTCCATTCTCAGCCGGAATCCGAAAGCACTTGTGCTTTCCGGTGGGCCGGCTTCCGTACATGATCCGGGCGCTCCATCTTTCCCGGAGGAACTGCTTGGCCTCCAAATGCCGGTCCTCGGTATCTGTTACGGAATGCAGGCGATGGCCAAGGCGCTGGGCGGCAGGGTTGAAGTTGCCGAAAAGGGCGAATTCGGCCGGACCGACCTGTTCGTTGTCGATGACGGGGGTACGCTGCTCGGCGGACTTCCGCGCGAGCAGACCTGCTGGATGAGCCATCGCGACTCGGTCTTCGAGGCTCCCGATGGTTTTTCCCCGATCGCATCTTCGCCAGGTTCGCCAGTCGCGGCTCTTGAAGACCACGAAAGGGGCCTGTACGGGATCCAGTTCCACCCTGAAGTGGTTCACACGCCTTTCGGCACCGAAGTTCTGAACCGGTTCCTGCGTGATGTCGCCGGCTGCACCCAGCAGTGGAGCCCGGCCTCGGTCGTCGCCGAACAGGTCGCCGCGATTCGGGAGCAGGTGGGTGACAGCAAGGTCATCTGTGGACTATCCGGAGGGGTGGATTCCTCAGTGGCGGCCAAGCTGGTTCACGAAGCAATCGGGGACAAGCTCACCTGTGTGTTCGTCGACCACGGCCTGATGCGGGCAAACGAAGGCGACGAGGTAGTTGAGGCCTTCAAGCACTTTGGAGTTCCGCTGGTGTCGGTCGATGCCGAGAAGCGTTTCCTGGAAAAGCTTGCCGGGGTGACCGAACCGGAAACCAAGCGCAAGATAATCGGCTCGGAGTTCATTCGGGTCTTCGAAGAAGAGGCACTCAAACTCGAGGATGTCGACTACCTGGTTCAGGGCACGCTCTATTCAGACGTGATCGAGTCTGGTGGCAGTGACCATGCGGCCACTATCAAGTCTCACCACAACGTCGGTGGACTGCCTGACGACCTCGAATTCGAACTCGTCGAACCGCTCCGAATGCTTTTCAAGGACGAAGTGCGGGCAGTTGGGACGGAACTCGGGCTCCCTGACAGCATGGTCTGGCGCCAGCCATTTCCTGGCCCCGGGCTCGGCATCCGGATAATCGGTGGCGAGGTCAACCGCGAGCGGCTCGACATACTGCGCGCAGCGGACTCCATCCTTCAGGAGGAGATCCGGGCTGGCGAGCTCTACCGGGAACTGTGGCAGTCCTTCTGCGTCCTGCCCGCGATCCGTTCGGTCGGCGTCCAGGGTGACGGCCGTACTTATGCCTACCCGATCATTATTCGCGCGGTCACTTCGGAAGACGCGATGACAGCGGACTGGGCCCGCCTTCCATACGACCTCCTTGAGCGGGTATCCAGCCGGATCATCAACGAGGTGGAAGGGGTCAACCGCGTAGCGCTTGACATCTCTTCAAAGCCACCGGCAACGATTGAGTGGGAATAGCAGTCTCGAGCGAGGCTCGTCTGCGGGACGGTCTGGTTGTGGCGCAGCGAGCGGGTCAGGTGCAGTTGGCGCAGATTCCGCGCAGCGTGATCTCGTGCGACTGGATCCTGAATCCATCACGGCTCGAGATCGAGTGAATGGCAGTTTCGAGCTCTTCATCTTCGAACGGGATCACCCGGCCGCATTTGCCGCAGACCAGATGGTGATGATGGTGACCCCTGGGGTCGACCTTCTCGTAGGCGGTCGAGTCGCCCCCTAGGTCAATCCGTTGGACCAAGCCCAGGTCTTCGAGCTGTTCGATTGCGCGGTAAACAGTAGCCCGCCCGACGCCTTCCAGCCGATCGTCAAGCTCGAGAGGGGTGATCGCGCAGTCCTGCTCTCCCAGCATCTCGACTACGCGCGTCCGGGAGCCGCCGCGACGGTATCCCGCCTGGCTGAGTTGCTCCAGAGCGTGACCGACCCATGAACTGGATTCCTGCCCTGTTTGCGTTGCTGTACTCATGTTCCGATCCTACTGACGAGCGGGAAACAGGCGGTGCTGAAGGGTGCCAGCCAAAGCGGCGAGCAGATAGAAGCCCACCATGGCCACCACGACCGAAGCGCCTGCGGCCGTCCGCAGGTGGTAGGACGCGTAGATGCCGACGACACCCGAGGCCACGGCCACAGCAACCGACACGGCCATCATCGGCCCGATCCTTCGGGTCACCTGTCGGGCGGCAGCGGCCGGGCCGACCAGAATCGCAGCCACCAGGAGGTTGCCCAGACTCTGGACTGCCACAAGGATGGTGACCGCCACCAGGGCCAGCAGAATCAGGTTGAGGGTCATTACGGATACCCCGAGAGACTGCTCAGAGCCTTTGTCAAAACCCACTGCCAGCAGTCGGTCGTGGAGGACCCACAGCGCGGCAAGTACCGCCGCGCCGAATCCTGCGGCGATCATGACGTCTGCATAAGTGACGCCGAGCAAGTCGCCGAACAGCAGTTCCTTGATGCCCGCCGGACTCGAAGGCGAGAGTGCCAGGAGTACGCCCGTACCGAAAAGCGCCGTGATCACCACAGCGATCGCCGTATCAGCCGATTCATCGGCCAGCCTCGTGGCGATGACGATGAGCGTTGCCGCAATCAGAACCCCTACAGCCCCGCCCAGCAGAAGGGGGGCACCCACAAGGGCCGCGATAACCAGTCCGGGGAAGAGTCCGTGGGCAAGCGACTCGGCGCTGTAAGAAAGCTGGTAGAGCACTATCCAGCAACCGATTGCGCCGCTGACGATGCCAAGGACCGTGATCTCAGACAGCGCCCTGACGGTGGTTCCACTGGCGAGCGGGTCGAGGAGAAAGTCGGGCATCAGTGGCCGCCGTGATCATGGTGATGGGGCGGCAGGACGCCCTGGCCGGGTTGACCCGGGATCTCGACGATGCTGCCTCCGTAGGTCGCCTCGAGCACATCGCGGTCAAGCGTAGATTCAGGTGGCCCGAAGGCAATTTGGGTCCGGTTGAGGCAAAGGACCAGATCCCAGGCCCTTGCCTGATCGACATCGTGCGTGGCGATCATGACCGTTCGGCCCTGGTCGGCGAGACTCTCGATCAACCCGTCCAGCAAGTCGGCGCTGGCTGAGTCGAGACCGGTGTAGGGCTCATCGAGCAGGAGTAGCTCGGAGTCTGAGGTCAGTGCCCGCGCGATCAGTACCCGCTGGCGCTGGCCCCCCGAAAGGTCGCCGAAGCTGTCCCGGGCACGCCCCGCGAGACCGACCATACTGAGGCTTTCGAGGGCCATTGCACGGTCCTTCTTGCCCGGCCTTCGCCACCAGGGCAGCCGCGCAAGCGCCCCCATGGTCGCGACGTCGAGGCAGGTCACGGGGTAGTCGAGCCGGGTCCGGTCCGTCTGGGGCACCGTGGCAGAGCTCACCCTGACATCGAGCTGGCCTTCCATCGGCTTCAGCTCGCCGGTGAGCGCGCGAAAGAGGGTCGTCTTGCCTCCGCCATTGGGTCCGAGCAGACCGATACGCACGCCTTGAGATATCTCGAAATCGACCCCTGTCAGGGCCGGAGATCCGTCGTACCCGACCGAGAGTCCGCGCGCTACGACGAAGCTGTCACCGGGTTGGGTGACAGCTTCGTCGTAGGAGGGACCGCCGGGCCCGAGCGGCCCGTCAGCCGAAATCGCAGCCCTGCTCGCCACCGGTGAATCCAAGTGCCATCGAGTTCGCATTCTCCTGCATCATCCCGATCCAGGTTGCCGCTGCCGAGTCGTCCGGCCCGAGAGAGTCGCCATAGAGCGAGTATTCGGTGGTGGCACCGGTGTCCCTTGCGACAGCATCTGCAAGCTTCTGCGAATAGGCACTCTCGGGGAAGACCGCCTTCACGTTCTCCTCCTTGATAGTCCGTTCCAGCTCAGCCAAGTCTCCGGCCGACGGCTGGGCTTCAGTAGTCAGGGCCGGAATCACTGCGCCGACCACCTCGATGTCATATCGGTTGGCGAAGTAGCCAAGGGCGTCATGGTCAGTGACCAGCTTGCGCTGCTCGGCGGAAATGGCGTCAAAGCACTTCGCGATCGCGGTGTTAAGGGCCTTGATCTCCCGCCGGAAGGCGTCGGCATTGGCGGTGAAGTCGGCTTTGCCTGCGGGGTCCGTATCGATCAGGGCCGTCTCGACGTCGCTGGTCGCTGCACTCACGTTGACCGGGTCATGCCACCAGTGTGGGTCGGTTTCCTCGCCATCATTCGAATGCTTCGCATCAGAGTGTCCCTCTTCCGAGTGCTCCTTCTCGCCTTTCTGGGAAGGCTTCTCTTCCGAGTGCCCCTCTTCCGAGTGCCCCTCCTCACCCTCATCGGAGTGACCTTTCTCACCCTCGTGTTCACGATCATGCTCCTCGGCCTCGAGCTGGACCGGGAGGTCACTGCTGAGGTCGACCACCGTCGCACTGCTGCCGCTGTCTTCAATCAGCTGCTCGGACCACTCGTCGAGGTGGCCTCCGCTCTTGAAGACGATTTCGGCATCGGCAAATGCAGCCACATCTGACGGACGCGGCTCGTAGTCATGCGGGTCGGTGTTCGGCTGCATGATCTGGGTGACCTCTACCCGGTCGCCGCCGACCTCGCGCACGATGTCCGCCACCTGAGTCGTCGTGGCGACGGCGCGCACCGTGTCGGAGCCTGAATCGCTGCCACCCGCACCTCCGCCGCAACCGGCGATAACCAGCGAGGTGCCGACCGCCGCCGCCGCAATTCCCAGCTTCCGGGAGCGCTTTACTGAGCGAACAACAAGTGCGAGAGCGAACACTATCCCGCTGACCACGGCGATTGTCGCGCCAGGAGGGGCGTTTGTCTGTACTGAAAGCCACAGGCCGACAGTGCCCTGGGCGGCGATCAGGAGCACGGTCCCGGCCTGGAGAGTTGCCACCCGTCTCGTGAACATGCGCACGGTGGCCGCCGGGATCACCATCAGCGCCGCCACCAGGAGCGCACCGACGGCGCTGAGGGTTGCCGTGACGGTGAGGGCCACGACTGCGAGCAGAGCAACGTCGAACCAGGCGGAGTTCGACTTCAGCCCGCTCGCCGAGTCTTCGTCGAATCCCTTTGCCAGCCAGTGGGCGGAGAACAGTCTGGTGGCGACGATCGCGAGCACCGCGGCTGAGCCGGCGAGCACCAGGTCCATCGGACCGATGGCGAGCAGTGAACCGAAGAGCAGGGTGTCGACGTTCGCTCCCGAGCCAAAAACATCGCTCGCGAGGATCACGCCGACCGCAAGACAGGTTACGAGCGCCAGCGCAGTCACGCTGTCCGCGGCGGCACTCTTCGATCGCGCGATCAGGGCGGAGAGGGCGGTGAAGACGCCCGCCATGCCGAAAGCACCCAATGCGGCCGGGAATCCGAGTCCATCAGCCAGGACCAGCCCGGGGAAGGAGGCTGTCCCGATCGCATGCGAGTAAAAGGAGAGGCCACGCAGAACGATCCACGTACCGATCAGTCCTGCCGGAATCGAAAGCAGGAGTATCTCGATCATTCCTTCCTGAACGTAGGGGAGAGTGAAAGGTTCAAGCACGGGTGTCTCCGATTCAAGTTTGCGTTGGACGGAGCCTCTTTATAGCATAATGAGATTCGTTATCAGTTTAGGGTGATCCGTTCCCGCAGTGGACCCCGGGGTGCCGCACACTCACTGAGCGCCGCCGGTCGCCCTGTGAGAATCCCTGATCATGGGAGAAACCTTCTCAGGGAAAGGCTTGTTCGTGGGGGCTGTGGCCCTGCTGGCCGCAGCGACCCTGATCGGCCTGGCGCTGCTTTGGCCCACCGGCTCGGAAGACGTGGAGATCGGCGTCGGACCGCCGGGCAAGACCGAGAAAGGCGAAATTGAGTCGGTCGAGTCGCGGGAATGTCCGCCACCGGTTGAGGGCACCTGCACGGACGCGGAGGTCCGACTTCTTTCGGGACCGGACCAGGATTCTCTCGTTCCGGTTCAGCTTTCGTCGGGTGGACCGATTCCGATCTTCGAGGCCGGTGACACCGTCCGCGTCACCGAAGTCGGTTACGGCACGGCCGAGCCCGTGTATTCGGTGGTCGATTTCGAGCGGCGGGCCCCGATGCTCTGGCTGGCGATCGCCTTCGTGCTGCTCGTGCTGGTCTTTGGCCGCCTGAGGGGAGCACTCTCACTGGTCGGCCTCGCTGGAAGCCTGGCCATAGTGGTTGTCTTCATCGTGCCGGCGATCCTCGACGGCCGGCCACCACTGGCCGTGGCCCTGGTCGGCTCGATGGCAGTGATGCTGGTCACGATCGCACTGGCTCACGGCCTGGGACCCAAAAGCATCGCCGCGATCCTCGGTACAACTTTCAGTTTGCTGCTCGTCGGCCTGCTCGCAGTTGTCTTCACCGAGTTGACCAGCCTTACGGGTTTCTCCTCGGAAGAGGCAACCCTGCTCGCAGTTGGAGGCCCTGACATCTCAATCAGCGGACTGCTGATCGCGGGCATCATCATCGGAGCGCTCGGCGTGCTGGACGACGTGACCATCAGCCAGGCCTCGACTGTAATGGCACTCAGAGCAGCCGATCCCAGCCAGAGCTTCCGGGGGCTATATAACCGGGCCATCGAGGTCGGCCGCGACCACGTAAGCGCCACGGTCAACACCCTGGTGCTGGCCTATGTCGGCTCCTCACTGCCGATCCTGCTGATCTTCGGCTCAGGTCAGCTGGGCCTGGTGGATGCCGTAAACCTGGAAATCGTCGCGAAGGAGATCGTCGCAACGCTGGTCGGCTCGATCGGACTCATCGCCGCGGTCCCGATCACCACCGCCCTGGCTGTCCTGTTGGCCGACAGGCTGAGCGAAAAAGAGCTTCACGAGGCGGCCGAGGGCGGCCACCAGCATTGATTCCGGGCCTGGCGCCTCCGGATTACTGAGGCTTGATCAGACCTGAATGCTGGCGGCGATAACGCCGACGGTGAGCAGTCCGGCGGTCATCAGCTTCATCCGGCCCGGGGTCAGCCAGTCCGGGCGCTTTGCGCCGAGCCATGCTCGAAGGCCGGTGGCGGAAGCGGTCGCAGCCACAGTCACTCCGGCTACACACTGCATGCACATCAGCTGTACCTGTCCCAGCTCTTGACGGGGACGGTCGGGTCGAGGAACGTGCCTCCCTGGTACCAGCCGGGTGACGACCAGTGCTCGAAATGAAGGTGACAGGCAGTGCTGCGCCCGGTGGTTCCGACCACACCGATCTTCTGTCCTGTCTTGACTTTGCTGCCCACCTTGAACGGCGAGCGCTGTGCGAGATGCATGTAGGCGTGGCTTTCGTTGCGGGTTCCGGCCAGGTTGATGACAACATAATTGCCTGCCCCGCTCGCCTGGTATGAGTTGTAGTAGACGGTGCCACCGCGGGCGGCGATCAGCGGCGTACCGCACCGGGCCATCACGTCGAGGCCCTGGTGGCCGCGACCGGCTCCGATCCCGTCACCGTAGGTGTGGCCGGCTCTCACGGGGAAGACGTACCCATAGATGGCGAAGGAGAATGAAGCGCGTTTGGCCCGGGTGTTTGCGCTGCCCTGCTGGCTCGAAAGAGCAGCCTTGGTTCCGTCGAGAGCCCTCACCACGAATCGGTACCTGCCGCTTGGGGCTGGGCTGCCGTCGGCCCTGCCGTTCCAGATAAAACGCTGACTCGACCCACGCGGTACGTTGAGTCGAGGCTGGCTGGCTACTACCGACCCCTTCGCAGACACAACATCGATCCGGATGTCGTTTTTCGCCTGGCCACCACCGAGGATGAAGTCGAGTTGCGGCAGGCGGGCTCCGTACTGGTAGGCGACTTTGGGGCTGGTCTGAGCATCGCTGATTCGAAGCGGAGATGCCTGCCTGGGCGGGGGAGGACCGATCTCGAGGGTCTGGGCCGAAGGTGAAGAGTAAGAACCGGTCGAGCTGAGAACCCGGACCGGGCCGGTTACCGCTCCTTTGGGCACCTCCACCAGCAGGGTGGTAGCGCTTTTGCCGGTCGGTTCCGTCTGGACCTTACCCTTGCCTTTGACCCCCGCGAAGCTCACTGATTTGACCCTGGTCATCCCGGTACCACTGAGCTGAACAGTGCCGCCCGGGCTGGAGGCGCGGATTTTCGTGCAACCCGAGATGCAGATGATGTTGTCGATTCTCGGAACTCCGGGAATCAGAAGGCCACCGCCAGCAGTCTGAGCGGCGCTGGCCGATCCGGCGGCACCAGAAAGTGACGCCAGAAACGCGATCAGGATTACGGATGTGATTGCTTTTGCCAAATCTCTTTCTGATGCCTGCGGAGTTAGCTGGCGGGCTCGCGCTGAAAGAGTCGCGCTACGGAGCAATGTTTGCCTCCGATTCGCCCCTTGGGGAAAATTCTCCCCGTTGGTTCCTCCGCCCCGACCGCATTCACGACCGGGTTAGGCTCTGGGTTCTTACAACTATAGACACCGGTAAGGCGCGTAACGGGCGGGTTCCCTATCATTCGCAAGCCGCGCCCGCAGCAAACGCTGCTCCGCCCCCACTTACCCATGAAAACTTACGTAGCCAAACCATCCAACCGCCAGAGAGATTGGCTCGTCGTCGATGCCGAAGGCCAGACCCTGGGCCGTTTCGCAACGCGACTTGCCGATGCCCTTCGAGGAAAGCGCAAGCCGGACTTCACCCCCCACATTGACACCGGCGACTTCGTCGTCGTCATCAATGCCGAGAAGATCCGGGTAACCGGCGACAAGCTCAACCAGAAAACTTACTGGCGGCATTCCGGCTACCCGGGTGGCATCAAGTCGCGCACCCTGGCCGAGATGCTCGAGAGGCAGCCAGAAGAAGTAATCCGCAAAGCCGTCCGGGGAATGCTGCCGCGAAACAAGCTCGGCCGTGCCCAGCTCCTCAAGCTGAAGGTCTACGCGGGCCCCGAGCATCCCCACCATGCCCAGCAGCCCAAGCCGATGGAGATCCAGAAGTGAGCGAAGAAAAAAAGGACGACGAGCCCGAAGTTGAGGTTGATGTCGAACTGGAAGTGAGCGAAGAGGTCACCCCCGAGGGTGACACCGTGATCGAAGTTGTCGAGACCGAGACTGTCTCCGAAGACGGCGAGGTCGTCGAGGAAGAGGTTTCAGTCGAGGAAGTTATTGTCGAAGAGGTCCCCGTCGAGGCAGCTGGCTCCGACCTTCCCCCCGGTGCCGACCTCGAGCCCATTTCGGTCGAGCCCGAAATTGAACTCAGTGCCGAGGACCGCGCCCGACTCGAAGCCGAGGAAGAGGAGCGCGTCGAACGTGAGGCCGCTGACTCGGATTCCGAAGATGACCTGCCTGCCGCTCCTCCTGCCCCCGCCAAGATTGCCAAGGATGCCCGTTTCATCGCGACCGGCAAACGCAAGCGTTCGGTCGCCCGAGTCACACTCATGGCCGGCAACGGCAAGATTACGATCAATGACCGCGAGTTCGAGGAGTACTTTCCCCGCGCCCGTCACCGCACGGTGGTCAACTCGCCTCTGGTTGTGACCGGCTACGAGACGAATTTGAACATCAGGATCCGTGTCCACGGTGGGGGAATAAGCGGTCAGGCCGGTGCTGTTCGCCACGGCATCGCCCGGGCCCTGATCGAAGTTGATGCCGAACTGCGCCCCGAACTCAAGCGACGCGGCTTTTTGACCCGTGATGCCCGTGCGAAGGAACGGCGCAAGGCAGGCCTGAAGAAGGCCCGTAAGCGTCCGCAGTTCTCCAAGCGCTGATTCCCGGGTGGCTGTGCCGCCGGGAAAGCTCTTTGGCACGGACGGAGTCCGCGGCCGTGTAGGCGATCTACTGAACGCTGAACTGGCGATGGCCATCGGCCGAGCCGGAACCGCAGCTCTCGGGGTCGATCACCCGAAAGTTCTCATAATCAGGGATACGCGTGAGTCCGGACCTATGCTCGAGTCGGCACTTGCCGCCGGGGCAGCCGAGGTCGGGGGTGAGGTCCATCTCGGCGGAATACTGCCCACGCCCGCCGCGCTGCTGCTGTCGCGCTCTTACGACTTCGATCTCGCTGCGGTCATTTCCGCCTCTCACAACCCTTACCACGACAACGGAATCAAGCTTTTCGCTGGCAGAGAGGGCAAGCTTGATGATGCCACCGAGGCCCGGATAGAGGAACTGATTCACAACCCGCCGCCGGCGAGTCCAAACCCCGGCCGGATCACCCGGCTCAATGGCGCCGAGCGGGATTACCTGCGCGCCCTCGAGTCACACTTCAACCTGGACCTTGGCGGCATGAAGGTGATGCTCGACTGCGCCAATGGATCCACCTATCGGGTTGCGGGGGAGATCTTCAGCCGACTGGGCGCCGAGGTCGAACTGCGGGCAAACGAGCCGGATGGCCTGAACATCAACCGGGACTGCGGATCGACACACGTGGACAGTCTGGCCGGGCAGATGATCGGCTCCGGAGCTGACATCGGTTTCTCCTTTGACGGCGATGGTGACCGGGTCCTCGCGGTTGACCGCGAGGGCAAAGTGCACGACGGCGATGAAATCATTGCCTTCATCGCGACCGACCGTGCCTCCCGCTCGTCACTCGGCGGCGGAGTGGTGGTCACCGTAATGACGAATTTCGGCTTTCACCAGGCGATGGACAGTGCCGGGATTGAGGTTGAGATCAGCAGCGTTGGCGATCGAAACGTTCTGGAGGCGCTCCGAAACAGGCAGTGGGTGCTTGGAGGCGAGCAGTCCGGTCACATTATTTCGACCGACTATGCCCCGACCGGCGACGGGATAGCCGCAGCCCTGATGCTGCTGGAAGCTTTGGCCGGCGACGATCTGGCAGGCACTTCCGTAATGAAAAAGCTTCCCCAGACGCTGAAAAACGTGGTTGTGGCTGACCGGGAAGCGATTGCCGGTGCAGCAGCGGTCTGGTCTGCGGTCAAGGAGGCTGATCGAAATCTCGAAGGCAAAGGACGCGTGCTGGTCCGACCCTCGGGCACCGAACCGCTGGTTCGGGTGATGGTCGAGGCACCCACTCAGGACGAGGCCGAGCGGATCTGCTCGGAACTGGTCTCTCTGGTCGAAGTAGAACTCGGCAAGTAGCCTAGGGATCTCATGTGCGGAATCATCGGATATGTAGGCCACCGTCCCTGTGAGGAAATCCTCGTTTCGGGCCTGGAGCACCTCGAGTACCGCGGCTACGACTCTGCCGGGGTTGCGATGCTCATTCCCGACGGTGTTGAAAAAGTCAAAGCGGTCGGGAATCTGGCCAAACTGCGTGAGGCACTCGAAACCGAACGCGGCTTGCTTGGCTTTGAGGAGCAGCCCGATGTCGACGGCGACTACACCGGAATTGCCCACACCAGGTGGGCCACCCACGGTCGGGTGACCGAAGCTAACGCCCACCCGCATTCAGACGAGAGTGGCGAGGTTCAGATCGCGATGAACGGCATCGTCGAGAACCACGCCGACCTGAGAAATGAACTCGAAGCCGAAGGCTGCCGGTTCAGTTCCGAGACCGATGCGGAAGTCATCGCTCATCTGATCGCTCGGCAGTTCGACGGTGACCTGACTGAAGCGGTCCGCCTTGCCTACGGTGAACTGCGTGGCCACTACTCGTTCGTCGCCATGCACACCAGGGCACCCGGGGTTATCGCCGGGGCCCGCAAGGAGACTCCGTTGATTGTCGGCATCGGCGAGGACGAGAACTACATCGCCTCGGCGATCCCCGCCTTCATGGCCTACACCCGAAGCGTGCTGACCATCGACAACGGTGAAATCGTCGAAGTGACAGCCGAAGGTGTGAGGCTTTCTGATGCTGAAGGCAAAGCGATCGAGCGTGAGCCGGAAACCGTCACCTGGGATGAAGAGGCTGCCGAAAAGGGGGGCTACGACACCTTCATGCTCAAGGAAATCCACGAACAGCCCGAAGCAGTGGCCGAGACGATCCTCGACCGCCTGCCCCATGACGATGGAGTTGACCTGTCCGACATGGGACTCAGCGATGAATACCTGCTCAGCGTCAAGCGGATCGTGATCGTCGCCTGCGGCACCTCCTACCATGCGGGTCTGATCGGCCGCTACGCGATCGAACGCTGGGCGCGGATCCCGGTCGAGATGGACATTGCCTCCGAATATCGCTATCGCAACCCCGTTGTCGGTCCCGATGATCTGGTGATCGGTCTGACTCAATCGGGTGAGACGGCCGATACTCTCGCTGCGATGCGCCTGGCCCGTGATGGCGGGGCGACCGTGCTTGCCGTGACGAACATCATGGGCAGCCAGGCGACCCGCGATGCAGACGCGGTGCTCTACACCCGCGCCGGACTCGAGATCGGCGTGGCCGCAACAAAGACCTATGTCGCCCAGGTCGCCGCGATGTATCTCCTGGCCCTTCGACTGGCCGAGTTACATAAGAAACTCTCGATCGAGCGGATTCGGGTTCTTGTAGCCGGTCTGCGCGAGATCCCGGAGATGATGGATCAGACAATCGATGCCGTCTCGGAGGAGGTCGAAGTCATAGCGAAACGGCACGCCAACGATTCATTCTTTCTATTCCTCGGCCGACACATCGGATTGCCGGTCTGTCTTGAGGGTGCGCTGAAGCTGAAGGAGGTCTCCTACATCCCGACCGATGCCTACGCGGCTGGCGAGATGAAGCACGGCCCGATCGCTCTGCTCGACGAATCGACTCCGGTTGTCTGCGTGGCAACCGACAGTCCGATACTGGACAAGATGCTCTCCAACATTGAGGAAGTCAAGGCCCGCGGTGCGATGACGATTGCTGTCGGTACAGCAGGTTCGGACCGGGTGACAAGAGTCGCGGACGAGACCATC
The DNA here is from genome assembly GCA_040881895.1 of Solirubrobacterales bacterium. Lineage (GTDB taxonomy): Bacteria > Actinomycetota > Thermoleophilia > Solirubrobacterales > 70-9 > 67-14. The sequence continues at coordinate 36,435 of JBBECI010000043.1, read as the reverse complement.
CTCATACCCAAGACCGACTGGCTGCTTCAGCCGATTCTCGCGATCGTCCCCCTGCAGCTTCTGGCCTACCACGTCGCACGTTTCAACGGCCTCAACGTGGACCAGCCCCGCAACCTCGCCAAGACGGTCACAGTCGAGTAGTCGTGCGCCAGCATTTGGCGAGTGGCCGCGAGGCCGTTAGGATCGCTTCCCAATGAGCCAGCACGCGAATTCCGGCCCCGACGAACACGCCTCCCATCCGGCAGCCACCGATCGGAATCCATCCAGCGGGACCCCTCAGGCCACCGGCGTAGGTATCGACCTCGTGGACGTGTCGCGAATCGAACGTGCGCTGGAGCGTCGCCCTCGTCTCGCCAGCCGGCTTTTTACCGAGCGTGAACTCGAGTACGCAGGGACTCACCGAAGGCCGGCAAGGCACCTTGCCGCCCGCTTCGCAGCCAAGGAAGCGGTGGTCAAGGCGCTGGGACTCGGCCCCGGAACCTGCCTCAGGGAAATTGAGGTGATCCCCGGCCATCCGCCGCAGGTAAAACTCCACGCTGAGGTTGGCCGGTTCGCGGTGGACCGCAACCTGGCCGTCAAGATCAGCCTCACCCACGAGCGCGACATGGCCGGTGCGGTCGCAGTCGCCGGGGAGGCCTGACGATTTTCTGGCTGGATCCGCTTTACGATGCCGTCGGCATGGCGGAGGTGGACCGCTGGGCGATTGAGCAGCAGTCGGTTCCGTCACTCGAGTTGATGGAGGCGGCTGGCCACGCTCTCGCCGAAGCATCTGCTGCTGTCGCAAAACCGGGACCGGTAACGGTGGTCTGCGGCAAGGGCAATAACGGTGGAGACGGCATGGTCGCCGCGCGCCATCTGGTTGAGAGTGGCTACGAGGTCCAGGTGATCCTGCTCTGGGAACCAGATGCGTTGAGCCCGGATGCGACGACCAGCTTTCAGTTACTGGCCGGGGCAGAGATTCTGACAGGACAAGGCGCAATGTCGAGACTGGCGGAGTCCGGAGTTATCATCGACGCAATGCTGGGGACCGGTTTCGATGGCGAGCCCCGCTCACCCGTTTCGGAGGCAATCGAGGCGATCAATGCTGCCGGGTGCCCGGTCGTCTCCTGTGATGTGCCGTCCGGTGTGAATGCCTCCACCGGTGAAGCCGGCCTCTCGGTCAAGGCCGACAGAACAGTCACCTTCCACGGACTCAAGGTGGGCCACCTGATCTCGCCCGGAAAGCATCTTTGCGGTGCGGTAACGGTGGCTGGCATCGGGATCCCGTCGGGCGCACCCGAAGGTCAGGCCGCTGGCCGGATCAGCACTCGCGTGCTCGATCTCCTGCCCCCTCGCGGAGCGGCTTCTAACAAGTTCACCTCGGGGAAGGTCTCGATAGTCGGTGGCTCCCGGGGTCTGACCGGAGCCGTCTGCCTCGCGGCCCGGGCGGCGATCCGCTCGGGGGCCGGGTATGCGACGGCCGCCGTGCCTCAGGGTCTCGAATCAGTGTTTGAAGCGAAACTGACCGAGACGATGACCATCGGCTGTGGAACGGAAGAAGGCTTCCTTGGTCCCTCGGCGCTCGAGCAGGTGAGCGGGCACTGTGAAAATGCCTCAGCCGTGGTGCTCGGCTCTGGCCTTGGTCGTGAACCGGAGGCTGGTGAGTTCCTGCGAGATCTGGTCGTTGGTCTGGCTGCTCCTGTTGTGGTTGACGCCGACGGTCTCGGTGGCTTGGACGGTCGGCCGGAACTGGTGCGCGGGCGTCCCGGTCCAACAGTCCTGACACCACATGAAGGTGAGATGAGCCGCCTGCTGGGCCGGAGTTCAGGCGAAGTGGCTGCATCCCGGCTTGATTCCGCCTTGTCTCTGGCGCGCGAAAGCGGAGCGGTGGTGGTTCTCAAGGGTGACGATACGATCGTCACCGACGGCGAACGGATCGCAGTCAACGACTGCGCCGCACCGGCGCTTGCCACTGCCGGTACCGGAGACGTACTGGCGGGTGTCTGCGGCGCCTTCCTTGCTCGTGGCCTCGAGCCATTCGATGCGGCCTGCGCTGCGGTTCTCTGCCACAGCAGGGCCGGTCAGCTCGCAGCAGCCCGGGTGGGCTCGGCGGAAGGAGTGATCGCCGGTGATGTGGTTGAGGCCATGCCTCTGGCCATGGTTACGGGTCCGATCGGCGGCCACCACTGATGCACAACGCCCGAACGACGGGGTCTGTCAGCCGGTTGAGGCTCTAGACTCGCTCCCCATGACGACCGTTGCCGACATCATGGACCCTGAACCAGTCTCAGTCTCACTCGAAACGGATATCCGCTCGGTAATCGCCACTCTTCAGACTCATGACTTGCCAGGGATCCCGGTTGTTGATGAGACAAAGAAGGTTCTCGGCATCATCACCGAGTCTGACCTTGTTATCTCCGATGAAGATTCGGACTTTCACCTGCCGCATTACGTCAACATCATGGGTGGGATTGTGTTCCTTGAGTCGACCAGGCACTTTGAAGAGCGGGCAAAGAAGGCATTTGCCGCTACCGCCGAGCAGATGATGACCCCGGATCCCTTGACAGTCGGTTCCGATGAGCCAGCTGAACATGCCGCCCGCCTGATTTCCAAAAAGCACCACAACCGCCTTCCGGTGGTCGACGATGAGGGCCGACTGGTCGGCGTGGTGACCAGGGTCGATGTGCTCGCCGCCCTCACTGGCGGCTGATGTACGCGCGGGCCGAGGCCCGAATTGACCTCACTGCATTGAGGGAAAACTGCGCTGAGCTCCGGCGCCGGATAGCACCCGATGTGGAACTGGCACCGGTGCTCAAAGCGGACGGCTACGGCCACGGCGCCGCTCACTGCGCCGCCGCAGCTCTGGAGGCCGGGGTCGACCGGATCTCGGTCGCGACGGCAGGCGAAGCGCTGGAGATCCGCGCCATGGACCCCGACGTACCCATCCTCGTGCTCGGTGCCCTGGCGCCTGGGGAAGTAGAGGTGGCAGTCAAGGCGGGGGCGGATATATCCGTGTGGGATCCGCAGTTCGTCGACGCGGTGGCGAATGCCTCGCGGGCCGCCGGTCGTGTTACCGGAGTGCATGTCAAGTACGACACCGGCATGGGTCGGCTCGGTGGCATCGATCCGGAAGTTGTCCTGGCCGCCGCAGATATTGCCGCTGAAAGCCCTGATCTGAAACTGGAAGCTCTCTGGACGCACTTTGCCACGGCGGACGATCAGGATCCGGCCTTTATGGATCTGCAGCGCGAGCGCCTGTCGAAACTGGGAGAGAAGGCTCGAGCAGGCCATCCCGGTCTGAAGCTCCACGCAGCCAACAGCGCCGCGTTGATTCTCGATTCCGCGACTCACTTCGACCTCGTCCGGCCTGGGGTAGCGATTTACGGAATGGATCCTTTTGGCCGCGACCCCGCAGTTCATAACCTGCGCCCGGTGCTCTCGCTTCATTCCTATGTAGCCACGGTCAAGCATTTCGAACCCGGGATGAGCGCCGGCTACGGCCGCACCTGGATTGCGTCCGAGCCCACGACGGTGGTGACCGTTCCTGTCGGCTATGGCGACGGGGTCCGGCGTGGGCTCTCCAATCAGGGCGAAGTCTTGATCGGTGGTGGACGCCACCGGATCGCCGGGACGGTATCGATGGACAACATCACGGTAGATGTAGGCGATGCTCCGGTTTCCGTCGGAGATGAGGTCACCTTGATCGGCAGGCAGGGTGACGAACTGATCACTGCCGAGCAGGTTGCCTCAAAGCTCGACACGATCAACTACGAGGTTACCTGCGGGATCTCACCCAGGGTTACCCGGAAGCTATCCGGCGGCTCGGAGTGAGTAAAGGGCCTGAACCCAGCCTTGAAGTCGTCGCAGACCTGATTCTGTCCGCGTCTCTCGTAGGCCGTGTAAGGGCTGCTCTGGAACTCCCGGCGGCAGATACCGGATCCGGCAAGGAGGGGGTCGGCAATGCTGCGACCTGGATTGTCGGTGGGGCGATCAGAGATGCCGCCCTCGGTCGTGAGGTCAGGGATATTGACCTTGCCGTTTCCGGAGACCCGGAGCCGTTTGCCCGGCGAATCGCCAGCGCCCTCGGTGGGCACAGCTTCGAGCTTTCGGCCGAGTTTCCAACTTGGCGAGCCGGTGACCGGGAGAAAACCTGGCAGGTGGATGTTGCCACTCTTCGTGGTCCCGGGATCATCGAGGACTTGGCGCTGCGCGATTTCACGGTGGGCGCGATGGCGGTCTCACTGGAAACGGGTGAAGGACTCGATCCGAACCGTGGCCTGGAAGACCTTGCGGCAGAAACAATCCGCGCGGTCGGACCCACCTCGTTTTCAGACGATCCCCTTCGGCTTATGCGCGCCGCCCGCCTGGCAGCCCAGTTCGGGTGGGACATCGATCCGGACACACTCGAGCTCGGCCGGGCATCAGCCAACCGATGCGCTGAACCGGCCGGCGAGCGCACCCTGAGCGAGTTGTGTCTGTTGATGGCATCGAGGGACCCGGTAGGCGGCCTGGCGGCCATGGAAGGTCTTGGATTGCTCGACACCCTTCTGCCTGAGGTCGGAGAGATGCGGGGGGTGGTCCAGGGGCCGAACCACCATCTGGATGTCTACGGTCACACGGTCGAGGTCCTCGAGGGTGTGCTGAGAATCGAATCGGAGCTTGACCGCTTCGTCGGCGGGAATGCGAGCGATGTGGCGGCCCTTCTCGACGAACCCTTGGCTGATGGTGTGAGCCGTTCGACTGGCCTGCGGCTGGCTGCACTCTTCCACGACTGCGCCAAGCCGACCACCCGCAAGGAGTCCGATGGTTTCATCAGCTTCCGTGGTCACGACCGGGAGGGTGCCGGAAGCGTGCTCGCGGTGTTCTCCCGTTTGCGCTCAAGCAGGCGGTTGGCAACCTATGTCGCCGACCTGACTCGCAACCACCTCATTCTCGGCTTCATGGTCCCGGACAGACCACTCTCGCGAGGGCAGGTCTTCGACTACCTGAAGCGGACTGAGCCCTACTCTGTGGACGTCACTCTTCTTACGGTTGCCGACCGTCTTGCCGCTCGCGGTACTGGTTCGATCGCTGGTCAGGAGATGGTCGCCGGACACCTTGAACTGGCCAGGGAAATGGTTGGCGATGCCCTCGCATGGCAACGATCCGGGCCGCCCGAACAGTTCCTGCCCGGCAACGAACTCGCCGACCGGATCGGCATTGAACCCGGCCCCGAACTCGGCCGGATCATCGACGAGCTGGACCGGGCGGTTTTCTGCGGCGAGGTCGGTTCTGCAAGCGAAGCTGTGGATTTTGCGCGTCGCCTCCTCGACTCCGCATGAGTAGTACGCTCATTCGTCGAATGGGCAAAGAAGAAAAGATCGAGATGGAGGGTGAAATCACCGAAGCCCTCCCGAATACGATGTTCCGGGTAAAGCTGGACAACGACCACGAGGTTCTCGGACACATTTCCGGGAAGATGCGGCGGCACTACATCCGCATTCTGCCCGGAGACCGGGTCAAGATCGAACTTTCGCCCTACGACCTGACCCGCGGCCGGATCACCTACCGATACAAATAGCTTCCCGGGGCGCAACCAACGGCCAAGGGCCGTGTTGTCTGAAGTGATGCCTAACCTCTCGCTAACAAACTCCTCACTTTCTTCAGCAGTAGCAAGGCTGGCTTTTTTGCCTCTCCTGCTGACATTCGTGCTGCTTTGCGCCTATCTGGCTGCATCCCCGGGCGCTGATGCTGCGCCGGTCAAGCGCATTGTGCTCGGCCAGTCCACCGAGCGACTCCAGCCCAACTGTGGCACCGACTTTTCTCGCGACTGCGTCGTCGAAGGCAGGGTCACCGGCTACCAGGTCTTTCGAAAGGGATCGGCCCGCAAGCGCGGATTTGTTGTTCCGTGGTCAGGTCGGGTCGTCTCCTGGTCGATTTCGCTCAGCCGTCCCACCCGGCGAGTGATCCGAAGCAACGGCATAGACCAACCCGCTCAGTTCCCGTTTTTCAATGACCTTTTCGGTCCTCCTGCTTCGGCCAGAGTTGCCGTTCTGCGCGAGCTGCAGCCAGGAAAGCCCGGGCCAGCCAAGTTCAAAATGGTCAGGCAGAGTCCGGTAGAGATCCTGAATCCCTACTTCGGCCGGACCGTTCACTTCGCACTCGAAAAGCCCATGAACGTCGTCAAGAACCAGGTCGTCGCTCTGACGATCCCGACCTGGGCACCCGCGGTCTGGAAGCCGCGCTCCTGCAGCTTCAACCCGATCAGCGGGGTTCAGGATCCCGAGGCTTGCGCGGCGGCAGAGAAGGAATACACCTGGCGCGGCAGTCGGGCAGCAGGTAAGTGCAAGCTCGGCATTCTTGAGAACGGTCAGCCGAACGAAGCGCTGGAGAAGACCTCACCCCAGCAAAGGGTGGACTCCGATCGAGCATACGGATGCTATTACGGCAGCAACGTCCTGCTCTACACGGCCACCATAATCGGCAAGAACTGACTCCCGGGTCCCGCCGGGCCGCTTCATTTCAGGAAGTAGGGGTCAGGCGGGAAGTCCGCAAAACTCGCACTTGGCGAGGTCTCTCGCCGTGAACTGGCTGCATCGGCGGCAAACCCGCAGGTTTTCCGGAGTTCGGGGCAGGTGTGAAGACGAAGGGGCAAGCGGCAGCACCTGGGCCACCGGTTCGAGCTCCTCTCCGGTCTCTGCATCCCGGTAGATCACCCCTTCGGTCACGGGCGTAATCGACTCGCGCCCGGAGGCGGCAGCCCGGAGGCGGAATACCTGCTGACTGCTTTCGGGACTGCTTTCGGAACTCATTGAGGGGAGAATAACCCGAAATGAAGATCCTTATCTTTCACGGCTATCTGCTTCGCGGCACTGGCAGCAACATCTACAACAACAATCTTGCCCGGGCCCTTGCCGGCATGGGGCATGAAGTTCACCTTTTCTGTCAGGACCTTGAGGCCGAGGGGCTTCCGTGGGTGGATTCGATCGGACTTTGGGACGACGGCACGGGTGGGGAGGCCGGCAGACTCGAAGTTCGCAGGCTCCGGGATACCGCCGCCGCAGGATCGGTCACCGTGTATCGGCCACCGATCGGCAGGGTGCTGCCGGTCTTTGTGGAGGATCCTTACGAAGGCTTTGAGGCGCGCGCTTATCCCCGCCTGAGCGACCAGGAGGTCGAGAGCTATATCTCGATCAATGTTGCTGCTGTGCGAGAGGTTGAGGCACTGATCGGTGGGAGCGACGCCGCCCTTGCCAACCACCTGCTGATGGCTCCGGTGGTACTGGCTCGAGCGGGAGTGCGACCGTATGTCGTCAAGCACCACGGCTCGGATCTGGAGTACACCGTCAAACCGAACCCCCGCTTCCTGCCTTACGCCGAAGAGGGTCTGGGCCCCGCGACGTCAATCCTGGTCGGTTCCTGGCACACGGCGGCGAGTCTCTGGGAGGCAGTCCCGGGTCTTCAGCTTGAAGGCAAAACGGGCCTCGGCCCACCCGGGGTTGACACGGTCGAGTTCAGTCCGCTGCCCGCCCGCGAAGCCCGGGGTCGCATCACGGAACTGGCGGACACGATCCGCCTCGGCCCTCCGTCTTCAAGCTTCGGACGGAGCGAAGAGGAAGCCGTTCAGGCCCTGGAGCACACTGCAGGTGCCACTGGTCCCCGAGTGATCTTTGTAGGCAAGCTGATCGTCTCCAAGGGTGTTGATCTGTTGGTAGCGGCCTGGCCGCTGATCCACCGCACCAACCCCGGCGCGAAGCTGCTGCTGGTCGGGTTCGGTGCTTACGAGTCCGGCCTGAGAGCCCTGGTCACGGCGCTCGGCGAAGGAGATCTTGATTCGGCTCGATATATCGCTGAAGCCGGCCGGGAACTCGAAGGCGGAGAGGCTTCCAGACTGAATTATCTTGCCGATTTTCTCGCGCAGCCAGGGCCTGGATATGCGGAAGCCGCTCGGGAAGCAGCTGGCTCAGTCTCATTTTCGGGGCGCCTGGAACATGAGGAGGTTGCGCGCGTTCTGCCAGCCTGCGATGTGATGGTCGTTCCGAGCACATTTCCCGAGGCCTTCGGCATGGTCGCTGCCGAAGGGGCTGCGTCGGGGATTCTGCCGGTCTGTGCCGAACACTCCGGGCTGGCGGAAGTGACGGCAGTTCTGGCAGAGGAAGTTCCCTCAGTATCCGATCTGATCTCCTTTCGCCTGGGCCCGGAGGCAGTCGGTGACCTGGGCTCAAAAGTCAACCGATGGCTCGGTCTCGCGGCTGCTGAACGAGTGGGGATTGGGCAAAAAATAGCCGAGTCAGCGGATCGGCATTGGAGCTGGACCGGTGTCGCTAACGACGTAATTGCCGCTTCCCAGAGCCAGATAAAGCCGGTTCGCAAACCGTGAGCTCGGGATCAAAGTTCCTCCGTCGTCCGCTCCATTAGAATTCATAGGGAATTATGGAACGCCTGCCCTACTTGAAGCTCGCCCTCGCCTCATTTGCCGTCGGAACCATCGTCTCCATCCTGATGATGCAGTACGACTGGATGGGTGACGCTGCCTCAACGGCTGCCGGACCAATCGACACGCTGATGGATGTGATGATCATCCTCTCCTCCTTCGTTTTCGCCATCGTCTGCGTTGCGCTTGGCTACGCGCTGGTCAAGTTCAGGGTGAAGCCTGGCGACGAGAGCGACGGTCTGCCGATCCACGGAAACACCAAGCTTGAAATCATCTGGACTCTGATTCCGACGATCATTGTCCTTTTCGCCGCCGGATACAGCTGGGTGGTCCTCAACGAGATTGAGAAGAAGGATCCCAACTCGCTGGCGGTCAATGTTTACTCCCAGCAGTTCGCCTGGACCTTTGGCTATCCGGAGAACGGCAACAAGTGGTCTGAAGGTGTGCTGCATGTGCCAGTCAATCGGCAGATCGAGTTCAAACTGAATGCCCAGGATGTGATCCATTCCTTCTGGGTGCCCGAGTGGCGTATCAAGCAGGACAACGTTCCCGGGATAACGACCGATGCACTGATCACGCCGGACAAGGTCGGCACCTACCAGCTGATCTGCACTGAGTTGTGTGGCGCTGGCCACTCGACGATGCGAGCGCTGGTCGTTGTTCAGACCCAAAAACAGTTTGAGAGTTGGGTCGCAGGACTCGAATCCGAGGTTCCGGAAACACTTCTGCTCACCGCTGATCAGGCCCTTGAAATCCAGCGACAGATTCAGGAAGCCGAACGGGGAATCGACGGCAGCGGCGTCGACGAAACGTCGGCTGACAACGTGGATCAGTCATGATGGAGGTCAGTTAGATGGCAGCGGCACTAAGACAACCAGGCTGGTATCGGGGCGCGCTTGGCGCGCTGCTCGGTGCCGCGTTCGGATTTGGTCTCGTTGTGGTCCTGCGGGCGATCTCAGGACTTGACGTCTTCCAGACCGAACAGACCGGATACCCGCATGTCGTAGTTCCGCTGATCACAACTCCTTTTGGCTTCCTTTTTGGCTTTGGCGCTTTTGACTACTGGTTCCGCTGGGCGGCAGGGAAGCCGACCGTTCCTGACGACCACTCCGGTCACGGCGCGACTCGCTGGCAGGATTACTTCAAGTTCAATACCGACCACAAAGTAATCGGGATTCAGTACATCGTCACGACCATGGGGTTCTTCCTGATCGGCGGTGTTCTCGCGCTGCTTATCCGGGCCGAGCTGGCCCAGCCCGGCACCCAAGTCGTGGATCCGAACGTTTACAACGGCCTCTTCTCAACTCACGCTGTGGTGATGATCTTCCTGTTCATCATTCCGATGTTCGCCGGCATAGCCAACTATGTGCTGCCGCTGATGATCGGCGCTCCCGACATGGCGTTCCCACGCCTGAACGCCCTCAGTTTCTGGATGCTTCCGATTGCCGGAGTCATCTTTCTCAGCAGCTTCCTGGCTCCCGGAGGCGCATTCGACGCAGGCTGGACGGGCTACGCACCGCTTTCAACTGGAGCTCCCCTGGGGCAATCCTTCTTCAATATCGGGGTCCAGTTCGCCGGAGCCTCGTCTATTGCAACCGCACTCAACTTCCTGGTCACGATCATCACCATGCGTGCACCCGGAATGAATCTGTGGCGGATGCCGCTTCTGGTCTGGGCCAACCTCGCCACCTCGCTGCTGGTCGTCGGAGCCACCCCGTTCGTGGCCGGAGCCCAGTTCATGGTTCTGTTTGACCGCGTACTCGGAATGAACTTCTTCCAGTTTCTGGAGGGAGGTGACGTCCTCTCTTACCAGCACATTTTCTGGTTTTACTCGCATCCAGCCGTCTACATCATGATCTTGCCTGGCTTTGGAATCGTGTCGGAGATCATCTCCACACACTCCAGGAAACCGGTGTTTGGATACCGGCTTATGGCCCTCGCCCTTATCGGGATCGTGGTTCTAAGCTACTCGGTCTGGGCCCACCATATGTTCGTAGCCGGCATGTTTGACTGGCTTCGGGTTCCGATCATGATCACGACCCTGCTGATAGCGGTGCCCACCGGAATCAAGGTTTTCTCCTGGCTGGGAACTCTTTTCTACGGCAAGATCAATACCTATTCGACCGCGATGCTTTTCTCGCTCGGATTTATTGTGACCTTCACGGTGGGCGGGATCAGTGGCGTGATGCTGGGCATGGTGCCAATTGACATCCATGTCTCCGACACCTACTTCATCGTCGCGCACATCCACTTTGTGCTTTTCGGGGGGTCGGTATTCACGATCTTCGCCGGCATCTACCACTGGTTCCCGAAGATGACCGGTCGCATGTACGACGAAAAACTGGGGCGCGTCCACTTCTGGGGCACGATGGTGGGTACCTGGGGAACCTTCATCCCGCAGCACTGGATCGGCTTGGACGGCATGCCGCGCCGGGTTGCCGACTACGCCAACATCTACGGGGACTGGAACCTTATGATCAGCGTCTTTGCCTTCATCCTCGGGTTCGTCCAGCTAGTGTTCATCTACAACATGATCGTAAGCTGGCGATTCGGTCCGAAGGCTGGCGACAACCCCTGGAGGGCCAACTCCATCGAGTGGCAGGTCAGCTCGCCGCCACCGATATTCAATTTCGACGAAATCCCCAGGGTTGTCGGTGGTCCGTATGAGTACGGTACCCCGGGTGCGCGCCACGTAATCATGGGTGGAGAAGACGAACCCGAGCTGCCAGCCCCGAAGCCCTCGAGGGTAGCTGAGCCGGCTTGAAGCCGCTGCTGATCTTCCTCAACGAGGTCGCTGGCGGTCGCAAGCTGCTCGCCGCGACGCTGGAGAGGGCCGAAGACGCTTCGTATGTTGTCGTGGTTGCCCCTCAAAACCAGCCTGTTGCGGGTCAGCTGATTTTGCCCAAGGAGGCTCGTGCGGCAGCAAAAAGCAGAGTCGAAGTGACGCTGGGAGTGCTTGAGGAGTTCGGAGTCAACGCGGTCGGGGAAGTCATGGACCCTGATTCCGATCTGGCTCTCGGTGACGCAGTTCGTAGTCACCGGCCGAGTGAAGTCCTGATGTCCTGCCTTTACGACACCCGTTTCGGATTCACCCGGAAGGATCTGGTTGAGTGGGCACGGCATGAGTTCGAGCCGGAAACCAAGATCACGCACATCCCGGTCCGGATTGAAGAGGACTCGATCAGGCAGGATCTGACCCACACCCTCGTGGTGGCCAATCAGACACTCGCCGACCCCGAACTGGGAAGGCGCCTGATTGAGAGCGCTGCTGAAAGGCCCCACCGTTTTACGATCATTGCGCCCGAAACCGAAGGAATCTCGTCCGGTTCGCTCACCCGCAACCTCGCCAGCCTCATGGCGCGGCTCTACCGGGCAGACATCGATGCGACCGGTCAGCCAATGAGTCCGGATCCGTTCTCTTCCGTCAGGAATGCGATTGCGCACTATCAGGTGGACGACATCCTGATCTCAACTCTGCCCGGCGAGCAGTCGCGGTGGCTGGCTGATGACCTCGTCGGCAAAGTTCGCGAGATAACTGACAAGCCGGTCGCCCACCACGAGTCTGGAGCCAGCCCGAATGCTGTCGCTTCAGCGGTCGCCGAGGGTGCGACAGTCAATAATGACAGTCTGGAAGTCGAACACTCCAACGCGGAAGCCAGCGAGGTTTAGGGAAAATGGAAAGCGCAAGCATCGCAGTCGGCCACGGAGCCGCCGCTGAACATCACGGCCCCCCAGAGTTTCATCGCAGCGCGCGGATTGACCAGACGGTTCTTGGGATCCTTCTGTTCATCCTCTCGGAGATCATGCTTTTCGCGGCCTTCTTCGCCGCCTACTTCTTTCTCCGGGTTGTGGTTTCACCCAACACCTGGCCGCCGACGGGAATTGAACTCCCGGTTCTGATCGCCGGAATCAACACGGTTGTTCTGGTTTCATCAAGCTTCACCATTCATTACGCCCTCGAGGCGATCAAGCACAACAACCACCGCGGCCTCAAGCTGGGCCTCGGTCTGACCTGGCTGCTGGGAGCTGCCTTCCTCTTCATCCAGATCAACGAATACGTCCACATCGGCTTCACCCCTCGTGACGGGGCCTTTGGCACGATTTTCTTCAGCCTCACTGGTCTTCACGGCGCTCATGTGTTCATCGGCCTGCTCCTTCTCACCTTCGCCAATATCCGTGCCTGGCGAGGCCACTTCGGGCCTGAGCAAAAAAATCACCTGGGTGTCGAAGTCCCGGGGATTTACTGGCACTTCGTCGACATTATGTGGATCGTCGTGTTCGTCACGATCTACATCATTTGATCGGCTGAACTTTGGGTAATCCCCTCAAGTCGGAGGGTGCCGCGTTTCGATGGCTGATCGCTTTCATCAGCGGTGCGGTACTGGTGATCCTTGTGGCCTTGCTCATGTCTTCAGTTGCGGCGGCGCTGCTCGGCTTCATCCTTTTAGCGATGGTTGCTGTCTTTATCGTCAAGGGCATGGCACATATGCTCGGGTCACCCGATGGAGACGAAGATCCAGTCGGTTCGGCCGGGGACGGACAGGATGAGCGATCAGATGAGTCCCCGACTTCGCTGGATTCTTCAGGCCAGGCTCAGGAGGAGCCATCTGAAGTCGAGCCTGGCACGCTGCCGGATAGCTGAGAAGGCAAAAGGCTCCGTCTCGAGGGCCAGCATCTTTCTGGCTCGCCGATCCATCAGGCCGACGTCGCCGGCCTGAGGCTAGCTGCTCTGCTTTGCCTCTGCCGCAGATCTGGTTACATCCCGGCCCTTGAGTTGCCCGGCTGTCGCAACCGACCAGAGCACTGCGAGCCAGATCAGAGTCGCAGTGACCACATGGAACCAGACCAGCACAGCCGGCAGTTCGAGGAGCCACTGAGTGATTCCCAGAGTGATCTGGAAGAGGATGAGGCCAAGGGTTGCGCCCAGGGGGAGGAGGGCCCGGCGGTCACCGCCCTTGCGCATCAGTATCAGGATCACAACCAGAACTGCCACGGCAAAGAGCACGGCCATGGCAGCATGACGTTGGGCTATCCATTCGAGCGTCTCTTCACCTCTGAAGTTGAAGCGATGGACGAGTTCCTTGTCATGGTCGCCTGGATGTGGGCCGGAGGCCGTGGTTATGGTCCCCAGCAGTACGGTCATCTGACCAAGCGGGATCAGGGCCCGGACAGCCCAGACCCCAAAGAAGTCGCCCGAGAAGGCGCGCTCTCCCGGTTCGTAGCGCGAACACCAGAAAAGCGCAAACGCAGCATCAAGGAGCACCATCGAAAGCAGGAAGTGACCGATCACCAGTTCCGGCGGCAGATGGTACTCGACCACAAACGCACCGAGAATGGCCTGGCCGATTACTCCCAGTGGGAGCAGCGCACCGAAGAGGGCAAGGTGCCAGCGATAGGGCCTGCGGAAGAACGCGAGCAGTGAGGCGGCGATTACTGCAAGCCCGACGAGACCGGTCAGAAGCCGATTTCCGTATTCGATCCAGGCGTTGATCTGGGCGGGCGCTACATAACCGCCGTAGCACTTCGGCCAGTCCGGGCAGCCAAGGCCAGATGCGGTAAGCCGAACGGCAGAACCGGTGAAGACGATCAGTACTAGCGCAACAAGTGCGATGAGGGTGACCTGCGCGTAGCGCTCCGGCGATATCTCGATGCGCTTCAGCAAGCCGGATTACCTGTGCTTCGGCGACGATGTCGGGCGCTTCGAGGCGCGCGCCCTGGCAGGGTCAGCCGCCGTTTTTTCCGCCACTGGTCGAAGCGAGAAGGAAATCGATCAGCTGCTCGAGTTCCTGAGAAGGCAGGTTTGACCAGCGGTTGGGCATAACGGCGTTTTCATATCCGGGGGATTTGCTGGCGTCGGGTTCCACGATTGCCTGTTCGATCATTGCCCGTGTCATTCCCGGAATCACCTTGTTGAGATTCGGACCGAGGACACCGGCTGATTCCGCCGCGGCGAGTATGTGACAGCTACCGCAGCCCTGGTTTGCGTAGACCTGTGCCCCCGGACCTTCGCCTGGTGCCACCGGTGGTCCGGCACCGGGTACGCCGGCGTAGCGGGCGACATACCTGGCGACATCCTGAAGGTCGTTTCCAGTGACGATGTCGGCCGGCATGCTAACACCCGGGTAGCCATCAAGGGAGGGACGAGGGTGCTTGATCTGGTACTCGACGACTCCCTTGACAGTGTCTTCTGTCAAGCCGGCAGCGCGCGCTGCGGCGAAGGCGGTGTCGAGGTTGGGCCCCTGAATTCCCTGGCTGGCCGCCTGAGCCATGACATGGCAGGTTCCGCACTTGGCATTGAACAGCTGCCTGCCTCGATCCTGGAAGCCGCCTGAGATCGGTGCAGACGTTTCAGCTCCACAGCCTGCGACGAGGCCGGTGAGAATACCGAAGGAAACGAGTAATACGAGGGATTTTGAGGTGGGGCGAAGGCGGGTCATCGGTTCGGAAGCTTTCTGATCTCATTCTATAGATCGCGGTCCCTGACACGGTGGCAGCTGATCGGTTACGCTGGCAACTAAAGTCACAAGCGTAGTGAGAGGCGAAATATGCGAGTCAGTGTAGGAATGTCGGAAGTCGTCCTCAGGGTCGGGCCGGGCCACACTCTGCGCGAAGCTGCCTCTCGAATGGTGGGTCAAGGGGTGGGCGCTGCGGTCGTTGAGGATGACGAGTTTCCGGTGCTGAGGATCATCACTGAGCGCGACATCCTGAAGGCTCTCGGTACAGGCCTGGACCCGGATTCCGAGAAGGTTGGCGATCACATGAGTGAAAGCGTCATTACGGCCTCACCCGAGTGGAGCATGGAACGGGCAGCCATGGAGATGTCGCGCCGGAGTATCCGGCATCTCATGATCTACGAAGACGGGGAGCTCGTCGGCATACTTTCGATGCGCGACATCATGCGCGCGTGGACCACCGATGGAGCGACTTCAAGCGGACCACCCTGAGGCAGTTGCCGGGAGCAGTCAGTCTCGGCCGGGTGCGGTGAAACTTTCGATCGGAAGCTCCGCCCGGACGTCACTTTGTTCACGGGGCAGGCTGTAGAAGGAGCGGCGGCCCTTCTTGATCAGGCTGCGGAGACCAAAGAAGGCAAAAACTGCCCCGACGACCCCGTAGGACCAGACCGGGAATATGAAGCCGGTCGCAAAGGTCGCCGCGACCATGCCAAGTATCCCGAAGGCAAGCAGCACCGGCGCCCAGGACGGGGCAGGCAGCTGGATGGTTTCGGTCGGTTCGACCAGTGCTGGCGGCTCTTCCCGGGTATCCATCTTTTTCAGGCTGCCAGGTAGAGCGTTGCGAAGAAGAAAGTGAAAGCGAAGATAGCGGCCGCGCCAGTCCCGATCAGCATGCCCGAGGAGAAGTTCGACTTGGTTTTCTTGCGATCCATGGCAGGAGTTTTATCAGGCGACGGCGTCGACAGCCATCGCCACGAAAAGCAGGGCAAGGTAGGCGAGCGAGTAGAGATAGGTCCGAAGGTTGCGCGCCGGGCTGGGATCGCGATACAGGGCCAGCGATAGCCAGATGAAGATGCCGCCCAGCACCAGAGCGCAGGCAAGGTAGAGCGTTCCCAGTAGTCCAGTGAAGAACGGCCCCAGGGTGAACAGGAACATTACGATCGTGTAGATGAGGATCTGCCGGCGGGTTTCTGCGTCGCCCTTGACGACCGGGAGCATCGGGACTCCGGTTCGCTCGTAGTCCTCCTTGATCATCAGAGAGAGCGCCCAGAAGTGGGGTGGCGTCCAGAAGAAGATGATCAGAAACGGCCACGCCGATTCCGGCGTCAGGCTACCCGTTGCCGCTGCCCACCCGACCAGCGGCGGCACTGCCCCCGCGCTGCCGCCGATCACGATGTTCAGCGGCGTGATTGGCTTGAGCCAGAGCGTGTACAGGAATACGTAACCGAGAAGTCCGACCATCGCCAGCCCCGCGGCCAGAAAGTTGACGGTCAGCCAGAGCTGGATAAACGCCGCCACTCCAAGCACGATCCCGAAGATGAGGCCGTGAATCGGGGATATCCGGCCATTGACCAAAGGCCGAGAACTGGTTCTGGCCATACGGGCATCGCGCTTGCGGTCGACGAAGTGGTTGATCGCCCCGGCCCCTCCTGCTGCCAGATACCCGCCGAGCATGGTCCAGAGGATCGTCGCGAGGGCCGGCCCTGCCGGATCGGCGACAAACATCGTCGTAACCGTGGTCAGCAGCAGCAGGCTGATGATCCGGGGCTTGGTGAGGGTGATGTAGTCGCGAGCTACTGAAAGCACGTCTCGAAGAGGGGTCGGTTGAACGTTTTCGGCAGAACGAACATGCGCTTCGCGCACTTCGAGTCCGTCGATCATTCGTTCAGGCTACCGGCTGGTGTTCGCCAGCCGGAGCCTCTTGCTCGGCTTCGCGCCGAACGAGGGACTCGCGGATGTCCTGCATCGGCTGAACGCTTCGCACATCCGGCAGTACGTCAAAGTTATGCGGCTCGGGTGGCGATAGCGCCAACCACTCGAGAGAGCTGCCGCGCCATGGGTCGGGTGTCGAGGTGGCGCCTTCAGAGTGGCTGCGGACGAGGTTGCCGACGGCGAGCACGATGCCGACAAACAGGATGAGGGTGCCGAACGTCGCGATGAGGTTGAACAGGCTGACGTTTTCATCGGCGAAGAACCGGAAGGAGTCAGTGACCTGACCCTCCACCCCGGCACCAAACAGCGGCACCAGAGCGATCAGGGTGCCTGCGAACATCACCCAGAAGGAGATCCTCGCGCGGTCTTCGTCAAGCATCCGGCCGGTCATCTTCGGGTACCAGTACGAGACAGCAGCAAAGCCTCCGAAGAGTCCGAAGCCGATCAGGGCGAAGTGAGTCGCAGCCCAGGCATCGTAGGTCTGCTGGAGCTGGGAGCCGAGCGCGACAGTCGATTGGCTCACCTCTGCGGCCAGGCCGACAGAGCCCAGAGAAAGCGCGCCCATGGCGAATCGCAGCGGCGCCCGCATGTGGAAGTCGCTGCTGGCAACCGCTGAGATCAGGTTGTAGAAGATCAGCCCGAAGGGCACGATCAGGGAGATCGAAAGGAGCATCGCGTAGTACTTGACGCCGCCGGGAATCGGGGCGGTCATCATGTTCTGGGTCCAGGCCAGGGTACCGATTAGCGCGATCGCAGCCAGGGAGCCGATAATCGCTCTCCGGCCGGGCAGCTGGCGGCGGGTGAAAGTCTGAACGATCTCGGAAATCGCACCTAGCATGGTCACCGCCACGGCCATGTAGGCACCGGTGAAGAAGATGTAGCTGAGGTGCTGCCAGAGCAGTGGTGCTCCGCCCACGCCACCGGTGAAGAAACCGCCGTCGAGCTGACGGTCAACCATCAGCATGGTCAGTGCGGCGAGAAAAATCGGGGCGATGATCACGATCTGCCAGCAGACGATCGTGGCGGTCCAGACGAAGATCGGCGCTCTGCGCCAGGCCATGCCGGGGGCCCTCATGTTCCTCACTGTCACAAGCAGGTCGATGACGAGCAGGAGGATGCCGAGTGTGACGAGGCTGGTCGATGCGATCCAGACGTCGACCCCGTTATTCGGTGTGAAGATGTGCTGCGAAAGCGGGGGGAGGGGGTTGATGCCAGCTTCGGGCGGAGTGAAGAGGAAGGAGGCGTAGAGAAGGAAACCTCCGAGGATGAACAGCCAGAGCCCGGTCTGCCCCAGTCTCGGCAGCGCAGTTCCGCGACTTCCTATCTGCAGTGGTGTCACGTAGTAGAGCAAGCCGATGCAGAGCGGCAGGATGAACAGGAATATTGCGGTGGCCCCGTAGACCGAGAGCAGCCGGTCGAAGGTAACGGCGCTGAGGAAGACATTCTCCGGGACGACGAGCTGCAGGCGCACCAGGAGAAGTTCCAGGGCAGCCAGAAAGACCGAGCCGAAAGCAGCCGAGATCAGGATCAGGGAAATGACCTTGTGATCGGGGCTCGTCGCGAGCCGCGCCCAGCCAGGGCGGTCTGGAGAATCCCCCGTGGTGACTTCCGGGCGGGTGGGTGGCATGACCGTCGGAAAACTGCTCATGGCTGGGGTTCAACCTCTCCTGTGGGCGTCTCCTCAGCGGCTTCGCGGAGTTCCTTTTGCTGCGTGGCGACCACAGAGTCCTGGGCCTCCTGAATGGCCGCCCTGAGGCGTTGCACGAAGGCTTCGTACTTGGCCAGAGAAACGACTGCTACCTCAGACTGCATGGTGTCGTAGCCCTGTCCGGAAAGGACGGAGGCCTGTCCGGTAAAGACCCCTTCCCGGTCGGCCCTGAAGTAAAGGCTGTTGGTTTTGCCCGGCACAGCCTGTGCTTTGCCGGTGAGGGCAGGCACGTTCCAGCCGTGGATTACATCAGCCGAGACCAGATTCAGAGCAACAGTGGTATCGACCGGTACCACGAGTCGATGGTAGGAAAAGGCTGTGTTGGGATAGTCGTAGCGCCAGAGCCATTGCTGTCCGGTGACTCGGATCTCGAGCTGGTCATCCGCGTTCAGCCCCGCGACTTCGCTGCTACCCACCGGCACTTCCCGGGCCTGACTTGAAAAAACAGTTGCCGTGACGAAGAGAGCGAGGGCCACCACACCGAGGCCAAAGCCGACGCGCATCTGGCGTCCGCCGCCGGTGCTTTCGCTCTGGACATGCCGGTGTCGCGGTTTCGCGGCACGCAGAATTGCGAGGTTCACGATCACGATCGCGATCACGGTCACGACGAAAATGATCCAGTGGAAAGTGTTGATTTTTTCGATGCCCGGCGATGCGGCATCCGGGTTCAGCGAAAAGGCCGAAGCCGGTGAGGCGAAGGCCGCCATCGCGGTCGCTGCTGAGGCGATCGTCAAAGCGAGGGGCAGGATTTTTCCGGAACGGGACAGCACAACTCGGCCATTCTAATCGGATGAGCCGGACAGGCGACGCCGGGTCATCGTCAACGGTCAGCGTTGTTGGCTTAGTCTCCATACGGCAATGAGATGGCGGACCCCCTCCAGCGCGGCACGGGACCGGAAGCGATCTGCCCTGCGGGTCGCCGGGTTCGCTGCGCTGGCGGCTGCGGTCGTCGTGCCGCATGTGCGTCGGCAGCTTCGCCTGCCGACATCGGTGACGGTGGCCTCGACTGTGGCGGCGCCAGCCGCGATCGCGGTTCTCTGGCCCAGGACCAAGGCACGGGACCTCGCCCTGTTCGGCGCGCAGATGTGGGCCTTCGCGGTTACCCACGAACTTCCCTACGACAATCCTGAGCGCCTGCGTCGGCGTCTCAGGATCGACTATCCGATCAAGGCAGATCGCTGGATCGGTCGAGGCAGGCTTCCTGGTTCCATGCTCCAGCGCTCCCTTCAGAAAGGATTTCGAGGCGACTTCCTGACAACCTTTGCCGCCTGGTCCCACTGGATCTGGTTTGTGCAGCCAAACTCGGCGCTGCTTTGGATACTGCTTCGTCGGAGCGAAGCCTTCCCGCACTCGGCAAGGCAGATGGCTGCTGTCTTCGATATCGGATGTCTCTTCTATTTCGTGGTGCCAACAGCCCCACCGTGGTGGGCCGCCGAAAACGGACATACGGGTGACGAACAGATCGATCGGGTGATGGTTCAGTTCGGCGAGCGGACCTGGGGTCCGGCATGGACGCGGATATTCGGCACCCTTGGGAGCAATCCCTGGGCTGCCATGCCCTCACTCCATTTCGCCACAGCCCTGATGGCTGCGATTCTTCTCAGCGACAACGGTGGCCGGATTCAGGGCGCGCTGGGCTGGCTCTATGCCGGGGCGCTCGGTTTCTCGCTTGTCTATCTGGGCGAGCATTACGTGACGGACCTTCTGGCCGGCGCTGCCGTCGTCCTGCTGGTCCGCAAGGGAGAGCCCCTCGCCCGCCCGATCGTCGGTCAGATCAACTCAAGCCTGCAGCGGTTTGAAGCGATCGCGACTTCGTGAGGTGGTCTCTGTGCCGCAACCTGATCATTTGACTGTGGAGGAAGCAGAGGCTGGTCAGCCTGCGGTCGAGGTCGACGATGGCCTTCCGACCTTTACGGTCCGGGGCGCGGTCCAGACACTGCTGCTCATAACCGTCCTGATCGTCGGCATCTACTTCTTCATACCGAAACTGGTGGGAGTCGGAGACGCGGCCGGGACCCTCGGAGAGGCAACTCCGATCTGGGTGGCTGTCGCCATCGGGTTCGGCATCGCTTCCTTCATCACCTACATCGCCCTTTTTCGAGCGGTTGTGGGAGGGGATGTCTTTCCGATCACCTGGCGTGAGGCCTACGAGATCAATATGGCGGGCTTCGCTGCGACGCTGCTCTTCTCAGCCGGTGGTGCAGGCGGAGTGGTTCTGACCTACTGGGCCTTGCGTCAGGGAGGGATGGAGAGGCGCGATGTCGGAACCCGCATGGTCGCCTTCATCGTGCTTCATTACCTCTTCTATCCACTGGCGATCGTCGTTTTCGGAGTCCTTCTGAGAACCGGGGTCCTCAGCGGCAGTACAGTCGTATCGCTGACCATAGTTCCCGCGGCGATCGCTGGAATCGTGATGGTCGTCGGCCTGGCGGTCGCCCTGGTGCCAGCCGATATCGAACGACGGATCCAGGCGTATTCGGACCGTCGCCCCTCGGCAAAGTACCTGGCGCGGCTTGCGAAGGTGCCGGCCACCGTTGCCGAAGGAGTGAGGGTGGCCTTGAAACTGCTCGCACATCCAACCCGGGCAGGACTGGCAGTTCTGGGTGCGGTTGGCTTCTGGGCCGCCAATATCGGGATCCTCTGGGCGTCATTCAAAGCACTCGGGATAGCGGTGCCATTCGGGGTCGTGGTGATGGGGTTCTTCATCGGCATGGCTGCGAACCTGATCCCCTTCGTGCCGGCCGGAGTAGGAGCCGTGGACGCGGGCATGATCGGGACCTTCGTACTTTTCGGTTTTCCGGACGCAGAGGTGTTTGCCGCGATCCTGATCTACCGTCTTGTTGCCTTCTGGCTGCCGATCCCACCGGGAGTAGTCGCCTTCTTCCAGCTACGCGGGACGGTAAAGCGCTGGAAGACCGAGGGACTTCCAATTGACCGCCCACCGCAGAGATCCCTGAGCAGACACAAGGCGTGAGGCTTCAACCCGTCAGGGCGTCCTGGGTGGCCGGGAAGTTAGACTTCATAAAGTAAAGTAATGGAACTTCAGGAAGACACATCCGGTAGCGGAGAAAGCAAGGAAAGAACAATATGAGCGGCAGCGAAGTTGAGAACATGATCATCATCGGTGGGGGCCCCGCCGGTTACACCGCTGCCCTTTATGCCAGCCGTGCCGAACTGAACCCTCTCGTCTTCGAAGGCTTCCAGTGGGGCGGGCAGCTTCAGAACACGACCGACGTTGAAAACTACCCCGGCTTTCCAGAGGGCATCATGGGTCCGGAGATGATGACCCGCTTCCGCGAGCAGGCGGAGCGCTTCGGGACCCGCTTCGTAAGTGACGACATTGACCGGGTTGAACTCGGAGACGGCGGTATTCAGAAGGCCTACCTCGGCGATGAGGAGTACCTCGCCAGGTCGGTGATCCTGTCCATGGGTGCGGAGCCGCGACGGCTCGGCATTCCGGGCGAGATGGAACTGATGGGCCGTGGCGTCTCGACTTGCGGCGTCTGCGACGGGGCGTTCTTCAAGGGCAAAAAGACGATGGTCATCGGTGGCGGCGACTCTGCCATGGAAGATGCCATTTTCGTGTCGAAATTTTCTACCGAACTGGACCTGGTCCACCGTCGCAATGAGTTCCGGGCCTCGGCGATCATGCAGGACCGTGCCAAGGCAACACCCAACATCAATCTGATGACCCCTTTCGCGCCCGAGGAGTTCATCGCCGGCGAGGATGGCTCACTGGCTTCGGTCAGGCTTCGCAACTCGGATACGGGCGAAGCAAGCGAGGTCGCTGTAGGCGGTGCGTTCGTTGCGATCGGTCACATCCCGAGGTCGGAAGTGGTGGCCGGCCAGGTCAGCACGGATGACGAGGGCTACGTCGTCACCGAAGCAGAGTCAACCAGGACCAACCTCAAGGGAGTCTTCGCCGCAGGGGATCTGGTTGATCACACCTATCGTCAGGCGATCACGGCATCAGGTTCGGGTTGCCAGGGTGCGTTGGACGCTGAGTGGTACCTGCGTGACACCGAGTTCTGAGTAGCGACTGACCGCCGACGGGGGCTAGCCGGCTCCACACTCTTCAGCAACCGCCTCCGCAAAGGCCGTGCCGGCTTCGTTGGTCCGGGGGGCGGGAACAGTGGGGATCGGCTGGCCGTCGATTGCGTGGACAGGCTGTATCTCACGCGTGGTCGAAGCCAGGAAGACCTCGCTCGATGCCATGACATCTTCGATCCCGAAGTGACCTGTCTCGACCTCGCATCGCTCGATGACCTTGCGCCTGGTGATCGAATCGAGCACGCCGGCCCTGGTGTCGGTGGTACGCAGGGGACCGTCGGGTGAGACCCAGAACAGCGTTGAGGTGGGAGGCTCCAGCACAACGTCTTCGGGCGTGATCAGGAGGGCTTCGTCGGCCCCCGACTCTTTGGCGATCCGGGTTGCCTGCATGTTCGCCGCATATGAAAGTGACTTGACTCCGTTGAGGATCACGCTTGGCGAGTAGGAAACGGTCGCGAGCGAAACCGAAAGCGGGTAGACCGGGAGGGGTTCGAGTGTGAGCACCCGCCTGCCTGCTCTGGTGACGATAATCCTGAGGAGGCAGTCTGGCCCGACCATCCGGCTCCCATGATCCTGGTCCCCTCCGGGGGCTTCACCTGCGGCGGGTTGGGCGATGAGGGCTGCGGCGTCGGCCTCTACTTGTTCCCGCTCGATCTGGAGATCCAGCACCGCCGCTGACGCCTCCATACGATCGAGATGCTCGCTGAGTGCGAAGACATGACCCTCGTAACTGCGCAGCACCTCAAAGACGCCGTCGCCGCGGAAGAGTCCGTCATCAGGCAGGGGCAACACGGCCTCGGTCGAGGGGGTGATCACTCCGTCGATGCTCGTCAGCAGCTGTGGATCAGCCATCAGACAAGCTTAGGGGCGAATCCGGCAGAAGATTGCCGAGCCGGGTCAGCTGAAAGCGCGGATTCGGATCAAAAAGTCCGACAGGATCCGCGCCGTGGCACCCCAGATCGTGTGACGACCCATATTGAAGGTGGGGGTACGGATCGGGACTCCCCGCCGGACCAGCCTCCGCATCGCGTAGGAGTCAACCAGCTCATCGATCCCGTAGTGGAGAATCGATGCGACCTCCTGAGGGTTGGCGATCAGTGGTTCGTCTCCCGTGACGATTCCGACGAAAGGCTGGATTCGGTACGAGGTGACGAAGGTTCCCACTGGTGCCAGGGCGCCTACTATCTCGACCCGTTCCGGGTGGAGGTTGACCTCTTCATGGGACTCGCGGAGGGCGGTCGCTGCGAGGTCTCTGTCGTCGGATTCACTCATGCCGCCCGGGAAGGAGATCTCCCCGGCGTGCTTGTTGAGATCAGCCCGGCGTTCGGTGAAGACCAGCCTGGGTTTGTGCGACCAGTCAGTAATCGGCAGCAGGACGGCGGCTTCGCGGTTTCCGTGAGCCTTCAGGTCGGTTGCCTCCTGATGCGTCAGGAGCAGATCCGAGAGTTCGAGATCGCCGTAGTTCACGACACGAATCATGCCGCACGCCCCGTGCCGCCCGTTACAGGCTGTCCTGAAAGGGACGATTCGAGGCGAAGCTCAGATGATCACGGGGACGGTCCCACCATCGACCCCCCAGGCGGAGCCCGAGACAAAGGATGCGCGGTCGGAGCACAGGAAAGTGATTACCGAGGCGATTTCCTCCGGCGTAGCCATGCGTCCGATCGGCCGCTTCGAGCCAACTCTCGCACGGGCTTCCTCGCGACTGTCTCCACCAGCGGCATGACGCGCCTGATCAAGCAGCCCGCCCGGCTCCATCCAGAGTTCCGAGCCGGTGGGCCCGGGACAGACAGCGTTGACCAGAACTCCCTGAGCTGCGTAGCGCTCGGCAAAGAGGCGGGAGAGAGAAAGCATCGCCGCTTTGCCCACCGAGTAGTCGGGCATCATCTCGGACGGCCTCTTGCCGGCGCTTGAGGAAACGTTGACGACCCTTCCCCATCCCTGTTCAAGCATTCCCGGAAGGGCTGCCCGAATCAGGTTCAGCGGAGCCATGACGCTGAGCTCAAGCTGATCGCGGAAATCCTGCTCCGGAGTGTCTGCCAGATCCTGCCGGCGGGCGAATCCGGCGTTGTTGACGAGGACGTCGAGTCCGCCAAACTCCTGTCGGGCTGCTGCCACTATGTGCTCGCCCGAGTGATTCTCGGTGATGTCCATTACCACCACCCCGGCTGTGCCTCCTTCGGCCCTGACGACTTCCGACATCGCAGCCAGCTGCTCCGGGTTGCGCGAAATCATCAAGACTTTCGCGCCCTCGGCGCAGAGCTGTCGCGAAACTTCGAAACCGATCCCGCTGCTGGCCCCGGTCACGGCGCAGACCCGGTTCTCAAGTCCGAGATTCACGCGGTCAGGACTTCAATCGGAGTCGCTTCAGCGATCAGTCGGTGAACCGGACACCGGGCCGCAATCCGAGCCAGGCGTTCGATTTGATTCTCCGCGAGCTGCTCGGGGTAGCTGACCCTGACCTTGAACAGGGACGGGTTAGGGCCTTCGTAGGCTGTCTCAACCGTGACTTCCAGACCGGTGAGATCCCAGCCTTTTCGCGACGCATAGATGTTCAGGGTTACAGCGGTGCAGGATGCGAGGGCTGCGCTCACTCCTTCGGTCGAGCTTGGACCCTCGAGGTCGGTCTCGCGACCGTCGTAATCCTGGTCGAAAACCAGAGTCATGCCCGTGTTCAGCTCCACCCTGGACGGGAGTTCGGGTCCGGTGGTGATGGTTGCTGTCTTACTCAGGACTTGCGCCTTCCTTCGAACAGCTGCGGCTCTTCGTTATCGGCATATCTGGCCATCGCGAAGCAGAGGTCCGAGGCCCGATTGAGGAAGCGCAGGATTTCGTTGGAAGCCAGTTCGCCGGCCAGACTGATCCGGACCACTGCGCGCTCGGCCCGTCGAACGATGGTACGGGCGAGGTCGAGTTGCGCTGACAGTTCCGTGCCTCCAGGGATGACGAATTTCGGCGGCAGATCCACTTGTGACATGTACTTGTCGATTTCCCCGTCGAGGGCATCGGTCATCTCGGCGGTGATCCGGCTGACCCCGTCCTCAAGGCGTTCGGCCGCCTCCGGGGCGGTGGCGAGCTCGGCACCTGCCACAAAAAGTTCGTTCTGGAGGGCGAGGATGTCGGCCGCGAGTTCAGCCTGATCAGCACCGCAGGCAGCCCGGGCGATGCCGAGGGCTGATGTGGCTTCGTCGAGGGTGCCGTAGGCGTCGGTCCTAAGGCCAGACTTCTCGACCCTTCCCCCGTACCAGAGGCCGGTCGTACCGTCGTCGCCTTTCTTTGTGTAGATCTTGAGCAAGGTTCTCCTAACTGAGTGGGTTGAAGACCATTCCCGAAAGTAGCTTGGGGAAGAAGTAGGTTGATTTGGGGGGCATCGTCTCACCTGCCGCTGCTACTTCGCGTACCTGCTCGATCGGCGTGGCCCGAAGGATGAAGGCTGCCTGATATTCGCCTCCGGCCAGCATCTCCAGCGAGGACCGGATGCTCTTCGAGTATCCGAGACCACGCTTGGCTTCAACGTCTGCCTCACTCATTCCCAGAACCTCCTGAAAAATAACCTTCTCGAGGATTGCCGCATCGAGTTCCCGGTAGGCCTCGGAGCGGCCCTCCATCAGCTGATCCAGCCCGCCCGGATCCCGGAGAGTGAGCTTGAAGTGCCGGCCGGTGGTGCCGTCGACATAGCCGAAGCAGCCGATCCCTTCGCGCCCTTCCGGGTCGAGTCCGTCGAGGTCAGTCTCTTCAACTTCAAAGGTTTCGTTGATGCCACGCTCGAGGTGGTCACGGAGGTCCGCATCCCCAGCCAGCCCCGAGAGCAGGCGGTGGGTAGGAAAGACGGTCAGCCCCGGGTCTGAGAGTCCGGTAAGAGCCATCAGTGTGTAGTTCTGCGGGCCAGCTCCCGGCACTTCGTCGCGGTAGGCGCGGGCCGTCTCGTAGCGATGGTGGCCATCGGCGATCAGCAGCTCGGCTTCACGCAACTCCTCGCGCACCGCCTCGTGGATCGCAGGGTCATCAATCGGCCATATCCGGTGAACGGTGCCTTCTTCGTCTGTGACTTCGGCCCAAGGTTCGGCCAGGGTTGCCGGTGCCACATGCGGCCAGGCATCGCGGGTGGTCAAAGAGAAAATGGGGGAGAGGTTGTAACGGGTCGCGCGCGTCAGGTCCAGCCGGTCCTGCTTTGGTCCTGGCTGGGTTCGCTCATGAGGCCGGATCCGACCGGGTCCGTAGTCATCGACGCCGACCCGGACCAGGATCCCGTTGCGAGTACGGGTGGCTCCGTCCGGGCCCTCGTACTGCTGCGAGAGTGCCCACATGGTCGGCTTGCGGTCCTGCGTGAGTACTCCTGCCAGCGTCCACTCTTCAAGGGTTTCGGCGGCGTGCGCGTATGCGTCAGATTCCTCGCCTTGGGCAACAGGCAGGTCGATCTCTACCACGTTGAATGGTGATCGGGCCAGCAACCGGGCGCGTTCGCTCCCAACGATCACGTCGTAGGGCGGTGCGACCACCGCGGAAAGCGAACCCACCGAGGCCAGGTTGTAGTGGAGGGCAGGAAGAGGCTGGATATCGGCCATGCCACAAAGGTACCGTCTCAACCGGCCAGTCTGGCTATTGGCCGGGGATCGCTAGCATCTTTGATCATGCATGGTGCAGAAAACGGCCAGCCGGGCGCCGGAGAGCTGAACGGAAAAACGGCGCAGCTGCCGTATGCGCTGATCGGCGCCGGACCTGCAGGCCTGGCAGCAGCCCGGAACCTCGCCCGTCGCGGTATCCCATTTGTCGGATTTGAGCTTCACACCGAGGTCGGCGGGCTGTGGGACATTGAAAATCCGGCCAGCACGATGTATGAGTCGGCCCATCTGATCTCCTCGAAGTCGACCACCGCCTACGACGAGTTCCCGATGGGCGATGAGGTCGCCGACTACCCCAGTCACTGGGAGATGCGCGACTACTTCAACGATTACGCTGACACCTTCGACCTGCGCCGGCACTTCCGCTTCGGCACGACCGTGGTCGGGGCGGAACCGTCAGGCGACACCGACGAAACCTGGCAGATCACCGTTGAAGGTCCGGACGGAGAGCCTTCTACCGACACCTACCGTGGCCTGATCATCGCCAATGGGATCCTCTCCGAGCCGAGCATCCCCGAGTTCGAAGGCGAGTTCAACGGCGAGATCATGCACACCAGTCTTTACCGTCGGCCCGATATCTTCCGCGACAGGCGGGTTCTGATCATCGGGGCGGGAAACTCTGGCTGCGACGTCGCCGTCGACGCGGTCCACTTCGCCAGGAAGGTCGACATGAGCCTCCGCAGCGGCTACTGGTTCTTCCCCAAGTACATCCTCGGCAGGCCCTCCGACACCCTTAACGAAGGTCGGGCACTCCCGGCTGCCCTGAAGACCCGGATCGACGGCAGGCTGATCCGGCTCTTCACCGGCAACCCCGCGCGCCTCGGCTTTCCGGAACCGGAAGGACGGATCTACGAGACGCACCCGGTGATGAACACCCTGGTGCTCTACCACGCAGGTCACGGCGATATAACCGTGCGCAAGGACGTCGAGCGGTTCGACGGAGATGAGGTCGTGTTCCGGGACGGGACCAGCGGCGAGTACGACATGATCATGCTGGCGACCGGGTACAGGCTCAACTATCCGTTCATTGATCCGAAGCACCTCAACTGGAAGGGCAACCACCCTGACCTCTACCTGAACATCTTCACTCCCCGGCATCGCAATCTCTTCGTGCTCGGCATGGTCGAAGCGACCGGACTGGGCTGGCAGGGCCGCTACAACCAGGCTGATCTTGTCGCTGAATTCATCTCCGCTCAGGAAGGTGAACCAGACCGGGCTGAACAACTCTGGAACCGGGTGCTGGGACCAAAGCCCGACCTGTTCGCGGGCTACAACTACCGTCAACTCGACCGGCTGCCCTACTACGTCAACAAGGACGCCTACCGGGAGGCGATCCGGGAGCACCTGCGACTTTTCCGAACCAAGTGAAGAAGGTCTATGTCACTGGCGGAAGCGGTTTTCTGGGCCATTCGGTGGTACGCGGACTGATCGGTGCGCAGGACGAAGTCGATCTGGTTGTCAGTGCCGACCTCAGGGACCCGGCGCCGGAGCACCGGATCGAGGGAGCGATCTACACCACTGCCGATGTGACTCAGGCCCAGGTGATCTCCGACCAGATACTTGACAACGGAATCGACACTGTCGTTCACCTCGCATCGATCGTCAACCCCGGCAAGTCGACTACCGTCGAGCAGGAGTACGCCGTCGATGTGGATGGCTCACGCAACGTATTCGAGGCCTGTGTCCGACATGGGGTGAAGCGCCTGATCGTTTCTTCCAGTGGTGCCGCCTACGGCTACCACGCAGACAATCCAGCCTGGCTCACCGAGGACGACCCCGTCCGCGGAACTGACACATTCCCTTACAGCCTGCACAAGCGACTGGTCGAGGAGATGCTTGGCGGCTACCGGGAGAGCGCGCCGCAGCTCGAGCAGGTCGTGCTGCGGATCGGCACCATTCTCGGCGCGACCGTTGACAACCAGATCACCGATCTTTTCCGAAAAAGGCGGCTGTTGAAGATCCGCGGCTCGGACTCTCCCTTTGTCTTCATCTGGGATCAGGACGTGGTCGGTGTGATCCTGCAGGCCGTCCTGGGTGAGAGGACCGGCACCTACAACGTGGCCGGCGATGGCTCGATGACTGTTGACGAGATAGCTCGGGAGATGGGCAAGGGTGTGCTACCTGTGCCGGTCGGAGCGCTGAAGGCCGGACTGGCAGCTGCCCACCGCTTCGGCCTCACGCCTCACGGGGCTGATCAGACCGACTTCCTCGAGTACCGCCCCGTGCTCGACAACACCCGGCTGAAGGCAGAGTTCGGCTACACCCCGCAGTACACCTCCCGCGAGGCCTTCGCTGCCTGGCGCGAGGCCCACGGGTTGTGATTCAACGCCGTTGGCCGCGGCTCCCGTTTGACGCCGAGGCCATAGACTGCGCCGGTCGCGGGGTGTAGCGAAGCCTGGTATCGCGCTCGCTTTGGGGGCGAGAGACCCCCGGTTCGAATCCGGGCACCCCGATAGGAGTCTCAAGCAGCGGTGGCACCGTCCGGATCAGTTGCGCCGGACGCTGCTCAGGCCCCGAGGAGGTGATGCTTGAGGAACTCGACCTGATCTGCCGAGACCCGATCGAACCACGGGTCGAGGTAGACGTCGAAGTGTCCGCAGTCGTAACGCTTCAGCTCGCCTTTCGGTGCCCGTGCAGCCACCTTCGCAGCTGGCCCGGGAGGGGTGTCGAGGTCTTTCGAGGCGACTTGGATCAGGATCGGAAACGGGATTTTCCGGGCCTTCGCGCCCGGCCTCCAGACAAGGGCTTCGACCGCGATCGCGGCAGCGACCAGATTCACATGGCGAGACCCCTCTGGCTTGATCGCCTCGAAGCCAGGCAGTGCTTCTTCGCTGGTCATCGCAGCGAGGGTGCCGGGCGGGCCGGCGGCCGGGATCATCACCCTGTCGGTGGCGGTCCGGCGAGCCCGGATGTCGGCCAGGGCCTTCGCAGTAAGTCTGGCGGCGCTCGCGGGAGGTACCGCCCCGAGCATCGAGGGTCCATCTGCGAAAGGAACCTGGGCGATCGCACATGAGAGCGAGTGGTCGGCTGCGGCGGTCTCGAGGGTCAGGCCACCCCCGAAGGAAGATCCCCACAGGGCGACCCGGGTCGGATCGATCCCTGGCAGGCTGCGGGCGAACGCGATCGCGGCCGCGACGTCCTCAAGCTGCCGGCGGATGTTCAACACCTGCCGTTCGTCCCCGCCGCTGTCGCCAAAGCCTCGGTAGTCGAATGTCAGGGTCGCGATCCCGGCGTTGGCGAATCGTTCGGCAAACCTGCCCAGGGACTCCTCACGGGTTGCGGTGAAACCGTGGGCCATGACCACGACCGGAACGGGTCCGTCGCCATCCGGCTGGTACAGCCAGGCCGCGCAGACATCTCCACCGCTGGTGAACTCGAGGTCTTTCCGCCGGGCGCCCATCCGGCTATTTCGAGGTGAACGCTTTTGGAAGCCCGATGATCGCACCGGGGATGTCCCGGACGGAGCGGTCGATTGCCTGCTGGAGGGCCTCTGTGGCTTCCGGGCCGTGGATTGACTCGCCGTGGCCGAAGAGAAGATGTTCAGGCAGGTATGTGCCGAGCTGACGCTTTGGCGGTGTCAGCCTCCTCCCGATGTGTACGCCAGCGCCGGCCGGCCCCGGTTTGTACATCCGGTTCGAGCCGAGGGCTTCAGGGATCACCAGACAGTTCTTCTCCTGCCACCAGAGCGCCTTTTCTTTCCAGATCGCGTTGTCAACAACGCTGATGGTCTTGAACGGGGTTGATTTGACTTCATCCGGAAGCACCACGAGTGGGACCCCCAGCCGATCGGCGACCGTCTGGCAGTCGCGGTAGTGGCGGTCGAGCAACTGGAGTACCGCCACGGGTTCACCGAGGTCTGCGACCTTGGCCATCGCATCAGGATCATCAACCGGATCAATGATCCAGACCTGGCCCTCCTTCACAAGGGCGTGGGAGGCGCGAGCCATCGGCTCGTCCATCACCCAGGTAATACCGAGGTCGGTTTGATCAATGGTTCGCAGGCTGCTCATCGACTGGAGTCTAGACCGGGCCCGGCCCCCGGGTAGGATCAAGCCATGCTTTTCGGACGAAAGAACACGTCGATGCCGGATCCCGAGGGTGCACTTGCCGGACGCGACGGTCCCGCCTTCGCCGTACCTGATCGCCATGCGGTCCTGGGCAACCCTCTTCAGCCCCCGTACCCGGACGGCATCGAGACCGCTTTTTTCGCCCTCGGCTGCTTCTGGGGTGCGGAGCGTCTCTTCTGGGGCCTGGACGGTGTTCACACAACTGCGGTTGGCTACCAGAACGGAATTTCCGCGCACCCGACATACGAGGAAGTCTGCTCCGGGCAGACCGGACATGCCGAGGCGGTGCTGGTTGCCTTCGACCCCCGAGTGGTCAGTTACGACCGCCTGCTCCAGGTTTTCTTCACCGAACATGACCCGACTCAGGGAATGCGCCAGGGAAATGATGTCGGCACCCAGTACCGCTCTGGCATTTACTACGCGAACGAAGAGCAGAAGCAGACCGCCGAGCGTTTCGTCGCTGGATATCAGGCGGAACTTACGGAGCGCGGATTCGGAGAGATCACGACGGAAGTCGCCCCGGCGGAAACCTTTTATTTCGCCGAGGAGTACCACCAGCAGTACCTTCACAAGGTCCCGAACGGCTACTGCGGGCTCGCCGGAACCGGAGTCGCATGTCAAGTCGGAACCGGGGTTTAGTGATCGCCGGTCACCCGAATCCCGGCTTTGACCTGCGAGCTGCCCGTCTCAAATAGGATCCCACCGGTGTCAGCCAAGATGAAGGGCCGGGGTTGATCCCCAGCCTACCCTCATATGTAGCCGGAACTGCCGCGATTTTCGCTGTGGTTTTGTCGGCGTGGATTGGCTCCTACTGGCTCAGGCGCTGGATCGTCCCTGAGTTCTCCGGTGCCCTGGCCCGGCTGACGGAACTGACGCTCGGTTTTGCGCTGGTGATAATCGCGCTCCAGCTGGTGGGCTCCCTGGGGCTCCTCGGCTTTGCCGGGATCACCGTTGGATGCGTGGGGGTGCCGCTGGCCGCGGCGGCGCTCGGGTACCGGTTCGCTCCTCGAAACATCGAGCCGATTGCCGCCCCCGCCGTCCCTGTGTGGGCGTTGCTGATCGCCGTAGGTGTTGCCTCCTGGGCCGTTGCCGAGTGGAGTTTTCCGACTCAGCTCAGCCTTGATCAAGGCATGTTCGGTGGCGATACAACCTGGTACCACATGCCGGCTTCAGCCCGGTTCATCCAGGACGGTTCAATCATCCCGCTCCACTTCACCGATGCCCTCCGTCTGGCGGTCTGGTACTACCCGCAGAGTTCAGAGTTGATGCACGCAGCCCTGATCGGCCTGATGGACAGCGACTGGCTCTCACCACTGTTCAACATGATCTGCCTTGGAGTCGCACTTCTCGGCTGCTGGTGTGTCGGTCGCCCGTACGGCGTCGGACCCGCCACCCTGGTTGGCGGCGCGATTTTGTTGAGTGGAGGAGTGATGATTGAAACCCAGCCCGGCGAGGGGCGCAACGACATCATGGCTTTCGCCTTTCTCATAGCCTTTGCGGCCTTTCTGATCAACGGTCACCAGCGTCGCCCGCCAAGATCCGGAGTGGTCGAAGAAAGGCCAGATCCAAATGCGCCGTTGCTTGACAAGGGACCGCTGGTGATCGCCGGTATCGCTGCCGGTATAGCGATTTCAGTCAAGGTCTCGATGCTCGCCCCGGTCGGAATCATCTTCCTCGGGATGATCCTCGTCAGCGGACGGGCCCGCTGGTGGGTGACGACGATCTGGCTGGGAGTCCCGATGGTGCTGGTCGGCGGCTACTGGTACATCAGGGCAATGATCTACACAGGTGGCAACCCGGTTCCGGCAATCGGCTGGGGGCCGCTGAAGCTCCCACAGCCAGACCAGATGCCGCTGGACCCCCGGCCACGATTCTCGGTGGCTCACTACCTGACCGACCTCGATATTTACCGGTACTGGTTCCTTCCGCAACTCGACAATGCTTTTGGGATCCTGTTTCCACTGATCCTCATCATGCTCGTGGTGACCGCCACCTATCTGGTGGTCAGGGCCCGCAACAAGGTCATCAGGGTTATCGCCGCCGCGGCAATCCTCACGGCCGTCGTCTACGTACTCACGCCGTTGACTGCGGCCGGTCAGGAGGGTGAACCGAGCGGCTTTTTCACGAACACCCGCTACCTGCTGCCCGGCCTGCTGCTGGCCATGGTCCTCTTGCCGATAGCGAGGCCGCTCAGGGCGCCCGAGAACCGCGTTCGGATCGTCCTTCTCTTTCTCACGGGCATCTTTGCGATCACCGTGTTGACTTCGCCCAAGTGGTATCCGAGCTTCCTGCCCGGGACCTTCTTCCTGGTGCTCGCGATCGTGTGGGCTCCGGTCGGTCTTGCCTGGCTCAAAGAGCACGGCAAGGCCCCCAGCACCGCGATCATTGGAGCAGTGGCTGCGATCGCTCTGGCGGCGGCGGTCTGGGGAAGGGGAGAGGAGGTCGGCTATGCGAAGAAGCACTACACGCGTTCGACACTCTTCCTTCAGGATGGAGGCCCGCAGGCGTCCTTTGACTTCACCCGTGATCTCAAGGACAGGCGCATAGCGATTGCCGGCTCAGGTCAGATGGTCTTTGGCCAGTACGGCTTCTACGGAGTGGACCGCTCAAACTACGTCCAGTACCTGGGCAGGGAGGGACCGGTCGGCAGCTACCGGTTGATAGGCAGCTGCGAGCAGTTCATCGCAAGAATCAACGAAGGCAACTACGACTTCATCATTACCACCGAGTTCACTCAGGACTCCCCCGAGTCTCCATACCGCTACCCGGTCAGGGACTGGATCAAGGATGATCCTGCGGTAACCGAGGTGGTGGCCGAGCCCGACATCACTCCGCAACCCACATACGTCTACTCAATCGATGGCAAGCTGGATCCGGCTGGCTGCCAGAGTCCGGAACCTTGACTACGGGACCTGCCATCGCTTTCGAAATTCTGGCTGAGACCGGATATCTTCGTCTCTCCTGCCCCCGTAGCTCAGCTGGATAGAGCGCCGGCCTTCTAAGCCGGATGTCGCAGGTTCGAATCCTGCCGGGGGTACTCGTGTCTTTGGTCAAGCCAGCTTCGCTCCTCGCTGAACCCCGGCAAGTCAGTGACCTGCCGCATCACGGTCAAGACAGTGGGGGCCTTGAGGGGAGCGATCAACTTCCCGACGGCGGCAGCGTCAAGCGGCCAAGGTGCCGAGACTGCCGCAAAGGGCAAAGGCAGGATCGTGGTAGTCCCGGCCCGTCGTCCGAACCCGCGCCCGGTTACCGGTTGATCGGTAGTGATCCGGCGGTTTCCCAAGGCCGCCAAAGAGTCTGTTCGGCAGCCTGGCCCTACCGATTCTTCGTTATCTTCTGGTTTTATGGCCCCGGCCACCCTTCGCGAAAGGATGACGCAACCAATCCGTCTCGAGAGTTTTGGGGTGCGGGGGGGTAGCGGTCCCTGGAAAACTGTTGTCGGGAGCGCCCTGCTTGCGACGCTTGCCTGCATCCTCTTCCAGCAGATGGAGCGAGACGGTGGGCTGACGCAGCCGGGTGCAGCACTCGACGGCGCCTGGATTCTCTTTTCAGGCGCGATGGTTTCTGTTGTGCTCGCGGTGCTGCTTGACTGGAAGCTGTGCCTCAGGGGCCTGATTTTGCTGCCGGTCGTCCTGCTGGCTGCGCTCGCGGTATTTGCCCTCGTCAGTGGCACCTGGTCGATCTCTCCTGAACTCGAGGCGGATCGTTACGGGCTGCTCATTTTCAGCTACGCCGCGATCTGCCTTTCAGCGGCGGTCCTGAGCTCCCGGTTCGGACCGATGCCGCTGATCGTCCTCGTGGTCGGTGCCTCTGTTGCGGTCGGTGCTGTCGGCCTGTGGGCATTTGCTCTCGAACGTCTCCCGCTGGCGACGGTAGCTGAAGGAGTTCTGGTCCCGGCCGGCCCGTTTCGCTACAAAAACGCTCTCGCCCTGACTTCCGCGGCCGCCCTGCTGCCCCTCCTCAGGGGCATCTCCATTGAGTGGCGCTCCCTGGCAGAGGTCACGGTGTTCGTCCTGTCTTCGATTGGACTGGCCGTCTGCTCTTTGACGGTCGCCCTCTCTGACAGCGAGTTCAATCTGATCCTCGCCGTCCTGATTTTGGCTGCTGCCTTGATCTGGCCTGCCTCCTTGATCAGTCGCTCGAGACAGCAGGCGATCGGAGCTGTTGTGGTGGTAGTCCTGGTGGGTATCGCCGGCAATCTCCTCTACCGAAAGGTCCTGCCTGCCGGCGTCCCGGAGGATTCGACGCGGATGGTCGTGATGATTGCCCTGATTGCGTCGACGCCCTTTGTCGCGTGGATCTCAGGCCGTCTTTTCCGTGAGCTGCCCGACAGGTTCTTACGTTTTTTGCCCGCGCTGGCGGTCGGGATGGGTCTCCTTGGTGCGATGTTCCTGATCGCGGGTGGGGCGTACTCGGGCACCGGGGGTGACCTGACCCAGTCGCGCCAGGCCTATTACGAGATAACTGTCGAAACGGCAAAGCTGAACCCGATCAAGGGAACCGGTCCCGGGTCCTACTCAGATGCGACCGTCGGACTTCAGGCTGTGAAGTTGTTCACTACCACCCGTTTTGCCCACAGCATTCCCGGTGAAATGTGGGTCGAGCTCGGAATCGGCGGCCTCATAATCTCGATCCTGCTTTATTTCGCGGCGGTCAGGGCATCATGGCGGGCGTTCAGGATCCCGTTTGCTGCACTTCTCGTCCCTTTGGCAGTTGGCTTCCTGCTCAACGGATTGATCGACTGGAACTGGCACTTCCCGGCGATTACTGCCATGTGGGCCATCGCGCTGGGCGGACTCGCGGGGGTACGGCTCGGGCACAAACTGGATTCGGACGACCCGGGGCTGTAGTCCGACTCCGGTAGGAATTGGAAGTCTTTCGAGTTAAGGGAGTGCCGGGATGTTCAGAGCGTCAGGGTCGGGGTTCGGGCTCAGGGTGGCCGCTGCCTCCGTTTTGTCGCTGGACATTTTGCTCCCGTTAGCGGCGGCTCCAGCTGCTCTGGCCGCCACTTCGCCGGCTAACACCTCGGCCCCGACCGTCTCCGGCTCGGCTCAGGTCGACGAGACCCTGACCGCAGCACCAGGCATCTGGACCGCCCAGCCGGCAGTCGATCCCGCTGACGGCTACTCCTACCAGTGGTAGCGGTGCGACTTATTCGGCTCGAACTGCCAGGTCGTTGCCGGGGTCACCACCAGAGACTACGACCTGACCG
>JBBECI010000042.1:10832-17050 GCA_040881895.1 Solirubrobacterales bacterium | reverse complement strand
TCGACCTTGAGATTAAGAGTCTCCTGCTCTACCAACTGAGCTAACGGCCCGTAACGAGCCCCGCCTGATGGGCGGAACCGACGGTAAGTATAGATTGGCCTGCTGCTATCCGCGTGCTAGGGCTGAGCCGGGGCGGCGCCCTGTGTGCCGGATGTTTCGAGGTTTCCGAGAGGATTCTGCAGCGACTTGCCACCGTCCTTCTTCGCCTGGTTTTTAGCCTGCTCGATCAGACGGCCAATCCGCTTGCCTTCCTTGCGGACTGCGTCCAGCTGGCTGATGATCTGCTCCCGTTCAGCGTCGTCGCGGGTCGACTGAAGGGCCTTGCGGCGGTTCGCCTCGGCGGCGGCAGTTTCTTGAGCGTAGTACTGGTAGGAAGCCAATGTGACGAGGGCGCCAGTCGGGGGCGGGCCATCTTCTTTGCGGAAAGACTCAGTGGAAGCGTCGACCACGAACTGCTGGGCCTTTGCGGCGTCCTTGATATTGGCCTCGAACTGCGCCACCGAAGAACCCTGGGCGAGACTGAAAAGTGTGCCAGCGACCAGTACGGCCACGGTCGGATCAGGCCTGTTTCCGGTTTGCCTGAGATAGCCCTCCCACGCCTGCGCTGCGAGGTCGTACTGAACGGTGGCCTTGTCGCCTACCTGAGTGCGGCCCTGATCGTCTAACTCCACAAGAGAGTTTCCGGCAGAGACTCTGGCCCGGATCAGTTCGGCTTGGGCGTTGTTGTTATTTGGCTCGGAGGCAACCCGACTTTCAAGCCGCTCAGCCCGATCGATCGCGAGGTCTGCCCCGTCCTGGGAAACCACACCTGAAGCTCCACCGAACGGATTCACGCCGCCAGGAAGTCCGATCACCAGAAGGCTTGCGGCCATGATTACGGCGAGCACCACGTAGATGACCTGAATCACGCGCTTGCGCTTGCCGCGAAGATCAAAAAGCATCTGGTGTTCAGGTTCGTTTGACACTGCTCAGCTCTCCTGGGTCATTGGTTCAATCGATTCGTCAGCCTCCGTGGCTCCAAGGCCCCGAGCGAGCAAGATACTCAACTCGTAGAGCAGGAGGAGTGGAACCATCTCGATCAGCATCGTAATCGGATCGACCCCGGGCAACGCTGCCGCAATCAAAGCGATCACCAGATAGGCGTAGCGGCGGTACTTTCGAAGCTGTGGAACGGTCACGATTCGTAAACGGACCAGCGCCAGAATCACCACCGGAACCTGAAAGACGACCCCTCCGGCGATCAGCGTTGTCGAGAAGAACGAGTAGTAATCCCGGGCCCGCAACTCAGTGCTGAACTGCTCACTGTTGAAGCTCAGCAGAAAGTCGACCGCCGCCGGCATGATTATGAAATAGGCGAAGACTACGCCGGCGATAAAAAGTGCCGGAATAGCCAGTACCAGGGGCAGCACCGCCCGGCGCTCTCGCGGTGAGAACGCTGGCAGCACATAGGCAAATATCTGGAAACTTATGAACGGCGCGGCGAGGATAATCGCCGCGTACATGCACACGGTGACCGTCGTCATGAAAGCTTCTGTCGGTGCGAGCACGATCAGCGCCTGATTGGCTTCTGGAAGAGGGGCGGCCGCGATGTCGAGAATCAGGCTGCTTTGCCAGAAACACACCACGAAGGCCGCGGCCAGCGCGATCAGCGAGTAGAGGATCCGGGAGCGGAGCTCGTCGAGGTGGTCAACGAGACTGATCTGCTCGTCATGACGGACCGGCTTCAGCTTGGCCAAGCCTGCGACCTCAGTCTTGCCGGTCGGCGACTACCTCACCGTCAACCGGCTCAGCCTCGGGCTTAGCGGTTGGCGGCTTCACTTCGGTCACCTCGGGATCTGAATCGACAACACCGTTGGCCTCTTCGTCACTCAGCTCGACCGGGTCGTCTTCGTCGTCGTCATGGCTGTGGCCGGAAACGGAATCACCAATGCTGCTGACGCCGTTCTTGAACTCGCTTATACCGCGCCCCAGAGACTTGCCGAGTTCCGGCAGGCGCTTCGGCCCGAACACAATCAGGGCGATCACCAGCACGATCGCTATTTCCATTATTCCCACATTTGGGATCATTCAAAGATCGTAGCGCGAAGGAGTCAGCGACCCGACGCGCGGGACCCGGAGAAAGCGCCCTCCCGCTACCGGCCTATTGGAAATTCAGGTAGTAGCGCGATGCGGTCGGTTCGGCCTGACCCTGGTACTTCGAACGGTTCTCGCCATCGCCGTAGGGGTGATCAACGGGGTGATCCATCTGCATGAAGGAAAGCTGCCCGATCGGCATCCCGTGGTAGATCGTGATCGGGAGGTTGGCGACATTGGAGAGTTCCAGAGTGAGGTTGCCGTGGAACCCGGCATCGACAAAGCCAGCAGTGGAGTGGATCAGCAGGCCAAGCCGGCCCAGGGAGCTCTTGCCTTCGAGCCGGGCGACCAGATCTTCGGGCACCGTGACCCTTTCAAGAGTCTGTCCGAGGACAAACTCGCCCGGGTGGAGGATGAAGGGCTCATCTTCCTCTGTGGTCACCAGTTCGGTCAGCTCTTCCATCGGAGCCTTGACATCGATGTAGGGGTAGCGCGAATTGTTGAAGACGCGGTACTTGGAATCCACCCGCAGATCAATGCTGGAGGGCTGGACCAGATCCTCCCTGAACGGGTCGATCACGATGCGGCCAGACTCGATCTGTTCCCGGATGCTCCGGTCGCTGAGAACCATCCGACGGAGTATCCCAGAAGCCGGGGCGGCTGAAGAGTCCGGCGCGTCGCTCAGCTGTAGCGGAGCACGACGCCGTCAGCAATCAGTTCGAGCAGTCTCAGCTGCTCTTCTTCGAGGCTGGCTTCAGCAATTCCCGATTTCGCCTGAGCAATCAGATCCATCGCCCTTTCACGGACTGCCTCAAGCACGCCGGTGGCTGCGATCGCGTCACAGAGAGTGACGGCCGAATACTCATCCAGTCCATGCAGGTCCGTATCCGCCAGCCCCGGCTCGACAGCGATCGCTGCGATCAGGGGCAGGGTCACGGTTCCGTCCAGAAGGTCGGTGCCCCGAGCCTTGCCGGTTCGCTCAACCGGGCCCGATATGTCGAGCACATCGTCCAGCATCTGGAAGGCGAGGCCGATCCGGTGGCCAAAGTCCGCCATTACCCCCGATTCACCCTGGCTGACCGTGGAGCGTCCGAGTACACAGGCCGCGGCAAAAAGCCGGCCGGTCTTCAAACGGCAACGTTCGAGGTAGTCCTGTTCAGGGAGGGACAGGTCAAATGCCCCCCGGCGCTGCATCAACTCACCTCGAGCCAGATCAACCGCCGTGTCGCTCAACTCGGAAATCGCCAGGCCGTCACCGTTTTCAGCAAGCGTGGAAAAGGCTGTGGCGAACAGCCGGTCGCCAAGGGCGGTGGCGCGCTCCCGTCCGGACTCTGCGAAAACCGTGGGTTTCCCCCGGCGCAGTGGCGCGCGGTCAAGTACGTCGTCATGAACCAGACTGGCCATGTGGATCATCTCGACTGCGACCGCCCGAGGAACAGCCTCCGAAACACCGCCGGGGCCGGCGCACAGAAGCACCAGCATCGGTCGCATCCGCTTGCCGCCGGCCTTCAGCGTGGCAACCGCGTCAGGGGTAAGTGGCCCGTCACTCTCGACCGCTGCCTGGAGGCCCTGTTCAACGCTGCTCAAGCCAGCGGGCAGCCAGCTGCCGGCACTTTCAAATACCGCCGTTACGGGCTCCGGGGCTGAATGCCCGGCGCTCACTTGACCGCAGAGTGGAGCGCGATAATACCTCCAGCCATCAGGGTCCACCTGACGTGATTGAGACCGGCAGCGTCCATCCTTGAACCAAGAGTCGGCGCGTCGGGGAAGCTGCGGACCGACTCGGGCAGATACTCATAAGCAGACGGATCACCGGCCACCTTGCCGAGAAGCGGAACGACACGATCAAACCAGAGTCCGAAAAAGCCTTTTAGCGGCTGCCGCTGCGGCTGAGTGATCTCGAGGATCACAAGGCTTCCACCCGGCACCAGAACCCGGCTCATCTCCTCAAGGCCGCGATCCAGATCAGCCAGATTTCGGGCACCAAAAGCGATCGACACAGCATCAAATGATTCATCCTCATACGGGAGGTCCAGCGCGTCCGCCCAATGAAAATCGACCTCCGCAGAACCTGGGGGGATTGGCTTGGCCGCGGCCAGTTCAAGCATCGGTCGCGAGAAGTCGGCCCCGACAACCTTGCCCTCGGTTCCAACCCTCTCGGCCAGGACGAGGGCGACGTCACCCGTACCACAGCAGAGATCCAGCGCCGCCTGCCCCGGCTGAAGCCTCGATCGCTCCGCCGCCCGGGCTCTCCAGGTGCGGTCAAGGCCAGCCGTCATGACCCGGTTCATACGGTCATACACACCACTGATCCGGTCGAACATCGAGTTGACCTGTCCGGCAAACTGCTCGTCTCCCCTGCGCGGAGGAGCCTCGTTCAAGGAGATGTCCCTAATCGAGCGAGGCCAGGTAGTCGGCCACCTGGTTCAGCTTCTTTTCGCCTAAACCCTGGTACGCGGGCATGATTCCCGGGCCCACTGCGACCGAACGCTTGATCGCCAGGCGGGGGATCATCGATCCGATCTCGGTCAGATCCGGCCCGAGGCCCCCATGGGAACCGTTCTCGCCGATCGCATGACAGGCAAGGCAACCGGACTGGGCAACAATCTGTTTCCCCTGTTCGTACTGTGGCTTGGTTTCCATCTCAATCTCCGACGGAGAACCTGCGGCCGCTCCGAGATACGTGAGGTACGCCATCGCAACAATCACCATCACTCCAGTGATGCTGGCAATCGGTCGCTTCCACGGGATCCGCTCGGGACCACGGTCATAGAAGGGCAACAGCAGAAGGAGCGCCATGCAGATGGTCGGAATACCGACGGTGGCCAGCGGCACCAGCTCGGGAGACTTGATCACCTTGAGCAGTTCGAAAAGAAAGAAGAAGTACCACTCTGGGCGCGGAACGTACGTAGTTGTCGTCGGGTCAGCCTTGGGTCCCTGCTCGGCACCCATCACCAGCGACATCGCCACCAGAACTGCGGCGACCAGAATGAACATGACCGAGTCCTTCATGATCGCGTACGGGAAGAAGGCCTTGCCCTTCTTCTTCAGTTGCTCGTACTCACGGAGGTATTCCTCCTTCTCACGGCCGTTCATGCGCTCACCTCCCCGTCCGGTCCCTCTGGATCCGGGCTGTCAGCGGTGATCTCCGCTTCCGTTGCCTCGGGGGCAGGCTGCTCGACCGAATCGGGGGAGCCTGTGGCTTCAGCGGCCACAACTCCAGCGGGAGGATCCTCTGCCGGTTCGGTGGTCGGCACCATCGGCGCAGATCCGTTCGTCACAGCACCGTTGGTGACTGCTCCGTTGGTAACCGCACCGTTGGTGGGTAGCCCTTCGGGTGCTGGAACTCCCGCCGGGACGAACTCGATCGGACGCGCTCCCTTGGGCCGTGCTGCCTTGACCCAGGGGGGAGCGGTAGTGCCAAGCTTGATGACGAGGAAAAGGTGGGCGGCAATCAGCCCACCGATGAGCCCCGGAACGAGAAGCATGTGAAGGGCATAAAACCGGGACAGAGTGGTTGCGCTGAAGTCCGGACCGGCCCGTAGGAAATCCGCCAGGTACGGGCCGACAACGGGCCCTGAGGCCGTGATGTTGTTAGCCACGATCGTTGCCCAGAAGGAACGCTGGTCAAAGGGCAGCAGATACCCGGTCAGGCCCATCACCATGGTCAGGACGATCAGAACCACGCCGATCACCCAGTTCAGCTCGCGTGGGTACTTATAGGCCCCGAAGAAGAAGGTGCGGGCCATGTGAAGGAAGATCAGGATAATCATCAGGCTGCCGCCCCACTTGTGCATCCCCCGGACAAACTCGCCCATGAAGACGTCGTTGGTCAGGTGAGTGATTGAGGCATAGGCCTGGGTCGCTGACGGCGTGTAGTACATCGACAGAAAGACACCGGTTATTGCCTGCATGGCGAAGATGAACATCGTCGCGGAGCCAAGCGTGTAAAACCAGTTGGTCCCCTTTGGCACCTTGCGGGTGAGCAGCGCGGTGTAGATCCCCGAACCGTTGACCCGCTCGTCAACCCAGCCCGCAGCTGTGGCGCCACCTTCGGCCGAATGGTGGATAGCCGCGGTCTTGACTGCAGCCCGGCGCTCAGCCTTGGTCGGGCCTTCGGGCGCGGCGCCGTTGCCGTTTCCGTT
>JBBECI010000042.1:0-10732 GCA_040881895.1 Solirubrobacterales bacterium | reverse complement strand
CCGTTGCCGTTTCCGTTTCCGTTTCCGTTACCGTTACCGGCAGCGTCAGAGTCCTTGGACTTGCGCGTTGGAAGAGATAGTTTCATCGTTCAGCCACTGCCTTTCAGGGTGCCGGCGGCGTGCTGGGTCGGGGTGGATACAGAAACTCCCAGATACCACCAGTGAACTCTCCGGGATCCCTCACCCGGACTGCCTTGAGTTGGTTGGTAACGCTGAAGCGCGGGCCGATTTCAACCTTGCCGTCCTCAACTCTGGTCTGGAACCGGTCAAGCGGGCGAGGCGGGGGACCGCCAATGCGCTTGCCGACGAAGTCGTAGACACCGCCATGGCAGGGACAGATGAAGTTGCCCGCGGCCTGCACAAAGCGAACCGGGCATCCGAGATGAGCACAGCGAGTAGAGATCGCCACGAAATCATCGTCGCTCTCGCCCTCGTACTCGCCCGAACCTTTCCGAACGTACGCGGTCGTCTTGCCTGCCTCCCCGATTCCCAGAGTTTCAGTGAACACGACGGCGCGGTAGTTATCCGCGGTGAAGTCGCCGGGCACTCCGACTGCTTCCCACCGCTCTTCGTATGGGGTGAAAACCGGGGCCAGCGCGAAAGCGATCGTCGGCAGTACCACGGCGGCGCCAGCGACTCCCGCCAGAACCTGACTGCTCACGATGAAGGCGTTACGACGCGTGACCGACTCGCCCTCGAAGTAACCGCGTGGCTGAGCCTTGGGGAGCGGCACGCGCGGGCCGTTCGCCTCTTCGGACTCGGGGTTCTTTTTCTGGTCGTCGGACAAAGGGAGATTGAGAGCTTGGGGAACGATTAAGGATTCTTCTGGAAGTCTATTAGGTGTCGGACTTCGTCGATATGCCGGCTGATTCCGTTGACGGCAGCGGTGCGATCCGTCCAGGCATCAAGCTCTTTTTCCGAGCCCGTTTCAGCCCCACCCAGAGCCCGGGTCAAATCCACGTGCTCGGCATCAGAGCCGCATGTCAGAGCCAGCACGCGCGCTAGCCAGAATGTCTCGGCGGCGTCGCGCCGACCGACTGAACGAAGTTCGGCCGAAACCACGATCAGGTCCGACAGAAGGCTCACGGAATCGTCGTCCCCCAGCGCGGCCAGAGTGCTTATCCCGATCGCGTAAAAGAGATCCCCGGCCAGCAGGGCAAGGTCGGGGTCCGGGCTCTCGAGCACCCGCTGGATTCCGTAGTGGCAGAGGTAGCCCTCACGAACCGCCTCAACTACAAAAGCGTAGACGCCGCCCTGCGGCGCCGTCCGTGGGCCGGCGGCAGCCAGCAGACCGAACGCCGGCGGCGCCGCGGGCTCCTTCTCCACAGCGGTGAGTGGCGGTCCCTCCCTTTCCACCCTTGCCGCGAGCAGCCTGAGGGCATCGGCGGGTTCCGGTGCCCCGGACTCTGTCAGGAGGGGGCTGGTCGAGCTCATGCGGTGCTGCCTTCGCCGCCCTCGGCAATCGCCGCCAGAGTCTCGGCGGCGGCATCAAGGGTGAGGTCGATTGTGCTTTCGTCATGAGCCAGAGAGACAAACCACGCTTCAAATCTTGAGGGCGGCAGGTAGACGCCATGTTCAAGCATCCCCCGGCAGAAGCGTGCGTGTGTTTCGGCGTCTGTCCCCAGTGAGTCGGCGAAGTCCCTTACTGGCTCCTGCCGGAAGAAAAGCGTGACCAGCCCGGGCGCGGAAGCAACCTGAAGCCGGTGCTCGCCGGCGAGAGCCCCGAGGCCGGCGGCCAGATGGTCTGTCAGCTCGCCCAGCCTGAGGTAGGCGTCGTCGTCCAGCTGCCTGAGTGTCGCGAGGCCGGCGGCGACCGCAACCGGGTTCCCTGACAGGGTTCCAGCCTGGTAGACGTCTCCGGAAGGCGAAAAGCGTTCGAGGTGCTGACGTGAACCACCTATCGCTGCGGCCGGCAGTCCGCCGCCAAGGATCTTGCCCATCACGGTCAGATCCGGGCGGATGTCATAGAGGTCCTGGGCGCCACCACGGGCGACCCGAAAGCCGGAAATCACTTCGTCAAACAGAAGGAGTGTCTCGTGCTCATCGCAGAGCTCGCGGAGAAAGGCGAGGAACCCTTCCTCCGGCGGAA
Source organism: Solirubrobacterales bacterium (assembly GCA_040881895.1). Taxonomy (GTDB): domain Bacteria; phylum Actinomycetota; class Thermoleophilia; order Solirubrobacterales; family 70-9; genus 67-14. The sequence continues at coordinate 8,643 of JBBECI010000042.1, read as the reverse complement.
CTACTCCCATATTTGCGGGGATCGGCTCGACCAGCAGCGCGGCCACACTGTGCCCGGCGACGGCGGCGGCAACAGCGTCACGATCGTTCCACGGCACCACGATCGTCCCGGCAGCCACCGACTCCGGGACACCGGGACTCCCGGGGATGGCAAGTGTCGCGACACCTGAACCGGCCTCGACCAGGAGGCTGTCGCTATGGCCGTGGTAGGCGCCGGAAAACTTGACCAGCTTCTCTCGACCGGTAACTGCGCGAGCGAGGCGCACGGCTCCCATCGCCGCCTCCGTGCCCGAACTGGTCATGCGGATCATCTCAACCGAAGGCATCCGGTCGACGATCTCTTCCGCCATCTCGACTTCGGCAGCCGTTGTCGCGCCAAAACCCAGTCCCTTCGAAACGGCCCTGTTCACCGCTTCGAGCACGAGCGGGTCAGCATGCCCGAGGATCATCGGCCCCCATGAGCAGACCCAGTCGATGTACTCGCGACCGTCGCGGGCAGTCAGTCGACAGCCCCGTCCACTTTCAACAAAGACGGGATCTCTGCCGATCTGGCCCATCGCGCGCACCGGCGAGTTGACCCCGCCCGGCATCACTCTGAGGGCTCGCTGGAAGAGTTGCTGGTCATTCACCTGCGGGTCCAGAGCGGATCGAGTCACCTTCTCAGTCACGGCGGGATAGCCAGTCCGCCGCCTCCCGGGCGAAGTACGTGACGACGAAGTCCGCCCCGGCCCGGCGGATCGAGACAAGTGACTCGAGTACGGCTGATCGCTCGTCGATCCATCCGTTTTCGGCCGCTGCCTTGAGCATCGAGTACTCACCAGAGACCTGGTAGGCGGCGACCGGTGCCCCGGTTTCCCGCTTGATCCGTTCAACCACATCCAGGTAGTAGCCGGCCGGCTTGACCATCACAGCGTCCGCACCCTCCTCCAAATCAAGAAGTGCCTCCCGAACGGCCTCATCGGTATTGGCCGGGTCAAGCTGGTAGCCCGAACGGTCGCCGGAGGCCGGGGTTGAACCAGCGGCCTCGCGGAACGGTCCGTAGAAGGCGGACTGGTACTTCGCTGCGTAAGAAAGGATGGCCACGTCTGGATGCCCCTCTTCATCGAGTTGGAACCGGATCGAGCCGACCCGGCCGTCCATCATGTCGCTCGGCGCGACGACATCCGCGCCGGCCTCAGCGTGGGAAATAGCGGTCTTGGAAAGCAGCTCGACGGTAACGTCGTTATCCACCTCTCCGTCGCGCAGAAAGCCGCAATGGCCGTGAGAGGTGTACGCGCAAAGACAGACATCGGTGATCACCACCAGATCCGGGTGAGCCTCTTTGAGTGCGCGGACGGCCATCTGCACAACGCCCTCATCATCAAAAGCACCCGAACCGGCTTCGTCCTTTTCCGAAGTCGTACCAAAAAGCAAAATGGCCGGAACGCCGGCCGCCACAACTCCACCCGCCTCTTCAACGAGCTCGGCGATCGAGTACCGGCTGATCCCTGGCAGCGAGGCGACCGGCTCGCGCAGTTCGGCCCCGGTGGTCACAAACATCGGCTGGATCAGGTCGGCTGAGCTGAGCGAGGTCTCGCGGACGAGTCCGCGCAGGGCCGGGGTGCGGCGCAGACGCCGAAGCCTTGTCGAAGGAAAGCTCATGGCTCGCAGTCTATGGATGCCCGGTAGGCTCGCCGCTGTGAAGCTCTTGTTCATAGGCGATGTCGTAGGAAGTCCGGGTCGGCGTGGCCTGGCGGCAGCGATGCCCGGCCTGAAGGAGAGGTTCGCCCCCGATCTGATCGTCGTCAACGGTGAGAACTCCGCTGGCGGGATGGGTGTCACGGCCGGGACTGCTGAGGAAATCTTCGCGCTCGGAGCCGATGTGATCACTCTCGGGAACCACAGTTTCCGGCACCGCGAGGCCTACGAATATCTGGACGAAACCGAACGAATCATCCGGCCGGCCAACTACCGCCGCGGCAACCCCGGACATGGATCCGTCGTGATTGAAGCCGCTGGCATGAGGGTGGCTGTGATCAACCTCAGCGGTACGGTCGGCTTGCGGGCGGCACGGTCGCCCTTCGACGAATCGGACCTTCTGGTCGACCAGCTCAAGCAGGAGAGCGACGCCATTGTTGTCGACTTTCATGCCGAGGTGACCAGCGAAAAAATCGCGCTCGGCTGGTACCTCGACGGTCGTGTGGCGGCAGTCCTCGGGACTCACACCCACGTGCCGACGGCCGACGGCCGGGTGCTTCCAGGAGGAACGGCCTTCATCAGTGATGTCGGGATGACCGGCTCGCGGACGAGCGTTCTCGGAGTCAAGACGGAACTGGCGATTGAACGAATGCGAACCGACATGCCGGTTCGGTTCGAGACTGCCACAGAGGACGTCTGGGTGATGGGCGCGGCTGTCACCATCAGCGGTTCCGGACTGGCCGACTCGATCGAGCCATTCATGATCCCTGCCGACTGAACCGTCCCTGTTCCCGTATCCCTGAACCACCGATTCGGGATTGCTCTGGCTTTGCCGGTTTCTGAAACCAGAGTCAAGTACCGGTGCGGCGGTCAGGCCCTGGCGAAGTGCTGGCGAATGATCGGGGCGACGTCCTGAAGCGCCCACTGCCGACGCTCATCTGCCGAATCAGGCCCACAGCCCACAAAGAGCAGCGGCCCCTCCGAGTCTTCCTTGCGAAGCGAGCCGTGGCTGCCGCCACCTATGTGCGCGGCGCCGCCCCAGTCGAGACACTCGTAGCCAAGGGTCGCTGAGATCATCAGGTCACCGGAATGTGGCGCGAGCATCGCCGAGTACAACCGTCCGAGTGCGTCCGGATAAACCGGAGTTTCGACTCTGCCCACTTCAACCGAGGCCTCAAGGGCCTCAAGGTCACCCCGGATGAGCCAGCGGCTTCCCCTCCTGTCTTCCACCGTGTCCCAGTCGCTCGGGGTGGCTGGATGACTCGAGTCAGTGCCATCATCCCGGGTGAAGCGAAGTTGCCGGCCTTCGCGCTCGACAGCGACGACCAGGTTCCGGGCGCCGCCGTGACCGGGAGTCCTCCTGACAAACGGCGTTCCATCCGGGTACTCCAGCCAGGAAAGCAGTTCCACCCCTTCTATCGAAGCTGCCTGCTCCCTGATCACGCGATGACGAACCGGGTTGTCCTGTTCTTTGAGGATGTAGATGTGCGCCGCCCTCGATGTCGGGCTGACTGCCACTTCGGCTTCGCCCGGACGATCCTCGGAGGCCTGCAGCACGTCGAATTTGCGGGCCATGCCTTCGATGATCTCGAGCGGCTTCTCGACATCCGTATGGGCGTGATCGGCCAGCAGAATCAGGGCATGCTCGGCAAGGAACCCATCCATGCCTCCGGCTGCGCGGATCACATCGGCCATGCAGAGATCTGCCCGCTCGATCGAAGTAACCGAAGCCATCGGACCGTGGCGGTGAGAGTAATTGTCGTTGTCCGGGAATGAGAGCAGCATGAAGTCGAATCTGTTCCGGGACACCATTTCGGCAGCGCAACAGGCTGAGTACTGGTCACGCCGACCGGGTACCGAGCTTGGCTTGCAGGGCACGGGCATCGAGGCGTAGATGTCTCCATAGAAGAGCTCCTTCGGTCCCCAGGTTCCGTAATCGATGCCGACTATTCCTGATTCGACCACCTTCCCGGTAATGCCCTGGAGGGAAACCTGATGCCGATGGCGCCCACGGTAGATCAGGAACGGGGTCGCAGCGGTCCGAAACTCCATGTCATCGAGGGTTTCAAAAACCGTCTCGATTCCTGGATTCAGATGGGAAAGATTCATGTTGTAGATCAGGTCATGAAGTGACCTGAAAATCCCGAAAGCTCGTGAAGCCTCAAGCGAGGAGCCGTACTCGACGTAGCGACGCTCGACCCGGTGATACCAGTTCATGCCGCTTATCCAGTGGCGATCTCCTGCCACCCCGGTAACCATCTCCGCCGAGGCGACCGGGGTTACCGAGGGGAAGGATGAAACACAGTCTTCAACAAGCACCCCGCGCCTGACCAGGCGACCAAAAGTCGGGGCGCGACCCTCGGCGATCGCGCGTTTGAGCATGTCAGTTCGGAGAGAGTCAACGTAAGCGAGGACAAGCTTCTTCATCTAGCGCAGAACGCGAAGACCCGCGTGTTTGCGGTCGGAACGGCGGTTGCGGGAAATCGCAAGCCACACAAGGCCAGCTGCGGGGAGGATCGCAAACGCCGGGAACAGGATGGTGACCAGGGCGATCACCAACGCCAGCAGGTTCACGATCAACGTCAGGGCAGCGGTTCCTCCGCGTCGTCTCGCACCGGCGATCACCGCGCTCAGGACAGCACAGGCGAGTCCCGCAAAAAGAGCACAGGTAACAAGCGAAGGAAGGGCCTTGCCATCGGCGATGGTCGCCGCCAGAAAGCCGAATGCCAGCCCGATGACAGTTGCGAGCACGGTCATGCGCCCACGGGCCGTCCCCTCAACGCCAGTCGTCCCTGCGACCATCCCAGTTGAAATGCCTATTCCGGCCGCGAGGCAGACTGTTTCGATAATGCCGATACAGGCAGAATAGAACGATGGCCGCTTCTCCACCTCCCCGCCGCCCCCAGACCCGGGCCAAAGACCTCGAACGTTACGCCTCCCTGTTCGCCAGACGCACCAGGGTCATGCGCTCTTCAGTGATGCGGGACATGATGGCCATCACCGCGCGACCAGACGTAATCTCGCTCGCCGGAGGCCTGCCCGACACCTCGACCTTTCCCCCCGAAGCCTTCGCCGCAGAAATGGACCGAATCGCCCGCGACTCAGTCGCCGAAGTCCTTCAGTACGGGCCAACGGAAGGTCTCGACCTTGTCCGGGAACAGATCGTCAACGTGATGGCAGCCGAAGACATGCGGATCGAAGCAACGGACGTGACTGTCACGACTGGCGGGCAACAGGCGATCGACCTGATCACCAAGGTACTGATCGACCCTGGCGACGTTCTGATCTGTGACGCCCCGACCTACCCCGGGGCGATTCCGACTTTCTGCTCCTACGAGGCAGATGTGATCCAGATCGAATGCGATTCCGACGGCATGAGGATCGACCTGCTTGAGGAAACCCTTGCCGAACTCGCTTCTCGTGGGCGCAAACCCAAATTCATTTACTCGGTACCGACTTTCCAGAATCCGGGTGGAGTCACGCTTTCGCTTGACCGTCGACAGCGGCTGATACAGATCGCCCGCGAACACGAAATCCTGGTCATCGAGGACAACCCCTACGGCCTCCTGAGATACGAAGGCGAAACACTTCCCACCCTTTACAGCCTCGACGGTGGCGGTTATGTGATCTACCTCGGAACCTTCTCGAAGATCCTCTCGGCAGGCCTGCGAATCGGCTGGATCGTCTCCCCTACGCCGATCCGAGAGAAGGTCGTCCTCGGCAAACAGGCTGCAGACCTCTGTACATCCACTCTTACCCAGAATTTCGCCGGTGAATACTTTCGCAAGGGTCGCTGGCAGGAGTACGTCGACGACCTGATCGGCCTCTACCGGAGCCGACGAGATGCGATGACCGGCGCGATGGCCGAGTACTTTCCACACGGCGCCACCTGGAACCGGCCGGAAGGTGGCCTGTTCGTCTGGGCCACTCTGCCAGAGACGATCAACACCGAGGATCTGCTGGCAAGGGCCCTGACCAAGGGGGTGGCTTTCGTTCCGGGCACGAGCGCCTATGTGGACGGGCGTGGCATCAACTCGATGCGACTCAACTTCAGCGGCGTGACCGAGGATCGGATCATCGAAGGTATCCGCCGGATCGGAGAGGCAGCTGGCGAGCAGTTGTCTCTCTACGAAACTATGACCGGGGAAATGCAGCTTCCTCGAACCGAGGTGTCACCCGACACCGATGAGAGTGGGAGATGAGGGTTGCGCTGCTCCAGGGCGGGCGATCACTGGAGCGCGGAGTCTCCCTTAGATCCGGAACGCGGGTAGCCGACGCACTGCTTGAACTCGGTCATGAGGTCGACGCGATGGATCTCGGGCCTGATCTTGTTTCACGACTGAGCCAGTTTGCACCAGACGTCGCATTTATCGCACTCCACGGAACCGACGGCGAAGACGGGACGATCCAGGCCCTGCTCGAACTCCTGCGAATCCCCCATACCGGTCCCCGGGTAGCCGCCTGCCAACGCTGCATGGACAAGAGCCTCGCCAAGTACATCTTCCGTGAGAACGGCATCGCTACGCCGGACTGGGTCACCTACAGTGAAGCTGGAATTCGTGACTTCGGCGCGGCCTCTACTTTCCCCAGGGCAGTCGAAACCCTGGGCCTGCCTCTGGTCGCCAAACCGGTCTCGCAGGGCTCTTCGCTTGGAGTGAAGGTGGTGACCACGCGGGAGGAAATACCGGCGGCCCTCATGACGGCATTCAGCTACGACGAGCGGGCTCTGCTCGAGACCTGGGTCAGCGGCCGTGAGCTTGCGGTTTCAGTTTTAGGCGACGATGTGCTGCCCGTTGTTGAAGCCATACCGACCGGGAGCAACGCCTACGACTTCGAAGCGCGATACGAAATCGGCGGTGCCCGGTTCGTCTGTCCGGCGGAACTTCCAGAGGCCGAGGCCGGTGAGGTCAAACGGATCTCCCTGGCGGCATACGAGGCTCTGGGATGTTCAGGGTTTTCTCGGGTTGACCTCATTCTGGGCGAGCGCGGACCTCAGGTTCTGGAGGTAAACGCGATACCCGGGCTGACCGAAACTTCACTGCTGCCTCAGGCGGCTGAGGCCGCCGGTGTCAGCTTCGGTGACATGCTCGAGAAAATCCTTGAACTGGCCCGCTGAGCCGGGGCGAGAGTTCGATGCTTCAGGAACCCTGCAGAAAATCCTCAGGTGAAATGTCATCGAGAAAATCCTTGAACTTCTCGACGACCTGCTCGTTGTCCTCTTCGCCCTGGTCAAACTCGATTGAGGACTCTTCGATCACTTCCTCGGCAACGAAGATCGGGACCCCAAGGCGAACGGCGATAGCGAGGGCATCGGAGGGGCGGGAGTCGAGTTCCACCTCGGTGCCAGTGACTGAAAGCGTGATGCTCGCGTAGAAGGTGTTGTCGCGAAGTTCGGTGATCGCAATTCGTTCGCACTTGGTCTCGACCTGGTCGAGCATGTCGACCATCAGGTCATGGGTCATCGGTCGCGGAGTCTCGGCGCCCTGGAGCTTCATCAGGATGGCTGCCGCCTCCGGATGCCCGATCCAGATCGGTAGAAACCGGTTGTCATCGATCGTCTTCAGCAGCACGATCGGCTGCTTGCCCACCATGTCAAAGCTGACCCCGTAAATCTGCATCTCACGCATTGCTGTCGATTATAGGTAGGCCGGAAGGCAGTTAGCAGGCACGCTTGTATGCTCACCCGGTTAGCCGAGACCGACAGCAGGGAGTATTCGTTGACGCCAGTTCTGTATTCGCTTGGACGCTTCTGCACAAAGCGCCGTTGGCTCGTTGTACTCGCCTGGGTGCTGATCGCCGTTGCTCTGCTGGCCGGGTCCAAGTCGATGGGCTGGAACACCTCGAACAACCTGACTCTGGACGGAACGGGCAGCCAGAGTGCCACCAACCTGCTAGACGCTCGCTGGCCACAGGCCGCGAACGGTTCCATACCTGTGGCGATCGGTGCCCCCGGTGGAACCTTGATCACCGACTCGAAATCTGTCAATGCGATAAACAAAACGGTGGCCAACTACAGGCAGGATCCTGGAGTGGAGGCGGTCGTAAGCCCCTTGGGAACTACCAGGCAGTCAAAGTCCCTGAATAGCCGCGACGGCCAGATCGCCGTCATTAGCGTCACCATCAAGGCGTCTCCTTCCGACTTGACCATCGATGAAGGCAATCACCTGGTCAGCCTCTCCGAGCCGGCAACGGATGCCGGGCTGACCGTTGGCGTCGGGGGCTACGTTGGAAACGCCGTCTCTAATCCCAACGTTGATCTGAGCGTGATCGTCGGGATCGTCGCTGCGATAGCGATTTTGCTCTTCACCTTTGGCACGCTGGTATCGATGGGCCTGCCGATGGTGACCGCTCTGGTCGGACTGGTGGCAGGTATTTCCGGTGTCTACCTGCTCGGCCAGATCGTGAACGTTCCAACCATTGGGCCGACCCTGGCAATCATGATCGGTCTCGGGGTGGGGATCGACTACGCGCTGTTCATGGTCAGTCGGCACCGGCAACACGTTGGAATGGGACTCGACTACTCCGAGGCGGCTGCGCGAGCGACTGCGACTGCCGGGGGAGCCGTGGTCTTCGCTGGCTCAACGGTGATCCTGGCGCTGCTCTGTCTCGCAGTTGTCAAGGTTCAGATTCTCTCAGCCATGGGTTACTCGGCAGCCGTTGCCGTCCTTTTCGCGATGCTCGCTGCGCTGACCCTGATGCCGGCGCTGCTCGCCATCGCCGGCAAGTCGCTTGATCGTTTCGCGCTGCCATTCATCTCGATAAGCGAGCAGGAAAAAGTCAACGAGTCACCGGGGTGGACCCAGTGGACGGAGGCGGTCGTGCGTCACCGCATTCCAGCGGCGGTTCTTTCTTTTGTCGTTCTCGCTCTTCTGGCTTATCCGGCTCATCAGCTCTACCTTGGGCAACAGGACAATGGCTCCTTCCCGACCAATACCCAGGCGCGAATTGCCTATGACCTGCTTGACGA
>JBBECI010000041.1:2268-17465 GCA_040881895.1 Solirubrobacterales bacterium | reverse complement strand
AGCTGCAGGCTTTTAACCTGTGAGTCGTCGGTTCGAATCCGACCGGGGGCACTCACTTCCGGTTTCGGGTTGAGCGCCACTGGGCCAGTTGTTTCCTGAGTTCAACTGCCCCCTCCTGCCTGACGATCAGCTCGAGCAGATCCCCTTCATGGATCTCGGTATCTCCCCGCGGCAGGATCGCCCGGTCATCGCGCAGCACGAGGGTGAGCAGCCCGTCCTTGATGATGTGGAGGTCCTGGACCCGTTGGCCGACGATCATGTCGCCCGGCCGGACCTTGAACTCAATCGTCTCGGCATGGAGTCGCCGGATTGAGGATTCCTGAATCAACGGTGTCGGGATCGCCGATTCGTCTGTAGTCGAGCCGAACCACTTGGCCACCGGTGAAATTGTCATCCCCTGAATCAAGGCAGAGAACACGACGGCGAAAAAGATGATGTTGAAGAAGTCAAACCCGTTCTCAACCCCTTCAACGATCGGAAATGTAGCCAGCACGATCGGGACTGCGCCCCTCAGACCAGCCCACCCCAGGGTGAGGCGGTCACCAGGGGCAAAACCGAGTCCGATGGTGGAGACCCAGGTAGCTACGGGGCGCGCCAGCAGGGCGACTGCCAGGCCGATTGCTATGCCTTCGAAGGCGATCCCCGGGAGCTGCGAGGGGAAGACGAGCAGCCCGAGCATCAGGAACATTCCGACCTGCGCGATCCAGGCAAGTCCCGAGTGGAAGCTCTCGATGGTCCTGAGAGCAGGGTCGCTGGGAGCGGCCAGGATCAGTCCGGCCAGGTAAATCGCCAGGAAGCCGGAGCCTTCGACCGCCTGGGCGCTGCCAAAGGCGATGGCAGCGATCGCCAGCGAAGCGACCGGGTACAACCCGGCCGACGGGAATCGGGCCTTCTCCATCAACCACAGCCCGGCTTTACCGACTACCAGACCAAATAACCCACCAAAAGCGAAGCCCTTCACAAACAGGGCGACTACCTCCCAGAACGACCCCCCGGGGTTCTCAATCAACGTTATGAAGCTGATGACGAGTATTACCGCGACGACATCGTTGAATCCCGCCTCTCCTTCAAGCGTCGCGGCAAGCTTGCGCTTCAGAGTCGATCCGCGCAGGACTGAAAAGACTGCAGCCGCATCAGTTGAAGCGATGATTGAGCCGAGCAGCAGGCCCTCCAGCAGGCTCATGTCAAGTAGCAGGGTGGCAACGGCACCAGTAATGAATGCGGTCAGAAGTGTGCCCAGCGTCGCCAGGGTCAGGGACGGGACCAGAACGGGTCGGATCGTCGAAAAGCCCGAGGAAAGGCCGCCTTCGAACAGGATCAGGGCAAGAGCGATGACGCCCAGTTCCTGAGCGAGTTCAAAGTCGCCGAACCTGATCCAGCCCAGACCGTCGCTCCCGATCACCATGCCGACTCCGATAAATACGACCAGGGCAGGCATGCGGATACGACCCGCCATCAGGGTGAGCGCAAGGCTGGCGAGAACCAGAAGGCCGGCAATAAGGATGAAGTCGGTTTGGACCACGGCCTGATTCTCCCCCAGAAAGAGACGCTTAGGGCAAAGGGCCGGATTAACCCAGGCCGGGCGTTCCTTCGTCGGGGGTCGAAGCCTCGGCGTAGAGGCGCTTCGGGATGCGGCCGGCGAGGTGGGCTGCGCGGCCTCCTTCGACCGCCAGCTTCATGGCTTTTGCCATCAGGTCCGGGTCCTTGGCCCGGGAAACAGCCGAAGCAAGCAGAACTCCATCGCAGCCGAGTTCCATCGCCAGAGCGGCGTCGGAGGCGGTGCCGATTCCCGCATCGAGGATTACCGGCACGTCGGCATGTTCCACGATGATCGCGATGTTGTACGGGTTTCGGATTCCGGCGCCCGAGCCGATCGGAGAACCAAGTGGCATCACTGCGGCGCAGCCAGCCGCCTCCAGCCGGGCCGCCAGGACGGGATCGTCGTTTGTGTACGGAAGCACCGTGAAACCGTCTCCCGCAAGCTCCTCTGCTGCCTTGAGCAACTCCGGAGCGTCGGGCAGCAGGGTTCGGTCGTCGCCGATCACTTCGAGCTTGACCCAGTCAGTCTCGAAGGCCTCGCGGGCGAGCCTGGCGGTCTTTACCGCATCGCGGGCGGTGTAGCAGCCGGCCGTATTGGGCAGGACAAACAGCCCCAGCTTCTCGATCACATCCATCACCGAGCCTCGGGCCGCAGGATCCAGCCGACGCAGCGCGACAGTCACGATCTCCGTGCCGGATATCTCAAGCGCACTCGCCATCGCCTCGAGCGAACGAAAGCCGCCGGTGCCGGCAATCAGCCGCGAGCCCCACTGCCGTCCGCCCAACTGCCACTCGCCAGAGCCGCCCTGGATCGCCGCGACCACCTCGACCTCGGCTCCCTCGGGAACCTGGGTCTGGTGCCACTCGGAACGCGGGATCACTTCACCGTCGAGCGCAGCCGCCATGCCCCGCCGCTCGGGATCACCGCCGGCCATCTCGACGACCTCGGCCAGGTCCATCGGCCGCTCGAGTTCACGCTCTTCACCGTTGAGCCGAATCTTCATGTGGATTCCACCCTGTCGCCCTTGTCGCCCTCATGGTCGGGTGGAGTGCCTGCGACATCACCAGAGAAGCGAGCCGGAGTTGCTGCGGACATCGGACCGGTGGCCGATTCCCCCGGAGCGGCTCCGGACTCGACCAGATCGGCAACCGCCGCTCCGGTGACTGGCGCCAGCAGAATGCCGTTGCGGTAGTGGCCGGTGGCAAGGATCAGGCCGGGAGTCGAGGCGGGGCCTACCACCGGGAGGTTGTCCGGGGTGCCGGGTCGCAGACCGGCGGTGACGCCGATGAACTCCATCTCGGAGATATCGGGCAGCAGGCGGTACGCCTCACGAAGCAGTTCGTGTACTCCGCCCGCGGTGACTGCGGTGTCGTAGCCCATCTCCTCGACCGTGGCGCCGATGATCAACCGGCCATCGGTGCGCGGCACCAGGTAGACCCGCTCGGTAGCGAGGATGCGCGAGCAGACGGGGTCGGCCGGATCTCCAAGAAGCTCAGCCACCTGGCCCTTGACCGGCCGCACCGGTGGGCGGTCGGCCTCGGGCAGCCACTCGCTGCGGCCGGACTCAGCCCCGCCGGCCGCAATCACGATCGGGGCGGAGATCGTGCGGCCGTCGGAAAGGTGAACGCCGCTGACCCGTGAGCCATCACCCTGCCCCGAACCGGCATCCTCGAGTTCAAGCGACAGGACGGGGGCCGAGAACATAACTGGCACGCCGAGCTTTTCCAGAGCCGCGAGCAGGGCCGAGCTGAGTGCCCGCGGGTCGACTACGCCGTCGCCTTCGGCCAGCACCGAGCCATTCAGCCCCGGGTGGAGGCCCGGTTCGAGATCCCGGCTCGCGCCCGGCCCGAGCCACTTCGAGTCGAGGCCGAGGCTCAGCTGGAGGTCCAGCACCCGCTTGAGTTCGGCGGCCTCGTCGCGGTCGAGCGCCACATGAAGGCCGCCCAGGCGGCGGTAGCCGGTGTCGAGTCCGGTGAGCTCCTCAACCGCAGAGACGAAGTCCGGGTACAGCGCGGCTGAGCGCAGGTTGATCTCCAGCAGGGCCGGCTCGCCGAAGTCCAGCTCACCGACCGGGGCCAGCATGCCGGCAGCAACACCGGTCGCTCCGGTGGCCGCTGCGGCCGCGGCTTCGACGACCGCGACTCCGGCGCCCCGGCGGCGCAGTTCGAAAGCCACCGACAGCCCGATTACGCCCGCACCGACCACCACCACATCGAACTGCCGGTCGCCGTCATCTGGAATCTGTCGCTGGTTCATCAGTCCGTTTCAGTAAGAACCCGAACCGCCCGTTCCCTGCCGCCGGCATTACCCGGATCAGGTTCAGGCGGTCGGCGGCAGTCAGCCGCCCTCTCAGCCCGTTCACGAGCTCCCGCAGGTCGCTTACGATCCTACCGCTCCGGCCAGTACCCGCCGCTGGGATACTTCAGGCATGGCTTTCGGCACCCCCGACGGAATCGGCGCTCTGAGGCGGGAGCGGCTGCGTATGGCGCGGCTCTACTTCGTCTGCGACGCGCGGCCGAACGGCGAAGATCCAGAACCGTTGCTGCGGGCCGCGCTCGACGGAGGTGTGGACGTGATCCAGCTGCGGGAGAAATCCGGCGACTCCCGGATCATCGACCGCTCCGCCCAGACCTTTCGCCGGCTGGCCGATACATACGGCGTGCCGTTCTTTGTCAACGACGACCCCGACCTCGCGGTGCACTGCCGGGCTGACGGCGTCCACATCGGCCAGGACGACATCTCGGTCGAAGACGCTCGCAAGGTCGTCGGCAATGAAGTCCTGATCGGCCTCTCAACCCACTCGAGGGAGCAGATCGACGCCGCCGCAGGGGTCGACCACATCAGTGTCGGGCCAGTCTGGGCAACCCCGACCAAGCCGGGCCGTCCCGCGGTCGGGCTGGATCTGGTCACCTACGCAGCCTCCAACACGACCATTCCTTTCTTCGCGATCGGCGGTATCGACACTTCCAATGTCGGCGAAGTCCTCGAAGCAGGAGCACGAAGGATCTGCGTGGTCCGCGCGATCCACGACTCTCCGGACCCGACTGGTGTGGCCGAGGATCTGCGGCGATCCTTTGCCGCGACTGGCGGCGAGGTGGCGCCCGGTGGCTGAGCCGGAAGCGCCGAAAGAGGGCGGTGCCGACCGGATGAAGGCCGGCTACGCCAAGGCCGAAGTCAAGAACCAGAAGGTGCGCGAAGCGCTGGAGCCACTGAAGCCGGGAGAGCGGCCGACCGTGGTCACGGCCGGGGCGATCTTCGCCGGGGTGGTCGCATTGATTTTCTGGAGCTCGACCGGGGCGGCACTCGCCGGGGCGGAAGTCAACGGCAGCAGCCCCAACATCGCCCAGCTGGTGGCGACGGCGTTTGTGATGAGCCTGATGGCCGTCGGTATGTGGCGGGCCCGCTACTGGGCGGTCCTCGGCTTCCAGATGCTTCTGCTGATCCTGATTTTGGCCGCGGTTGCCGGCCTGGTGCTGGCCGGCACGCTGCTCCAGTTGATCAGCACCGCGATCCTCACCGTCGGCCTCAGCGTGATGTTCTGGTTCATGGTCAAGGCGATGGCCCGGATCCAGATGCCGCGCGGCCCCAACGCACGCTGACGCCGGATGGTTGCGGGCTGAAAACCGGAAACCCGGCTTGAGGGGTTGGGGTCAGGCGGTCATATAGTCTCGCCGAACCATGGCTGAAAACTCCTTTGACGTAATTGTGATCGGTGGCGGACCGGGCGGATATGTAGCCGCTATCCGGGCTGCCCAACTCGGCAAGTCAACCGCGGTAGTCGAGAAAGACAAGGCGGGAGGGCGCTGCCTGAACTACGCCTGCATCCCGGCCAAGACGATGCTTCACACGGCCGAGGTCTACGACCACTCAAAGAACAGCGAAGAGATTGGCGTAAAGGCAGAAGGGGTCGAGCTCGACTGGCAGGCCCTCGGCCAGCGCCGGACCGATGTATCCGCCGGCCTCGAAGGCGGGGTCAACGGACTCTTCAAGAAGAACGGGATCGAGTTCATCGCCGGCGAAGCCTCACTGACCAAAGACGGCAATGTGAAGGTAGGCGACACCGTCTACGAAGCCGGCAAGGTGATCCTCGCTACCGGCTCCGTCGCCCAGTCGATCCCCGGGGTCGAGTTCTCCGACCGGGTCCTGGACACCTGGGATGCCTGGTCGCTGCCCGAGCAGCCGAAGTCGATCGCGATCGCCGGTGCTGGTGCTTCCGGCGCAGAGATCGCCTCCGCCTACATCCGCTTCGGAACCGAAGTCACCCTGATCGAGATGCTCGACCAGATCCTGCCGGCCGAAGACAAGGACGTCGCCCGGGTGGTCGAGCGGACCTTCAAGAAGCAGGGGGTCAAGATCTCGACCGGCACTCCGGTCGAGAACGTCGAGGTCGGCACCGACTCGGTCAAGCTCACTTACGGTGACAACTCGGCCGAGGTCGACTACCTGGTGATCGCGGGAGGCCGCCGGCCCGACACCGAGGCACTCGGCCTCGAAACGGCCGGCATCAAGCTGGACGACAACGGCAAGATCGCGGTCGATGAAAACCAGAAGACCTCGAACGACAAGGTCTACGCGGTCGGCGACATCGTGCGTGGCCCCGCCCTCGCCCACAAGGCGATGGAGGAAGGCGTCGTGGCCGCCGAACACGCAGCCGGCGAGAAGACCCACCCCCTCGACCTCAACCTGATCCCCGGCGCCACCTTCTGCCAGCCCCAGGTAGCCAGCGTCGGCCTGACCGAAGCCCAGGCCAAGGAGGCCGGCCATGAGATCAAGACCTCGAAGTTCAAGCTGGGCGGGGTCGGTGCTGGAAGCGTCTACAACGACCGCGACGGCATCGTCAAACTGGTCGTGGACACCAAGTACGGCGAGATCATCGGCGCCCACATCGTCGGCAACCGGGCCTGCGACATGATCTCGGAGCTGGTCAACACGATGGCCCTCGAAGGCGGCTACCAGGAGCTCGCCCGGATCATCCACCCCCACCCGACAATCTCAGAGGCCGTTCCGGAAGCCGCCCGCGCGATCGACGGCTGGGCCACTCACGCCTGAGCTGAGGACTCAGCGCTCTGGTGCGTGACTGCCAGAGGCTAGTTGTTGAGATTCTGGTTTTGCCTCAGGGCTGCCACCAGTAGACCGTATTGCCGATGTCATCGGTCTCCGGCGTCAGATTCCACCAGGCGATGGAATCGCCCTTGCCCCCGGTCGCAAGTCCGGAAGGAGACGGAATAAGGTTGGGCGGGATCTCCGAGTACTCGGGCCGGGTGAACGTCTGGCCTGGATGCCACACCTTTACCGCCAGACCGCGCCACTGACCACCGCTCGGCGGCGGCGGCCAGATCTCGGCCCAGAACATCGCCAGTCGGCCCTCGGGAAGAGGGGCGACTTCCCGCAGGAAATCCCGACGCCCGGCGAGATCGGTGCGAACGTTTTCAAGCTCCTTCAGCTCACTCAGTGGACCACCCTTTCGGGAGGTGCCGTAGAGCAAACCTCCCTCAACCCTGGTGGACCCGAGGATCAGGGTCGCCAGGCCGTTTTCGGAAACCGCAAGGTAGCCCCCGGCGGCACCGAACCCCGCCGGGCCGATCCTCACCGCCGGCGAGAAAGCCCGGCCGGCCTTTCGGATCGCGAGCTGGACTCCGGCAAGAAGGCCGAGTCGCAGGTACTGGTTGCCGAAGCGGTCGGCCTGTAGCTCGATATCCCAGGCAACGCAGCCCGATCCTTTGATGCTCCGGGCAGCCGTCGCGGTACTCGCATTCATCGCGGCCCATGACGTTGCCTCTTTTGAGCCTTCGGCCCGGCATGGGCCCGACCATGCGACCGTGCCCCGCTCGCCCGGCCCCGCGAGCACACTGAGATAGAAGCCGATCGATTCCTCATCGGTGCTGAGCACACGCCAGCGGGGTTGTTCTCCGAACCTTCCCCGCCAGACTGTGCCGAACACTCGGCTGGGCAGGTCGGCGAAGCTTACGTTTCTGAGGCTGGCCATCGCAACCGTGCCGTCGGAGGCGATCGACAACCGAGCGTTGGTGACTCTCGCGCCGGCCACTGTCTTCAGGGGGCTCCAGCCGAGGCGGGGTGTCCTCACCGAGTAGGTCAGGTAGCCGTCGGTTCCCGAAAAGGCAACGACTGTTGTTCCGTTGCCGCCGATCTCCGCGGCGATGAAATCGCTTGAGGCCCTACCTGTGAAACGCCTGGGTCCGAACTCCTCTCGGCCCGGGAGCCTCGTTCTTGTGAAGACGTTTGCGCGGTAGCGACCGGGTTTCGAATCACGGGCCTTTGCCGACCAGGCCATGACCGCGTATCCGCGGTTTCCGACGGCGAGATCAAACGTGTAAAGACCCGAGGCGGCAAATGCCGCGACTTGCGGCTCTCTGGCCGTCCCGGAAGCCGGGGAGAGCATGAGCAGCATCCCCACGAAGATGGCGATCAGCGCTGTAGTCCTCATGTTTCCCATTTGCCTCTCCAACCCCGCTGACAGTGCGAAGCTGTGGTCAGGGGACCGTCAGGGCGAGTACACCAAGGTGGCATCGACCGCGTTTAGTGCAGCGTCAATAGTTCCGAAGTAGGACTGCATTGGCTCGCCTGAACAGTCGGGGTCGTTGTCATTATCTATCCATCCGGCGTGGATACCTGCGGCTATCGTCCCTCTGTACCAGGGGCCGCCACTGTCGCCATTGCTACTACAGGCATCGGTGCGGATGTACTTGGACGCTGTATCGATAAATCGTGTTGGGCTGAAGTAGACCCCCTCGACAAATCCACAAGAATACCCGCTCGTATTTCCCGAACGGCACGCCTGCATGCCGATCGTGAAGTCCGCCCACACATGCTGGGCAGTGACCTCCCAGGTCTTGGTGTCGTTTGCTCTGTAGACGAACGGAACGGTGCCGAACCCATTCAGCAGCTCGATCAGCTCAACGTCGACGGGTCCATAGAGGTGATTCTCGATGACGCGCCCGAAAGCAGTGTTGGTGGGCCCGTTCCATCGTCGCTCCAAGGGCGAGGGAAGGGTGTTTCGAACCATCGAGCAGTGTGCGGCAGAAAGCAGATGCCTGACACCGGAATACAGCACGGTGAATCCGGTTGAACATCTCTTCTCGTTGTACGGTGTCTTCGAGTTTCTTGCTTGGACGCCGGCTCGAAGGGGATCGTTGCAGTCATCTCTGGCCTCGCATGCGTCAAACTCGCCAAGAGCGCTCTCGACGAAACGGAACTTGTAGGGATACTCGCGCTGAAAGATCCCCTGCGTTTCCTGGTCTGGCTTGGGCATAAGGACGAGTATCTCGCCCGACCTGAGGTCCGCGTCCAGGTCAAACATCCCCCGGGCTGCCCCACTCAGGGGTCCGCGACCGTCTTTGGCAAGTTCGCGGTCTCCGATCACTTCCGCCATGTCTCTGGTCATTTCAGCGTGAGACTTTGGTACGTCCAGAGGGATGAGAAGCTCCGGATCAGGGGAGTCGCTGGCTATCTGCGCAACCTTCTCGCGAGCTCCCTTGGAGAACATCACTTCAACTCCGCCGAGGGGGCTCCCAGGCTCCCGATACCTCAGACCGGCAAACTCCTCCGGCCACTGCGCCATGGTCCTTGACCCGAGATGATCGAGCCAAGTGAAGGTATCTTCTTTCTCAGGCAGAGTCGGCCCAGCGCCGGCATTCGAACCGGTCGCGAACCAAACGCATGCGGCAAAACCAAGGGCGGCCAAGGCCGCCTTCACGATTCCTTCGGACTCCACGTCGTTAACTCCTTTTGTGCGACTCAGGTCATTTGGGACAGGTTCTCCGGAAAACTCAGCGCTACGAACATGCTTCAGCTTGGTCGCCCTGTGCCCCGCTATCAGACGATCCACTTCCATCTTGGATGCCACATGAGCCGTGGCACATTTTGTAATCTTCCGCCGTTGACGCCGACCGGGCTGAGCAAAGTAGCAGGTTCCGAATCGCAAGGCGCCCGCCTGGAGCTCGCCCGGATCATCCACCCCCACCCGACAATCTCAGAGGCCGTTCCGGAAGCCGCCCGCGCGATCGACGGCTGGGCCACGCACGCCTGAACGATCCTCACCCGGCGGTCAGGATGAATGCGGGTTGCTGTCGCTAGGCTGACCACATGAATGGTGCTGAACGCTCGAGCGGGTCCGAAAGCGCAAAGGGCGAAGTCGAGCGGATCGAGCTGGACCGGGCCGGACAGACCATCGCCCGCCGGATGGCCGAGTCGAAGGCGACAGCTCCGCACCTGTATCTGCGGGCTGAAGTTGACATGTCACAGGCGGCTGCGGTGCGGTTGGCCTTCAGCCAGACGGTCGCCGACGGTGAGCCTTTGCCGACGCTCAACGACATGGTGGTCAAGGCTGTCGCCCTGGCGCTGCGCGACCACCCCCGGGCCAACGGGACCTACCGGGATGGTGGATTCGAGCTCTACTCGCGGATCAACGTCGGCATCGCGGTCGCCGCGGCGGACACCTTCGCAGTGCCGACCATCACCGACGCAGACCGGCTGACCCTCGGGGAGATCGCGAGCGAGAGCAGCCGGCTCGCAGCCAGGGTCCGCGACGGCCAGATCACGCCACCCGAGTTGGCCGGTGGGACCTTCACCGTCTCCAACCTCGGCATGTTCGGCGTACGCAGTATCGACCCGGTTATCAACGGCGGCCAGGCGGCCATCCTCGGAGTCGGCGAAGTCAGTGAGCGGGCGGTGGTGAAGGACGGAGCGGTAGCAGTCGCACAGATGATGGAGATCAGTCTCGCCTGCGACCACCGGATCCTCTACGGAGCCGGGGCGGCTGCTTTCCTCGCCGGGATCAAGGCCAACCTGGAGCAGCCGGACCTGCTGGCATGAACGGCGCAGTGGCAGCCAGCCGAGGGACCCGCCGGAGTGCGGCCGTGGCTGCCAGCGCCGGAACCACCCACAGTGCGGCTGTCGCCGCGAGCGCCGGAACGGCCTTCAGCTCCGCGGTCGTCGCAAGTGCCGGTACCGCCTTCAGCAGCGGGGTGGCGCTGAGCGCCGGGGTGCTGTTCTCCTCACTGGTCACCTGCTCGGCATTCTGTGTCGGCTGCTTCCGCTGCCACCGCTGCGTCGGTTGTGTGGGCTGTACCGACTGCGTTGACTGCGTCGGGTGTGTGGGCTGCGTCGGACTGCGTGGTGCCCGGGGCGCGACCGGCCAGAAGCAGAATCGACAGACGTGGAAGTCGTGGCGCCGGTGAGCGGGCGGGCGCAGCAGGAGACGGAGTTCCCCGAAAGCAATCGCCAACTTTCGCTCGTGATGCTGGGGACCCGCAGTTACGAGGAGATGCTGGCCGCCCAGGATGCGCTGGTTGAGCGCCGCCGCTCAGGGGAGATCCGGGACCTGCTGATGGTGCTCGAGCATCCGCCGACATACACCCATGGCCGGCGCACCGAGCCATCAGACCTCCACCGAGACCCGGACTGGTACCGCGCGAACGGGATCGAAGTCTTTGATACCCCTCGCGGGGGCAGGGTCACCTACCACGGCCCGGGGCAGCTGGTGGCCTACCCGGTGATCGACCTGCGCGGGCTGGGCGAGCAGCCCCACGCTACCGGGCGAGCCGACGTCGCCGGGTTCGTCTCGGCCCTGGAAACGGCGATGGTCAGGACGGTCGCCCGGTGGAGGATCCCGGCCGGAACGATCGACGGCCTGACCGGGATCTGGACCGGTGACGAAGATCAAATCCCGCCCGGAGCAGATGCTGCTTCGATGGCCCAGGCCGTAACCGCTGGGTCGGTCAGAAAGATTGGCTCGATCGGGCTGCGGATCACCCGGGGAGTCAGCAGCCACGGCGTCTCGATCAACCTCGACTGCGACCTCGAGCCGTTCGCCGGCATCACTTCATGCGGTATCGAGCACTGCCGGGTCACCTCGGCGCAGGCCGAAACCGGCACGGCCCCGACCGTCGATTCAGCCGGCCTGGCCCTCGGTGAGGAACTGGCCGGGATTCTCGGCAGAGAGCTTTTCGTGGTTGATCCTGAATCGATCGGCCTGAGTCCCCGGCTCCCGGCGAACGCTTAGTCTGGGTGCCTGAGATGTCGACGCCACCACCGGAGACAGCCGATCGGATTCACGTCACCCGCTCGCGGGCGAATCCCGGCGGGGGAAACTCCGAGGTCGAAGGCTCGATCCCGTTCCGGTCACGCAAGCCTTCCTGGCTGAAGGTCCCGCCGCCGGGCGGCCCGGTTTACCGCGAACTCAAATCCGCGCTCGGCGAAGAAGGTCTGACCACAGTCTGCGAAGAAGCCAACTGCCCGAACATCGGGGAGTGCTGGGAGCGTGGCACGGCGACTTTCATGATCCTCGGGGACGTCTGCACCCGCCGCTGCGGGTTCTGCAACGTCCAGACCGGCAAGCCGACCTTCAACGACCCGCTGGAACCACTGAAGGTAGCCAACCAGGTGAAGAAGCTCGGTCTCAAACACGCCGTGATCACCTCGGTCGACCGCGACGACCTGCCGGACTACGGGGCAAGCGCCTTCGTCGGAGTGATCCGCTCGATCCGCCAGCAGGCGCCGGGGTGCAAGGTCGAGATCCTCACCCCCGACTTCCGCGGCCAGGAGATGCCGCTTGCCCGGGTCGTCAACGAACGGCCCGACGTCTTCAACCACAACGTCGAGACCGTTCCGAGGCTCTACCCGAAGGCTCGCCGCGGCTCCGTATTCCTGCGCTCGGCCCGGGTTCTGAGGATGGCCCGGGAAATGGGCGAGGGCGAAGTGATCACCAAGTCGGGCCTGATGGTCGGGCTGGGCGAGGAGTTCGACGAGATGGTCGAGACCTTTGGCATCCTGCGCGAGCACGGGGTCCAGATCCTTACGGTGGGCCAGTACCTGCGACCGACCGAAAACCACCTGCCAGTGGTCCGCTACTGGCACCCCGAAGAGTTCAAGGCGCTGGAGGCGGCGGCTCGGGAGATCGGGTTTGAGTCGGTGGCGGCCGGGCCGCTGGTCCGCAGTTCCTACCACGCAGATGAGAGTGCCCGCGAGGCATCCGAGGGCCGCGGGGACATCACAGGCAGCACGTCCGGCCGCGCCGCCGCTTGATCCCGCTTCGCGACACGCTCGAAGTCAAGGGGCCTGTACGAGCGACAGCAGGTCTCGTGTTGGTGAACCTTCTGCTGTACGCCTTCATCGGGATTCCCCACATGGGTTTCTGGCAGATGCTGGTCGGGGTGGCCGGCCTCTGGCTGTTTGGGGCATATGTTGAGCGTCGCCTTGGATCGCCAGCCTTCCTCGGGATTTACATCCTGCTGGCGGTCGTGAGCGGGTTTCTTATCGGGGCGCTGGACGGCGAGAGTGGAAGCTTCGTAATCAGCCTGGTCATACCCGTCCTGCTGACTGGCATCCTTCACCTCGCACTCGCCCCAAAATCCCGCATCCTGGTGCTGGTCCCGATCCCGTTCGCGATGGGCTTCTTCGAGGTCCCCACCATTGCGATGCTGATCGGATGGGCAGTGCTTGAATTTCTCCTCGCCGGAGTCTGAGGGCAGCGGCTCAGCCGAACCGGTCGGGCACTGGCCTGCCTGTTTACTGGCCCGGAGTAGATGCCCGCGGTTCTACTGGCTTGAAATCAGGCCTGCCGAAAGCAGCACCAGCACGCCGGTCCCGAGCACCAGGCGGTAACCGACAAACAGGGCGAACGAGTTACGGGTCAGGTAATTGAGGAACCAGGCGATCACCGCATAGCCAACGATGAACGAGACCAGGGTCGCGACCGCGACATTGATCAGTGGCTCGCCAACCGCTTCCTTTCCGGCCAGGATCTTGTAAAGCTGGAAGAAGCCACTCAGCACCACCGCGGGGATCGCCAGGAGGAATGAAAACCTTGCGGCGTCAGCCCGCTGGAGGCCGAGGAAAAGACTGGCGCTGATCGTCGAGCCCGATCGCGAAACCCCCGGGACAAGTGCGAGGCTCTGGGCAAGGCCGATCAAAATCCCGTCCCGGACCGAGAGATCGCCGACAGTCCTGCTTCGTGAGCCGACGCGGTCGGCCAGCCCGAGCACAATGCCGAAGACGATCAGCATCGAGCCGACCAGCCAGAGGTTGCGGGCGGCGGTCTCGATCTGATCCTGAAAAAGGAAGCCGAGGATCGCGATCGGGATGGTCGCGGCGATCAGGTACCAGCCCATTCTGGCGTTGAGATCCGAGCGCAGCTCGGGCCGGCGCAGCGAGGCCATCCAGGTGCTGCCGATCTGCCACAGATCCTTGCGGAAGTAGATCAGCACCGCAGCCTCCGTCCCCAGTTGGATCACGGCCGTAAAGGCAGCCCCTGGATCCTCCCAACCAAAAAGCGCCGGAAAGATCAGGATGTGAGCGCTCGACGAGATCGGCAGGAACTCGGTCAGCCCCTGGAGGAAGCCGAGGAAGATGCTCTGGAGGAGGTCCACTGCGGGCTGAGGCTACAGGCAGGCCCTACTTCGGGGCCATCCTCAGGGCACCGTCGAGGCGGATGACCTCACCATTTAGCATGTGGTTTTCGACTATGTGAAGGGCCAGGGCGCCGAACTCCTCAGGCCGCCCGAGCCGCGCCGGGTAGGGCACGTTTTCGCCAAGTGCCATGCGCGCCTCTTCTGGCAGGAGCGCGAGCAGAGGGGTGTCGAAAAGCCCCGGGGCGATCGTCATGACCCGGATTGCGTCACGGGAGAGATCGCGAGCAGCAGGCAGGGTGAGCCCGACTACCCCACCCTTGGACGCAGCGTAGGCAGTCTGGCCGATCTGGCCGTCATAGGCCGCGATCGAGGCCGTGTTGATGCAGACACCACGCTCTCCGCGCTCGTCAGGCTCGTTGCCGATCATCGACTCGGCGGCCAGGCGAAGCACATTGATCGTGCCGATGAGATTGATGTTGATGACCCACTGATACCCCTCCAGTGGGGCGGCACCATGCTTGGCTCCGGCGATCCGCCCGGCGGCTCCGACTCCAGCGCAGTTGACGCAGATGCGAAGCCCGCCTTCGCCAGAGGCAGCGGCGGCAATCGCCTCCTTGACCGAACCCTCGTCGGTGACGTCAGCCCGGACGAAGCTGGCACCAAGCTCTTCGGCCAGCGCCCCGCCCTTTTCCTCGTTGAGATCGGCGATCGTGACTTTGTGGTCAGCGGCGGTCAATGCCCTCGCCGATGCCTCACCGAGTCCGGACGCGCCTCCGAAGACGACTGCAGAAGTTGACTTCATTCCGTTGAGACTCCTCTTCAATTAGAGTTCGGCCCATGGACCGAGAAATTTTTGAACCTGAACATGATGATTTTCGCGAAAGCGTACGACGCTTCATCGCCGACGAGATTTCCCCCGACTTCGAAAAGTGGGAAGAGGAGGGAAAGGTACCGCGAGAGCTGTTCGCAAAGGCGGCTGAGAAGAACATGCTGGCCATGAACGCCCCCGAGGAGTACGGCGGACTAGGCATCGAGGACTTCCGGTTCAACCAGGTAATCGTCGAGGAAGGCTCTTACGCCGGCGTTATCGGCAGCGTCCTTGGCATCACCCTCCATAACGACATCTGCCTTCCGTACTTCCTCGAGTACTGCAACGAGGAACAGCGCGAGCGGTGGCTGCCGGGCATCGTTGACGGCAGCCTGATCACCGCGCTCGGCATGACTGAACCGGGCATCGGCTCCGACCTCGCATCGATGTCTACCAAGGCGATCAAGGACGGCGACCACTA
>JBBECI010000041.1:0-2168 GCA_040881895.1 Solirubrobacterales bacterium | reverse complement strand
GAGGGCTTCAAGTACATGGTCTTCAACCTTGCTCAGGAGCGGCTCTCGATCGCGATCGCCGCAGTTGCCTCCGCCCAGGCGGCGCTCGACTGGACTCTCGAATACGTCAAGGAACGCACCGCCTTCGGCAAGCCGGTTGGCTCCTTCCAGAATTCCCGCTTCAAGCTGGCCGAGATGAAGACCGAGATCGACATCGCCACCGTTTATCAGGACCGCTGCACGATGGCCCTGAACGCCGGCAAGCTGTCAGCCGAGGACGCCGCCGCCTGCAAGTGGTGGACGACCGAGATGTGCGGCCGGGTAATCGATACCTGTGTCCAGCTCCACGGCGGATACGGCTACATGCTCGAGTACCCGATCGCCCGCGCCTGGCAGGACAACCGAGTCACCCGAATCTACGGCGGCACGACCGAGATCATGAAAGAGATCGTCGGCCGCTCCCTCGGCGTCTGATCGCCAGGTAGTTCCGCCCTACTGGGTGGTCATTTTGGCGCGGTGCTTCGGCTTCTGTGCGGCTACGCCCTTGCGGTACTCGCGGTTGAGCATGCCGATCACGTCGATTGAAATCTCCTGCGGACAAACCCGCGAGCACTCACCGTAGTTGGTGCAGCCGCCGAAGCCCTCTTCGTCCATCTGACTGACCATGTTGAAGGCGCGATCAGCACGTTCAGGCTGACCCTGGGGCAGCAGATTCAGGTGAGTGACCTTGGCCCCGGTGAACAGCATCGCCGAGCCGTTGGGGCAGGCGGCCACGCAGGCACCACAGCCGATGCAGATGGCGGCGTCCATCGCCTCCTCCTGAACCGCCGGAGAAATCGGCATCGAGTTCGGGTCTGGCTGGGGTCCGGTCGTGGTTGAAACGTAGCCACCGGCCTGAATCACCCGATCGAGTGCTGAACGGTCAATGACCAGGTCGCGAATCACCGGCATGGCGTTGGCCCGGTAAGGCTCGACCTTGATCGTTGCGCCATCAACGAAGGCGCGCATGTAGGTCTGGCAGGCGGTGACCTGATGCGGACCCTGTGGAGTACCGTCAATCACCAGGGAGCAGGACCCGCAGATCCCTTCGCGGCAGTCGCTGTCGAAGGCGACCGTCTGCTTCTTTTCGCGACCGAGGCCGGCATTGAGCTGGTCGAGCATTTCGAGGAAAGAAGACTCCGGATCGATGCCGGTGACTTCGTGAGTCTCGAACTCTCCCTGGTCGTCGGGTCCGTGCTGCCTCCAGATAACGAGCTTGAAGTTCACTTGTAGCTCCTTGTTGCCAGCTTGACTTCCTCGTAGGAAAGTTGTTCGTCGTGCGGCACGGGATCCCCTTCGTCACCCTGATATTCCCATGCAGTTACCTTGGCGAAGTCTTCGTCGTCTCGCAACGCCTCGCCATCGGGAGTCTGGTGCTCCTCGCGGAAGTGACCTCCGCAGGACTCCTCGCGTCGCAGCGCGTCGTGACACATCAGTTCGCCAAGTTCCAGAAAATCCGAGACCCGATTGGCGTATTCAAGGCTCTGGTTGAGCTCCTCAACGCCGGGGTCAACGCGCAGGTCGGACCAGAAGTCCGCCTTGATCCGCCGGACCTCGGCGAGGGCTTCGGTCAGGCCTTCGGCGGTGCGGGACATCCCGCATTTATCGAGCATGACGTGACCCATCTCGCGGTGGAAGTCCTGGGCCACGGTGCTGCCACCGACATCAATCAGGGAGGCGATGTGGCTTTCGACCCTGTCCTGGGCAGTGTCAAAGGCGGAATCATCGGTGCCTATCGGGTCACCGTTTTTGGCCATGTAGTTAGTGACGGTGTGAGGAGCGACAAAGTAACCGTCGGCCAGGGTCTGCATCAGCGCGCTGGCACCGAGGCGATTGGCTCCGTGGTCGGAGAAGTTGGCCTCACCGATCGCAAACAGCCCGGGGATTGTGGTCTGCAGTTCGTAATCAACCCAGAGACCACCCATGGCGTAATGAGGCGCCGGGTAGATCATCATCGGCGTCACGTACGGGTCGTCACCGGAGATCTTCTCGTACATGTCGAACAGGTTTCCGTACTTGGTCTCGATCGTATCCCGGCCGTGCTCGTTGATCGCATCCCGGAAGTCGAGGTAGACGCCCCGGCCGGTACCACCGACGCCGAGTCCGTCGTCACAGACACCCTTCGCCGCTCGGGAAGCGATGTCGCGCGG
>JBBECI010000040.1:0-83297 GCA_040881895.1 Solirubrobacterales bacterium | reverse complement strand
GCGACGATTTTGATCTTCAACGTGATCGGGGAGAGGCTCACTCGCCAGGGCAGGTTCCGGATCGCGATCGCCCTGGGGATGTTCTTTCTCGGCGCGGGTTGCCTTGTGCTCACTTTTCTTGACGGGACTTACGGGTCGCTTCTGCCCGGCTTCCTTCTGGTCGGAGTGGGTATCGGACTTCAGATCACCCCGGCAACGGAGCTTGCGGTCACCGCCTCCGGCGCGGGGGAGGGCGTGGCCTCCGGTGTCTTCAAGGCGACGAGCATGATCGGTGGCTCGATCGGGGTGGCCCTGGCTACCGCGGTGTTCCAGAAGTCTGCCTCTTCGAAACTCGTGAGCGAGATCGACCTCAACCCTTCGAGCTTCACGGGACGAACGGAGACCAGCCTGCTCGAAGTAATTACCGGCTCCCAGACACCGGTCGGCCTGCCAGATGTGGTCAAGCGTGCGACTGATGGTGCATTTGAAGCCGCAGCGGGTGATGCGATGTTCGTCGGGGTTGTGGCTGCCCTTATCGGCCTGATTCTGGCGGTCAGCCTCCTTGGCAGGGGAGTCAAAGACCCAGCCGTTTCCGGGCAATCCGGAAATCCGGAATAGAGTCTCCACGGGGCGGCTTCGAGATCGCCTTTCAGTCTGCGCATTGCGGGGATCTCCCGACCAGCCCGGCTGACCACAATTTGAAGAGGAGCGTTGATGAGAGCAACTAGGTTGAAGACTCTGATGGCAGTGTTGGTCATCCCGGTGACGCTCGCGCTGGGTGCCTGTGGTGACAGCAGTGATTCTCCGGATCAGGCTCCCGGAAAGCCGGCTCAGGCAGGCCAGGAAGAGGCCAGCTCTGCAAATCAGAATCAGAATGGCAATCAGGACCAGAACAACAACGAGCAGAACGACAACGACAACGACAACCAGAACGACAACGACAACCAGAACGACAACGACAACGACAACGACAACCAGAACGACAACGACAACAACCAGAACAACAGCCAGAACGAGCAGGAAGGCAAGTACTGGGAAGACAAGGGCGAGGAAACTGGTGAGAAGTACGAGAGGGAGTACAGCCGCTGAGGGTAGCTAGGCAAGCTCCACATGGCGGAACGGTGGACGGAGGCGCTCTCGCAGGTCTTCGATCGCCGCATCCGGCCTCTTTGAGGCTCGCGTGACCAGAAAGACCTCGGTAGCGTCGTAACTGCGGAGCTGGTCCTCGATCGCCTGAACAATGTCCTCATCCCCGATCTCGGCAGAGGTGTCCACACCGGCCAGGGTCAGCGAAGCGATCGAGATCACCAGGTCTCGCTGGGCCCGTTCACGCGCGGCGCGCAGATCAGTGGCCCACCGACTCAGGAAAGTGTTCACGGCGGGGGTGAGCAGCCTGATCTCGGTCTCGGGATCGACTCCGCCGAGCTGAATCTCGTCGGCCACCCGTTGAATCGTCGGCCCGTCTTCGATCGGGAAGGTAGTTACGACCAGGAGCCGGCGCTCGAGCTCGGGGTGGGGGACCCTTCCGATCGGGTCGTTCGGGATCACTTTCGCGGCAATCAGCACCAGTCCGACCAGCGCGAAACCGGCCAGCATGATTCCGAAGCCGGGCCCACCCACAGCAAAACCGATTACCGCGGGAAGGATCATGGCGAGCAGGATCAGCGGCGGATGCCAGGACTTCATCGCCTCAACCGTAGCGACGCCGCGGGTATGACATGTCGGCCGACACAGCTTTGTCGGCGGAGTGAATGGTCGCCCTGCGATAGTTCGCTTCATGAGCGAAGACCTGAATAAAGCCGTAGCTGCCGTCGTCCGCGACTGTCTTGGTGTCCGGCCAAACGAGGAGGTTCTCGTCGTCTGCAATCCGGCTACTCGGAGCATGGGGGAGGCGATGCGCGCGGAGGCCGAGGCAGTCGGAGCCGAATCTGTGCTGGCTGTCATGAGCGAGCGTGACTCTCACGCGGGCGAGCCTCCGACGACGGTGGCTGAGGCCATGATTGCCGCGGACGTGCTGCTGGCACCTACCGTCCAGTCGCTCTCCCACACCGCCGCCCGTAAGCGGGCCAGCGAGTCTGGCACCCGAACGGCGACTTTGCCCGGTGCTACCGAGGAGATGCTGGCCAGGGTCATGTCTGATGACGTGGCCGAACTTCGCCGGCGGAGCGGACGGGTGGCGGCGATTCTCGACCACGGCACCGAGGCCCGGATCACCTGCGATCACGGCAGCGATCTGCTGCTCGGGCTTCAGGGTCGAAAAGCCATACCGGACGCCGGTGAGTTGA
This sequence comes from Solirubrobacterales bacterium, assembly GCA_040881895.1. GTDB lineage: Bacteria > Actinomycetota > Thermoleophilia > Solirubrobacterales > 70-9 > 67-14. The sequence goes on along the minus strand of JBBECI010000040.1, from coordinate 81,033 downwards.
CCCACAAAGGGGCTTTCGGCAACCTGCCCTGCGGGGAGGGTTTCATTTCCCCAGATTCTGCTGAAGGCACCCTGATTGTCGATGGATCGATTGCCGGGGTAGGACTGGTTTCCGAGCCGGTACGCCTCACCATTCGCGACGGGCACCTCATTGAGGCGACCGGTCCGGAGGGGGAAAAGCTGATGGATCTGCTGACAGCTCACGGGCCCGACGGCACCAATGTTGCTGAACTTGGCATCGGCACGAACGAGAAGGCGATTCTCACCGGAAACATTCTCGAGGACGAGAAGATCATCGGTACGGCCCATGTGGCCTTCGGTGCCTCGGCGGCGATCGGCGGCAACATTCAGGTTCCGGTGCATCTCGATGTAGTTTCGCTCAGACCTGAGGTCACGGTTGACGGTACACCGGTAGTCCTCGAAGGCAAGCTGCTGGTTTGAAGCTGCTCGCCGTACCCAACATTTCCGAGGGCCGGGACTTCGCCGTCCTCGATCGGCTCCAGGACTCGCTGGGCAACGATGTCTCCCTGCTTGATCGCCACACCGACATTGACCACAACCGTGCCGTCTTCACGGTCACCGGCACTCCGGCTGACCTCGACAGGTCACTTGTCGGGCTGGCAGCAGGCGCGCGGGAGATCGACATGAGTAAGTGGACCGGACTGCACCCGGCAATCGGCGCGCTGGATGTCTGTCCCGTGGTCTGGCTCGACTCAGACGACCGTGACCGCGCCAATGCCCTGGCGGCCAGCGTGGCTCAGCAGATCGGCGAGATGGGAATCCCCGTCTTTCTCTATGGCGAGCTTGCCTCAAGCGAGGAGAGAAGAGAGCGGTCATGGTTCAGGGAAGGCGGGGTGGATGCGCTTTGGCAGCGGATGACCTCGGGCGCTCTGATTCCGGACTATGGTCCGAACCGGCCCCACCCGAAAGCGGGTGGGTGTCTGATCACCTCGCGTCCGCCACTGGCTGCGTTCAATGTCGAACTTGACACCGGGGATATTGGCGTAGCGCGTGCTGTCGCGTCCGAAGTGAGGGAGAGCGGCGGGGGGCCGACCGGCTTGCGCGCAATCGGCCTGATGCTTTCCACTGGCAGAGCGCAGATTTCGATGAATGTTCACGACCCCGCATCACTTCCGCTGGGCGAGGTTGTCGACAGGGTGTCGGAGGTTGCTGCGCGACACGGGGCGAGAGCGATAGAGGCTGAACTGATTGGCCTGGTACCTGAAGCCGCGATGGCTGGCTACCCGGAGTCGGTTCCGATCCGAGACTTTGACCCTGGCTTCCACATCATCGAGCACCGCCTTCGCTGACCCGGCACGGTAGGTTTTCCGAGTGGCCCAGACCAAGAAGAAACGTCAACGAAAGAAGCGCGGCACTCAGGCCGGAAACCTCGACTCCAAGCGCAGAGCACGTCCCAAAAGTCGGGCCGAGGCCCGTAGCCAGGCAAAATCAGGCAACCGCTCACGCGCTCCCAAGGTGGACAGGCCTCCTGGCTGGAAGAGCGCCATCCTCCGGGGTACCGTCGCTTCAGCTGTCTTCCTTGCCCTGTTGATGCTGCTCTTTGGCCGATCGCTGAACGACGCCCTGCCAATCGCGCTGTTCATGCTGGTCTTCTACATCCCTGCTGGTTACTACATGGACAGCGTGCTCTGGCGGCGCAGGGAGCGCGCCCGAATCAGGGCACGCGGGAAACAGGACTGACAGTGGTCGGCATCGAGGTCCTCGGCAGCACCGTGGGTCAGGTCGCCGAGAACTCCTTCACCGTGTTTCGCACAGACTCCGGCCGGGCGATCATGATCGATCCCGGCGATGAGCCCGATCGTCTGATGCAGCCTCTTGCTGAGCGCGGGCTCACCCTTGAGGCGATTCTGCTCACCCACTGTCACTTCGACCACATCGGCGCGGTGACGCCGGTGGCGAGGGCGACCGGTGCGCCGGTCTACTGCCCTGAGATGGAGGTCGGAGTACTGGCCGACATCATGAGCTACGTGCCTTGGCCAGGATTTGGCCCTTTCGAGAGTTACGAGGCTGACCACACTGTCAAGGGAGGGGAGACTCTCTCGCTCGCGGGACTTGAAATCGACGTGCTCTTCACTCCCGGTCACAGCCCCGGGCACGTGACGTACTCGATTCGAGAGCAGGCGGCGCTTTTTTCGGGGGATGTTCTCTTTCAGAACTCGGTCGGGCGGGTTGACCTTCCGGGTGGAGACTGGGACACCTTGCTTGAGTCGATCCGGATGCTGGTTGAGTCCCATCCCGCCGAGACCACGATCTATCCCGGCCACATGGGCGTCACCACCCTCGGGGCCGAGCTTCAGACCAACCCGTTCCTGGCCGAGCTGGGCGGCTGAAGGGTGGCCGATAAGTTCAAAGCTCCGCGCGGCACCTTCGATGTTCTGCCGACATCGATGACGCAGCGCGAGCGCCTGTTGCGAACCGCTGGTGAAATCTTCAGCCGGGCTGGCTACAGCTGGATGATGACCCCTTCCTTCGAGGACACTGGGCTTTTCGAGCGCGGGGTCGGCAGGTCAACCGACATCGTACGCAAGGAGATGTTCACCTTTGAGGACAAGGGTGGTCGCAGCCTGACCCTGAGACCGGAGGGCACTGCTCCAATCTGCCGGGCCTACGTCGAACACGGAATGCACAAGCTTGCCCAGCCAGTGAAGCTCGCATATTCGGGGCCGTTTTTTCGTCACGAACGTCCGCAGGCAGGCCGTTACCGTCAGTTCCACCAGATTGGTGCCGAGGCGATCGGCTCGGACTCCCCGATGGCTGATGCTGAGGTGATCACCCTGCTCAACGACCTGGTCGAGTCAATGGGGGTGCCTGGCGTCGAACTCAGGCTCGGCAGCCTCGGGTCAATAGAGGCAAGACGCGAATACCTCGAAGAACTCAAGTCCCACCTGCGCTCGCGCTCGGCAGAGCTGTCTGAAGATGTGAGCGAGCGGATTGAAATCAACCCTTTGCGCGCTTTCGACTCCGAGCACCCGGGAACCAGGGCGGTCATGGCGGAGGCACCACAACTGCTTGACCATCTTGACGCCGCTGATGCGGAGCACTTCGAGGAGGTCAAGGAACTGCTCGGCGCATCGTCGGTCGGGTTCACGATCGACCCGACACTGGTGCGTGGACTCGACTACTACACACGGACGATATTTTCCTTTGTCTGCGACCGGCTGGGCGCCCAGTCAGAGATCGGTGGTGGTGGGCGCTACGACGGCCTGATCGCGCAGCTGGGTGGCCCGGACACCCCGGCAATTGGCTGGGCAGCGGGAGTCGAGCGCATTCTGCTCGCGCTCGACGAAGAAGCGGTGGCACCAGGGATGGACCTTTTCATCGCGGTGGCCGATGATCAGCAACGGGTCCGGGCAGTGGCTCTGGCCAGCGAACTCAGGCGGGCTGGAATCTCGGTCGAGATCGACCTTGCCGGGCGCAGCATCAAGGGTCAGATGAAGCAGGCCGACCGGATTAATTCTGTCAGGGCGCTGATGCTCGAGGAAGACGGCACCGCCAGCCTGCGCGATATGAAGACCGGCGAGCAGCAGCAGGTCGAGCCGGCTGAGGTACTTGAGTTGATCCGGCCGGACTGACCTCGCCCGGCGGAGTCAGACCACAACGTGGTCGCCTGGGGCTGAGTTCAGGGCTGTCCGGGATTTCCTGAAAGTATGGGGCCTATGGAAGCCATCCCTCCAGCGCTCAGCCCCAACGCTTACCGTGACACCTGGTGTGGTCAGGTGCTCGCTGACCGCGTGGGCAAGTCAGTACGCGTTTCCGGCTGGGTTCACCGCCGCCGCGACCACGGTGGGCTTATCTTCATCGATCTCCGCGACCGCACCGGGATCGTTCAGCTTGTTTTCAATCCCGATGAGGCCGGTGGATCGTTTGAACTCGGACACCGGTTGCGCTCCGAGTTCGTTGTTTCGGTGGTTGGCGAAGTCGTGACGCGTGAGCCCGAGACGGTCAACCCCGAGTTACCAACCGGTCAGTTCGAAATTCACGTGTCCGAAGCCGAGGTGCTGGCCGAGTCCGATACACCACCGTTTGCGATAGAGGGATTCAACGCCGAAGTCGGTGAGGAGGCCCGGCTCCGGCATCGTTACCTCGACTTGCGACGCGAGCCGATGCAGCGGGCAATCGAACTGCGCCACAGGCTCACGACCTCGATGCGATGCTTCCTCGACGGGGAGGGCTTCCTTGAGATTGAAACGCCGATTCTGACCCGTTCAACCCCTGAGGGAGCCCGTGATTTCCTCGTGCCGAGCCGCCAGCACAGGGGTTCGTTTTACGCTCTGCCTCAGTCGCCACAGCTTTTCAAGCAGATGCTGATGGTCTCGGGCTTCGAGCGATACTTCCAGATCGCCCGCTGCTTCCGTGACGAGGACCTGCGAGCCGACCGGCAGCCTGACTTCACTCAGCTCGACATCGAGATGTCCTTTGTCGATGGTGAGGATGTGATCGCTCTCAACGAACGGCTGATGGCGCATCTGCTTGGCGAAATGGGAGTAGAGGCGAACATCCCGTTTCCCCGGATGGGTTACGACGAGGCGATTGCCCGTTTTGGTTCTGACAAGCCTGACACCCGCTACGGCTACGAAATAATCGATTTGACTGAGATCCTGCGCGCCACGGAGTTCAAGGCCTTCGGCGGTGTGATCGAAGCTGGTGGAGCGGTTCGTGGAATCAATTTTGGCAAGCGTGAACTCTCCCGGGCTCAGCTCGACAGCCTGATCGATGACGCCAAGGAGCTCGGTGCGAAGGGGCTGGTCTGGGCCTTTCGTGAAGGTGACGGATGGCGGGCGCCGATTGCGAAGTTCCTGAGTGCCGGTGAGTTGTCCGGCCTCAATGCCGCGATGGAGGCTGAGGAGGGCGATCTGATGCTCGTCGCTGCTGACCAGCCAGCCAAGGTTGCGGCGATTCTGGGTGGCCTCAGAACGAGGCTGGCCGAGCGTTGGGACCTGATCCCTGAAGGAGAGAATCAGCTCACCTGGATAGTCGACTGGCCGATGTTTGAGTTCAATGAAGGCGAAGATCGCTGGGACGCACTTCACCACCCGTTCACAGCGCCGTCCGGCCAGTTCGATCCGGCCGACCCGGGCTCTGCCCGCGCCCAGGCCTACGACCTGGTCTGGAACGGCGTTGAGCTCGGAGGTGGATCGATCCGTATCAACAGCCCCGAACTTCAGTCTCAGGTCTTCACCGCCCTCGGTATCTCGGAAGAGGAAGCAGCCGACCGCTTTGGCTTTCTGCTTGAGGCACTGCGCTTTGGGGCACCCCCTCACGGCGGAATCGCCTTTGGAGTCGATCGCTTTGCCGCCCTGCTGGCCGGCGTCGAATCGATCCGCGATGTCATCGCCTTTCCGAAGACAGCTTCCGGCAGCGACCCTTTGACCGGGGCTCCGGCACCAGTTGACGACGTTCAGATGAGGGACGTGGGCATTGCCCTCAGAAAGCCGGCCAAGCCCGGTTCGGGCTGAGGGGAATCGAGGCGAGCGCTTGAGTTACTTACGCCGCCTCAAGGACCGGATCTCGAAGATCGGCGACGGTGCCGGACGGATCCACATCGCGGACCCCAGGTTTGATGGCTGGGAGGTCGTGCATCAGTTTGAGGATCTCCCGACCGGCCTCGCCTGGCGCGATGTCCTGCGGGAGCGCGGTATTGAGGCTGAGCTCACCTCTGACTGGGATCTCGACCGGTTCAACCGGGGCGATATCAACCTTCAGGTCCCGCCGGGAAGGTGGTCGGAGGCCGAGGAAATAGTTTCCGGCCTCGACCTCGACTGAGACCATTTTCTGGCGGTTATCCGTTCGGAGTGGTAGGTTGTTTTCGAGGCTCGAACCCGTTCGTTAGCCACCTCATAAATTGACCCAACATCATCGGCACGGGAGCTGATTTCTCCGAGTCCCCCGCGGGATGGGAGGTAGGCACCCACCTTTATATAAAGGGATCAATGCCGGAGGAGGAGACGGCGGGTTGGGGCCTCTTTTTATTCTGCTCGAGTTCCCGTGCTCAGGTGCTGACGATTGCGCCGAAGTCGTAATCAACTCCGGTCATTTCAACCGATTCACTCCACAGCCGGTCCGCGACTTCCTGGTTTCGGGCGACCTTGCGCGGGGTAACAATCGTTGGTGATCCGCGATGCTCTCCGATCCCGTCCGGGCCGATGTAGCTTCCACCGGCCAGATCCGGGTCCGTCGCTGCGAAAAGCGTGGGAAGGGCACCGTGATCTGCATCCTGGGCCAGAACTGCGTTGGAGAACTTCAGGACCGGTGTTGTCATCAGGTTGACCAGCCCCTTGCCCCGACCGGTTCCCGCTGAACCGAGGTTGGTGGCAGAGAGCCCGGGATGTGCTCCCATACTTTTCATCTGGAGCCCGGCTTCGTCGATCCTCCTCTGGAGGTCGATCGCAAAGATCAGGTTGGCCAGCTTTGACTGCCCGTATGCGTTCCAACGCCTATATTGATTGCTGGACTGGAGGTCGTCGAAGTTGATCTTGCCCATCTTGTGGGCGTTTGAACTGACTGTGACCACCCTTGAATCCGGCTTGCTCTTGAGCTGGTCAAAGAGCAGCCCGGTGAGTGCGAAGTGGCCGAGGTGGTTGGTGCCAAACTGCAGTTCGTATCCGTCGGCCGTTTCCTGCCTGGGCGGAGCCATGACTCCCGCGTTGTTTATCAGCAGGTCGATCCCGTCGTGATGGTCGTCGATCAAGCCGGTAGCGAACTCACGGACTGAGGCAAGGTCGGCGAGATCAAGGGCGCGAACCTCGAAGCTGGCGTCGGCACCGTTCGGTGCGAGCTGGATCCGCATTCTGTCAACAGCAGCTTCACCCCTCGAAGTATCGCGACAGGCGATGATCACTTTTGCGCCCTTCCGAGCAAGTTCGCGGGCGGTTACCAGCCCTATGCCGCTGTTGGCGCCGGTGACCACCGCGAGGCGGCCGCTCTGGTCAGGAATGTGTTCGTTGCTCCAGCTGTCGCTCATGGCGCGAGGCTATCTCTTTACGCTGTCGGAGTGGAGTCACTACTGAGCCAGTACCACGAGGACAGATCCCGTCAGGGCGAACCCGGTGAGGGTTCGTTCACCGGTGCCGCGGGCGGGGCCGCCTGCGGTGACCTCGCCCGGATCTCCGTCGAGCCGATAAGTGGCCGTATCGAGCGGGTCACCTTCGACGCGGAGGGATGTGCGGCGACCCGTGCGGCCTGCTCCTGCATCGCAGAGATGGTCGAGGGTGGCAGCATCCTTGAAGCGGCGGCGATCGGAACCGATGACCTCGATCGGGCTCTCGGTGGTCTCAGTCCGGTCAGTAGCCACGCCGCCGTGCTCGCCACGGACGCCCTGCACCGGGCTCTCTCGGCTCTGGCTTCCAGCGGGAGTCCGATCGCCGATCCGAATCCCGATCGTGTCCTGGTCGCAGTCTCAGGCGGGGTTGACAGCGCTGTTGCTGCCCTCCGTGAGCGGGAGCGAGGGGCGGAGGTGGTGGCCGTCACAGTCAAGCTGTGGGCTGATCCTGATACGGACGGCACCAAGGCATGCTGTTCTCCGGAGGCCGTTCTTGGTGCCCGTGCCGTGACCCACTCGATGGGCATTCCCCATTTCACTCTTGACCTTGAAGATCAGTTCCGCTCGCGTGTTGTGAGCCGCTTTCTGGATGGCTACGCCGAGGGTCAGACGCCAAACCCGTGTGTGCTCTGTAACGGCGAGGTCAGGATTTCGGCGATGGTCGAGCTTGCCGACCGGCTCGGTGCGACTCACCTGGTGACCGGTCATTACGCTCAAATCGTCAACGACGGCGAGGGAGACCTGCTGGCCGAAGGGAGCGATTCGAACAAGGACCAGAGCTACATGCTCGCGGCGCTGCCCACCGCAGTGATCAGCCGGCTTCGCTTTCCACTGGCAAGGATCTCCAAACCGGAGGTGCGCGAGATTGCCTCGCGTAACTCGCTCTCAGTGGCAAAGAAACCGGAAAGTCAGGACCTCTGCTTTCTTGCGGGGAGCAGCAAGAAGGCGTTTCTCCAGCGCCATGCAGATCTGGGTGACCTCGATGGACCGGTGCTCGACAGCTCGGGCAGGGAGATCGGCCGTCACTCCGGACATCACCACTTCACGGTCGGTCAGCGCCGCGGTATCGGTGTAGCTGCAGCCCGGCCTCTTTACGTGACCGCCACCGACGCGGCAACCAACTCAGTGACTGCGGGCCCGCGGGAAGAGCTGGCAGCAGAACGGGTTTCTGTGGGCAGAGCAGTCATGCACCGCGACGGTGCCAGGGTGGACCGGGTCCGGCTGCGCTACCGCTCGGCAGCGGTTCCAGCCACGGTCGTTGCGCCGGCTGGCTGTCACGATCTTCTCGAAATCGAGTTGGGGCAGCCATTTGAGGGAGTCGCCCCCGGTCAGGCAGCGGTGCTGATGAGCGGCGAGACCGTAGTTGGTCACGGCACGATCAAATAGGCTCCCGCGTTCATGAAGTCTGCCGAGATCCGTGAGACATACCTGAGCTTCTTTGAACAACGCTCGCACCGACGTATGCCCTCGGCTTCACTGATTCCGCCGCCCGACGACACCTCTACTCTCCTGACGGTTGCCGGCATGCAGCCGTTCAAGGCCTTTTTCCTGGGGAGGGAGCAGCCTCCGGCCACACGTCTGACCTCATCCCAGACCTGTTTTCGCACCCCGGACATTGAGGAGGTAGGCAAGACCCTGCGCCACCTGACCTTCTTCGAGATGCTCGGCAACTTCAGCTTCGGCGATTACTTCAAGGAAGAGGCCGTGCCTTTCGGCTGGGAACTGTCCGTTGACGGCCTCGGACTTGATCCCGAACTGATCTGGATAACCGTTTTTGGTGGGGATGAAGAACTCGGACTCGGGCCGGACGAAGAGGCCATTGCGCTCTGGAAATCGATTGGGGTGCCGGACGAGCGCATTGTCAGGCTGCCGCGATCTGAGAACTTCTGGCAGGCCGGACCCACCGGGCCCTGCGGTCCGTGTTCAGAGATGTACCTAGACCGCGGAGTGGACTTCGGCGGTGAGGACGATCGTCCCGGGGATGACACTGACCGTTTTCTCGAATACTGGAACCACGTGTTCATGACGTATGACCTTGCCGGGGACGGAACTCTGACGCCGCTGCCTTCGAAGAACATCGACACTGGCATGGGTCTCGAGCGCATGGCAGCGATCCTTCAGGATGTGCCGTCCGTCTTCCAGACCGATCTGTTCAGCCCGCTGATTGAACTGGCGGAGGAGATGAGCGGCACGAAGTACGATTCGACCCCGGAGGCTACCCGGGCCATGCGGATCATCGCCGACCACTCACGCGGTATGAGTTTTCTTATTGCCGCTGGAGTTGTGCCCTCGAATGAGGACCGCGGCTACATCCTTCGCCGGGTGATGCGCCGGGCGATTCAGCAGGGGCGTAATCTCGGCTTTGAAGGATCCTGGCTGGGCCACTTCACCGAACGTACGATCGAGATGATGGGCGATGCGCATCCTCGCGTCGCCGATGAGCGAGCACAGATCGCCCGCTGGGTCGCTGCGGAGGAAGAAAGCTTCGGACGGACCCTGGAGCGGGGGATGTCCCTGCTGGAGCAGATCGTCGAGCGTTCACTGGCCGACAGCAACGCCTGGGTCAGTGCTGACGATGCCTTTCAGCTTCATGACACTTACGGCTTTCCTTACGATCTGACGCGTGAGATCGTTGCCCAGCGCGGGCTCCAGGTCGATGATCAGGGGTTTGAGGAACTGATGGAGGCCCAACGCCGACGTGCCCGCAGCGGGGCTTCCGGTGGCAGCCGCGGCCGCGAGCATGAACGGGTTCTGGAGTTCGCCGGCAACGGCCCCCGCAGCGAGTTCGTCGGATACGACTACCTCAGATCCGAGACCGGAGTCAGCGCGCTCGAGCGGGTGGACGGCCGCTCTCTGATCAAGCTCGACGAGAGCCCTTTCTACGCGGAAGGGGGTGGCCAGGTGGCTGACCTCGGTCGCATAGTCTGGTCCGGTGGTGAAGCCAGGGTCACCGATGTCGTTCGAGTGGGTGACGACCAGGTGCTTGAGATCGAGTCTTCTGGCGACGGGATCGACGACGCTCCTGCAGTTGGTGTCACCGTTGAGGCCGAGGTTGACCGTCATCTGCGCTTCCGGATCATGTGTAACCACACCGCAACTCATCTGCTCCACGCTGCGCTGCGAGAGCAGCTCGGGGACCATGTTCACCAGGCAGGTTCGGCGGTACGTCCCGACAAGCTCCGCTTTGACTTCAATCACGGAGAAGCGCTTACCCCGGATCAGATCGTCTGGATCGAGGACCGGGTAAACGGCTGGATCAAGGATGCCCAGCCAGTTCGCTGGATAAATATGGAAAAGGCCGAGGCGGAAAAGCTGGGCGCCATGGCCCTGTTCGGAGAAAAGTACGGAGACTGGGTCCGGGTGGTAGAGGTCGAGTCGGTTTCCCGGGAACTCTGCGGCGGAACCCACGTTTCCAACACGGCTGAGATCGGAATCTTCAGGATCATCGGCGAGAGTTCGAGTTCAGCCAACGTCCGACGCATTGAGGCGATCACCGGTCCGGACGCGATTGACTGGCATCGTGAGCGGGCCAACGAGCTGGTCGAGGTAGGACAGATGCTCGGCGACGTGCGCGACCCGGTCGGGGCTGCCCGGCGCGCCGCAGAGAAGATCGAAGAGGCCAGTCGTGGGGCGAAGCAGGAGGAGCAGAAGATGCTCGGCGGTCTGGCGGTCGAACTGGCTGCGGCGGTGGCTCCCATCGGCCCGGTCGAGGCTGTTATCGCCGAAGTGCCGGTGTCAAACCCGAAGCAGATGCTTCAGATGGCCAAGGCGGTTCAGGCGGAGCGCCCGGGGGCAGGCGTGATCCTGGTCGGGGCCGACACAAAATCGGGCAAAGTTGGCGTCGTTGCCTTGTTCGACAAAGAAGACGCTGGCAAAAAGGTCTCGGCTGCCGAACTCATTCGGGTAATCGGGCCTCTGGTTGGTGGTGGAGGTGGGGGTAGCGACGAGATGGCACAGGCGGGTGGAAAGAAGCCGGATGGACTTGAAGATGCGATGCGGGCCGCCCGGGCCTATCTGGAAGGGAGCGGATGATGCGGATCCTCGCGCTGGACTACGGCAGCGCAAGGATCGGCTGTGCTGTCTCGGATGCCACCGGTACTCTGGCCACCCCGATTGCTGCGATCGAGCCACCGGACATCAGCCAGATTGCTGCGGTAGCCGACGAACGAGAAGTCGAAAGAATCGTCGTCGGAATGCCAGTGTCGCTTTCCGGTGAAGAAGGTCCCCAGGCCGAGGTCACCCGGGCCTTCTGCGAGGAGCTTGAGTCTGCGGTAAAAATCCCGGTAGAAACCTGGGATGAGCGCTTCACAACGAAGATGGCTGCTCAGACGCGACGCGAGACAGGTGCCGGTGCGGCTGAGGACTCAATCGCAGCCGCCCACCTGCTCGAGACCTACCTGCTGGCTGTCGAGAGCCGCAATGCTCAAGGGCTGCGCGACGACCTGTCCCACGGCTTGAGTAACGGAGCTGAGCACTGATGGGCGAGCGCTGGTTTGACGATCCGCCGGAGCATGACCCCAACGATCCGGAGGCAGTCGACCGTGCGCTGAGAAGGCAGCAGCGACAGACACAGCGCTCGGACCATCCGCGCTCCGCGGGCCACGGCTCAGGGACGGGCGGCCGGGGTCGCCGACGCCTTGCCCTCTATGGAGCTCTGGGTCTTTTCGCTCTGCTGGGAGTCGCTTTTCTCGTCGCGCTTTTCCAGCCTTTTGCCGGAGGAAGCGATGGGCAGACCGTGGCGATTGAAGTTCCGGCCGGGGCTGGCGTGGGAGAGATCGGCGACCTTCTTGCTGACGAGGGAGTGATCTCCAGTTCGTTGCTGTTTCAGATAAGGGCGACAGTCTCCGGGCAGCGATCCTCGCTCTACTTCGGCGACCACGTGTTTCGTGAAGGAATGACCTACTCGGCGGCACTTCAAGAGTTGAGCAACCAGCCGCAGAAAAAGGTACTCACGGTGGTAATCCCGGAGGGGCTCAGCCGTTCCGAAACCGTCGACACGCTGGATGCGGCCGGACTCCCCGGTAACTACCTGAAGGCAAGCGTCAGCTCAAAGCTGCTCGACCCCGACGACTACGGGGCTCAGGGCAGGGCGAAGAACCTGGAGGGGTTCCTGTTTCCGGCAACCTATGAACTGGAACCAGGCTCTGATGTCAAGGATCTGGTCGATCAGCAGCTGGAGGCCTTCAAAGACAACATCGCCGCAGTGAAGTTCAGGTACGCCAAATCTAAGAACCTGACGATTTACGACGTTCTGACCATCGCCTCAATGGTCGAGCGCGAAGTTTCGATCGCAAGGGAGCGCCCGACAGTTGCCGCGGTTGTCTACAACCGGCTGAGTCGGGGTGAGCCGTTGTACATCGATGCGACCACTCGTTTCGCCCTCGACAACTGGACCGAGCCCCTGACTGAGAGTGACCTCGCGGTTGACTCGCCCTACAACACCCGGACCAACGCGGGTCTGCCACCAGGGCCGATCGGCAGCCCGGGTCTCGCATCCATCAAGGCTGCGGCCAAGCCCGCTGACACCGAAGTGTGGCTCTACGTGGTCAAGCCGGGAACCTGCGGCGAGCATGTCTTCTCCGATTCGCTGGAGGAGCACAACGCCAACGTTGCCAGATATCAGGAAGCCCAGGAGGCGGCTGACGGATCGCCGACCGAATGCCCTTGAGCGGGCCCCGAAAGGCCACTCGCCTGGCGGTTATCGGTCACCCCGTTTCGCACTCCCGATCACCGGCGATGCAGAACGCTGCCCTGGCTGACCTCGATCTCGCTCCGGAGTGGAGCTACGGAGCAATAGACGTCGAACCAGCTGACCTCGAGGCCACGGTCAGCGGGCTGCCGGAGCTCGGGTTTGCCGGAGTCAATGTGACTGTGCCTCACAAAGAGGCTGCGCTTGCGCTGGCCGACCGGGCGGGAGCAGGCGCGTCAGAGATCGGCGCGGCCAACACGCTGATCTTCGAAGGCGGCTCAACCCGGGCCGAGAACACGGATGCCCCTGGTGTGACCAACGCGATCGGGGAGCTGGCACCGGGAACTCTCGCACTGGTGCTTGGGGCCGGCGGCGCAGCCCGGGCAGTGCTTTGGGCATTGCTCGGTCTGGGAGCAGAGGTGTCCGTCTGGAACCGCACCCGGGCGCGGGCGGAAACCATGGTCGGCGATCTGGGAGGCAAAGTGGATCCCGATCCCCAAACCAGCTCCTTTGATCTGATCGTCAACGCCAGTGCTGCGGGACTAGGGGGAGAGGACACCATCGCCGAGCTCCCTCTTGACCCCACACGTTTTCGTTCGGGTCAGACAGTGGTCGACATGGTCTACGGCTCCGAACCAGGCCCCATGCTCGCTGCCGCTGCGAGCCAGGGGGCGAGAACAATTGACGGGCTCGAGATTCTCGTCCGACAGGGCGCGCTGTCGCTCGAAATCTGGACCGGCCGCGAAGCTCCCCTCGACGTAATGCGCGCAGCCGCCCGCGCCTAAGACGGGTCCGGTCGACCGGGGCGCAAGCAGGTCCGGTTGCTGGAGATGATCGCCAAGGCGCGCTCGGCATCAAGGGTCTCGACTCTGTAGCGCCCGGGTTCCTCGGGAATCAGCAGGTCGAAGATCGCAGGTGCGTAACTGGTAGCTGTAGCAGTGCGGCCGAAGTCGGGCAGCCAAAGATCAAGTGGGCGGCCGGTTTTGACCGTGAGAACCAGTCGGGACCCCGGCCTTACGCAAACGGATTCGGGCCTGCGTCCGATCGAGATGGTGGAGGTGATCACCTTCGTGCCCCGGGTGGATTCCTCCTCGATCATCGGGTCTGCGGTTGGTTCCACTGCCCTGTCCGAGCCCTCATTACCGGTCGTTGATGTAGCTCCCGGACTCACGCCTTCGGTCGGTGATGTACTGCCCGTCGCCCCTGATTCGGCAACCCTCTCGTCCGGGTCAGGGGCGATGATCGCAATGGCGGTCGAGATGCCCAGCAGGACGAGCATGACGATTATCAGTCGGCGGGCAGCCATCAGTTATTCACGCACACGGCATCGGTCATCGGTCAGTCAATACCCTAATGGCATCATGAGCTTCCGCTTCACAACTGCAGGCGAGTCTCACGGCCCAGGTCTGGTCACGATCGTCGAAGGGCTTCCAGCCGGACTGGAGCTGGATCGCGAGACGCTGGATCGCGACATGGCCCGCCGCCAGCTCGGTCATGGGCGGGGCGGCCGGATGAAGATCGAAACCGACGCGGTCGAGATCCGTTCAGGAGTAAGGCACGGCCGCACGATGGGTGGCCCGGTGGCCGCCCTGGTCGCTAACCGTGACTACAAGAACTGGGACGAGCGGATGAACCCGTGGCCGATCGAGGGGGAGATCCCTCCTGTGACTATGCCGCGGCCAGGCCATGCCGACCTGGTCGGGATGTGGAAGTACAAGCAGGATGACCTCCGTCCGATCCTCGAGCGGGCCAGTGCCCGTGAAACAGCTGCCAGGGTTGCCGCCGGGGCGATAGCCAGAGCCTTCCTCACCGCCGTTGGCGTGACTGTGAGGAGCCACGTGACCCAGATTGCCTCGGTCAAGGCACCGGATAGCCAGAATCTCGTAGTCGAAGACTTCGAAGGCGTGGACGACGATCCCGTTCGCTGTCTTGATCCAGAGACCTCGGCTCTAATGGTCGAAGAGATCAACGTTTTGAGGAAGAGGAACGAGAGCCTTGGCGGGACCTTTGAGGTGCGGGTCTTCGGACTGGTTCCCGGACTCGGTAGCCACATTTCCTGGGCAGACCGTCTCGACGGACGCCTGGCACAGGCGATCTGTTCGATCCAGTCGGTCAAGGGCGCTTCGATTGGTGAGGCGTGGGACGTCGCCGGGCGTCCGGGTTCCGAGGCGCATGACGAGATTTTTTACTCCGAGGAAAAGGGCTACTACCGCGAGACGAACCACGCGGGTGGCCTTGAAGGCGGCATGACAAACGGAATGCCACTCTCGGTCAGGGCGGCGATCAAACCGATTTCGACCATGACCAAGCCGCTGCGTTCGGTCGACACCGCCACTCACGAGCCGGCCAAGGCTCACAAAGAGCGCACTGACTCAACCGTAGTGCCGGCCGCTGCTGTGGTTGGTGAAGCCATGGTCTGCCTGACACTGGTCAAGTGCTATCGCGAAAAGTTCGGCGGGGACCACATCGACGACGTGCTCGGCGCGATCGATGCCTACAGGGACCGAATCGGCTGGCGATGATCGTCCTGGTGGGGTTCATGGGCGCGGGCAAGTCCACCGCCCTTGCCGAACTTCGCTCCAATGGCCTGAGCACCGCTGATTCCGACAGCCTGATTGAGGCTGAGACCGGCATGAGTGTGGCCGGGATCTTTGAGGAAGCGGGTGAGTCTGGATTTCGCGAAATCGAGGAGCGGGTAGTGCTCGCTGCGTTGAAGGACGTTTCGATCGATGCTCTTGCGCTCGGAGGTGGCGCTGTGACCAGCGCGGGGATACGGGATGAGATATCGGGACCTTCACACACGACTGTCTGGCTGGAGATTGAAGAAGCCATGGCCTGGCGAAGGGTCCGTCGCAGTGAGCGCCCATTGGCCAGAGACGAGACTGAGTTCAGCAGGCTTTTTGCCGAGCGCCGACCGCTTTACGAAGGCGTCGCCGATGCGATCCTTCCGGCGATCGCGACACGGATCTGGAAACGGGCACTCGGTCCGGTTCGGATGCTGCGATCACTTCCCGGCGGCACCCGCATGCTCTGGGCGGCCAGTTCGAACGGGGAGTACCCGGTTTACGTCGGCAGGAGACTGCTCGACAGCCCACTCTTTGCCTCCGACTCTGCGGTGACCCCCGGCGACGGCCGTTCCTTCGGCTTCACTGACGATTCGGTCGGTCCGCTCTACGCTGGGGAGATCCGTGGTCTTGAGGCGACGATTTCGGTTCCACCAGGGGAGACAGCGAAGACAATGGGTCAGGCAGAGGAATCACTGCGGGAGATCGCCCGGCTGGGAGCGACCCGCTCCGATCGTCTGATCACAATTGGTGGCGGGGTGGTCGGTGACCTCGGCGGCTTTTGCGCCGCTACCTACCAGCGGGGCATCCCGTACGTTCAGGTGCCGACCACTCTTGTCGCTCAGGTCGATTCGGCGTATGGAGGAAAGACCGGCGTGGACCTTCCGGAAGGGAAGAATTACGTTGGCGCTTTTCACCTGCCGGCTGCCGTCGTCACAGACGTCGACACTCTGACCACGCTGCCAGAAGCCGAGCTCAGGGCCGGCATGGCAGAGGTTGTCAAGACGGCCCTCTTGGCTGGAGGTGAACTTTGGCGTCAGGTGAAGGAACTCAAGCCCGGAGAAATTACTTCCCGTGCTGACCTGATTTTTGCCTGCGCCCGGTACAAATGTGGAGTTGTGGCTGCCGATGAGCGCGACCACGGTCTGCGCGCCGTGCTGAACCTCGGCCACACGGTCGGGCATGCCGTTGAATCAATCACCGGGTACAACCGGTATCGGCATGGGGAGGCGGTCGCACTCGGCCTGCTGGCGGCGCTGAGGCTGTCCGGTGCGGACCAGCTGCGAGAGGAGGTCGAGGACTGGAGTCGTCGCCACGGTCTGCCGGTTGAACTGCAGCCCGCGCTCGACCCGGATGAGGTGCTGCGAGCCATTCAGTTCGACAAGAAGCGGACTCCCAAGGGGGTCGGCTTCGTATTGCTGAAGAAGCCTGGTGAACCCCGCACCGACTGCCTCGTTGATGGCGCTAGAGTTCGCTCAGCCGTGGAAGAACTGAACGTATGAGCAGAGCGCAAAACAGAGTTGCCGTCCTCCACGGCGTCAACTTCGACGTTCTGGAAAGACGGGACCCGGAAACATACGGAGGAATCAGCCTCGCCGAACTTGAATACCGGATCGGTGACTGGGCCCATGAACTCGGAATCGAGCCGACTTTCTACCAGACCAATTCAGAGTCTGAGTTCTGTGGTTACCTTCACCGCTTGAGCGAGAGTGCTGATGCTGCGATCATCAACGCCGGTGCCTGGACCCACTACAGCTACGCGATCGGAGACGCTTTCGCAGTGGATCCGGTGCCAGCGATCGAAGTCCACCTTTCAGACGTCGAGAACCGAGAGGACTGGCGCAGGGTCTCGGTGTTTGAGGGCCTCGTTGAATCAAAGGTCAGTGGCAAGGGGCCGGAAGGCTATCGCGAGGCTCTCGGCCTGATCGCCTCAAGCCTCGGTACCAGTGGTGACTGAGACTTCAGGGGGTTCGACACCCGCAAACGCGGCAGCCTCTACCCGGCCCGAACGTTTGAGTCAGGCGGTCGCAGCTGGTGAGATCGATGCTCTGCTTGTGACCCGGCTGGTCAATGTCGGGTACCTGACGGGCTTTAGTGGCACCAACGCTGCCTGCCTGATCGGACCGGACATACGAATCTTTCTGACTGACTTCCGCTACGCCGATCGGGCGGCCACCGAGATCGACGGCTGGGATGTCGAAATCGTCCCTGGTGAGTGGCTTGGCGGTGTCGCCAGTCAGATATCGGGGTCCGTACCAGACGGACGCGTCGGCATCGAAGATGACCATGTCACCGTACGCACACGGAGGCTGCTCTCGGAGAAGCTGGCTGGCGGTACCTCTTTGACCGATTGCGGGGGCATGGTTGAGCACCTGCGCCGCTCCAAGGATGCGGACGAGATCGCCGCGATAGCTGCGGCAGCAGAGCTCACGGATTCGATCTATACGGAACTGTTTGAACGCGGACTCACCGGCCGTACAGAGGCCGATATTGCCGGCTTTGTGGTTGGACGGATGCGTGAACATGGTGCCGAGCCATCATTCACCCCTATCATCGCAGCAGGGCCAAACGGTGCGTCTCCACACGCTGAGCCAGGCTCGCGGAAGATAGAGGCAGGCGAACTGGTGGTCATCGATATGGGATCCAAGCTTCACGGCTACTGCTCTGACTGCACGCGTACCGTCGCCACCGGTCAGCTGGAAGCTCAGGCAGCCGAGATCTATGAAGTCACCCTCAGGGCAAATGAGTCTGCCCTTGAAGCGGTTGCTGCGGGCAGAGCTGCCGTCGAGATTGACGCGGTAGCGCGTGACCTGATTACCGAAGCCGGGTACGGGGAGAAGTTTGGCCACGGACTCGGGCATGGTGTTGGCCTGGAGATACACGAAGCCCCACGACTCGGTCCCCGCTCGGATGACGTCCTCGTGGAGGGTGATGTGGTCACGGTCGAGCCCGGGATCTACTTGTCCGGAAAGTTCGGAGTGAGAATTGAAGACCTGGTCGTGGTTTCAGCCGGCGGTATTTCACAAAACCTCAGCTCTCACCCAAAGGAACTGGCCTTCCTCGACTGAGCCGGGAGGCGCATTCATGCCGGTCGTGCGATTTCACACTTTGCCACGGGTTTGTGTATTATGTGATGACCGTCACATAGGGTTTCTGATTCAACCCAATTCCCATGTGAGGTGAAAAAGGGTAAAGCTCCGAAACTCGCATGGCGAGGGATTTTCAGGAGAGAGGGTAAGCACGAAGAGACCGGTCTGAGGGGGCCGGTCTTTTCATGTGTCAGGGACCTTGCGGCAGACTGGCGTCCAGTAAGTCGCAGGTTGGTGGCATCGCTGAAACCGGGTGCGAAAATCACCGTGGAAGGGGCCGTGTCAATCCTACGACGGAAGCCCTCACAAAGAAACGGCCGGGCTCTCGCCCGGCCGTTGTCAATCCTTTTACCGATTGTTCGGCAGGCCTCCCGGTTACGGTAGCGAGGTGCCTGCGGAGCCGTTCCAGCCGTTTGAGAAGCAGCGCTCATTACCGGGTTCCGGTGGCGAAATCGGTGTGGTGACCCTCGGGTTGGTAGCCGGTGTGCCCGAGAAATAGTCACCGACGCCCGTCAGGGCACAGCTCTCGATAACGCCTCGGGTGTTGCCGAGGGCCAGGCTCGGACCGTTCAGGAAAGTAACGGCATGGCGGATGCCTGAAGCCGATGCGCGCGGCTGGCCGTGTGGATCGCTGCCGAAGTCCCACTCCGGGCGGGGCGGTACGTTTCCGGTCGGTGGCGGATTCACACCTTGTCGGGACTTGCCCTCGAAGCCGATTGGTCCCGAGTCGTAGTAGACCATGATGCTTCCGTCCTGGAATGGGAAGTCGGTGACCCTCTCTATCCCCATGAACGGATCATCTTCCCAGTGCCTTCCCGGCTCGAGAGCGGGGAAGTAGACCTTTGAGCCCCAGGTCCGCGCCGCCACTTCGGCGGTCACGTTAGCCACTTGATGGTCGCTGAAGGCAACTCGCATCAGGATCTCATGCGGTGGGGTGTTAGGCAGAGGGGTGTCGGTCGCGAAGTGAGCGTAACCGTTGCCTTCGCCGCGATCCCAGAGCAACTGAATCATCGAAAGCAGAAGCATCCGCTCCTCCTGCTTCGGGTAGTAGAGGTACAACCCGATTGGAGCCGCCTTGAAGTACTCGTCTGAATCAACGCTCCGTCGCAGGAGGGTCGAGTAGTTGATTCCCGGAACGCCGAGTACGCCGTAGTCGACATCGGGTGAGAGCGCGGTCAGTGCGCTGCCCATGATGCCTCCCTGGCTGATCCCCATGTACTGGCCACGGGTATCCTCGCCTTCGGAGGTGTCAATCGCTGACTCGCTTTCCTCCGGTCCGCCAGCATCGGGATCAACCTGGAGTTGCGGTGCCTGAGAGATGCCATCCGGGTGGATCAGCAGCCGCTGCAGGTACAGGAAGTTGACGAACCCCTGCTGCATACGATCGACCATCTTCGGGAAGTTCGACATGTCGGCCAGCGATGCGCCAACAGACGAGAGATCGAGGTCGGAGAAACCGGCCCAGTCGACGGCGCACCAGGTCGTGTTGCCATCCTTGCCGACCCGATCCTGGCCGTTGACCTGCGAGTAGCTGCCGAGCAGGCCGTGACCGTAAGTGCCGGTCTGCGTGGGAGTTACAGAACCGGGGTTGTTGGTGAGAACCGACTCCGGCACGTTGCATCGGAACGGCACGTCAGTAGTGCTGTTCTCATTCCAGATCAGTTCGTCGTCGTCGTTGAACTGGAAGGTGCCACCCGGCGCACAGTTTGCCGAACTGATGTAGCACGGAACATCTTCCAGCCGGCCCTCTACCCGGATCAGAGTGGTGCCACCTGGATCGGTAGCACTCGTGATCGTGTAGCCCGGAGAATCTCCGGAGATGACCCGGTCGGCGAGGTTGTTGTCCCCGAGCCGCTCAAATGCGTCGTCGCGGATTGTCAGCGCGCGGCTGGTCACGGACTCGGCACTGGCCACGGTGAAATCCCATGCCATGTACATGCTTGAGCGCGCAACCCCAGCCTTGTTGACCGCAGTGTTGATCAGCGAGTACATGTGGCTTCGACGCTGCTCGACGACTGGCTGACTGGTGACGATCCTGTCCCTGTAGGTCCGGAATGCCGGCGGTGAGGGGATCGTCCGGTTCTGTGCGTTCTTCAGGTTGCGGAAGATGACGATGTAACGCTGGTCGTGATCGAAGTTCTCGGCGGGACGCACGATCAGGTTGACGTCTTCGGTGTTCCCCGGATCGGTATTGATACCGCCCGGCCCGTCGTTGCTCGGGTCGACCGTGGTCGGGTTTGAGTCGAGCTCCGCCCAGATCGGGTGGCGCTCGCCGGTGTCGGCGTTGATCACCATGACGGACTGACTCGGGGAGTCATAAGCATTCAGGTCGGTGATCGGCACGAGATTGCTGTTTTCAAAGGCAGCCGGGGTGTCAAGACCGGGAATCTTCAGCACGATCAGATTGCCCGGACTGAAGCCGTCGCCACGGTTCATGTCGGTCGGATCGATATTTACGCCATTCGGCCTCGAGGGTGTGCTCTTGTTTGCCGGTGTTGAGCTGGGATCAAAGTTCAGCTGCTTGCCGGTTGGCGTGTCAGCCGGCTTGGTGAAGTAGTCGTTAGCGAAGGGCTGGAGACAGACAGATGTATCGAGGAAGTCACATTTGGTCGGGTTGGTACCGAGCGGAACGGTGATGCATCGGGAGGCATCACGGGCGAGGGTCTTGCTGGTCTGGGCGGTCCCGCCAGCGAAGCGCCCTTCAGCCTTGACTGACTTGGCGCCACAAAGACTCAGTTTCGCTTGGCCCTGGCTCGTCAGCGGGAGAGAGACGCTCCTCGCACCTCCGCGGTCACCAAAAGAAACCTTTACAGAGCGAAAGAGACTTCCGCCACCTGCGGCCGAGCCGCTCACACTAACCGTGGCCTTGCCGCTGGATCTGACCGTGACGAAGAGACGGTCTGTTCTGAGCAGGGCAGCCTGGTTACTGGTCGTGATCTTCAATGACACCTTCGGTGCCTGGACCCTGGCATCTGCACCAGGCGCGACGACGGCAATGACTCCGGCAGAAATGACAAAAGCCAGAAACAGTGCGATGGCGGCTGGAAGAATTCTGCGAAAGTCAATGACTGCCCGACGGTGGTTCATTCTGTGGTGATCCCCTTGTTTTGTTTTTGCCCGTCGCGGATGACGGGGCGGTTCAGGTGTGATGCAGGTCACTGATGATAGACCTAATCGTTCACGTAAGTTTCGGTTTAGAAAGAACATTTCGGAAAAATTCACCCGAAACATCGTCGGGTGGTGAGATCAGCGGCTGAGATCCACTCCGGGTTCAAGTCCGTTCACGAAGGCACGCATCAGCTCTACCGTTGCCTCGACGTCGGCAAGGTCGACCATCTCCACCGGTGAGTGCATGTATCGGAGCGGAATCGAAACCAGCCCGGTCGGAATGCCGGTTCTGGAAATCTGTAGCGAATCGGCATCGGTATGGGTTGCGTTGCCGCTGGCCCCGACCGAGTACGGGATACCAGCTGCCTCAGCAGTGTCTCGAAGCAGTTCGTAAACCCTGGGAGAAAGGGTTGATCCACGACCGATTACGGGTCCGGAACCGAATGGATGGCTGCCCACTTCCTTCTCGTCCACGCCTGGCGCGTCAGTCGCGTGTGTGACATCGATCGCCACGGCCAGATCGGGCCTGACCGTGAAGGCGGCCGTGCGGGAGCCAAAAAGTCCAATCTCTTCCTGTACGGCTGCTACGGCTGCGAAGCGTGTTTTCATCTTCGCGTCCTTCTGGCAGCGGCGCAAAGCCTCAAGGGCGACGTATGAACCAAGCCGGTTGTCCATCGAGCGCGATACGAGTCGACCGCCGGCGACCTCCATCGGATCCGCGTCGATCACTACCGGATCACCGACCGACACCAAACCCTGCGCCACCTCCCGGTCGTCTGCACCGATGTCGATGTGCATCTCCTTCAGCTTGACGACCTTCTTGCGCTGCTCGGGGTCGAGCAGGTGGATCGGTTTACGTCCGGCCACCCCGGGCACCGGGCCGTCGTTTCCGGTGATGACGACCCGCTGTCCGACAAGAATCTGGGGATCCCATCCTCCGATCGGCGCGAAGTAGAGAAAGCCCTTATCGTCGATGTGCGTCACGACGAGGCCGATCTCGTCAATGTGACCCACCACAGCTACTAACGGAGCGCTCTCATCGTCGCCAACAGTGGCAATGCTTCCGCCCAGTCCGTCTGTTGTTACCTCGGCAAAGTTCGCAGCTTCGCGCCAGACCAGTGCGGCCTCGCGTTCGTAGCCGGAGGGGCCGGGTGTTCTGAGCAGGGCGTCGAGCAGCGTGGGGGTTTTCATGCTCCGATTATGCCGGTCGGCAGCACTTGCCGAGCCGACCACCGTCCACTCTTCCCGATGTGATCTCAGCGAACCAGTTCAGGAACCGTCAACCC
Organism: Solirubrobacterales bacterium; assembly: GCA_040881895.1. Classification (GTDB taxonomy): domain Bacteria; phylum Actinomycetota; class Thermoleophilia; order Solirubrobacterales; family 70-9; genus 67-14. The sequence goes on along the minus strand of JBBECI010000040.1, from coordinate 58,238 downwards.
TGCCCATTCGGTGGGTCTCTTCGCATGAGCAGCAGCGTGAACGGACGCGTGCCTGCGGGAAACTCAATCCCCATGTGCTCCCGGTAGTAGGTGAGGCCATCCACATGTTTATCTACCGATATACCGTGCCGAAGGTAGAACTCCACTGCTCGGTCGTTGCCGCTCAACACCAGCCCCATGTACAGGCAAGAGGGAGGTATCCGGTCGTGCAAGGCCTCAATGAGCAGGCTGCCAATCCCCCCGCTGCGTGCGTCGTCCGACACATAAAGCCGGTGCAGCTCGGGCTCCTGCCCGAGGGAGTCGAAGTGCAGGAACCCGGCGATTTTACCCTCGAGCTCGGCAACCAGGAAGTGTGCTCTGGAGTCGTCGCCACAGCGGTCGATACAAGCAGTCAGTGCGGAGACGGAGTAGCTCTGCTCGATGGTCGCTTCGATGGCTGCCGCATCGACGAACCCTTCATACTGCTGGGGCAGGGACGCGCGGCCGATGCGCGCCACCGCCGAGACGTCGCTTGCGTATGCTGGGCGAACGTGCATGCCGGTCATCACAGAGCCACATTATCCCGAGTCGGCGATCGGACCCCGTCGATGGTGCCAGGCATCCCTCAATCGTGATTTCAACAAACCAGTTCAAGAACGGCACCCACATCGAGGTGGACGGCAAGATCATGCGGATCATCGAGTTCCAGCATGTGAAGCCGGGTAAGGGCGGCGCCTTCGTCCGGACCAAGCTCAGGAAGATCGAGGACGGCTCGGTTCAGGACAAGACCTTCAGAGCGGGAGAGAAGTTCCGTCCGGTGCGAACCGAGTCGCGCAAGATGCAGTACCTGTACGACTCCGGCGACATGGTCGTCTTCATGGACAGCCGAAACTACGACCAGATCGAACTGCCTGCTGAACTCGCGGCCGAGGCGATGCGCTGGGTCCAGCCCAACGATGAGGTCGAGGTGCTTTTCGTTGACGAGAGCCCGACTGATGTTCAGGTCGCCAGCGCGATCGATATGAAGGTCGTGAAAACGGAACCGGGATTGAAGGGTGACACTGCCTCCGGTGGCGGCAGCAAGCCAGCCACGCTCGAGTCCGGTGTTGAGGTTCAGGTCCCGTTGTTCATTGAAGAAGGTGAGCTGATCAGGGTTGATACCAGGACTGCCGAGTACGTTTCTCGCGCCTGAGCAGTATCCGGATCCTTGATCATGGTCGTGTGAGGGCCATCACCGCCATCATCCTTCAGTAGTCGTATCCTTGCTTGATGCGTCGTTCCGATCAGCGCCGAGATGCGGTTTTCGCCTGCTATCAGCAGGAGGTGACTGACCGGCCCCTCTCAACGCTCCTGGTAGACGCGCGGCCTTTTACCAAGCAACTGGTGGAGGGAGTGGACGGCCATCGAGCCGAACTCGATGAAATTATCTCCGAGCATGCCAAGGGCTGGGATCTGAGCCGGATAGCCCCGCTGGAGAAGAACATCATGCGGGTTGCGCTTTATGAGTTGAACTTCAGCGAAGACGTACCCCCTGAGGTCGCAATAGATGAGGCAGTCGAACTGGCCAAAAAGTACAGCGGCTCGGAGGCGCCTGGTTTCGTCAACGGTATTCTCGGCGCGGCAGCCCGAGCAATGGAGGCCAGCGGCACGCTCGCGCTCGGGGCCGACGTCGGTCCTCGGGCCGACAAGGCAGCCAGGGCGGATGTCACATGATTCGCCTGGAAGAGATCAGAGATCGCCTCAACGAGATAACCGGTGAACTTGGCAGTGAAGGTGTCGCCGATACCCGGGCCAGTGAACTCGCGGCTGAGGCCGCGGAACTGACCGCTGAAGCGGCCCGGGAGGCGGCCGTGGCGGTCGACCACCTTGGGCAGGGCAGTTGAGCTATCCCGATGACCTCCGTGAAGCGGTAGACCGCCAACTGGAGACGGTTCGTTTCTCCACGGAAGCCGCAACTGCGGGCCTGGAGGATGCCATGCGCTACTCGCTGCTGGCGGGGGGTAAACGGATTCGGCCGGTTCTCTGTCTGGCCACCGCTCGCTCGTTGGGCAGGCCGATTCATGAGTACCTTTCGATAGCAGCCGCACTTGAGATGGTCCACACCTATTCACTCGTCCATGACGATCTGCCGGCGATGGACGACGATGATCTGCGGCGCGGCCAACCGACCTCTCACATCCGTCACGGTGAAGCGGTCGCCATCCTCGCCGGTGATGGTCTGTTTGCCGAAGCTGTTCGTACTCTTGCCGCTGTCCCGGGAGATCCGGAACGGGTAATCGAAACGATCGAATTGATCGCCAGCGCGACCGGGGTCGCCGGGATGGTCGGTGGTCAATACGTCGATGTGACCGCCGGGGGTCTGGACGCTGACGGGCTTCTGCGGCTCCACTCCCTGAAGACCGGCCGCTTGATAGAGGTAAGTGTCCAGAGCGCCCTGGCTTACTCCGGGGTAACTCCGACCCAGCGTGCCCCTTACGAGGTTTTTGCCCGGGAGCTGGGAATTCTGTTCCAGATCATTGATGACATCCTCGACGTCACCGGCAGTGATGAGGAACTGGGCAAACCTCAGGGCAGTGACGAACGTCACGGCAAGGTGACATATGTCAGCCTCCATGGACTTGATCGCGCCCGTGAACTCGCCGCGGCTTCACATGGCAACGCGATCGCGGCCCTGGATGAGGTGGATGGTCAAGAGGGGTCGCTCAGGAGCATCGCCGACTACATTTACAGGAGAGAAACGTGACACCCGGATACCGTGATTTTTCAAATAACTCTGGCGTTCCGCCTCGGCCCCTGTTGCCCGGAATCGATTCCCCTGCAGATCTGAAGGGGCTCGATGATGACCAGCTCCAGCAGGTTGCTGAAGAAGTTCGCTCGTACATAATCGACGTAGTCGGTGAGATCGGTGGCCATTTCGGTGCCAACCTTGGTACCTGCGAAATCGCTGTGGCGCTCCACAGCCTGCTTGATTCTCCGCGCGACCGGATCCTCTGGGACGTCGGTCACCAGGCTTACCCGCACAAGGTGCTGACGGGCCGCCGGGAAGAACTTTCCACTATTCGTCAGTACGGCGGTCTCGCGCCGTTCTGCTCGATCGAAGAGTCGGTTCACGACATCATGGGAGCAGGCCACGCATCGACTTCGATTTCGTATGGACTCGGCCTGAAGGAGGCGATGCGTCACGGGATTGGCAAAGACGGCAAGGTGGTCGCTGTGATCGGTGATGGCGCCCTGACGGGCGGGGTCGCGTACGAAGCAATGAACGCGGCGGGTGGTCTTGAGACCCCGATGGTAATCCTGCTCAACGACAATGGCATGTCCATATCTCCGAATGTAGGAGCGCTTTCGAGCTACTTCCAGCGCACCCGTCTCAAGCCAGGTCTGTTTCACGCCCGGGAAGAGGTCGAAGACAGGCTGACAAAGCTGCCGCTGGGACTCGGTAAGCGCATTGAACGGCTGGGTCCAGAGCTCAAGTCGGCGATCAAGGCCTACTGGGCGCCCGGGTTACTCTTCGAGGAACTGGATCTCGCCTACATGGGGGTTATCGACGGCCACGATGTCGGCGCCCTGCGCAAAGCCCTCGCCGAGGCTCTGGAAGCCGACCGACCCGTCGTCGTCCACGTCCATACGGTCAAGGGCCGAGGCTTTGCTCCGGCCGAAGAGGGTGGACTGGCCGGCATGGAAAAGTGGCATGCCGCCAAGCCTGGTTCGATTGTCGGTGGCGAGCCAGCCGGAAGTTTCAAGGCCGGGCTGGTCCCGATTCAGGAGTCCGATGCCCCGGCCTCGATTGCCCCGGAAATACTTGAGGCGCCCGAACCGAAGTCAGCTCCTCCTCAGTACACGCAGGTGTTTGGCGACAGCATGGTTGCGGAGGCTCAGGCTGATCCAAGGGTGATCGGAATCACCGCAGCGATGGCCGGTGGCACGGGTCTGCAGAAGCTCGCAGATCAGGTTCCGGAGCAGTATTACGACGTCGGCATCGCCGAGCAGAACGCGGTGTTGATGGCAGCTGGCATGTCTCTTCAGGGGGCCAAGCCGGTCTGTGCGATCTACTCGACCTTTCTCCAGCGGGCTTACGATCAGATAGTTCATGACATCTGCCTTCAGAAGCTCGACGTCGTCTTCGCGATGGACCGCTCGGGTCTGGTTGGCGACGATGGTCCAACTCACCACGGAGTATTCGACATCGCTTATTTCCGGCCGCTGCCTAACGTAGTAGTGATGGCTCCCCGCGACGAGGCGATGCTGGTTCACATGCTGAGGACAGCGATTCAGATCGAAGGCCCTGCCGCGCTGAGGTATCCGCGTGGCGCCGGGGCTGGTGTGGAGCTTCCGGAAAGTGCCAGTTTGATCCCGGTCGGCACCGGAGAAACCCTTCGAAACGGCGAGAGGGTGGCCCTGCTCGGGTATGGCACTGGAGTCGGTATCGCCGAGGAAGCCGCTGATCTGCTGGCGGAAAGCGGCATCAAGGTAACTGTGGCCGACGCTCGTTTCGTCAAGCCGCTCGACACTGAACTGATTGAGAGGCTGGCACTCGGGCACGATCTCCTGGTGACCATTGAGGAAGGCGTGCTGCAGGGAGGCTTCGGGTCAGCGGTACTGGAGCATCTGGAGGACAGCTTCACCAACCCGGGTGAGCGGGCCCGGGTGCTGAGAGTAGGCCTGCCTGACCGCTACGTGACACATGGCAAGCCGAACCTGCTCCACGAGGAGGTCGGCTTCACCGGGCGCCATGTCGCTGAAAAGGTCGGAGTCGCCCTCGGTGAGAGGATAAGCACAGGCTGAAGTTCCGTTGCCTGCCCACCCGGTTCAGATCTGAATCAGGAATGTGTGGAGATGAGCCGGAGAACATCGCCGCCGTACTTTTCCATGAAGGCAGGTCCGACACCGGCGATCTCCCGTAGCTGATCTTCGTCGGCTGGCTTGGCTGAGGCGATCGCAACAAGCGTCCGGTTACTTGCCACGTGGTAGGCGGGGCGGTCTCCCGCGGCACTCAGACGCCACTGTCTGAGTTCCTCATAGATGGCCTCGTCATCTGATGAGAGTTCGGGGGGCGGGGCAGAGCCACGTTTCCCCGGTGATGAACGTGCCCGTTTGACCACCAGGGTTTCCGGGTCCGGCAGCCAACCGTCGGGATCACAGACGTCACAGCACCTTCCTTCCGGTTCCGGCTCGCCCGGGTCCCCGAAATGTTCAAGCAGTTGCCTGCGTCTGCAGCGATCAGAGAAGCTGAAGGCCTCGACCGCCCGGTAAGCTCGCCAACCCCGGTCCTCCGCCACCCGGCAGGCGGCCGGGAGGGCTGAGGCTTCGTAGTCCTGCAGGCGGACCAGCAAGCGGCTCCCGGAGGCTGGATCGACTGAAAGTGCACCAGCTCTCTCGGCCACGGCTAACAGGGTCCTCTGCGTGTCATTTCGCGGGGCGTCCACGATCGCACTGCCGTCATCGTCGGCATCTTTTTCAACTGACTGAATGAAGCCAAGAACATCGTCTGGATCAACCTTGCGCTGTTCGTTGAATCGGACCAGTCGTCCGAGGTCTGAACGCATTGCCAGCAGCACCGCTCGGGCCGGATCTCCGTCTCGTCCGGCGCGACCCGCCTCCTGATAGTAGGCCTCGACGCTCGACGGGATTGCCCAGTGCCAGACTGACCTGACGTTGGCTTTGTCGATGCCCATGCCGAATGCGTTGGTGGCCGCGACCACCTCGACATCGCCGTCCATGAAGCGGATCTGTGCCGAGGCCCGATCGTCCGGCGCCATCCCGGCGTGGTAGGCAACGGCCGAGATCCCGGCTGCCCGGAGGTCATCGGCTACTTCTTCGGTGTCACGCCTGGTCCCGCAGTAGACAATTGCCGGACGGTTTGAGTCGTCCTTCAGGCCGTGCTCAAGGAGCGCCGCCTTGCGCGCCTTGGAGCCTTTGCCTTCAAGCGCGACCGTGTCAAAGCTGAGGTTCGGCCGATCGAAGCCCGAGTGGACCTCCACCGGAGATGCCATACCCATGCGGAGGGCGATCTCGCTGGCAACCTGCGGCGTCGCAGTTGCTGTGCAGGCCATTATCGCCGGCCTTCCAAGTCGCTCAGCCACCCTCGGCAGTCGCAGATAATCAGGCCGGAAGTCATGGCCCCATTCAGAGAGGCAGTGCGCCTCGTCAATTGCAAGCAGGTCGATCCTGCGGGTAGCGACCAGATCGAGGAAGGACGAAGAGCCAAAGCGCTCCGGTGAGCAGTAGGCAATCCGTGCGGATCCGTTGCGCACGGCTTCGTACGAGGCAGTGGAGACGTCTTCTGGAAGACCAGACGCGAACATGACAGCCGGGTGGCCTTCACTGCGCAGCCGCCGAACCTGATCGGCCATGAGCGCTATCAGTGGACTGACAACAAGGGTCAGGTCAGTACCCGCCAGGCCGGGAAGCTGGTAGCAGAGACTCTTGCCACCACCGGTTGGCATCACTATGAGGCAGTCGTCACCCGCGAGTGCTGCGGCCACTGCGTCTCTTTGACCCGGTCGGTACTTGGCGTATCCCATGTGAGCCAGCAGCAGGTCCGGGTCTGGCGCGCCGTCAAAGAAGCGAACCGGGACGGACTCATCCTCCTGTATCCGTTCAAGCCCCTGCAGCGCCAAGGTTGCCTCAGCCTCCTCGTCGAGAAACCGGCCGGCCGAGCCTTGGCCCCCGCCCCGGTGAGGCTCCTCAGGAAGAGGGGGAAGTTCCGGCCCGGATTCCAAAGACTCCTGAGAAGAAGGTGGCTCGGACGGGCGATCCGTGACCAGGTCGGCGATCCTTCGTGCTGCCTCTTCGCCGGAACTGCGGCCTTCAGCGTCCATTTCACGCCAGGCCTGCCTCAAGAGTTCAAGCTCCGCGTCGGTGCCTGCGTGGCGACGCCCCTCGGCCTGCTCAGATTCGAGTTGCCCGGCGAGCCGGTCTGCCTGTTTGACGAAGGAGGTCACGCGACAACACTAGGGACAGCCCCCGACACCAGACATCTCGCCCCACCCTTTCGAACTCCCCGACCCTTCAGGCCGGACCACGTTTCATGCCACCATCGCGCTCCTCCTCCTTTCCAGCAGGCAGCGCTCTGGTCTGCCCCGTTAAAAGCGAGAACCCCGCTGGGGGGCGGGGTTCTCGTACTACTTGGGGAGGAGAGAGATTTTTGGTCTCTTATGTGTTTTTGATCACTGGGAGGTAGGTGGACTCTTCATGTGCCGCGGGCGCTATACCGCGTTGCCGCGGTAAGAGCCAAGTGAGCGGCACCGAATCCGACCAGGAAGATTGTTGCCACGGGTTGGTCACCGAGGATCCCGCTGACCAGTCCAATCGCCAGGACTGAAAGGCCGAGGGTCCAGTCGAAGCGGGCGATTGCCGAAAGGGGCACCTGGCTACGGGGCGACGCGGCTGCCAGCGCCACACCCATCAACAGGCAGCCGAGAAAGAAAGAGATCAAACCGACTCCGGGACTGAAGGTCAGGAGGTAGGGAACCACCATGAGAAGCGGAGCGCTGGCCAGAACCAAGCCGTTATGAATATCTATGTCAATTGGTCGAATTCGCATACTTATCCTTACGAAGCAAGTTACGTACACCCTCGTTTCCTGTGTGTGAGTCGAATCACAGTGCCCCAAAACCGCTCTCATGGCACTGACCAACAAGGCAGTCGCGCTGGCTCCCGGTAACTTTGGAGGATGAGCCGCAAGCGATCCAGACTTGACACCGTGCTTGCCGATCGAGGGCTGTTTCCCTCGCGTACTGCGGCGGCGCAGGCCGTACGGGCAGGACACGTGAAGCTCGGGGCTGATGGGCCGGTCGCCTTGCGGCCAAGTCAGGATGTCCGCCCCGACCAGGAAATCCAGATAACCGGAGCTCGGCCATACGTTTCGAGGGGGGGAATCAAGCTCGCCAATGCGCTTGACCGTCTTGACCTTGACGTTGAAGGGCTCGCTTGCCTCGATGTTGGTTCCTCGACCGGGGGGTTCACTGACTGCCTTCTTCAGCGGGGAGCCCGCAGCGTCGTGTCGCTTGACGTCGCTTATGGTCAGATCGCCCAGACCATGCGTGACGATCCGCGGGTCACGGTAATCGAGCGGCTGAACGCGAGGGATCTGCTGCCCGGAGACATCGACGGGACGCCGGAACTTGCGGTGATCGACGTCTCTTTTATCTCTTTGACCAAGGTGATCGAGCCGGTGGCCGCAGTTCTTGCTGATCAGGGAGAACTCCTCGCCATGGTGAAGCCCCAGTTCGAACTCGGCCGCCAGCGTGTCGGTCGAGGAGGGGTAGTCAGAGACCCTGCCGACCGTCGTGACGCGGTCGAGTCCGTGGCTGACTTCTGCCGCGGGGCCGGGCTGTCCCTGCTGGGGGTTGCTCCCACCGGGTTGCCCGGGCCGAAGGGCAACCTCGAGACTTTTATCCACCTCAAAACCATCGGTTCAGGGGCAGACGACTGTCCCGAAGGCGCCCCGAGTGGTGCCGAACTCTGCGAAGGTGTCGAGGTATGAGCAGCGCCCCGCTCGCACTCCTCTTCACACACGGCCACGCCGAAGGGATCCCTGCTGCGACAGAAAGTGTGATGGCAGCAGCCGAGCGCCACGGCTGGGAGTTGTTGCCTGAAGATCAGGCAGGTGAGCGCGTGCCTGAACTGTGCATCGTGCTGGGTGGAGACGGCACAGTTCTCCATGCCTTGCGTGCGATGACCGGCACCAAGGTCCCAGTTTTTGGAGTCAACTTTGGAAGGGTCGGTTTTTTGGCGGCGGTTGACGCGGAACAAATAGAGGCCGGGCTGGACCGGGCTTTTTCAGGCGACATCGAGTCAATTGATCTTCCCGGGCTCGAAGTCAGCCTGGATGGTGAGCCGTCCGTCGGCCTGAACGACATCGGATTCAGCCGCCGGCCCCACAGCGGAGTCGCCGAACTGAGCTATCGGATTGCCGACGAAGAGGTGGGACGTGTGCGTTGTGACGGTCTGGTCGCATCGACGGCGACCGGGTCTACCGGATACAACCTCGCCAACAACGGTCCGATCCTCGCCTGGGGGGTGGACGGTTACGCAGTTACCTACATCGCACCCCACACGCTTACCGCTCGCGCGCTCGTGGTCGCCCCCGAAGATGTCCTCGTGGTACTCAACCACCGCAGCCGCGACAGCGTCGATATCGTCGTTGACGGGGTTCAGGCTGGCGAATTGGCTCCCGGAGCAGAGGCCCAGGTCCGCTACAGACGAGAGATGGCCCGCCTTGCCCAGCTCCCCGGCGCAAACTTTTACCACCGGATTCGCGAAAAGTTTGGCCATTTGGCCGTCTGAGGTACTTTTCGGGAGACGAGGTATGCCTGGGAGAGGCTGCTACTTGCGAACAGGAATTCCCTGCTCTTTGATTGCCATCCTTGACACGGTGCCGGAGTCGATGGCGTTCTGCAGTTGAATCACCACCATTCTCGACTTGCGGCGGGCTTCATTCTGGTGTTTGGCGAGCATGGCCCGCAGCCCTCTGCCCACCCTGCCAGCCATCAGGTTGACGGTCCGCGTCGCTTCGCCGACCGCCGGGGAGAAGCTGGGTATCACGGCACTGACATTCGCCTTCACGTCGTAGGTAGCCTTACAGCAGGTCGAAATCGTCTTGCCATTCTGTTTGAGGAGGATGGAGAGCTTTAGCTGGCAGGGACTCGGGAAGGACCCCGGGCCACAGCCGATTCTGACCTTAAGCGACCGGAAGGTCGCTTTGCCGATGCGCTTGATCGTCGGCTTGGGCGGTGGCGCGATGGCCTCAAAGATCGCCTCCACCGACACGGGGAGGCCGTCCGAGGGGGCTGACACCGAGCAGGCGCCGTCTCCGGAGCAGGCGCCGGACCATGTCGAGAACCTCGAACCCTTGCTTGCTACCGCGGTGAGTGCGACGGAGGTGCCGATGGCAAAGTTTGACGAGCAATCAGCGCCGCACCAAATGCCCCCTGGTGAGGAGGTCACCGCGCCCTGACCGGTGCCGGACTTGCTCACAGACACGTCGAAGGTATTGAACCCGCCGGTAAGCCCGGCAAGCGTGCCCTGGGGGCAAAGTGCCAGGGCAAGAAGCGCCAAGGCAAGGATGATCGCGAATGTCACGCCTCCCCGCGCTTGTGCTGCCCCGAAACGACTCATGTTGACCATCGACCTGCACTCCCTTGTTCGGCTTGTGCGATCAACATAACCCGCAGGAGAACGGGTGGCAAGAGACTGCCCGGAGCAGAGGTCGAACGCGAAGCCGATGTTTGTCGCATCCACAGAGAACATTCCGGTTGAGTCCTGAAGGACCCCTTTTTCGAGAGGCCAAAATGGGGTGTTTGGATATCAAAGTGGGGCGAGGCGTCCGGTTCCAGTGCTAAACAGGATCAGAATGCTGCGCGAACTCCGCATCGAGAACCTCCTGCTGATAGAGCGAGCCGAGCTCCTGCCCGGTGAGGGGCTCAATGTACTCACGGGCGAAACCGGCGCGGGCAAGACGGTACTTGCCCACTCTCTGGACCTCCTGATGGGCGGAAAGGCACGGCGGGGAATAGTCAGGCCAGGAGCCGATGAAGCCTGGGTCGAGGGTGTTTTCGATTTACCGTCTGACTGGGCGGAGTCCGAGCGCTACGAAGATTTGCGGGAACGCCTACCGGAGGGAACAGACGAGCTGGTGCTCGGGCGCAGGGTCTTCGCCGGAGGCAGGACGTCAGCCTTTATTGGAGGCAGGGCTGCCAGCGCCCCGGAGCTTCAGTTGGTGAGCGAGGATCTGATCGCGTTTTACGGTCAGCATGAGCACCGCAAGCTGACAATCGGCTCCGCCCAGCTTGAGATGGTTGATGGATCTGGAGGCGAAGGGCATGGTGATCTGCTCTCGCGCTACCGGGACGCTTTTGGACTTCACCGTGAGGCCCGAGCTGAGCTGGAGGTTCTGACCTCGGGCGAACGGGCTCGCGAGCGCGATCTGGACCTGCACCGATTTGAGCTCGCCGAGATTGAAGAAGCGGGGCCGCGAGAGGAAGAGAAGATCGAACTGATGGCAGAGCGAGAGCGGCTCCGTCACGCCGACCGCCTGCTTGGAGCTTCCGCCGGGGCAGCGGCGGCACTGCGCGGCGATGGACTGGAAGGGGGAGCGACTGCCGGAGTTTCCGGTGCGGCCGAAGGCCTTGAGCAGGTACACGGAGTTGACGCGAACCTCGACATTCTGATTGAGCGAGTCAAGAGCCTGACCGTCGAGATGGATGACATCGGTGTCGAACTGCGCGAGTACGCAAGCGGCATCGAAGCGGATCCGGAGATGTTGATCGTGATCGAAGAGCGCCTTGATCTGCTCTCGCGCCTTGAGCGCAAGCATGGCGGTTCAATCGGAACGGTTCTTGCCCACGCTTCATGGTGTCGCGCACAGATCGCAGCTCTCGAAGGTGGCGAGAGTCGTGAAACCGAGCTCCGTGAAACCTTGGAAAGGCTGAGCGAGGAGCTGACAACCGCCGCAGGTGATCTGACCGAGAGCCGACGCGAGGCGGCGAAAAAGCTGGCAAAGCGGGTTACCGCTGACCTGGCTGATCTGGCGATGGACGGCGCGGTGTTGACTGTGGACCTTGTGCCGGCCCCCGATGGAATGGGACCCTCAGGTGCCGAAACGGTCGAGTTCATGCTCTCTGCCAACCCCGGGATTGAGGCTCGACCGCTCAGGGACACCGCTTCAGGGGGCGAGCTCTCAAGGGTGATGCTTGCCTTGGCGGAACCTGGTTCGCGCGACCGTCGAACGCTGGTTTTCGACGAGATCGACGCTGGGATAGGCGGAAAGACAGCGACAGTGGTGGGGGAACGGCTCCGCGATGTCTCATCCGCTCGCCAAGTGGTCGCGATCACTCATCTGCCTCAGGTCGCTTCGAAGGCAGGGACCCACTTCACCGTGCTCAAGGACGGTTCGGCTGAACCGGCTCGGGCAACCGTCTCAAAGATCGAAGGCGAAGCGGTCGTCGAGGAGATCCGGCGGATGATGGGTGGTGAAAGCGGAGACGTAGCGGCGACCCGCCACGCCCGTCAGCTCGTCTCGACCGGGCAGTAGTCATTACGCTCAGGAAGTGAGCGGATTGCTGAAAAGGCTTGGAACTCGCGGGTCCGGCAGACCTGCAGGGCTCGACACAGTCCACCGCAGTTCGACCGGGACAGTGCGGCTCGGTCGCAGGACCAAAGATCTCGTCAAACGGATCGTGCCTGGCGAGGTCGCAGTGATCTGCCACCGCAACCTTGACCGCATCGCCGCGGAAGACCTCGTGGCCAGCGGAGTCGGGACGGTGCTCAACGACGAACTTTCCTCGGATGACAAGTACCCGAATCGTGGCCCACTTCTTCTTGTAGAGGCAGGCATGCGCCTGATCGACTTTCCCGACGAAGACCTTTTCGAATTGCTCAGCGACGGGGAGCAGGTTGAGCTTCGCGGGCCGGACCTGTTGCGGGACGGGATGGTGATCGCAACCGGCGTCGAACTGCTCGCGCCCGAACTCAGGCGAAGGATCGCAACTCAGGAGAAGGAGATTCACCACGCCCTGGCAGCTTTTGCCGAGAACACCGTGACCCATATCCGCGAAGAGGGCGAGTTGCTTAGCGGCAACATCAGTTTCCCTGAAACCAGCACAGACTTTCGCGATCGCCATGTGCTGATCGTCGTCCGCGGTCCGAACTACAGACGCGATCTGAAGGCTCTCCATGCTTACATCAGAGACATGAAGCCGGTGCTGGTTGGTGTCGACGGAGGAGCCGACGCGATCCGGGAGGCGGGCCATCGCCCGGACATGATTCTGGGCGACATGGACTCGGCGACGGATGACACCCTGAGGAGCGGAGCAGAACTGATCGTCCACGGTTACAGCGATGGTCGGGCGCCGGGGCGACAGCGCCTGCTTGACCTGAAAGTTGAACATACCGTGCTGCCATCGGTTGGCACCAGCCAGGACGTGGCGATGCTGATGGCCTTCGAGAAGGGGGCGGATCTGATCGTCACGGTCGGCGCACATTTCAATCTGATCGAGTTTCTCGACAAGGACCGCGACGGTATGTCCTCGACTTTCCTCACCCGGCTCCGGATCGGCGAGGTTCTGGTCGATGCCAAAGGCGTCAGTCGGCTTTATAACCCCGGTTTGTCCGTGGGGCCGCTGCTTCTGTTTCTTTGCGCTTTTGTTGTTCTTGCCGTGATTGTGGTTCTCAGCTCGCCCGCCTTGGCTGACCTCACCAATCTTGTCTGGCTGAAGCTGAAGATATGGCTTGGGCTTTGAGGCATGGGTATCACCTGGCTCACTTCTGCCAGTACGCCTTAAGCTGATCCGATGGGATATAACGCCCGCTACCACGCAGCCTCTCTGGCAGCCGTATTTCTTGCTTTGGCGATCGGCATCCTGATCGGCTCCCAGATAGGTGGGGAAATCCTTGACAACACTCGCAAGGATCTTGAGTCCAGCCTGACCACAGACCTGGACCGCGCCCGGACGGATATCGACAGTCTCGAGCAGGAGCTCGTCTGGGCCAATGAGTTCGGCGAGAGTGCCTACCCGGTATTGACTGCCCTCAGGCTTCAGGGTCAGAGAATCGGACTGATTGGCTTCGGGTCGCTGCCATCCCGGGTGACCGATCAGGTGGCAAAGGCGCTGGAGCCGACTTCGGGCGAGCTGGTGGCGGTGGGAGTCGTGCGCCAACCCCCTGAGACCACTGACCTCTCCAAATCGCTGGAACTCACCAGGTTTGCCCGGCTTGACAGAAGACCCGCCATCCTCCGGGATTACGGCGTCACAGTGGGAAAGCAGATGATTTCCGGTGGACGGATTTTCCGATTGAGCAGGGACGCCATCATGTCGGAAACGAGCGGCCTGTTCGGCGACCTCGACGGCCTGATCATTTACCGAGAGAATCCGGAGGATCTGTCGCCAGCCGATGTTGAGCAGAGCAACGAGCTTGATGACGCGATGATCGAAGGGATGAAAATTACTCGCGCCGACCTGGTCGGAGTCGAAGAGGTTTCTACCGAACCATCTTCGGTCGAGTACTTCTCGGAGCGCGGAATCTCAACTGTTGACAACATCGACCTGCCGGTCGGTCGCCTCAGTCTCGTTTACACCCTCGGCGGCGCCCAGGGGAGCTTTGGCGTGAAAGAGACTTCCGACCGACTGTTGCCTTATCCCCTGCGCCCCTTTGTCGCGCCAGGAGTGGTCGGCGGAGAGCAGGGCTGAGCAGTTCTCTGGATCGGCCTGCCGGTCGCAATCGGCGTATCTCTTCTGGTCGTTCCGGCTGGCATAAAAGGACTCTTCAGGGCGGGTCATACGCGGGTCAACTTCAGCAACCGAAAACTTGCGTTTCCACTTGGAGCAGTCTTGTTGACGGCGGCCCTGGTCAGCTTGGCGCCGCTCTCCGTGCTCGACGAACGAGGTGGCCTCGATCTGCTCGACCCGGAGCTCCGACAGTGGATTGTGTATCTCGTCGGAATTGCCTTCCTTGGTCTGCTGGATGACTCGCTTGGCTTGGGCTCCAGCCCGGATAACCCGCGTGGCTGGCGCGGTCACGCTTCGGCGGTTTTTCGGGGAGAGCTTTCCACCGGGGCGGTCAAGGCTGTCGGTGCGCTGGCCTTGGCTGCGTATGTTGTGACCGGAACCGGGAATGAGTGGCTTGGCTACCTGGCTGACATCGCCCTCCTGATCCTGACCACCAACCTTTTCAACCTGCTTGACCTTCGAGGCGGCCGCGTAGAGAAGGCACTACTCGTCCTGGTCGCAGGATTCTGTCTGGTCGGCTGGACCCTGGTCCCAGTCGAACTGCTTGGTGTTTTCATCGGACCCTTCCTCATCGGTGCCTGGTTTACGCTCCGTGAGAAAGCGATGCTCGGTGACACGGGCTCAAACCTTGCCGGTGCTGTGGCGGGGGTGGTGCTCTTGACAGAGCTGAGTCAAACCGGCAGGCTGATCGCATTGGCCATCGTTCTCGGCATAACGCTCTTCGGCGAGTTCCGCTCGATCTCCCAGGCGATCGACAGGATTCCGCCTCTCCGATTTATAGACTCCATCGGGAGAGATAAGTGAGCAACCAGAACCCGTCAGACACCCGCTTCATTTTCGTCACAGGCGGGGTTCTCTCAGCCCTCGGAAAGGGCATCGCCTCGGCCTCGATCGGTCGCCTTCTGGTGGCCCGTGGTTACCGCGTCCAGATCCAGAAATTCGATCCGTACCTCAACGTCGACCCCGGCACCATGAGCCCGTTCCAGCACGGAGAGGTGTTCGTCACCGAGGATGGCGCCGAAACTGACCTCGACCTTGGTCATTACGAGCGCTTCACCGACGAGAACACATCGCGCGCATCAAACGTTACCGCCGGCTCCGTCTACAACTCGGTGATCCGTCGTGAGCGCCGCGGCGACTATCTCGGCGGGACAGTCCAGGTGATTCCCCACATCACAGACGAAATCAAGAACCGGATCCTGATAGTCGCCGAGACCAAAGCGGTGGACTTCGTGATTACCGAAATCGGCGGCACCGTGGGCGACATCGAGTCGCTGCCGTTCCTTGAAGCGATCCGCCAGCTGTACACGGAACTGACGCCGAAGCGGGCCATGTTCATCCATCTCACACTTGTTCCGTACATCAGTCACGCCGGGGAAATGAAGACCAAACCAACCCAGCACTCGGTTAATGAACTCCGGCGGATTGGAATTCAGCCACACGCGCTGATCTGCCGTTCGGTGACCGGGCTTGATCGCAGTATCCGCGAGAAGATTGCACACTTTGCCAGCCTTCCCGTAGAGGCGGTTATCTCAGGGCAGGACGTTGACAACGTCTACAAGATCCCGCTTATGTACCGGGCTGAAGGCGCCGACGACTTTATCCTTGACCACTTCCGGATAGAGGGCGCTCCGATGCCGGATCTGGCCGACTGGGAAGAGATGCTGCGCATGGCCGACCGCGCCGAGGGAACGGTGAATATCGGCCTGGTCGGCAAGTATGTCCAGCTCGCTGACTCCTACAAGTCGGTCATAGAGGCTCTCGAGCATGGCGGCATTCACAACGGCGTCAAGGTTCAAGTCAAGCTGATCGACTCGGATGGTTTCGATGCCAGCGAAATGGAGGGGATGGACGGGATCCTGATCCCGGGTGGATTCGGCGAGCGCGGGGTCGAGGGCAAGGTGGAGGCGGCCCGCTACGCCCGCGAAAACGACATTCCCTACCTGGGTATCTGTCTGGGTATGCAGATCGCTGTGATCGAGTTCGCCCGATCAATGGCGGACATGGACGGAGCCAACTCGGCTGAGTTCGACCCGGAGACGCCCCATCCCGTAGTCGACCTCCTGCCCGAGCAGAAGGAAGTTTCTGACATGGGCGGCACGATGCGCCTCGGCGCCGATCCGGTGAAGCTCAAGGAGGGAACCAGAGCGATTGACATCTACGGGGAGGATGTCATCTACAAGCGCCACAGACACCGTTACGAGGTCAACAACCTGCTCCGCACCCGACTTGAGGAAGCTGGCCTTGTGACCTGTGGAACGTCGCCGGATGAACGCCTGGTCGAGATCGTCGAGATCCCTGACCACCCCTTTTACATCGCCTCACAGTTTCATCCGGAGTTCAACTCGCGCCCCAACCGTCCCGAACCCCTCTTCAGGGAGTTCATGAAGGCTGCAGCAAAGCAGGCAGCGAGCCGCGGCGATGTGGAGGCCGACGCGGAAGAGGCTGAACAGGCTGAACAGGGCGCCCGCCACTGAGGCGGCGTATGACCGTCTTGAGGAATCAAGCTTGAGCAGGTTCGTTCGGCTGTGTGAGATTTCCAGCCCAACAGGAGAAGAAGCGGCCGTGGCAGCATTCGTGCGAGCCGAGCTTGAGGGTTTCGGATTCATGGTTGAAGAAGACAACGTTGCAGACACGGCAGGGGCTGGCTGCGGGAATCTGCTTTGTCGGATTCCTGGAGATGTGGACTCGTGGATCACTTTCTGCGCTCATCTCGACACCGTCCCTCACGAGGGTCGGATCGAGGTGGTTCTGGATGGGGACATCTATCGAAGTGCGGGAGAGACCATCCTCGGGGCCGACAACAAGGCCGCTGTCGCAGTGCTGATCGAACTGGCCGCCAGGCACAGGGACCAGCCCCCTGCGGTGGGCCTCGAGTTACTTTTCACGGTCGCCGAAGAGCAGGGGCTGCGCGGTGCCTTCGCATTTGACTCTTCCAAACTGAAATCTTCGATGGTATTTGTGCTGGATCACGCCACGGATATAGGCGAAGTGATAGTCGCCGCACCGAGCCACCACGGAATTGAAGCCCGTTTTGAAGGAGTCGAAGCACATTCCGGTCTGGACCCGGAGTCGGGTCGCTCGGCAATCGCGGCAGCCGCTGCCGCCATTGCCGAGATGAAACTCGGCCGACTCGATCCGGAGACAACCGCAAATATCGGGCAGATCGAAGGAGGCACATCGAGCAATGTTGTCCCCGGAGGCTGCCGGGTTTCCGGGGAGGCGCGCTCGGTTGATCCGGACAGGGCTGTGGAGACGATTATGGCGATGAGCGACTCGATGATCTGGGCTGCATCCGAGCACGGTTGTGAGGTGGACATACGGACCGAGAAGGTTTTTGACGGCTACCGGATCGACGATGATTCGGTGGCGCTGAAAGTCGCCGAGGCCGGGCTGAAGGCGCGTGGACATCAACCTCTCCGGGTTGCGACAGGAGGCGGCAGTGATGCCAACGTATTCAACGCATTCGGCCTTGATGCGATCCTGCTTGCCAACGGAACTTACGCAAACCACACTCATCAGGAATGGGTGCCGAGGGAGAACCTGATTGAGATGCTCGAGGTGTGTGAGACCATGATCGAGGAGGCTGCTTCGTGCTGAAACTCCGACGCGGAACCGTGGTCGCGACCGGGCCTCTCGAGGTAAGGATCGGCGACGAAACCCGCCCGGCCTGGGCTGATTTCAGCCTCATTGGGCCCTGTGATATCGGCGATGATGTGGTGGTGAATGTAGAAGCGCTGGACCTCGGACTCGGCTCGGGCGGGTTCGACGTGGTTCTGGTAAATCTGACTCGGGGACTCGCCAGTGAGGGCGCCGACGTTGAGCACGTCATGAAGCTCAACTACAGCCCTCTGCAGCACCCCGTGGCGACCGTCGAGCGTGAAGTTGGCAACGGAACTGACCACCCCGCTTCGTCCATTCCGATCCTGGCCATCGCGCTCCACGGGCATCTCGCACCGGCCGCCTGGGCCTGCGCCCTGAAGGCCTCGGAATCTGGAAATCCCCAGCCCTCGATCGGCTACATCCAGACTGGCGGCGGCGCCCTGCCGGGTGCGCTTTCCAGAGATGTCAGCCAGCTTCTGGATGCCGGACTGCTCGCCGACCACGTGACTGCCGGGCCTGCTTACGGTGGCCCAAAGGAGGCGATCACCTTGATCGGCGCGATCGACGCTGCCGGCTCGCTCGGGTGGGATGGGGTGATTGCAGGGCCCGGGCCCGGGATACTCGGCTCAGCGACCACTTACGGGCATGGCGGGATGGCAGCCCTTGATGTGGCTCACGCCGGACTCTCCCTCGACTTTCCAGTCATCCTCTCGGCCAGACTCTCGAGTGGCGACCCCCGCCCGCGCCACAGAGGGCTCAGCCACCACTCCCGCACGGTGATGCGGCTGGTTCTGGGCGGAGTAGACGTGCCGTTGCCGGAGGGGTCTGAAGACCTGGCTGCTGTAGTGAACGGTGAGGGCAGGGGCAGACACCGCGTAACCACGGAAGCAGTGGACCTCGATGGATATTTCGCCTCCGGGCTACCGTCGCGAACCATGGGGCGAGACCTCCATCAGGACCCGGAGTTTTTCGCAGGACCTCTGGCAGCGGGCTCTCGCCTCGCCTCTCTCATTCCTGGTTGACCCCTGCAGGGGGATACCGTTGAACCGGACGATGCGGGATCCGTTGCGAGGCAAGGGATGAAAGTGATCGGGTCGAAAGACCCTTTATGCCCCCCGCAGTTACCGCACCTGAACCGGATGTTGAGTCGGCCCGATTCGAGCACATGCTGCTCGAGTTTCTCGCGTATCTGGAGCTGGAACGCGGCCTTTCACGCAACACACTCAACGCCTACCGCACGGATCTTCTTCAGTTTGGCGACTACCTGCGCGAGCAGGGCATCGACGCAATCAAAATAACGCCCGGTCAGATGGCCGAATACGCCGCCGTTCTCAGCTCCGGTGATCCCGGAGAGCGCCTCGCATCTTCTACCGTCCATCGGAAGACAGCAGCGTTGCGATCGTTCTACAAACACTTGCGCCGCGAGGAACTGATCGTTGATGATCCGACTGCGGGAATGGTTTCTCCGCGACGCTCCAGGAAGCTGCCGAACGTCTTGAATCAGGCCGAGGTTTCCAAGTTGCTGAACTCGCCCAAGGGTGACTCCCCCCAGACCTATCGCGACCGGGCCATTCTTGAGGTGATGTACGCATGCGGCCTTCGTGCGTCGGAAGTTGTCGGACTGGAGATGACCGATATCGATACTCATGAGGGCATGCTGAGGGCCCGGGGCAAGGGAAACAAGGAGCGCATCGTGCCCCTCGGCCGCCAAGCCATCAGCGCGATTGACCTGTACCTCGGGAGTGGCAGACCCAGGCTGGTAAAGGGGAGGCCCGAGAAGGCGCTGTTCGTCAACTTTCGTGGAGGTTCAATGACACGACAGGGCCTTTACAAGATCGTCCAGGGCCACGCGCGCACCGCCGGGCTGGACGACCGGATGAGTCCGCACACCCTGCGCCATTCCTTCGCTACTCATCTGTTGGCAGGTGGCTGCGACCTGAGGTCGGTTCAGGAGATGCTCGGACACGCTGACGTCTCAACAACCCAGATGTACACACATCTCTCAGGCCAGCAGCTCAAGGATGTCTACTTCAAGACCCACCCGCGAGCCACCAGCGCCTGATGCCTGACTGACGCCCATCGGCTCGTCTGTTGTTGCCGCCCTGATAAAACCCAACGATGCCCGAGCTTCCGGAAGTGGAAACCATCCGACGGCAGCTCGAGCCCGATCTGGGCGGTCGCAGGTTTGAGGCGGTCGAAGTCCTCGATTCCTACTTCGCCAAGCCGGCCAGCCCTGCGGCCTTCGAGACTGCTGCGGAAGGGCGTACCGTGATCGATGTCGGGCGTCGCGGCAAGTACCTGGTGTTCGAACTGGATGACGATAGCTCGATGGTGATTCACCTGAGGATGACCGGCAGCATCACCCTTGTCGCCCCTGACGGTACGGCCAATCCGGGCGACGCACGCATTTATTCGGCTGCCGACTCGGAGAAACACCTGAAGGCCCGTTTTACGCTTGACGATGGCGGCGTAATGCTTTTCGCCGATCCAAGGCGGTTTGGTCGCGGTTTCATCACCGACCCGAAAACACTGGCCGGGTATTTCGACTCCAGACTCGGGGTTGAGCCGCTCTCGCCAGATTTCACCGTTGAGTCGATGGCCGCTATGAGCGCCGGGCGGACGGGTCCGCTGAAGTCCTTTCTGCTCAACCAGAAAGGTGTGGCCGGGGTCGGCAATATCTATGCGGACGAGGCGCTCTTCAGGGCCGGACTCCACCCACTTTCACCGGGTGGTTCGATGAAGCCGGAGCACCATCTGGCACTGCGCGATGGAGTTGTCGAGTCCCTGCAGCGCGGCCTCGATCTCGGTGGCGCCTCAATCGACGACTACCGCGACGCACGCGGCGACACGGGCCTGATGCAGAACGAGTTTCTGGTGCACCGGCGTGAAGGTGAATCCTGCCTGCGATGCGGCGAGACGATCGTCCGGATAGTTGTCGGCGGTCGCTCCACCTACTTCTGCCCTGCCTGCCAGACGCGGCTTCGGCGCAGACCACGCAGGTCCGGGCAGTCGGCCAGGTCCGGACCGGGTTGAGGGCTTTATCGTCGGACTGGCCGTCCGACCTAACCGGGAACCTTGGTGCTGATGTCAAAAACCTTCAAGACTGAAGCCATCGTGCTGCGTTCAATCCGTTACGGAGAAGCCGACCGGATACTTCACCTTTACTCTCGCGAGCACGGTCGGTTGGGTGCCATAGCCAAGGGAGCGCGTAAGCCGAGGACCCGCTTCGGGGGCCGACTCGAGCCCTTCTTCCGGCTCACTCTCGTACTTCACCGTGGACGGGGAGATCTCCACACCGTCACTTCCGCAGAGACGGTCGACGGTTTCTCACGGCTGCGCTCCTCCGGCAACGGCATCACTTCCGCAAGCGACGCCTGTGGTGGTGTGCTGCGGCTGCTTGACGGTGCCGAACCAAATCTGCCCGCCTATAACCTGCTGTGCCGGTACCTGGCCCTCGTTGACGAGGATCCGGCCGGGGCTGCGGCCAGCCCTGCGGGGATGGTTACGTTTCGCCTGAAGCTGGCTCTGGCAGCAGGTTTCGCACCTGAGCTTTCGAGTTGCTCACGTTGCGGTAACAGCGAGCATCTGACTGCCTTTTCGGGAGTCGCCGGTGGTGTCGTCTGTCCAACCTGCGAAGCGAACTCGTTCCCGCTATCCGAGGAGGCGCATGGCTTCATGGTCAGCGCGCTCGGCAGTCCGATGAGCGAATCACCTGAAGCGGCTCCTGGTGCCATAAGGCAGGCTGGTCGAGCCGTAGGAGAGACCCTCGAGCATCACGCCCATGTTCGCCTGCCGAGGCCCGAAGACAAGGCCGCAGCGTGACCGGCTCCGGGTTCGCCGACCGCACAATGCGACGTGAGGCTGAGGAGCTTTCGGAGCGGGCCTTTCCCTCCTATCCGGCGACCAGAGCAGAAGCGGAGCCAGACAATGCCCTTCGCACCCCGTTTCAGCGAGACCGGGATCGGATTGTCCACAGCAAGGCGTTTCGACGACTCATGCACAAGACCCAAGTCTTTGTAGCGCCCGAGGGAGATCACTATCGAACCCGGCTGACCCACACTCTGGAAGCGACTGGCATCGCTCGCACAGTTGCCCGGGCGCTTCGTCTGAACGAGGATCTGACCGAGGCGATCGGGCTGGCTCACGACCTCGGCCACCCACCATTTGGCCATATCGGCGAGCAGGCACTTGACGAAGCCAGTCGGGCTCATGGCGGTCCGGGCTTTCGCCACAACGAGCACTCGTTGCGGGTTGTGGATGTCCTGGAGCGGGACGGCAGGGGACTCAATCTCAACGAACCGGTTCGGGACGGCATCCTCAAGCACACTGGCTCGGTCAAGAGTGAATCGCTCGAAGGTCAGATTGTGAGGCTGGTTGATCGGGTCGCTTACATAAACCACGACATCGACGACGCTTTGAGGGCCGGGGTTCTCAGCACGGGCGACCTGCCGGAGGACGAAATCGCTCTGCTCGGCCCGACCGGTTCGAGTCGGATCGACCGACTGGTCAAGGATATCGTCGAACAGTCGCAGGAGGGGGACGAGATCCTCCAGAGCGAGCAGCTTGGCAGCGCCATGCTGAGACTCCGCAAATTCATGTTTCAGAAGGTCTATCTGGGGGCCGCGGCGAGGACCGAACATGAGCGGGTTCACCGGGCACTGAAAATCCTGTTTGACCATTACATGGAGAGCCCCAATGAGGTCCCGGTAGTGGATTCGGGGGCGGACCAGATTCAGCGTGTCACCGACCTCCTCGCAGGCATGACCGACAGATACTGCATCACCCACTTCACAGACCTCTACGTGCCCGAGCGATCACGCCTTTAGGCTTGCTCTTCTGTCCAAGTTCACTTCCGACACCATCGATCGGGTCCGCGCCGCGGCCGACATGGTCGAGATCGTCTCGACCCACACGGATCTGCGGCGTTCCGGGGTCCGTTACACCGGACTCTGTCCCTTTCATGAGGAGCGCTCCCCTTCATTCTCTGTCCACGCCGAGGAGAAGCTCTACCACTGCTTCGGCTGCGGGGTTGGAGGAGATTTATTCGATTTCGTAACAGAGATCGAAGGCATCGACTTTCCGACTGCGGTCGAATCGCTGGCTGACAGATACGGAGTCGAAGTCACTCGGGAGCAGGAGGATCCTCAGGCTGAAGAGCGCCGAAAGGCTCGGATACGGCTGAGTGAACTGCTCGACCGGGCCGCGACTTTTTATTCTGCTTTTCTTCAGGACGCGCCTGAGGCCGGGAAGGCCAGGGAGTACCTCGCATCCCGTGGACTGGGAGGGGAGGTCCTCGCTCAGTTTGGTGTGGGTTATGCGCCCAGTGCCTGGGACACCCTGATCATGAGAGGCCAGCAGGCTGGATTCAAGGTCACTGAACTGGCGGCAACCGGCCTCGCCCAGAAGGGTAGGACCGGTGGTATGTATGACCGGTTCCGTGAACGGATTACATTCCCGATCCGGGATGCGCGTGGCCGTGCGGTCGGCTTTGGGGCTCGAGCAATGCGGTCCGAACAGAAGCCGAAGTACCTGAACTCTGCCGAGAACGAACTCTTCCACAAGAGTGAGATCCTTTACGGGATAGACCAGGCCAGGCCGGCGATGGCAAAGGCTGGGAGGGCCCTTGTCGTTGAGGGCTACACCGATGTCCTGGCGCTTCATCAGGCCGGGCTCACGGAGACTGTCGGGATCATGGGGACAGCGATCACCGAGCCTCAGATCGCTCAACTGTCGGCGACAGTAGGAACTTTGATCCTCGCCCTCGACGCCGACGCCGCTGGCCAGAAGGCGATGCTGAGGGCGCAGGAGGTAGCTGCCGGCCGCAGTCTGACCATCCGGGTAGTAGCGATGCCCGCCGGTGAAGACCCGGCCGAAATCGCAACGTCTGAGGGTGGGGGAGAGCGATTTCGTGAGCTGGTGGAGGAGGCAGTGGATCTGCCGGAGTTCCAGATCGGCCTGATCCTCGATTCGGTTGATTCGTCCTCACCACAGGACAGGGACCGCGGCCTTGGTGAAGCTGCCCCTGTCCTGGTGGCCATTCCGCCCGGGGCGACCAGAGAAGAGCTGACTCGCAGGGTCGCTGAGGGCCTTGATATCGATCCCGCTGTGGTTGTGGCACGCCTTGCCCAGACGGTGCCTGCTCCAACGAGTTCTGTCAGCACTGCCGGTCGGGGGGTTGGCCGGGCACAACAGGGTCGGAGCGACGACCCTGGTCCTTCTGAAGGGGTTCAACCGGGTCAAGGCCCCGGTGCGGAATCCTCAGGAGCGACCCGGTCTGAGAAGTCGAGTTTGCTCTCCCGCCGTGAGCGACGAGAGCGCTCGTTGCTGGTCATGTGCATCTCCCGGCCGCAGGAGGGTCGGGAATACATGGCCCGGCTGGAGCCGGAGCATCTGACATCACCACTTACCGTCCGCGCCGTCGCCTGGCTCAAGGATCACCTCGAGAACCCGACTGAAGGGCTCGACCAGTCCGATCGGGAGCTTCACAGCCTGATAGCGGCCATGGTCGTGAGAGCTGATCCGGCGCAGGTCGGAGAGGGCTCAATCCGGCGGAACTTCATGGAGCTGGAGCTGGCGTCTCTGGAGGATGAAATTGCCGTCGCAGCGACGGGCAATGACCCTGGCCAGCGTGCCGACCTCAACCGCCGTCGATCGAAGCTGGTCGAGGATCTCCGGCGGGCCGAAGCCACTGATCCCGGGAAGACCTGAAGAAACGCTTCCCGCGCCTCCTTCCGCTAGGGTTCTGCCTCCACTCGACGCCTTCAAATGAGGGTTCCCGGTAGTTGTCGGGCAGTGCCATTCGGGGGTAGCTCAACGGTAGAGCATTCGGCTGTTAACCGGACGGTTGTGGGTTCGACTCCCACCCCCCGAGTCAGACGGTCGCCAGGGCCTCGATCAGTTCCGAGCCTCTGGCGGCACCGTCGTGGGCTGATGCCCAGTCGGCGACCTCTCCGGCCTCTTCCCGGAAGGAAGAGTCCCCGAGGATCTCGGCGACCGCCCAGCGCAGCGATCTCGGTCCGGTCAGGCTCCAGCGGACCGACAGTCCGACACCTGCCCAGGTGATTCGGGCTGCGGTTTCACTCATATCACCGGCGGCGGGACAGGACAGCACAGGTACGCCTTCAGAGAGCGCGCGCGCCACAGTGCCGTGGCCGCCGTGGCAGATGATCAGCGCCGCCTCGGGCATCACCTGCGAGTAGCTCAGCCAGTCAACGAGGACGGCATTGGCAGGTACAACGATCGGACGTGACGGGACGACGTGGTTCGTGGTGGCGACGACCCGGACCTGCTCATTTGCCAGGGCAACAAGGGCTGAACGAACGAGATGGTTATCGGGATCCTGAGAAGTACTGGGCGCCACAAGGATCAGCGGTTCGTCCCCCGGGGGCAGGTCAATTTCGGGGTGGGGCAATTCAAATGGCATCGGACCGGTCACATGTACTTCGTTCGGCCAGTGGCGCGGGTACTCCAGCTGGGGAAAGGTGGCGACCATCGCCAGATCGGGGCTTATCCCGCCGTGAAAGCGATCACTGGGTGGCAGGCCGACAATTTGCCTCTGGGCGTTCAGGTCGTCCCTCCCCCGCATAAGTCCGCGTTCAAGGAGGCGGTCGGTCAAACCCCACATGCGTCGACCGACTGCCGTCCGTGGACTAAGCGCCCCGACCGCGAAAAACGGCTGGCCCTGGCCCTGGACCGGATACAGGTGGGGAATCAGAGTGGCCCACCGGCTGCCGTACTTCTCCGCAGCAAGTGCCGGGGCGAGGGTGAGGATGTCGTTGACCACTACATCGGGTCGGAACTCCTCGAGCAGCGGCATCAGCGCGACGGCGGCCTGACCCGCACCGGGGGAGCCGGAGCGGGGAGGGGGGAATACCTGGTACTCGTCGGCCGAGGCGAAGGCAAGGCCGGCCCCTTCGACCGCCTCCTGCCACTGCGGCCAGGTTTCGACCAGCACTTCGTGGCCACGCGAAGCCATCGCGCGGGCCAGTGATACGGCGGGGAATACGTGTCCGGGGTCGCCGAACGCGGCGACTATGCAGCGCAGGGGGTCCGGGTTCACATGCCGCCGCTGTCGGGGCCGGAACCGGGCCTCGACATGATGATCTCGGGGACGACGCAGTTGGGCGAGACGCTGAGCAGAAATGAGACAGCCTCGGCGATATCGTCGGTCTGAATCATCTTCTCTGCCGGAACTTGTTCCTTCGCGAACTCGGTCATATCGGTCGCTACAAAGCCTGGACAGATCGCAGTAACGCCGACTCCGGAGGTACCGAACTCTTTCTGGCAGGACTGCGAGTAAGAGATCACAGCTGCCTTGGTCGCGGCGTAGATCGAAAGCCAGGCCGGATACTGCTTGCCGGCAATTGAGGCCAGGTTGACGACCAGCGCCTTGCCGTGCTCGGATCCGGCAGTCTTCAGCATCTCGCTGGACTCCCGGGTCGCAATGACGAGCGCCCGAAGGTTGACCGCCACCTGAAGGTCGAAGTGCTTGGCCTGAACGCTGTCAATTGACTGGCCGATCCCGATCCCGGCGTTGTTGACAAGGCAGTCGAGTCGTCCCCACTGGCGCTTGTGTGCAGCGACCAGATCCACGACAGCATCCTCACTTGTCAAATCGGCGACCACAGCTTCCACTTTGAAATCCTCGTTGGCCAGAGCTTCGGCTGTCGCCAGGAGCTTTTCCTCCCGTCTGCCGGTGATGGTCAGGGCATAACCACTCTGTGCGAGCCTCCTCGCGATTGCCAGACCGATGCCTCCGGAACCGCCAGTTACAAGTGCTGCTCTTTTTGCCACGCTCTCTCCGTTCGGGTAGGGAAATCCTGTTCAGACTAGATCAGAACCGTTGCTTGGCGACGTGTTCCGCGAGGTCAGTGTGCAGGAGATCGCGCGACCAGCAACAATGTCGACAATTACGGGGTGGTCAGTCCAGCCCCAACAGTCTTTTCGGGGAAGGAAAGCCTATGAGTGAAGAAAAGCCTGACAGCGACCTGCTGGGAGCGTTTACCAAAGAGGCCAGACAGCGGTGCGACGTGATTGCGGCAGGCCTGGATACAGGAACTACCGACTTTGAGGCCCTTCGTCAAGAAGCACATGCTCTTCACGGCACTGCGTCTGCTCTCGGCCTCGGTCGGCTTGGTGAGCTCGCAGGCTTGATGGAGTCTGACCTCTCCGAGGCCGCCGAGGCCGGCGAGATCAAACCCAGCCGGGCAAACCAGATCTCCGAAGCTGCGGAAGCCCTTGCTGAAGGTGTCAAGGCAGCCGCCGCAGAGGAAGAGGAGCCACCTGACGTGGGCCGCTCGCTCTCTCAGCTTTTCGCGATCTGACCCTTCGCTACCACGCCTTCCCGATTTTCCTTCGCCCAGCGAGCGGCGCGGGTAGATCAGTTAGAGGTCGAGATGAGTTCAGCCAGAGTGCTGATCTCGGCATCTGACAGCTGGCCCTCGTACGGGGACATCCCGCCACCGCCATTCCGGATCTGTGTCTCAATCTCAGCCTTTGAAAGCGAAGTGGTGTCCAGGTTGGGTCCTATCGCCCCGCTTGCGTCAGCAACGCTCAACGTGTGGCAGCCTGCGCAGCCGGATGAGTTGAAGATGGCGATCGCGGCTGTGTTTGTGGCGCTGCTCGCACCGGCGCTGTCGCCGGTGGTCCCGCCCTTGTCACTCGTGCTGGTAGTTCCCGTAGCCGGCGTTTCGATGGTGCTTGAGTCGCCACCCCCGCAACCAGCACCGAGCAGGCCCCCACTTGCGAGGATCACCAGCCCGAGAACGAGTCGTCCGTGTGCCGTACTTCGAGTCTTGGTAAATAAATCCATCTTTTCACCCCTTAGGTTTTTCTGCTCACGAATCGACATGTCAATGAAGTCGAGAAGCTGGCCTGTTACCCACCTCCCCGGTCTGAGTCAATTCTATGCGTATGACTCGACGGATCGAGTGATTGGCCATAAACCGGCCGAAGGCGCTTGATCACAGGGTCGGTCGCAGCGCCGATCCGACCATCCTGCTCATACAATTGCCGCCACGGGCCGGTAGCTCAGTTGGTTAGAGCAGCGGACTCATAATCCGTAGGTCGAAGGTTCGAGTCCTTCCCGGCCCACTCCGTCCAAGACGGGGGATCCCGCTCCGGTAATGGTTTAGCGCCCTAAACATCCGGGGACGGGGTTCCACTCTGTTCCTCTCGTTTCCGGCCGGTTCCGGGGGCTGGTGGCTACATTTTGGCTACATCGGGGCGAGGTCTCGTCAGAAACCGGTGCGGCCCATAGACTCCCCTCACCAGTCAAGAATGAAGGGGAGGAGCCGTCATGGGATTCATGGATGACTTTAGGCAGGGCCGTGAGATATCTCAGAAAGCCGATGGAGACGGCCGGGACGTTGAACCAAAGAAGATAGGCTGGTTCGCGAGTCTTGCTACCTGGAAGCAGGTCGGGATTGTCGCCGGTGGTGTGCTCGCTCTTTTCGTTATCGCTATCGGCAGCGGCGAGGAGGAGCAGAACTCGTCGGGTCCCTCACTCGAACGGGTCCAGCCGGACGGGTCGATTGGCTGCCCTCGGCAACTATTCGTAGGCTTTCCGACCGAAGTTACATTGGCGCTAAAGAACCCCGGCCCCGTTTACTACCCCTCGACCTTCGTATTCCTCGACGAGGGATTCGATTCGTTCACCTTGAACGAGATCTACTCGGGTAACGAGAGCAGCAAGGAGGCCGATATCCCTGGATTCGATCCGACCTACCGATTCGACCAAGACGTCAAGCCGAAGGGTTCGAGAAGGGTCACTCTCACCCTGACACCGATCGAGGCCGGTAACCGAACCCTGAAGGTATGGGCGTGGGCCGCCCCCCTCGACGACCGCTCGGTCCCGTCCGATCCGGCGATATTCGAATGCTCAGATATCCCGATAAACCCTTAGGCCGGATTCTTAGGTCAGGGGAAACGGACACGCATCGGATTAGCGTTTTTCACGAATCCCGTTTCGCCACGATTTACAGAGGAGAGGATCTGATGAAGAAGTTACTGATCGGAGCACTTGCCATATTGGGCTGTTGGGTGGCCTACGCTCTTTTGGCCCGCTTATTCACACCCGACGACTCCATTTTCCCCGGTGTCATTTTTGTGTTCCTGTTACTAGGGGCTTTTTTGTTATGGCTGATCGCCGCTCTATCGTTGTTTATCCGCTGGGTGTTGGCCCCGAGCCGAGAGGACTGACCGTCGCGCCCTTCGCCCGGTTACACGGGCCGCAGGCGGGGACGAGGGTCGAGCGATCGTCCGTTGGACTCTTCTCCACCGGGACAACGTGATCGAGCTCGGTCGCCGCGCCTCCGCGTAGGAGCAGCGGCGATCCTTAGTTAGAACCTCGGCCCGGACCTTTCGCCGGGCTCGCGTCGATCCTCGGCGGCCCGGCTTCCTGTGGAGCCGACACCGACCTTCCCCGGCGACCGACTGGAAGACCCGGCCGCAGGGCAGGCAGGAAAGTTTTACCGGTTGAACATCCAGCCGATAGCGTGCGGGATGATTCGCTCCACTGTGTGTCAACGAAAGGAACAAATTGTCTGATCGTCCCGTTTTTCTGTACGCGGCCATTTATGCCGACCCAGCAACTGCTGCAGCCGATTACGAGGCCGTTTTCGAACTGCACGCTGCCGGACTCGTTGGAACATTCGACGCCGCAGTGATCGAGAAGGACGCCGACGGCAAGGTTCATGTCAGCAAGACCGAGAAGCCGACGCAGCACGGGGCCTGGGGCGGCATCGGGGTTGGCGCGATCATCGGAATTCTCTTCCCGCCATCGCTCATCGCTTCAGCCATCGTCGGCGGTGTTGTCGGCGGCGTCGGTGCCCATCTCTTCAGGGGCATGTCCCGTGGTGACCTCAAGGATCTGGGCGAAGGCCTCGACGAAGGTCAGGCCGCAATCATTGTGATCGGAGAATCGAAGGTTGACGACCAGATCGAAAAGGCGACCAAGCAGGCGAAGAAGGTAATCGCCAAGCAGATCGACGCTGACGCCGAAGAGTTGAAGAAGGAAGTCAACGCAGAGATCGACGCTTCCGTCTGAAGTCAGGGACATGTGTCGGCGGCCACAGGAGCCGCCGGCAGTTTCCCAGTTGGCCTGATCAAACTAGATGGCTAGGCTGCGAGCCAGATAGCGTCGCTGCCCATGGCGATCCGGCGGATACGGTTCTCGCCGAGCAGGGAAACCAGCTGTTTTTCCGTCGACTGCCTTTCAGGGGGGTTATTTCCACTTGTCATGATCGCGGTGACTTCCTGAGTGCTGAGTCCTCCCGGATAGAAAGCCAGGGCATCAAGAGGACCTTCGGGCGCTGCGTGCCGCTTCAGGTCGGGTGCGAGGTTGGCGATGATCACGTCGTAAGCCTCAACCGGCTGAAACCCACCAGCCTCCATCCGGTTCCCGTTTGCGGAAAAAACGATCGATGGAGCGGTAAACCGGGCACCCTCCGGTGATTCAGCCGTCTTTCCCTGCATCTCGGAGGGGCCGCCCAGGGCCGTTCGAGCCTCGGCCCAGTCACGTCCATAGGCCTCATTGACGGGCTTGATGTGGACAGCCGCCATAACGGCTTCGGAATCAAGTCCGGCAACCGAACTGAGAGCGGCGCTCAGATCGGCCTCGTCGTCCAACAGAAGGGGAGTGTTGAACTGCAGAAGCTGCAGGGTACGAAAAACGCGCCATTCGTACCCTGGCTGAAGCAGGCGGGCGGCGACAATGGCCCGGCAAGCAAGTGAACTCGTCGCCGGCCGGCTTTTGATCTGGGTACCGAAGGGCATCCCGAACCGGTCTCGAAATTCGACAAGAAAGCCTGCCATTTCGACCGTACTGAACCGGGGCGGTCCAGTTTCCGGATCCGACAGGCCAATCGTTACGAGCTGCCATTCAATCTGATCGCGGTAGCGCCACTCGATCGTGCGCAGCGCCGGGCTCGCGGCGTATCCCCACGGGCACGATGGGTCACCGAAGAGCTTTGCGGTAACCGGGGTGGGGGAGGTTTGCGTGGGAGTCGGATCGTTCGTTCTCATCGTGCTCCTGAAGCCGTTGAGTATTGCCTTGAAGCTGGTTAGGATAGTGTGCCGGTTCTACCCCGCCCCTGCGAAGGAGTACCCGCTTGACGCATCCAAGGTTTTATCGAGTCGCGACTGGTGCCGTCCTTCTGCTCGCAGCCATCGCGTTATTTCTGGTCCTTAGGCCAGGCGACTCAGAGCCCCCGTCAAATGTAGCTCCCGTAGCGACAACAACTACCGATGCGACCAGCGCAGAAAAAGGGGTGCCGAAAACAGTGACGCCTGAATCCTTCCCCACGGTCTCCTTCGTCGACGGGGAGCCTCAGGGCGGGGTCCTGAAGATTGAGACTTTCGAGGGAGGGCAAATCAGGTTCAGGGTGAAATCCGATGCCCCGGAAGAGGTCCATGTCCACGGATTCGACATCAGCAAGTCTGTAGCCGCAGGTGGGACGGCCACGATTGATTTCAAGGCTGATATGCAGGGAATCTATGAGGCTGAAATGGAAGTCTCCGGGGTCCCGATCGCCGAGATCCAGGTTAATCCGTAGCAGGTGAGATTTCATGTCCGGCCCACAGAGCCCGGTGCCCTAACGGGGTCGGCGCCGTCTGCCTGCTGGACGCTTGCCCCGCTTTACGAGGTTGCTCCGGCTTGACTCCTTCGCGGCGACCGGCCTGAGGCTGCGGCTCTGGGGAAACAGGATCTCCTCGGCGCAGCGCTGATGCCAGTGGGAATGCTCGGTACCGCCGAGTCGGGCGATGTACTGGACCACAACGTGTTCCGCCCCGACCTCGATCGAGTCGTAACAGCCCTGACACTTGTAGAACTTCTGCGAGATCGAGCGAATGATCCAGATTTCGTCGCCATCTGCGGTGAAACCGGTCAGGCTTTGACGGCGGTTTGGAAGGCCACTAAGTGATCTCATAATTCCTGCCGTTGAAGGGAAACAGGACGATCTGACGAATTGGATCGGCGTGAGTACTGCGACCCCCGAAACCAAGACTCTGTCAACCTACATTGAGGATCGGATCGATGAATTCTCCCGGTCACAGAAAGATGTGGCCCGCTACATCGTCGACCATCTGGACGAAGCGGCCTTCCTCACGGCCGAGGAACTGGCTCGGAGAGCCGGCACATCCTCCTCGACCGTAGTGCGCTTCTCGCAGGCCCTCGGCTTCGAGGGCTACCCGGAGCTTCAGAGTTCAGCGATTGAGGAGTACCGGGCTACGGTAGGCGGGTCAGAGGGCTCAGCCGGCCGCATGCTCTTCGCGTTCGACCATTCCGAGTTTGAGGCATCGCTTGGAACCGATCACGCAAACCTTGAAGAAACCGCACGCAAGCTCAGCCAGGAGCGGATTGATCTCGCCGTGGCAGCTCTGGCGGCAGCCAATCAGGTGGTCATCGTCGGTACCGATCAGATGGCCTTCTTCGCCAGTTACATGCGCCACACCCTCAGCCTGCTCGACATCCGTGCCGAAATCGTCACTTCGACGGCGGGGTCTTCGCTTCAGCGACTGGGCAGGATCGACGAAGGGACCCTTGTCATAACCCTTTCAGCCGGTCGGGCACATCCACTTCTGGCCAGAGCAATGAAGCTGGCCGGACACCGGGATGCCCGCACCCTTGCGATCTCGGATGCGACCCTCTCCGACACTGTCAAGCAGGCAGAGATGAGTCTCTACTACTCGTCTAACAGTCCATCATTTCTGCGTTCGAATACGGCCCTGATGGCCCTTGTTCACGCTCTTGCGCATGGCGTCTACTCCCGTGACGAAGACGCACACCGGGATCGCATCCGCGCTTACAAGCTGAAGTAGCAGGCTGGGCGGAGGCCAACACCCTCAAAGGTCTATATTTGCAGGGATGGCTGAACAAGCGACATTCCGAGTAAAGACTGGCCTTGCGGAGATGCTCAAGGGTGGTGTGATCATGGACGTGGTCGACGCCGAACAGGCGAAGATCGCGGAGCAATCCGGCGCCTGCGCGGTTATGGCGCTCGAGCGAGTTCCTTCCGACATTCGCCGTGACGGTGGCGTCGCCAGAATGTCCAATCCGGCCATGATCAAGGGCATTCAGGCAGCCGTTTCGATTCCGGTGATGGCAAAGGCCCGGATCGGACATATAGCCGAAGCTCAGGTGCTCCAGTCGCTCGACGTTGACTTCATTGATGAGTCCGAGGTTCTCACACCTGCTGACGAGTACAACCACATTGACAAATTTGAGTTTGATGCTCCGTTCGTCTGCGGTGCAACAAACCTGGGGGAGGCTCTGCGCAGGATCGGCGAAGGTGCCGCGATGATCCGCTCCAAGGGCGAAGCGGGTACCGGAAATATTGTCGAGGCCGTACGCCACATGCGAGAAATCATTTCGGGCATTCGCCATCTGGGCACGCTCAGCTCGACCGAACTGCCCACTGCTGCGAAGAACCTTTCTGCCCCACTGGAGCTGGTTCGCGAAGTTTCCACCCGTGGCTGGTTGCCGGTGCCACTCCTTTGTGCCGGAGGCATCGCCACCCCGGCGGACGCCGCTTTGATGATGCTGCTTGGCGCTGAAGGCAACTTTGTCGGCTCGGGCATTTTCAAGAGTGATGATCCGGAGCGGCGGGCCAAGGCCATCGTCGAGGCAACCACTCATTTCAATGACCCTGAGCGGGTCGCAGCGGCATCGGAGCAGCTCGGCGACGCTATGCCGGGCATAGAGATGTCGACCATTGGCGAAGACGCCAGGCTTGCCGGACGGGGCTGGTAACCGCCGGCCGGCGCCTGCCGCCGGCCCATCGCTCAGAATCGGGGTTCTCGCCATTCAGGGGGGTTTCGCCGCACACGTGAAGCATCTGAGTTCGGTCGGTGCCTCGGGCGTCGAGGTGCGGTCTGCGGGCGATCTTGAGGGGCTGAATGGTCTGATCCTCCCCGGAGGTGAGAGCACCACAATTACTATGGGCCTTGAGCAGTACGGTCTCAGCGAGCCGATTCGAGAGCTTGCTGCTTCGGGCGTACCAGTGCTTGGAACCTGCGCCGGCATGATTGTGGCCGACCAGGAGCACCTTGGCCTGATTGACATCACCACCCGCCGCAACGCTTTCGGTCGTCAGCTGGCCAGCTTCGAAGACGACATTGCTCTGACCGGACTCGAAGGCTCACCGTTCAGGGCGGTCTTCATTCGGTCCCCCTGGGTTGAGAGGTTGGGTGAAGGAGTGGAGGTTCTTGCGGAGGTGCAGGGGCACCCGGTCGCGGTGAGACAGGGGACTGTCAGCGCATTCTCCTTTCATCCCGAGTTGACCGCCGATGATCGCCTCCATGCCTTGTTTGTTGGCATGTGCCGGGAGTCAAACCCCGCCTGATAGAGGCGAAAAGGTCGACCGGTTTCAGGTGCCGGCTCAGCCTTCGAGGGGGGATCCGGCCAGAGTGAAGAACCAGATAACCAGTGTGATGGCTGAGATTATTACCGAGCCTACGACGACCACTTCGAGCAGGGTTGGCGGCTGCTGGCGTGCTGAGTCCCGCAGACTCTTCATCCAGCCGAGTCGAATCGGCTCGACGGTATGCGATCCGGTGAGTCGCAGGTAAAGGTCGTTCATCAGCCCGATCAGCCAGGCGACCACGATAATCGAGAGGATCACTCCGAACAGAACAACTGCGTAGGGCCACAGGCTCGGGAACTGGGTTCCGGCGAGCTGTGATCCGATCCAGAGCCAGACCAGCGGCACTACCGTCCAGAGTGAAAGTGCCGAAAGCAGCATCGCCAAAGCCACAAAGGCGGCGGCCACTCTGCGGGCGGGGCTCTTTTCGGTACGGGTTGTCAGCGGGTCACCATAGGATCTAAGTATGTCTGGTCATTCGAAGTGGTCCTCAATCAAGCATAAAAAAGGCGCCGCTGACGCAAAGCGGGGTCAGAAGTTCACCAAACTTGCCAAGGCGATAACGGTCGCTGCCACGGAAGGTGGTGGAGACCCTGACGCCAACCCGGGACTTGCCACAGCCATCCAGAAGGCCCGGGACGAATCAATGCCCAAGGCCAACATCGAACGAGCCATCGATCGTGGAACCGGCGAAGGGCCCGATGCGGTGGTCGTCGAACGTATCCAGTTCGAGGGTTACGGCCCTGGCGGAACTG
This sequence comes from Solirubrobacterales bacterium, assembly GCA_040881895.1. GTDB lineage: Bacteria > Actinomycetota > Thermoleophilia > Solirubrobacterales > 70-9 > 67-14. The sequence goes on along the minus strand of JBBECI010000040.1, from coordinate 23,309 downwards.
CGGTTCTGGTCGAGGCCCTGACCGACAACAGAAACCGAACGAGCGCAGAAGTACGGCACGCCTTTACCCGGCACGGGGGTAACCTCGGCGAACCGGGTTCGGTCGCCTGGATGTTCGAAACTCATGGAGTGGTTGTCGTAGATGGCGAGAAGTACGGCGAGGACGACCTGATCGTCGCGATTGATGCCGGCGCAAGCGATGTGGTCGAAGATGACGACAGGCTGCGCGTGCTGGCGGAACCGGCGAACCTGACAGCAGTCAGAGAGGCCCTGGCGGCCGAAGGAGTGGAAGTACTGTCAGTCGGTCTGGCGACTGAGCCCAAGAACACGGTTGAGGTTCCCGAAGAAGACGCCGGAACCCTGATGAGGATGCTCGACGCAATCGAAGAGCAGGATGATGTCAGCGAGGTCTACGCGAACTACGACATCCCCGAGGACGTGCTCGAGCGAATCGCCAGCTGACCAGTAACGGTCGTGGAAGGCGCTTTGTCGGGCCAAATGACCCGCTTTCCCCGAAGGCATCCGACGGAGCGCGCAGAATGTAGGACAGATGAGAGTCGTAATGGGCATAGATCCCGGGACGGCTAATCTCGGTTTCGGGGTTATCCGGATCGAAGGCGGTCACATGGTCGCCCTTGACGGGGGCGTTATCCGTACGTCTTCCGTCGACACGCCGGAAAAGCGGCTGTCTCATATCCACGATTCACTCTTCAAGCTGATTCAGTGGCACCAGCCAGCGGCTGTAGCGCTTGAAGATCTCTACTTCGGTAAGAACGTGGGTTCGGCGATGCGGGTCGGTCAGGCAAGCGGAGTTGCCATGCTTGCCGCCGCACGCAACGATGTCGATTGCTTCTCCTACACGCCTCAGGCAATCAAGAATGCCGTCTGCGGATCAGGTGACGCTGCCAAGCGGCAGGTCCAGCGCATGGTCGCGACCCTGCTTGGGCTGTCCGAACCTCCCCGTCCTGATCATGCAGCTGACGCTTTGGCGGTCGCGATCTGTCACGGGGGCTCTGCCGGGATGCGGGAGGCTGCAGCAGCAGCCGAGCGCGCCCCGGCGAGGGCCGTTTCTTGATCGCCACAGTCCGGGGAGAGGTCCTTGTCAGGCGTGGCGACTACGTCGTAATTGAAGCTTCCGGGGTTGGATATCGCCTTCGGGTCAGTTCAGAAACTTTGCGCAGCGTCCCGGCGGCGGGCAGTGAGGTCTTTCTTCATGCTGAAACGATCAGCCGTGATGACGGCATTTCGCTTTATGGATTTGCCTCCGAGGAGGAGCGAGACCTTTTTGCCCAGCTGATCGCGGTGAGTGGCATTGGCCCGAAAGTGGCAATAGCTGCCCTGTCAGGCGGACCTCACCGTGAACTGACGGCAGCAATCGTTGCTGGTGATGCAAAGCGCTTTCAGGCGGTACCGGGGATCGGCAAGCGGACTGCGGAGCGGATCATCCTTGAGCTGAAAGACCGGGTCACTGCCGAGGCTGAGCGCTCCGGAGCTGAACTCCCCGGGCCCGAAGCCGGCTCAGCCCGATCCCTGGCCCGCGACGGGCTTGTCAATCTCGGCTATCAGCCACTCGAAGCCGAGCAACTGCTCGACGGCCTGCCAGCAGTTGAGGACCCAGAGGAGCTGATCAGTGCAGCTTTGAAGCGGGCCGGAACTGCCGGTCGTGGAGCAGAGAACTGATGTCAGAAGGACCAGACCTCCCTGAAATAGGCGGAAGCCGAATTAACCTGGGTCTCGAGAAGGACCTCCCCGAGGGCGCTGAACCGCGGGTTCACGATGCCCGGGCTGATCTCCCTGATCAGGAACTGGATCGCTCGCTCAGACCCTCCCTGCTGGCTGATTTTGTTAACCAGAAGCAGGTCACAGAACAGCTGGGGATGTTTATCGAGGCTGCGAAAAAGCGCGAAGAGCCGCTTGACCACGTTCTGCTCGCTGGTCCCCCCGGCTTGGGCAAGACCTCGCTGGCGAACATCGTCGCCGCCGAGATGGGGGTTCCGCTGGTCCAGACCGCCGGGCCAGCCCTGGAGAAGAAGGGGGACATCGCTGCGTTTCTTACATCCCTTGAGCCTGGGAGCGTCTTTTTCATTGATGAGATTCATCGGCTCGGTCGTGCTGTTGAGGAGACTCTCTACCCCGCAATGGAGGACGGGCAACTCCCAGTCGTGCTCGGCCAGGGCGTCGGAGCACGGACCGTGACTCTGCCGCTCCCGCCCTTCACGCTTATTGGCGCGACCACCCGCAGCGGACTCCTGACAACGCCGCTCCGCGACCGGTTTGGGGTTTTTCACCGACTTGAGTACTACTCGCCGGACGATCTTGCGGTAATCGTGGTCAGGTCTGCCGGGATTCTCGAGGTTGACATCGATGCGGCCGGGGCACATTCCATAGCTGAACGCTCCCGTGGCACGCCGCGTGTTGCGAATCGCTTGCTCAAGCGGGTCCGGGATTTCGCAGAGGTCAAGGGCACCGGTGTTGTTGACGCCGAAGTGGCTGAGGCTGCGCTTGAAATGCTGGAGGTTGATCGCGCCGGGCTGGATCGCTCCGACCGGGCACTCCTGACGTTGATCGCCACCCGTTTCTCTGGTGGTCCGGTTGGCCTTTCAACGATCGCGGTCGCGATCGGGGAAGAGACTGACACGATCGAGGACGTGCTTGAGCCCTACCTGCTCCAGCTCGGAATGTTGAAGCGAACCCCTCGGGGCAGGGTCCTGACCCGACATGCTTTCGAGCATCTGGACCTGGAACTGCCGCGCGGGCACGAACAGCTTTTCTGAGGGCAAGCTCTTATGCGAATCAGGTCCTGCCCAGGTTGGCGCCGGCCCTCAGGTTGGCGCTGGCCCGGTTGATTCGGCCATCGCCGTCGCGTCAAATGCTTCGGCGTTTCGGGAGTGCATGAATTTGGCGAATATTCCTCCGGTGATGAACATGAAAGCGCTGTAGACCGCAGCTGGGATCATCAGTTGGTCGTTGATCATTCCCGCGACCACGATCGCAACGGTCCCGTTGTGAATTCCCAGTTCCAGAGCAATTGCCGTGGCCTGTCGCTGGGACAGACGACCAAGCTTTGATGCGGCGTAGCTGATGGACATTGCCGCAAGGTTGAGGGCGAGCGCTGCCGCAGCAACTCCGGCGAGGTTTCCCTTGATGAGATCGAACTCCGAGATCACGGCGCCCACCACCACAAGGACAAAAAGCACGAGTGATGCCCGGGTGAGCGGCGGTCGGATCCTCTCGACCCGCTCCGGTGCCTTGGTCCTCAACCAAAGACCGAGGCTTAAGGGCACGATGGTTATGAGGAAGGTTCTGAGAACAACGCTCCACATGTTCACGTCGTCGAGCGAGTTGCCTGCGCCGAAGTAGTTGTTTGCGATGTTCAGGAAAAACGGGATGGTGATCACAGCTACAACGCTGGAAAGGGCTGTCATCGTTATCGACAGGGCGGTCTCACCCCGGGCCAGGTGAGTGAACATGTTGGCCAGCGTCCCACCGGGTGACGCCCCGAGGAGGACGAGCCCCATGGCAAGCAGGGGTTCAAGGTTGAACAGATCGGCGATACCAAATGCCAGCAGCGGGGAGATCAGCACGAGGTTGACCATGCCAATTGAAACTCCCCTTGGATAAACGAAGATCCGCTTGAAGTCTTCGACCTTCAGGCCGAGGCCGAGCGTGAACATGATTATTGCCAAAGCAAGCGGCAATACAACCGATGTGATCATCGAAAGCCTCTCCAGTCTCCGTTTATTGACCGGCTGCCGCCGGACCCTGCGCCACAATCTAGCGAGCCGGGGTGTGTGGCGCATTGGACCGCCGACACCGAACTGCTCGCTCCACTACCCTTTCCGCGAATGCCATTCTTCATCTGTCCCAACTGCGGCAACCGCGAAACCAGCACCGAGCGGACGGCCGGATTCAGTTCCAGGCCGAAGGGTTGCTCAAAGTGCGGCTTCGGCTTCGTCTTTGAGCTGCTCGACGACTACTACCCGGCACCGAACGCGGCTTTCTTCGTATGCGATCAGCAAGGTCGCGTGCTGGATGCGGGCCGGGGAAGTTACGAATTGACCGGACTCAAGGATGAGGACGTGATCGGGCAGCCGGTCAAGGAGGCCCTCGGCCTTGAGTGGGTTGACTCCGGAGATGGTGGTCCCGGAGCTGACACAGACAACGATGGTGAGGCTGACCCGATAGAGACCTCTCTCGAGTGGGGGGTGCGATCCCTCGGCAAGCGCGTTGCGCTTCGTCCTGAGAAGTCACTCACGGCCGCTGCGATTGCTGATGTGTTCCCGGCCTATGACGAAGACGGGGGCCTGATGATCGTCTTGACCCCGGACGGATAAACTCCGCCGTATGGGGAGCAGGCGCCGCAATATATTCGTGCTGTTGTTCGTACTCGGGCTGCTGATTGTTTCGGCGATCATTGCGGTCAAGAAGCCGGCAGAGCTTGGCCTTGACCTTCAGGGAGGCATAGAGCTGACCCTCCAGGCCAGACCGACACCTCAGCTCCCAGAGGTGACCAATGAGGCAATGGATCGATCGGTGGACATCATCCGCTCGGGCTGCGACAAGCTTGGCGTCTCCGAGATCGAGGTGTCTCGCCTCGGTCCGGACCAGATTTCCGTCGGCATTCCCGGTGCAACTGACGTTGGCGGTGCCACCGACTGCGCGACGACTCCTGCCCGGCTCTACTTCTATGACTGGCAGAACAACCTTGTCGGCCCCGCGAAGGAGCTGGGTTCTGATCTTGGCTCCCAGGATCCCGACCAGGTCCAGAAGCTGGTTCGGGCGAAGTGGATAGCCGCCGGAAGACTCCCCACCGAAGGCCAGAACCGGACCTTCATCGCACAGGGAGCCGAGCCGTCCATGTGGGATGCCGTCAATCTCGCGACTGAACAGGAGCGGGTAGATCCCTGCCCTGACTGCTCGTCGTCAGACCGCTTCTACCTCTTCGAGCAGCAAGAACCGCATGAGCTTATCGCAGGCCCGGTAGCCGATAAGCAGGACCTCTACTTCGACAATCAGGGCAACCCTCTGCCGCAGAAGGGGATCGTCAAAAAAGTCTTGCAGGGCACGATTGTCGTTGCTGAGCTGCCGAGCGATCCGACAACGGGGCGAACGATTAACGACCCCGACCAGGCCGGCTACTTTGTGATCGAGGACACCGCTGAACTGACCGGCAGCGATATCAAGGATCCGCAACAGCAGACCGACCCTCTGACCAATGCTCCAAACGTCACCTTCGATTTCACCGATAAGGGTCGACAGGCATTCCAGACAATCACCAGACGAATCGCCCAAGAGGGCCAGGCGCGCGCCCTCGGTCAGGTCGACCCGCAGACAGCGTCTGCTCTCTCCGGCAACTTTGCGATCGTGCTCGACAATGTCGTCGTCTCGCGGCCGATCATCAATTTCCAGGAGAATCCGGACGGCATAGACGGGCGCACAGGAGCCCAGATTTCGGGTGGGTTCGACCTCGGCGGAGCACAGGAACTGGCCGAGTTCCTCCAGCGCGGCGCACTACCGGTGGAGCTCACCCTGACGAGTCAGAGCCAGGTATCGGCGAGCCTCGGGCAGGAGGCTCTCGACCAGGGCATCCGTGCATTGGTCGCAGGGCTCATACTCGTATGTCTTTTCCTGATTATTTTCTACCGCTTCCTGGGTGTGGTTTCGGCTCTTGCGCTGATCGCCTACGCGATCATTTTCCTGGCGCTGATCAAGGTGATTCCAATCACTCTTACCCTGCCGGGGATTGCTGGCCTGGTGCTTACGATCGGAGTGGCAGCCGATTCCAACATCGTTATCTTCGAGCGTGTCAAGGAAGAGCTGCGAGCCGGGCGGTCACTGGTCTCTGCGATTTCCCTCGGATACCGCCGGGGTATCAGCACGATCATCGATGCCAACGTGGTCATTCTGCTTACTGCGTTCATTCTTTTTGTTCTCTCAACTTCAGGTGTCAAGGGCTTCGCTTTTACCCTTGGGGTTGGAACTCTGGTCTCGCTGCTCACCGCAGTGGTATTCACCCAGGCCCTGCTCGGGTCAATGATCAATACGAAGACGCTTCGTCGTGGCATGGGGGTTACCGAGGAACACCACGAAGCCAACGAAGCAGACAAGAAGGCACGCTGGCACTTCGACTTCATGGGTGCATCCAAAGCGATGTTCCTGATGTCGGCCGTGATTCTGCTCATTGGCGGTGGGGCGTTAGCGATCAAGGGCCTCAACTTTGGCATTGATTTCGAGGCCGGCACACGGATTGAGGTCAGTCTCAAACAGGATGTTTCCGCTGAGGAGCTCCGGGCGGCAGTCGGTGGTGAGGGACTTGGCGATGCAACGATTCAGGCGGTCGACAATCCCGCACTCGGTGAGAACAGCTTCCAGATCCAGAGTGAAACCCTGGAGCCGTCGCAGATCGACAACGTGGAAAGCAGGCTTGATGATGCCTTTGGTATTTCCACCGACGGGTTCAACAGCACCTCTGTAGGACCTACATTTGGTGCCTCAGTTGCGCGCAGTGCAGGTTTTGCGATGTTCTTTTCGCTGTTGTTGATCACGGGTTACATCGCACTCCGATTCGGCTCCCGATTTACCGCACCAGTATTGATCGGGATCATGCACGACATCCTGATTGCCCTCGGTATCTATGCCCTGCTTGGTTTCGAGGTATCGAGCGCGACGGTGGCGGCTTTCCTCACAATTCTGGGCTACTCGCTCTACGACACGATCATCGTCTTCGATCGAATACGCGAGAACGAGCCAAAGATGCCCAGGGCTACCTACTCTCAGATCGTTAACCGGTCAATGAACGAGGTCCTCACCCGTTCGCTGGCAACGACAGTTTCAACCCTGGTGGCGGTCGTTTGCCTGCTGATCTTCGGCGGTGAGACTCTGACCGCCTTCGCGATCGCACTTCTCGTAGGCATCAGTTCCGGCACCTACTCCTCACTGTTCATTGCGTCCCCGGTTCTGGCGCTCTGGAAGGAGCGGGAGCCGTCGTTCCGGCGTCGTCGTCGCCAGCAGATGGAGAGTCAGGGTTCCGTGCCGGCCTTCGCCGAAGAGCTTGAGGTGGCCAAGGTGGACGGTGAACAAGGCGGGGCTGACGGCCCTGCGCCAGCCACAACTGGTCCGAAGGGAAGGGTCTGAATATGGCAATCGTAATCTGGCTGATAGTCGGCCTGGCACTCTGGCATCTGACTGTTTTTGTGCCCGACCATTTCTGGGGAGGGATCGTGGGAGCTCTGCTTGGCGCTGTTGTCGGTGCCATGGTTTCCGGGGCAATCATTCAGGTCATCCTCGGGCGCGGTCTAAACGATGTGGACATGATCACGTTCCTCGCGGCAATCCCGGGCTTCCTGCTCGGTGCCTGGTTGATCTACTGGATCGGCGAGCGCAACGAAGACCCCGAATTTCAGCTTCAGGACTGATCAATCACGTTTGAGCCGCCGCCCTACCGGATCAGGGAGGCGCTGCGGCTCGTGCAGGACCTCGGCCTGAGCCGTCCGCTGGCCGCCACTCTCGCACGTCGTGGGATAACCGATCCGGTCGAAGCCAAGGGCTTCCTCGAGGGAAGAGAGAGCCATGAGCCGGGGAAGTTCGAGGGCATGGCCGGTGTGGTTGAGGAGGTTCGGGCCGCGATCGATGACGGTCGGAAAATTACGATTTATGGAGATTTTGATGCGGATGGTGTCGCTGCGACCACGATTATGGTCACGGCGCTCAGACAGCTAGGTGCCGAGTGTGACTGGTTCATTCCAGACCGGATAACTGAGGGCTACGGCCTCAATCCGGAGGCGATCGAGGAGATTGCCAGCCGTGGCACCGGTCTGGTTGTCACGGTGGACTGTGGTGTCACCTCGGTCGGCGAGGTGGCCCTGGCAAGGAAGCTGGGTATGGGAATCGTGGTGACCGACCATCACCGGACGGAAGCGGTGCTGCCAGACTGCAGGATTCTTCACCCGGTGGTCTCGGGTTACCCCTTTGTCGATCTTTGCGGGGCAGCAGTCGCGGCCAAGCTCGCATCTGCGCTCCGACAGGCAGCCGGTCTCGATCCATTCCTCGATGAGGCCGACCTCGATCTGGTGGCTCTCGCGACCGTTGCCGACGTGATGCCGCTGATAGGAGAAAACAGGAGGCTGGTTCGGGAGGGAGTCAAGGTGGCCCGGCGGGCACAGCGCCCCGGGATGAGGGCATTAATCGCCGAATCTGGCCTGGAGGCCGCGCAGCTCAGCGCTCGGGATTTCGGGTTCCGGCTCGGGCCGCGCATCAACGCTGCCGGCAGGATATATCGCGCAGATGCCGGCGTTGAACTTTTTCTCTCTGATTCGCCAGAAAGAGCGGAGGAGATCGCCTCGGAACTCGGGCGGGCAAACAACGAGCGGCGCCGTATTGAGCGAGAAGTGGAGGCGGCTGCTGAGGCGGCAAAGCGGGAACTCGGGGACGACGATCCGGCAGTGCTCGTGGTAGCCGGTGAGGGCTGGCATCCGGGCGTAGTGGGGATAGTTGCTTCACGGCTGGTCAGGAGGCACGGTGTTCCTGCTGTCGTTATCTCAATAAATGGAGACACGGCCCGTGGGTCGGCTCGTGGTATTCCGGGGCTGGACCTTCATCAAGCCATCGCAGCCACGTCAGATCTGCTCGAGGGCTTTGGGGGGCACGCCGCCGCAGCGGGCTTGCAGATATTGCCATCACGGATAGACGATTTTCGAGTCGCCTTGGCGGAGGCTGTCGTGGGTCAACTCGGCGTCGGCTCGACGGTGACTCCGGATTCGTTTGATGCTGTCGCCGGCGGAGAGGAGCTTGCGCTGGCTCTCGCCGAGGAGATTGAGACGCTTGAGCCCTGCGGTAAGGAAAACCCGACTGTCTCTCTTCTGATTCCCAACGCCCGGATTACCGATCTGCGTGAGATGGGCGAGGGTAAGCACTGTCGATTCAGCGTCATTTCCGGTGGGGGACGGGCTGCCGGTGTGAGCTTCGGCAGGACCGGCTTCGGAGTGGATGAGGAGGCAGCCGTTGACGTTCTTGCCGAGCTGAATGTCAATCACTGGAACGGATCCTCACAGCCACAACTGGTGGTGAGAGAGGTCTCTCCAGTCTCCACTGCAGACCCGACCGAGGGCTCCTCCGAGCTTGTCGGGTGCGAGCCAGGGGAGTGGTGGAGCCGTCTCGAGGTAGCCATGGGCGGACAGACCCCACAGAAGATCGATCGCCTGAAGGACGAATCCGAAACCCGGGAAAGCGCTGACTCACCGGGTGCTCTGGCCGCTACCTCAATCGAAGGTCCCGCCGAAGTCGTTCTGGCCGAACTCCTTTCTTCCGGAGAGCCGCTTCTCATAATCACTTCAGACGCCCGTAGCCGCTGGAACTCCCTCGGAGGGGCTGCCGGCCTGGGACGGCTGAGGAAGGCGGGGATAGACTCGGTACGGGGACTCTGGGCGGGTAGTCCGACGGATGCCTCCGGGCCTTTCGCCGAGGGGCTCTCAGAGGGTGTGGGCCTCAGCGATCACGTCACTCTGGCGGCCAATCCAGACCTTGTCGGGATCTGTCCGAACACGGTCGTTCTGGATCCGGCAGCTTCCCCGGAGGAACTTCTGCTGGCGTCTTCAGCCGCTTCGACACTCCGGCTTGTTGATCCCGCGGGGCTGGTATTTGCCGAAAAGGCCTCGGCAGACAGAAACCTCCTCACGCCCCGGTTGCGGATTCTCTACCGGGAACTTCGAGATGCCGGCGAGGTCTCAGGTGGAAACCTCCAGAGAATCCTCACCGGAACTTCATCGGGGGACGACCCCGGTCTTGGCTCTTCTCCGGAGGATTCCTCCATTCTGCTCCGGGTACTTGTGGAGGCTGGACTCGCCCGTACTGAGGGCAGGGCCGATGCCCGGACCGTCAGCATCGTATCCTCAGAGAAGGCTGATCTTGCCCAGTCAACGTTATTTTCCGAGCAGATGCGGATTCACAAGAAGGAGATCGCATTTCTGAGACAGTTAAACAGGTAGAGCCGAGAGGATCCGGGGCAAACGACGCCACGGTGCTGACCCCACGGGAAGAATCTCTGCTCGGCGATTTGATGGCGACTATTTCGGATTTTGAATCCACCATCGCGGCCACAGCCCAGCCGGAGGCCAAGCCACTGGATCGCGATGAGATCAGCAGAGCATTCGTCTTCGCCTGCCACCATCATGTCGATCAGAAGCGGCAGTCGGGCGAGGATTTCATAACTCATCCGGTTGGGGTCGCTCGAATCTCGGTCGGCATGAATCTCGACACTGCGACGATCTGCGCCGCGCTGCTCCACGACACGGTCGAAGACACCACTGCCAGTCTCGATGAAGTTGAAAGCGAATTTGGTTCGGAAATTGCCCGACTGGTCGACGGGGTGACCAAACTGACCGAGATCACTTTCGAGAGCCGGGACGAAAGACAGGCCGAGAACTACCGCAAAATGATGATTGCGATGGCTTCGGACATACGGGTCATCCTGGTCAAGCTCGCCGACCGGCTGCACAACATGAGGACCCTCGGTTCGCTGCCCAAGAAGAAGCAGATTCTCAAGTCGCGTGAGACTCTTGAGATTTACGCGCCGCTTGCTCATCGGCTGGGCATCCACGCAATCAAGTGGGAACTTGAAGATCTTGCGTTCGCCACCCTGCATCCCCGCAAGTACGCCGAGATCAAACATCTGGTTGCCCAGCAGCGGGCAGAGCGCGACGAGTTTGTCGAGGAGGCCGGAGGCTTTCTCAGTGAGGAACTCCAGAAGGTCGGAATTGAAGCTGACATTTCCGGGCGGGCCAAACACTTTTACTCCATCTACACCAAGATGACGAAGAAGGGGCGGGAATTCAACGAGATCTTTGACCTGACGGCGATGCGTGTGATCGTCGACTCGGTCAAGGACTGCTACGGGGCGATCGGCATCGTCCATTCCCTTTGGAAACCGCTGCCCGGCCGATTCAAGGATTACATCGCCATGCCCAAGGCCAATATGTATCAGGCGCTTCACACAACGGTCATCGGTCTTGAAGGCAAGCCTCTGGAGATTCAGATCCGCACGGCGGAAATGCACCGCCTTGCCGAGTTCGGGATCGCAGCCCATGTCTCCTACAAGGAAGGGGTTGACGAAGATTCGCCCGGAAGCATGGGTTGGCTGCGGCAACTCGTCGAGGCCGAGTCAGATCAGGACCCTTCCGAATTTCTCGAAGCTCTCAAGGTTGATCTTTTCGAAGAGGAGGTTTTCGTCTTCACTCCCAAGGGTGAGGTGATCAATCTTTCGGCCGGCTCAACTCCGCTTGACTTCGCATATTCGATTCACACTGATGTTGGACATCGTTGCGTTGGTGCCAAGGTCAATGGGAAGATCGTCCCTCTCCACGCCAAGCTTAAATCCGGGGACATTGTCGAGGTCATGACCGCCAATCAGGAGCGTGGACCATCCCGTGACTGGATCAAGGTTGTTCGCACCAGCCGTGCCAGAAACAAGATCCGGGCCTGGTTTCGGGAGGAACGCCGCGAGGACGCCGAGCGTGATGGGCGTGAGGCCCTGGCCAAGGCTCTGCGCAAGCGCGAGCTGCCACCACAGAAGTTTGCTGGCTCTCCGCTACTGGCCGATGTGATGCGGGAAATGGGCTTCCGTAAAGCAGACGATTTCTACATCGCCATCGGGCGAGGCAAGATCTCAGCTAAAACCACAGCGAACAAGCTCATGCAGCGTTTGCGTGCGGGGGAGGCGATCGAGCCGGCTCCACCTGAGAGCGTGACCAAGCGGGATCGGCAGGCAACTTCACGGGATGCCTCGGAGTTCGGGATTGTGGTCGACGGCCTGGACAACGTCTCGCTCCGCCTTGCGAAGTGCTGCCTTCCTGTCCCGGGAGACGGAATCCTCGGCTATGTATCCCTGGGCCGGGGAATCACCATCCACAGGGCGGACTGCAGCAATATCGCTGACCTCGGCAACTCCCCTGAGCGGATGATCGGTGTCGCCTGGGAAGGAGAGAACGAGGCATCGTTCAGGGTCGAAATTCAGGTTGATGCCTATGACCGGACCCGTCTCCTGGAGGATCTGGCAAAAACATTCGCCGAGACGGGAGTCAACATAATTTCAGCCACCTGCTCCACCAACCCGCCGATGGTCAAGAACAACTTCGTGGTCGAAGTCGCCGACACCGGACAGCTCAAACAGTGCATTAACCGCGTAAAAAACATTGATTCCGTATTCGACGCTCATCGTCTCACCCCGGGTGGTTAAGCCGGCAGGCCTCAGGCGACGATTGCGAGCGCCTTCGGTGCAGCGCGGAGGGTTACTTCACTGTGGTAACCGATGAAATCACCATCTACCTGCACTGGGAACGGCTCAGACTCGGCTTCGCCTTCTCGAGGCAGCGACCTGACTGTTGCCTCGTTTACCTGTTCAAAAAGTCTTGCCTGGCTGTGCTTCTCGGTCGGCAGACGGCTTGAAAGGAGCCTTGGAATGATACCCAGCGCATCCAGTTGGTTTGCCCGCTCGACAACCACCATGCTCAGTGCTCCGTCGTCAATCCTCACATTGGGACAGACGTGGATCATTCGATTTCCAAAGTAAGTAAAAGGATCCGAGTTCTGTGCCAGGACGGTCACACCTGAACAGGTTTCACCCTCTACTTCGACATTGAGCATGACCGGGTTTCGCATGTACTCACGTGCGTATGTAGAGAGCGTCTTCCATGAGTAAAACCATGGCCCCGCGCCGGCCTTGAGCCTCGGGTTGGCATCGACTTTTTTGACCACACTGGCATCGATCCCGGCACCGCATGAAAAGACGAAATACCGATCGTCAACCATCCCGAGATCAATCCTTCTCGGCTTGAAATCATCAGCCAGTGACAGCAGGTGCTCGGTAGCGTCGACTACGTCGTTAGGGACACCGAGGGTTCTGCAGACCACGTTCGTATTTCCACCTGGAAGGAAGGCGACCGGAATGTCGGTCCCGGCGAGACCGTTGACAACCTCGTTCACGGTGCCGTCTCCGCCGAAGGCAACCACGATGTCGTAGTTGCCGCCGCGGGCGTCGCGGCCAATCTCAATTGCATGATCCTGACTCTCAGTGGCCCGCACTTCGACCTCGAAGCGCCCCTGAAGTGCATAGATGACCAGGTTCTTCAGCCTGTCGGAAACAGTCGTCGCATACGGATTGACGATCACCAGCATCCGACGCCGGACTGCCGCTTCGGCGCTCAAACCACTGCCTCAAAGATCAGTAGACCGTTCTCTTCCCACTCGAATACCCTGCCCTGATCCTGGAGGATATCGGTGTGGCCGATTACCTCTGAGAGTGTCAGGAATGCCTGGGTAACGGCCACATTCCCCCAGATCTCCTCGGCGATCGCATGCGCGGTGCGTGGGCGATCAGAGATGATTCCCTCGATCTTTTCCAGCCGTCGTTCCTGAGCTGCGAGCCGCCGGTCGATCAGATCAACATGGTCTGTGATCGGATCGCCATGTCCGGAGAGCATGAGTTTGATCGGCATCTCGCGTGTCGCGGCCAGCGATTCGTTGTAGTTGACCAGCGAGCGGGTTCTGCCCGGACTGCCGTCAAGAGGTCGGGAGATCAGCGGGTTCGAGGATATATGCGAAAGCAGGTGATCTCCTCCGAAGGCGATCCGGTTCTCCCTGTCCCAAAAGACGGTGTCGGAGGGACTGTGGCCCGGGCGGTGGAGAACCTCGAGGCTGCGTCCCGACAGTTCAAGGGCCTCTCCTTGCTCTACGGGTTTCGTCACGGTGACCGCGTCGCCGTAGTCGCGATAAGTCGCCGAAAGGCTGCGCAGCGTGTTGGCGATGTCGGGTGAGATGCCATGGCTCAGCATCAGTGATACCGCCAGGCTGTCCTCCGCTTCCGAGTTGGTACCGAATTCGGCGAGGCGCCGGACGGCAAGGTCAAGGGCAGCTACCTCGGCTCCGGAGCGTTCAACTACGGTGGAGATGAGCCCGATGTGGTCGATGTGTTGATGGGTCGCCACAACCAGTTCGATTTCTTCCATTCGGTGCCCTGCCCGCTCCAGCAGCGATTCGAGCTCGGACAGAGAACGGTCAGACCGCGGACCAGCGTCAACCAAGGTAAGCGGATCACCTTCGATCAGGTAGCAGTTGACCCTTCCTACTGCGAACGGGGTCGGTACCGGCAGGCAGTGGATCCCCAGTTCTGCGGCTTCTGCCAGAACCTCCGCCGGGTCACGGCCCTCTGACGTCACCTCTTCAGCCACCGCGGATCACCGCCAGCAGTTCATCTCGCTTGCTCTCCATATCTTCAAGCGAGACCAGTGATTCCAGGTTGAGCCTCAGCAGCGGTTCGGTGTTGGACGGACGGACGTTGAAATGCCAGTCCGGGTAGTCGACCGAAACCCCGTCAAGGTGCGTGATCACGGCATCCGGGTGGAGCGCTTCAATCTCGGCAAGCTTTGCCTGCGGGTCCGGGATCTCGGAGTTGATTTCTCCTGATATGAAGTAGCTGGAACGGAACTCGTCAATCAGTGTGGCAAGGTCGCGACCACTGCCACAGAGCAACTGGAGAATCCAGAGGGCGGGGATTGTGCCCGAGTCGGCGCAGTAGAAATCACGGAAGTAGTAGTGGCCGGAAACCTCACCACCAAAGGCGGCCCCCTCGTCACGCATCCTCTTCTTGAAAAAGGCATGTCCTACCCGGGACAGGTCAGATCTACCGCCCGCCGCGGCAACTGCATCGGGGACGGCACGGCTGGACCGTGGGTCGTACAGAATTGTGGCTCCTGGTTCGGCTTCAAGAGCAATCCGAGCCAGCAGCGCACAGATGAAGTCGCCGTCGCAGAAGCGTCCGGCTCCGTCGATGAAAAAGCATCGGTCTGCATCGCCGTCCCAGGCGATACCGAGATCGGCTCCCTCCGAGAGGACGGTCTTGATTATCAGGCGCCTGTTTTCTTCAAGCAGGGGGTTGGGCTCATGGTCAGGGAAGTTGCCGTCAGGCTCGAAATAGAGTTCGATCAGATCCATGCCGAGTTCCCGAAGGATTGGTCCGACCATCGGACCGGCCATGCCGTTCCCACCGTCGACAACGACCTTGAGCGGCTTGATCCTCGACCGGTCGACTGCTTCCAGCGCGACACTCCGGTACTCGGCCCATATGTCGATCTCCTCGGACGATCCACCGCCCGGCCCTTCGCCCATTCCGGCATTTACCAGCTTCTCGATGTCACCAATGCCGGCATCCCCCGAGAGGGGCAGGGCCCCTTCTCGAACCATCTTGACGCCGGTATATGCCTTGGGATTGTGGGAGGCGGTACACATCGCCCCTCCATCCAGTCCGCGGCTGCCGACAAGGAAATAGAGCATCTCGGTCGCTACCTGGCCGGCATCGATCACGTGAGCACCTTCGTCGACCATGCCCTGCTTGTAGGCGTCAGACATCTCGAGTGCTGTCAGGCGCATGTCCCGACCGAGTCCAACTCGAAGTTCGTCCGGCCGTTTGCTTCGAAGGTCGGCCAGGACGCGTACGAAAGCACGTCCGATCTGGCTGGCAACTTCCTCGTCCATTTCCGAGCCGTAGAGACCGCGGATGTCGTAGGCCTTGAAGATCGACACCGGCTAGTTTGCTTCGCTGTTCGAGGCTGCTCCAGGGTCATCAGAGAAGGCGCTGTGGAGCACCCGGTAGCTGTCCTCCAAAGACTGGGGCATCACACGGTGATCGGCGATTACCGGCATGAAGTTTGTATCGCCGCCCCAGCGGGGCACGACGTGCATGTGAATGTGGTGCTCGACCCCGGCGCCCGCAGCGCGGCCCTGGTTGAAGCCCACGTTGAAGCCGTGGGGCCGGTAGACCTGCTCGAGTCGGCTCATCGCCACCTTGGCCAGCTCCAGCATCTCTCCGGTTGTCTCGGCCGGGATGTCCTGGATCCGGTCGATGTGGGCATACGGAGTAACCATCAGGTGGCCGTTCGTGTACGGGTACAGATTCAGGATCACGAAGCTGTTCTCACCCCGGTAGACGATCAGGGCCGTCTCGTCGTCGTCGAGGGCTGGCTTGGCGCAGAAAACGCACTCGTCCTCATTGTCCTTGGAGGCGTCCTTGACGTAATTGAGGCGCCACGGCGCCCAGATTCGATTCTCGCTCATGCAGGCTTCAGGCTATAGCCAGCGGCGGCTGCGGAAGAAAGTGGCCATGCCGACGACAATCAGAAGCATCACTCCGATCACGACGGCGAAGCTGAGGAGGTCATCGATGGCGGGATCCCCACCACCAGGCAGTCCTATGTTCATGCCGAAAATTGAAGCAATCAGGGTGAGCGGAAGAACGATTACGCTGATCGCAGTCAGCACGCGAAGCGAATCGTTGACCCGGTGGCTGAGCATTGACTCGTTGGTCTCCTCAAGCGCGACGATCACCTCTTTGTAGTTCTCGAGCATGTCCCAGATCCGTTCATGGGCATCGACGATGTCATCGAAGTAAATATCCAGGTCGAGTTCGGAAGCGAGATAGCGCGTCTTCACCTTCTCCAGGTCACGAAGCACTGGACGCTGAGGACGTATTACCTTGCGGAAATTGATGATCTCCTGCTTGGCATTTGAGATGTCACGCACGACATCCTCCGACCGACCTTCAAAGATCTCATCCTCAAGCGCGTCGAGCTTGTTACCGACCTTGCGAAGCATCGGGAAGCAGTAGTCGAAGGAGTCATCCACGAGTCGGTACATCAAGTAGCCGGAGCCCCGGGAAAAAATCTTGTGTCGCAGCGACTCGTCAGTGCGGCAGCGTTCGAAGAGGTATTCGACGGGCGGGAGCAACTGGTTGGGCAGGGTCACAACGTAATCCGGGCCAACGAAAAGATCCAGTTCCCCAGCACCGAGCCGTCCCACCTGATGGTTAAAGACCGGGATGTGAAGGATCAGAAAAAGGTAGTCAGGATATTCGTCGATCTTTGGCCGCTGGTTGCGGGAGAGCACGTCCTCGATATCGAGCGGATGAAAGGCGAAATGTTCCTCCAGCCACCCGCGCTCGTGGCCTCCGGGATCTTCAATATTGATCCAGCGCAGGCCGTCAGACTGAATTTCCTCAATGCGCGGTGCAGAAGGTTCGGCCGCTGGGGAAGCGCCTAGCGGCGTTTCACGAGGCCGTCTGAGACGAGGGAGGTTCGGCATCGCCGCCCCCGATCATGTCCGAAGTCTTCGTCTCCATTCGGGAGAGGTTACGCCACCAGAGCTGTTTGCGGGCGCTGGAAGCGTGAGTGAAACCCGGTTTCCCGGATTATGGTCGACTCTTGAGTGCGCGTTCTGCTATTTTTTTTCAGACATAAGCACCACATCTAGAGGGGTGGAGGGACTTGGCCCAGTGAAACCCCGGCAACCAGTCAGACGAAAGTCTGGCGAAGGTGCCAAATCCAGCGGTCTGCGGGCCGGGAGATGTGGGGAGAAGTCCGATCGGACCTTCGCCCCACAGGTGAAGGTTTTTTTGTTTAGAAAGGTCGATCGGATATGTCAGTAAATAATTTGCGATGTAAGGAGTGCCGGGCCGAGTACGAACTCGGGGCCAACTACTTCTGTGAACAGTGCTTCGGGCCGCTGGAAGTCACGTATGACTTCTCGGAACTCGATGCCTCGGAAACCCGCCGTCGTATCCAGGCGGGCTCTGGTGGAATCTGGCGTTACTCGGACTTTCTGCCGTTCGACGACCAGGCGGGTGACCCGCTGGAGCCAGGGATGACTCCGCTGATCAAGGCGGAGCGCCTCGCTGCACAGATCGGAACTGACGCCGAAGTCTGGATCAAAAACGACGCCGCCAACCCGACCCATTCCTTCAAGGACCGGGTTGTAGCAGTCGCAATCGCCAAAGCGCGGGAGCTTGGGTACGAGACCGTAGCGTGCGCCTCGACTGGCAATCTCGCAAACGCTGTAGCCGCTCACGCTGCCGCCGCCGGTCTTGAATCATTTGTCTTTGTCCCGTCAGACCTGGAAGAGCAGAAGCTGCTCGCCACGGATATTTACGGCACCAATCTCATCGGGGTGCGCGGCAACTACGACGATGTGAATCGACTCTGTACTCAGCTTGCCGATCAACGTCCCTGGGCCTTCGTCAACGTCAATCTGCGCCCGTACTACGCGGAAGGTTCGAAGACTCTGGCCTACGAGACAGTCGAACAGCTCGGCTGGCAACTGCCGGATCGTGTCATCTCGCCGATTGCTTCGGGCTCACTGTTCACCAAGATCGCCCGCGGGTTTGAGGAATGGTTGGAGGTCGGGCTGGTCGAGGGCAAGCTGCCAGCCTTCAATGGTGCGCAGGCAGCCGGCTGTTCCCCAGTGGCAACTGCCTTTGCGGACGGAAGCACGGTATGTCGGCCGCAGAAACCGAACACCATCGCCAAGAGTCTCGCAATAGGTGATCCAGCCGACGGACCTTATGCCCTTGAGCTGGCCCGCCGCACTGGTGGCGGGGTGGATTCCGTCAACGACGAAGAAATCCGCGCCGGGATAAGGCTGCTCGCGGAAACCACGGGGATCTTCACCGAGACCGCCGGAGGCGTGACCGTTGGTGTGTTGAAGAAACTCGCTGATCGTGGGGAACTCAAGGCCGGCGAGAAGGTGGTCGTCTACATCACCGGCGAAGGCTTGAAGACTCTCGACGCTAACCGCGATAGGTTCGAGTTGACCGAGATCGACCCTGATCCCGCCAGCTTTGAAGCTTTGATCGGCGATGAAGTCGCAGTCTGATGCCAGTTAAAGTGAAGATTCCGACACAACTCCGTGCCGCCACCGGCGGAAGCCCCGAACTCTCGGCCGAAGGCTTGACGGTCGGTGCTGTCCTCGATGCCGTTTTTGCAGAACACGGTGATTTACGGGATCGCATTACTGAAGGCGGTGAACTCCGGCGGTTCGTCAATGTCTATGTGGGCGGCGAAGATATTCGCTTCGGCGATGGTCTGGAAACTGTGGTGGACGACGGCGCTGAAGTGACGATTCTGCCCGCGGTGGCCGGCGGCTGAACCCACCTGTTCTGATCCTGAGCGGGGGCCGAGGAACTCGCCTGCGCGAGAAGACGGCAGTCTTGCCCAAGGCGCTGGTTGAAGTCGGCGGTAAGCCCCTGCTCTGGCACGTGATTACGATCTTCGCCCGGCAGGGCTTTACCCGTTTTCATCCCCTCACCGGCTATCTGGGAGACATGGTTGAGGAATTCGTCGATGGTGAGGCATGGCCCGACGGGGTCGAGGTCGAGTGCTTCGATACCGGGATCGACACACCAACCGGTGGGCGAATCAAGCATGCGGAAGAGCTTGTTGGGGATTCCATGTTTTGCGCCACTTATGCCGACGGTGTGGCCGATATTGACCTGGCGGCTCTGCTTGACTTTCATGTTGCCAGCGGTCGTACAGCGACGATGACTGCGGTGCGCCCGAACATCCAGTGGGGAGTTGCTTCAATCGAGGCAGGCGGCGAAGTTACCGGTTTCACCGAAAAACCTCGAAGCGAACACTGGATCAACGGAGGCTTCTTCTGCCTGAGTCCTTCGGTGTTTCAATACCTTGAAGACGACTCCGTGCTTGAACAGGGTCCTTTGGAATCAATGGCTCGTGCCGGAGAACTCGGCGCCTACAGACACAAGGGTTTCTGGGACTGCATGGACACATACAAGGATCTGGTCACACTGAATGATCTCTGGGATAGGGGGGAGGCTCCGTGGCTCGAGCGCTCGTAACCGGGGGCCAGGGATTCATCGGCGGACATCTCTGTCGCGCCCTCCTGGAGCGGGGTGATTCGGTGGTTGCTCTCGATTTACCGAATGCCGAAGGCAACGCACTGAAACTTCACGGAATCAATTTCGAAATTGAGCTGATCGAAGGCAGTGTCGCCGAGCAGGCCACAGTTGAGCGGGCTGTGCGAGGGGCTGACACCGTCTTCCATCTCGCGGCGCAGACCCTCGTCGGGCCAGCTGCCGAGGATCCGGCCGGGACCTTCCGATCCAATGTCGAGGGGACATGGACGGTCCTTGAAGCCTGCCGTGAGGCTGGAGTAGGACGCGTCATCGTCGCCTCCTCGGACAAAGCGTATGGTCCAAGCGATCGCCTCCCATACAGCGAGGACCATGAACTCCGACCAGCTGCCCCTTACGAGGGGAGCAAGGCTGCCACCGACGTCATCAGCCGCAGCTACTGGCCGAGCTGGAAATTGGCGGTAGGCGTTACCCGTCTCGCAAATGTTTATGGGGGCGGGGATCTCAACTTCTCACGACTAATTCCAGAACTGGTTACCGCCTACCTGGACGACCGCGATCCACGTATCCGCTCTGACGGCAACCCCCGCAGGGATTTTCTTCACGTTTCAGACGCAGTTTCTGCCTATTTCGCGATTGAATCAACTTTGCCACTGAGTGCCGGCGAGGCCTTCAACGCCGGTACTGGCAAGCCACGTTCGGTGCGTCAGGTAATTTCGGCAGTCAAGGCTGAGACGGGCTCTGTTCGCGAGCCTGATTTCCTTTCGGACGGGAATCCGGAGGGGGAAATTGACTCTCAGTATGTTGACGCTTCGAAGCTGACCGAGGCCACTGGATGGATCCCCGGGGTCGATTTCGCAGAAGGTCTGGCTGAGGCCGTTTCCTGGTACCGCGAATACCCGAACCTGCGCCCTGGAAAGTAATCTCGGTCGTTATACGGCAGTTCAAAGGCATTGGCCAAGGGCCACAGGTTCGTTAAGCTGGGAATATGTGCGGTCGCTTTACCCTGACCAGTTCCGACGAGCGCCGTCTCGGCAGCCGATTCCAGATCTCACTCGATGACACCGTCGATGACGCACTCGGTCGCTACAACGTCGCACCTACTCAGGAAATCCTCGCCGTGCGCAGCAGTCCGGAACTGGAGGATGGCCGCGAGGTCGCACTCGCGCGGTGGGGCCTTGTCCCTCGCTGGGCAAAAGACCTGAAGACTGGCTACCGCATGATCAACGCCCGTGCGGAGGGGCTTCTGGAGAGCCGCACCTACGCACCGTTGGTCAAAAAACAGGCCAATCGCTGTCTGATTCTGGCCGACGGGTTTTATGAATGGATGAAGCCTGAGAATCCAAAGAGCCCAAAGCAACCGGTCAGGTTTACGGTCGATGGGGACGAGCCGTTTGCCTTCGCTG
This sequence comes from Solirubrobacterales bacterium, assembly GCA_040881895.1. Lineage (GTDB taxonomy): Bacteria > Actinomycetota > Thermoleophilia > Solirubrobacterales > 70-9 > 67-14. Next base: position 2,217 of record JBBECI010000040.1, on the reverse strand, counting down.
GTCTGGCGACGAGTCGGGAGTGGGAAGGGGCGCGCCTGACCACATGCACGATCATCACGACTGAGGCCAACGAAGCTGTCGCCCAGGTTCATGACCGGATGCCGGTGGTACTCCCGGACCCCGAAGCCGAAGCCGCCTGGATCAGTGGCGAACTTGATGGTGGGGAGGCGGTTTCCCTCTGCAGGCCGCTCGACCCGGCACGCATCACCGCAAAACCAGCAAATCCCGCGTTGAATAAAGTCGGTGGAGCAAATGAAGGCCCAGAACTGCTCGAGGCCTGATGGTCCTCCTTCTCCTGTCGTTACCTGACAGCCGTCTTGAAGGGTGCTCTACTCCCCGTCGCTTGGAGTTTCCGTGGTGTCAAAGGCAAGGTCACTGGCCGGATCGACTAGCGGCCACTCCTGGAGGACCGGGCTGAGCCGGACCTGCTGAGTGGCGCTTCCGGACGTGCCGGTGCAGGAGATCTCAGCTCGGGGCCTGGCGCTGCTTTTGAAGACGACCATGAAAGTCAGGGCAGCTCCGCCTTGTCCGGTCCCCCGAGGCATCGTCCATGTCAGGTTCTGGGACTTATCGATGTAACCCTCCCATGCGACCCTTGACGGTGAGGCAGAGTCTGTGAATTGGCGGAAGGAATCTCTTACCGGCAAGCCAAGGATGGCCTTCCCATCGCGACTGAATCTCACCACCAGTTCTTCAGGCACCGGCTGGGTCCTCAGGTCGACAGCCGGACGCGGCCAGGATGCGCGTCGTTGCGGGGTGCGGGCGATGAGCGAGCCTTCGGCCGGACTCCTGATGTCACAGCGCACTTTCGCGGGTTTGATCCCGTTTCCTGAATCGATCTCGACCGCCCCAGCCACCCGAAAAAGCAACTGGCCACTCTCAACCGGTGCAATCGCCGCGATAGTGGTTCTCGCAAGACCAAAAGACCCTGTTTCACCCAAAGTCACCGGTGCTGCCGTCGCGATCGATTCGACGGCGATCCACTCGGTTGATTCACCGCTGCGACCGAAATCATCGGATTTGAAGTCAACCGCAACCACCATCAGCGTCACGATGAGTCCAAACAAAACGGTCGCTATCGCGCCCAATGGAATGCGGTTTGAGGCCTGCTTTTCGGGTTTTTCGCTCATGATCTGGCAGTGAAAAGGTTTGGAAAGGGGCGTGTGCGGTAATGGAACCCGGTGAGGCACGGGCAAGACTAGCGATTCGGATCAAGTCAACTATCTCACTGCGACTCGACAGACAAATGGCGGATCGCCGGTGTTGTGCCGGAATTAGTGTCTGACCGGATCGTCCCGTTGCGGTTTGTGTTGGTGAGATGAGTGGAAAAAATTGCGATTCGAAATCGACCACATTTAGGAATCCCCCCGCGATTTCTGGCAGAGGATGCCCTGGGACGCCGGGCCGCGAGCAGGGATCGCAGCGCATTCGAAGGGATTGTCCGTCGACACCATCAGGAACTCTTCCGCTGCTGCCGGTCAATTGTCGGAAACAAACACGGCGCGATGGACGCTCTCCAGAACACTATGGGGAAGGCGCTCTCGAAGCTTCCGGGCGAGAGTCGCGAAATCAGGTTGAAACCGTGGCTCTTTCGCGTTGTGCACAACGAATGCATCGATACAGTCGAGGCGCGCCGACCAACAGTCGATCCCGCCGAAACCCAGCTGGAGTGTGGCACGGTCGTCGAATCGGAAGTGGCCAACCGCGAACGTTTGTGACATTTGCTCAACGACATCGAGCATCTGCCTCCCAATCAGCGCAGCGCCCTGGTGATGCGGGAGCTGAATGGCCTTGAACACGAAGATATCGGCGCAGCGTTGGACATTTCTCCAGCTGCTTCAAGGCAGACCGTCTACGGGGCGAGGCTTTCGCTTCGCGAGCTGGAAGCGGGCCGGTCAATGGCCTGTGCTGAAGCGATGAAGTCAGTTTCCTGCGGAAATGGTCGAGTCAGGAGAGGTCGGCAGTTGCGTGCGCATCTGCGCGCCTGCGAACAGTGCGAAGTATTCCGCGCGGGCATTGATGCCAGGCAAGCGGCCCTGCGTTCCCTGGTTGCGTTTCTTCCCGCTGCTGCAGCGGCCTCGATTTTCGGGGGTTTCGGCGGCGGCGGCATTGGCGGAGGAATCCTGGCCATGTTTGGAGGCGGCACCGGTGCCGGTGTAAAGGCCGCAGCAGTTGTTGCCGTGGTGGCTGGTGTTGGAGGTACGGCAGGAATTGTCA
>JBBECI010000039.1:0-84550 GCA_040881895.1 Solirubrobacterales bacterium | reverse complement strand
CCCCATCCGCATGGACACAATTCGAGACTCCAGCGACGGCAAGTCCGTTCAGCTGACCCTCGATGCGGCAATTCAGGACCGGGCTGAGCGTGTTCTGGCAGGGGTTGCGGGGCTTCATGATCCGGTCAATGCCTCGGCAATCGTCATGGATGCGAAAAGCTCGGAAGTCCTCGCGATGGCCAACTGGCCCCCGGTGGACCTGGACAATCTCGAGGAGGCCAGCGCCGAAGACCTGCTCAACGTGGGTACCTCGTACAACTTTGAGCCCGGCTCCACTTTCAAAGCCTTCACGGTTGCTGCGGCGCTTGAAACCGGCACGGTCACCCCGGAGAGCGCCTTTACTCTGGCTCCATCCATCCAGCTCTACGACAGAGTTATCAAGGAGTCTCATTCGCGTGGCACCGAAACACTCAATGTCGGTGACATCCTCGCCCAGTCCTCGAATGTCGGCTCGGTGACGATCGGGCTTGCGATGGGCGGAAAGAAGTTCAGCCGTTGGATAAATCGCTTTGGCTTCGGCAAGCCCACCGGAATCGAGTTCCCCGCTGAAGAAAGTGGCATCGTGCTGCCATACAGGGAGTATTCGGGTTCGACGATGGGCAACGTGCCGATCGGTCAGGGAATCGCAGTAACACCGATCCAGATGGTCGCCGGGTACGGTGCTCTTGCGAATAACGGGATTCTGCGCGAGCCCCGACTCATCAGGAGCATTGGTGGCGAGGAGCTGCCAAAGAAGTCTGGCCACCGGGTTGTCTCCCCGGAGGTGGCCGCGCAGGTTCGCGAGATGCTCAAGGGCGTGCTCGCCCCGGGCGGAACGGCGCCTGAGGTCGAGGTGCCCGGCTACACACTTGCCGGCAAGACGGGCACTGCGGAGGTCGCGACCGAGGACGGTTACTCGGAGACCCGTTTCGTCGCATCATTCATCGGCATGGCACCTGCGGATGACCCGAGGATCGTCGTGTCAATCATGGTGAATGAACCGAGGAATGGCTACTACGGCGGTGAGGTTGCTGCTCCGGCATTTGGCGATATCGCTTCATTCGCACTGCCATATCTCGGCGTGCCCACCGAGTAGCCACCTACAATCATGCTCATGCGGCTGGAGCAAATTCTCGAAGATGTCGAGTCGGCCGAAATGACCGGCCAGGCAGATATCGAAATATCAGGTATCACCTGTGACAGCCGCAGGGTTGAACCTGGCTGGCTGTTCTTCTGCGTTACCGGAATGGAGAGTGACGGCCACGATTTCGCACCGGCCGCAGTCAGGTCGGGAGCTGTGGCGCTCGTATGCGAGAGGACGACAGGCCTTGACGCAGCCGAGGTGATCGTGCCCGACGTCCGCGCCGCCATGGCACACGTGGCCGCTGCCTTCCATGGCTACCCGACCCGTGACCTGAAAGTGGCCGGTATCACTGGCACGAACGGCAAGACCACCACGGCGTTTCTGCTTCATGACGTTCTTGAGGGTGCCGGCATTCACTCCGGCCTGATGGGAACCGTCAAGCAGCTGGTTGGCGGTGTCGAAGAGTCGGCTGAGCGGACCACTCCCGAGTCGGTGGATCTCCAGGCGGCCTTTCGCCGCATGGAGCAGGCCGGTGACGAGGCCTGCGTGATCGAAGTCTCTTCTCACGCACTGGTGCTGAAGCGTTGCGACGCGATCGACTTCGACCTTGCGATCTTCACCAACCTCACCCAGGACCACCTCGATTTCCACGCTGACATGGAGGATTACTTTGCCGCCAAGCGGCTGCTCTTCACGTTCGAACCGGAAGCGTCGGTGGTAAACATTGACGATGAATATGGTCGGCGCCTGGCATCCGAGTTCGACGTGGTGACCTACTCGGCGGAGGGTGCCGCAGCGGATTACTCGGCATCCGACATCGGTTTCGATGCCGGTGGGGCGGAATTCTCAGTTGAATCCGAGCACGGCACCATGAATGTCAAAACCGGGCTACCGGGCAGATTCAACGTAGCCAACGCACTGGCGGCGCTTGCAGGAGCGATCGAACTTGGGGTTGAACCAGCCGAGGCGGTCGCGGCGCTCGCTGACGCTGGCAGAGTTCCTGGAAGATTCGAGCCGGTAGATGAGGGTCAGTCTTTCGCTGTGCTCGTTGACTACGCTCACACGCCCGATTCGGTTGAAAACGTGCTGCGCGCGGCCCGCGACATTACCCCCGGCCGTCTGGTCGTCGTGGTCGGAGCTGGCGGTGATCGGGACCGTGCCAAAAGACCACTTATGGGCCAGGCGGGTTCCGAATTGGCTGACCACACGATTGTCACCTCGGATAACCCGCGCTCCGAGCAGCCCGAGGCGATCATCGGGGATATCCTCGAAGGCATCGAAGACCGCAGTCAGATTACGGTCGAGGTTGACCGCAGTGATGCGATTCGGCTGGCCGTAGAGATGGCAGAGCCTGGCGACACAGTGGTGATCGCCGGCAAGGGCCACGAGCAGGGCCAGGAGTTCACGGAGGGTAGAAAGATTCCCTTTGATGACCGCGACGTCGCCCGTAACCACCTTCGGAACCTGGCGGTCAGCCGGTGATCATGCTTGAGCCTGAAAAAATTGCCGAGGCGATGGGCGCTCGGATCGCCAGTCGCGGAGGGGAGGGATTCCCGTCAGCAGCGGCAATCGACTCAAGGGGAGTTGAAGGCGGTGAGCTGTTCTTCGGTCTCGAAGGGGAGTCTGAAGACGGCGCCCGGTTTTCATCGAAGGCGCTTGAAAACGGCGCTTGGGGAGTGGTCGTCGGATCCAGGTTCGAAGGCGCAGCCGCGGCGGCAGGAGGATGGGTGTTCGTCGTCGATGACCCCCTCGCAGCGCTGCAGGCGCTGGCCACAACCTGGCGCCGGGAACTCGGCTGCACTGTGATCGGGATCACCGGCTCCGTGGGGAAGACATCGGTCAAGGACATCGCCCGGGCCATTCTGCCCGGCTTAGTCCACGCTTCGGATGAAAATTTCAACACTGAAATCGGACTCCCGCTGGCGATCCTTTCCGCACCAGAAGGCACCGATACCCTGGTGCTGGAGATGGCGATGCGTGGACCGGGGCAGATCGCCGAGCTGGCTTCTATCGCCGAGCCTGATGTCGGCGTGATCACCACAGTCGGTCCGGTCCATCTGGAGCTGCTCGGTTCAATCGAGGCGATTGCCGACGCCAAGGCTGAACTGATCGGGGGTCTGAAAGCTGGTGGTCTGGTAATCGTGCCGGCCGAGGCCGGGCACCTGGAGCCACATCTGGAAGGGGTGGCTGGTGTGATCAGATTCGGGCCCGGAGGGGACTTCCACGCTGAGAGGGTAGAGCGAACCACCACCGGGACCTCAGCCACAGTGGTAATGCCGGAAGGTTCGACCCGGTTCGAGTTCCCGTTCACCGAGGCTCACAATCTGACTAACGCGCTAGCTGCGATCGCTGCCGCGGTTTCGGCAGGTGCTGCCCCGGAGGATCTTGCGGCGAGGTCTGCGTCGGTCGCCTTCTCGAAGCTTCGCGGAGAGCACCTGACTCTTCCAGGTGGGGCGCTGGTCGTCAACGACTGTTACAACGCGAACCCCGTTTCGATGAGGGCTGCGCTCGATTATCTCGCCGGTCTTGACCGCGGACCGAGGATTGCGGTCCTCGGCCTGATGGGCGAGTTGGGACCCAAGGCGGCTGAGTTTCATCGCGAAGTCGGCGAGTACGCCCGTTCACTGGGCATCGACGTGCTGGTCGGAGTAGGACCGGAGGCTGCTGATTATGTGCCCGACCACCTGGTCGATGATCGGGCCGCCACGGTTGAGCTGCTTGAGGGGATCCTGACTCCTGAATGTGTGGTGCTGATCAAGGGGTCAAGGTCAGCCGGCCTCGAGACCGTGACCGAAGCCCTGCTCAATGTGACCGTCGAACGGGAGGTGACTTCCTGATGGGCGAGATAGTGCTTGGCTCGATGGCGTCGATGTTCATCTGTCTGTTCCTGTCACCACGGTTCATCGCCTTCCTCAGGCGGCGCGAGTTCGGACAGAACATCCGCGAAGAGGGTCCCTCCGGGCATCAGGCCAAGGCAGGCACACCGACCATGGGCGGGCTGATTATTTTCATCGCTGTACTCGTGCCGTTCCTGGTGCTTTCAGATCACAGCTTTGCCGCGATGACAGTGTTCTTCGTTGCCATCGGATGCGCTGCCATCGGGTTCGCAGACGACTTCATCAAGATCGTCAAGCGGCGCTCCCTCGGGCTTTCAGCCCGCTACAAGCTCGTCGGCCAGGTTCTGTTGGCACTCGTGCTTTGGTGGGTGGCCCGTCATGAGGTGGGGCTGGAACCAGTGATCCTGATCAGGGGCCTGGACCTCAGCTTTGATATCGGCCCAGTCGCTTATTTTGTACTCGTTTTCCTGGTCATCGCCGGGTCCACCAACGGCGTCAACCTGACCGATGGGCTTGACGGACTCGCCGCCGGTACGAGCGCGATCGTCCTTCTCACCTTTACGGCAATCTGTTACATCACCGTCGGCCAGCAAGACCTGGCGCTTCTCGCCGTTTGCCTGGTCGGAGCCTGCGTCGGCTTTTTGTGGTTCAACGCGTTCCCGGCTTCGATCTTCATGGGCGACACCGGGTCCCTCGGGCTCGGCGGAGCGATCGGCTCGCTGGCCGTGATGACCCAGACGGAGATCCTGCTGATAGTGATCGGTGGAATCTTCGTGATCGAAGCGCTTTCAGTTCTGGTTCAGGTCTTCAGCTTCAAGACCTTCGGACGCCGGGTTCTGCTGATGGCCCCGCTCCATCACCACTTCGAGATGATGGCCTGGTCTGAGACCAAGATCATGTTGCGGTTCTGGATCATCGCTGCGGTCTGCTCCGGGCTCGGTTTTGCTATTTACCAGCAGTCGGTAGGCGGCTGAACCGGGGCTTTCAGGCAGCCTTTCGATGCGGTCAGGCTCCCGGTGGGGCGCTTTTTCGAATTGACCCGAATCGCCGCTTTGGCTACAGGAATCAGGTCGTCTGCGTGGAAGATGGAAAGGTGGAATACGTCCACTCATCCAGGGTTCGCCCACCACTGCCTCAAGGCCCCTTTCTCGTGGTCGGTCTGGCCCGCTCGGGCGTGGCTGCAGCCAGGGCACTGAAATTCCGCGGTGAAGCCGTTTTCGGGTTCGACTCAGGCAGCCCCGAGCAGCTCGAGCAGCTTGATCTGGCCGGCGTCAATTACTCGATCGGTGGTTCCGGTGTCCAGCAGTTGGACGGGATCGGGACGGTGATCAAAAGTCCCGGCGTGCCAAAGGAAGCCGAAGTAATTGTCGAGGCCACCCGCCGCGGAATCAAGGTAATCGGCGAGCTTGAGCTCGGCTGGAGGTTGGTCGGAGCCACCTTTGTGGGAATCACCGGCACCAACGGAAAGACAACGACAACCGAACTCGTCGCTCATATCCTGCGTACTGCGGGTCGCCGGGTCCATGCGGTCGGCAATATCGGCAGCCCGTTGAGCAGTCTGGCTGAGCGCCCGGTCGGGCCGGAGGTCACCGTTATCTGCGAATGCTCTTCCTTCCAGCTTGAGGACATCGAGTTTTTCGCTCCGGAATGTGCGGTCTATCTGAACCTGGCCCCCGACCACCTCGACCGCCACGGCAGCATGGCCGAATACGACCAGATCAAGAAGCGGATATTCATCAACCAGGTCGATGGAGATGTCGCGATTCTCAATCAGGCCGACCCCGTGATGAAGGACTTCGACCCGCCCGGAGAGGCAGCTGTAGTCAGGTTTATTCCCGCTGCGAAGGATGACCTTCCAGTCGATCTGTGGCTCGAAGAAGGCGCAATAACTGTTGAGGGCAACAGGTTGCTCGATCGTTCCGAGCTGAAGCTGATCGGTGACCACAATGCGGCCAACGCGATGGCTGCCGGTGCGGCCGCGCTCAGCCTTGGTCTTTCTGCCGAGGTCGTTGCCGAAGGTCTTCGCAGTTTCGCTGGCGTTGCCCACCGGCTCGAACCTGTGGGCGAAATCGGCGGGGTCAGGTTCGTGAATGATTCAAAGGCCACCAATGTCGCTGCGACTGTTACGGCGCTCTCTTCCTTCGATGGCGGGGTCAGGTTGATCCTCGGGGGCAGCGCCAAGGGTGAGCCATTCGAGCCGCTGCTGGACGCTGTCGGGGCCGCTTGTTCCGGCGTGTACCTGATCGGTGAAGCAGCACCCGAACTGCGGCAAGTGCTCAACTTGCTCCAAGCTTCGGATCTTCCGTTGCGGGACTGCGGTGACCTCGGGAGCGCGGTCAACCTGGCGTGGCAGGACGCAGGTCCCGGTGAAACGATTCTGCTGTCACCATCCTGCGCCAGCTTCGACCAGTTCAGGGATTTCGAGGATCGGGGAGATCACTTTCGGAGACTGGTGGGGATGATCCATGAGGCCTGAGGGCAGCCGCAGTGGTCGCCGCAGTTCGGGTCCGGGAAAGCGCAGGCTTCCAGAAAGTGGAGCCGGGCGCAAGGCACGGTCGAAACGAAAGAAGGTTCGGGCCGAGCCGACGGTCGATTACAGCCTGCTGCTCACAGCCACGTTCATTCTGCTCGCTTTCGGTGCCGTCATGGTTTATTCAGCAAGTTCGACCTCGGTGATCCTGAAGGATGGCGGACTTGCCGACAGTGCTTCCTTTCTTCAGCGAACCTTGATTGCAATTGGCATCGGTCTTTTGCTGATGTGGCTTGCGATCCGGATTCCGCTCGCCAGGGTGAGGGAAATGGTGCCTTGGATGATCAAGATCATCCTGGTTGCGCTTGCCGGAGTACTGCTTTTCGGAACAGCTGTCAACGGAACCAAGGGCTGGTACGATGCTGGTCCTGTCCAGATCCAGCCAGCCGAGTTCCTGAAGATCGGGCTCGTGCTCTACGGGGCTCATCTGTTTGCCAACCGTCCCGACAGATTGCATTCGGTTCGAGAGATGGCGCCTTTTCTCGGTCTGACCACCATCGCTTCCGTACTGGTCATGCTCCAGCCGGACATGGGCACGATCCTGGTAGCCGTGGCGGCTGCTGGAATCACCCTGTTCGCCGCAGGCGCAAGGCTCAGGGACCTCGCTCTTCTCGTTTCTGGCCTTGGAGTGGCAGCACTGCTTCTGGCGCTCATTGCTCCGTACCGGAGGCAGCGCCTGCTTACTTTCCTCGATCCATCGAGTGATATCACCGGATCAGGTTTTCAGACGTTTCAGGCGAAGATAGCCATAGGTTCGGGTGGGCTGGATGGAGTCGGCATCGGTAACGGTGTTCAGAAAGCCTTCTACCTTCCCGAGGCGCACACGGACATGATTTCGGCAGTGATCGGCGAAGAGTTCGGGCTGGTCGGGATGGTCTTGCTGATAGCTGTGTACGGGCTTATCGGCTACGCCGGGTTCCGTATCGCCCGCGCAGCGAAGGATGATTTCGGGCGAATCCTCGCCTCCGGGCTGACAGGTCTGATCCTTTTCCAGGCCGGACTGAATCTTTACGCAGTGATGGGCTGGGCTCCGCTGACCGGTGTCCCGCTGCCGCTGGTCTCTTACGGCAACAACAGCCTGATAGTCACCCTGATTGCCATTGGGCTGATTCTTAATGTGGCCCGGGGTGGCAGGGCGGCGACCCTGATCAAGGCACCGCCGCGGCGCGGACGGCATCAGGGTGCCAGACTGAGACTCGTTAAGGACGGAAGCAGAGATCAACCGACCAGAAGGACGGCAACAGGTGCCTACGGTAGTCATGGCGGCGGGCGGTACGGCGGGGCACGTGGTCCCGGCCGTGGCAATCGCCGACGAGCTTCGAGATAGAGGCGCGGAAGTGTTCTTCATGGGCGCGCGCGGCCGCCTGGAGGCCCAGTTGGTGCCCGCTGCGGGCTACGAGATCGACCTGCTCAATCTGACTGGTATCGACCGTCGAAACCCGTTGAAGGCGCTACGAGCGGCCGGACTCGCTGCCGCAGCGCTCCCGGGGGCCAGACGCATCCTCGCCAACCGCGGAGCCGATGTGGTCGTCGGCGGCGGCGGCTTTGTGGCCGGGCCGGCCGGACTCGCCGCCAGGTCGAAACGGATTCCTCTGGTTTTGACTGAAGCCGATCGCCATTTCGGTCTCGCCAACCGCCTGCTCGCCCGTTCTGCCAGAAAAGTCTGTCTCGCGTTTTCGATCAAGGGCTGTGAGGGAGACCGGTTCACCGTGACCGGCCGGGCGGTCGGCCGGGCCGTTCTCGAGGCCGATCGTGAACAGGCTCGACATCGGTTCAGCATCGATCCAGGTTCACAGGCACTGCTGATCATGGGCGGCAGTCTCGGTGCGAGATCAATTAACCTGGCCGCAGTTGAAGCCCTGGCTGAGCGCCCAGGGCGGAACTTTGAGGTGATCCACGTAAGTGGCAGCAGAGACTTTCCCGAGGTTTCCGAGCGGCTCGCCACCGCAGTCAACCAGTCCGGGTACACCCTGCTTGAGTTCGAACCCGACCTTGGGGACTGTCTGGCAGCCTGTGATCTCGTTTTGGCTCGTGCAGGCGGTTCTGTTTTCGAGCTGACCGCGACCGGCAGGCCTGCCGTGCTGGTTCCGTACCCTCATGCCACTGGTGACCACCAGAGCGCCAATGCCGAATGGATGACCTCCGCCGGTGCGGCGGTGGTGATTACCGACGCCGATCTCAATGCCGATCGTCTGTTGGCTGAAGTCGGGGCGATCCTCGCGGATCGCGGTCAGCTGGAAAGCATGGCGGCAGCTTCCCGTGCCCTGGCGATGCCCGACGCTGCCCGCATGATCGCTGACCAGATAATGGCCGCCGCTGGAAAGTCTGAACCCGCGGGCGATCGATCCGGTTCGTCCGAACCAGTCGGGTCATTCCCGGAAAGCGTCGAGTGATGGCCACGGACTGGAACGGAAGGCAGCTGCACTTCATAGGGGTTGGCGGAGCTGGCATGAGCGGCCTGGCACTTGTCTGTCATCAACTAGGAGCATCGGTTTCGGGAAGCGACCGGTTGAGCTCGTCGTATCTCAAGCGAGTCGAGGATGCCGGGGTAGCGGTGACCGTCGGCCACGATGAGGCAAACCTCCCTGACGGCGCCGAAGTCGTCGTCTCGACTGCAATCGTGCCCGACAATCCTGAGCTGGCACTGGCTCGCAAAGATGGTCGACGCGTGCTCCATCGCTCCGATTTGCTCGCCGAACTTTGTGGGGTCAGGCGCACGATCGCCGTTGCCGGAACCCACGGAAAGACAACGACAACAGGAATGCTGGTCTGGGCCATGCGAGAGCTGAAGATGGATCCAGCCTTCTTCATCGGCGGAGAGCTCCCCGGGGTTGGACCAGGTGGAGCGGCTGCGAACAGTGGCTGGGGCGAAGGCGAGTGGGTGGTGGTCGAGGCCGATGAGAGTGATGGAAGCTTTCTGGTCCTGAATCCCGAGGTAGCCGTGGTCACCAATATCGAGATGGACCACCACTCCCGATGGAGCGGCCTGGCTGAGCTGCGGGAAGCGTTCGAGACCTTCGCGGGCAAGGCTGAGATCGTGGTTGAACCCTTCGGGCTGATCAAAGCTCCCGGGGAGCGCATCAGCTTTGACCTCGCCCGGCCCGGCCCGGATCAAATCTCGTTGCTGGTCCCCGGCGATCACAACCTGCTCGACGCTCGGGCTGCGATTGCTGCGCTTCAGGCAGTCGGGGTCGACCCGGATGCCACCGCCGCTGCCTTGGCCGGCTTCCCAGGCGTGAAACGCCGACTTGAGTACAAGGGAGATGCGCGCGGTACCCGGATTTACGACGATTACGCCCACCACCCAACCGAGGTGGAGGCATCGCTTACCGCCCTGCGCGGTCTCTACCCTGACCGCCTGATCGTGGCCTTCCAGCCCCACCTCTACTCGCGGACAAAGGCCTTCAGCTCGGCTTTTGGCTCTGCTCTGGCCCTGGCTGATGAAGTGGTAGTCCTCGATGTCTACCCTGCCCGTGAGGAGCCGGTTGGCCCGCTGGAAGGAGTAAGTGGGATGGACGTTCTCAGGGCGACCACCGACAGGCAGGGACCGACCCGAACCTGGTGGGCCCCGGATCTGGACGCTGCCGAACGGGCGATCGAGGGCCTGCTCGCCCCGGGTCGCATACTCGTCACGGTTGGAGCCGGCGATATCACCGAGCTTTCCGATCGACTCGTTGATTCGCGCGAGTCGAGGGTTTCAGAGTGAGCACGACCACAACCGACAGCCTCCCGAACCCTCCACCCGGCGTCGAAGTCGACCACCCTTTGTGGCGTTTGACTACCGTGAGGACTGGTGGGAATGCCGACTATTTCGCCGCGCCTGATTCCACCGGGCTGCTGGTTGATCTGCTGAACTGGGCTGATCTGAATGAAATCAGGGTCGGTGTGATCGGCTCCGGCTCCAACCTTCTGGTCTCTGACGACGGTTTCCGGGGGCTCGCGCTGAAGCTCGCCGGTGATCTGACCGAAGTTGAGCGGAGCGGTACGAGCTTAGTTTGCGGAGGGGGTGCCCGGTTACCTTCGGTCGCGGCTAAATCTGCCAGCTGGGGCCTCGCCGGTCTTGAGTTCGGCGTGAACATTCCCGGTACAGCCGGTGGGGCGGTCCGGATGAACGCCAACGCCTACGGTGGGCGGCTCGTCGATGTTCTTGAGCGGGTCGAGATCTGCTCGGCCTCCGGAGTGGGGACCGTCGAGCCGGACAAACTCGGCCTTTCCTATCGCCACTCGAATTTGACCGAAGGCCAGGTGGTCTCTCGGGTGTTCTTCTCCCTGACTGAAGACACCAGCGAGGCAATCAAGCAGCGGCTGGCCGAAATGCGCGCCTGGCGCCGTGAGGCCCAGCCGTCAGGCATCAAGACCTTCGGTTCCACTTTCAAGAATCCGGAAGACCCTCGGGCAGAGGGTCGCAGTGCCGGACAGTTGCTCGATGCTGCTGGCTGCCGGGGCATGACCATCGGCGGAGCGAGGCTTTCGGAGAAGCACGCCAATTTCGTCGACAACATGGGCGAAGCAAGCACCGCCGATGTGATTGCCGTCATGTCAGCCGCCAGGCGCAGAGTAAGGGATGAGTTTGGCGTCACCCTCGAACCAGAGGTTCAGGTCATGGGTGAGGTCGAGTGGCCTGCGGAGCTGCAGGAATCGGTCGAGTCGTCGCCCGATGGCGTTGATCCGGATCAGGCCGGAGAGCGGGACCTTGGCTGAGCAGCGGTCAGCCGTCCGGCGAACGATGGAACTGGCCGCACTTCGCGAGCGCCGCCGCCGCAGGTTGACGTTTGCCCTGACAGGCCTGCTGATCCTTTCAGTGAGCCTTCTGGGGCTCTTCTGGTTCGTCCTTCGGGATCTGAATGTCGTCGAGATCCGCGACCTTGAGATCCGCGGACTCGAAACCGGCTCGGTCGAGGGCAGGCAGGTCGCAGATGCGATCGAGTTGGCGGCGGGGGAGATGACGACTCTCCACATGAAGCAGGAGATCCTTGACGAAGAGATGTCCCGCTTCCCCCGGGTTCAGTCAGCGACGATCACAGCCGACTTTCCCAACGGCGCAACCGTCATCGTCAAGCAGCGAGAGGACGGCTCTGTCTTTGGTGAAGACGAAAAGGCCCTGTTGATCGCTTCGGACGGCACCGTGCTTGGCTCGCCAGGCGATCAGGTCGAATCCCTTCCCCTTATCGGTGACGGGGAACCGCCCGAAAGAGGTCGCCTCAAGGGCATCGCATTGGATCAGGCGATCATCCTCGGTGCGGCTCCCACGGAATTGAAGACTTACATTGAACGCAGCGACAGGACTGGGAACGGGGTCCAGGTCACCCTCTCCAACGGACTCGTTCTGCTGTTCGGCGCCCCGGCGAAATCCTCGGAAAAGTGGAGGGCGGCAGCGACCGTCATTGCGGATCCGGAACTGAGTGACATCGGTTATGTGGATCTGACAGTCCCGATGAGGCCGGCGGTCGGGAGTGGGCAGGAGCCTGCAGAATCGGGATAGGCGTTCTTTTCGGTGCTACGGCGGGTCGGTAGAAGCACTTTCAGTAAACCCGGATACGGCTCGGATACAGGGCTGCTGGCTATCAGAGCGCCCCACGCCTCTGGACAGACCCTCAACCTCAATCACAACTTGAGGGTAGCCAAACACTCAAGTAAGGCTTGAGAAAGACCTGTTGCAGCCTACCCTGCAAACCGTTGATATGTGCGAATGTATGCCTTACTTCCAGCGGAATTTGCGAGGGGCCCCAAGTCCTTCGAACCCTGAAGCAGGACTGAAGGTTTGGCTCGGGGGACGCTCAACTCGGTTTCAACTCACGCATCAGCGCTTCAACTCAAGACAGACTTCAACTCACGCAACACGATCGGGACGGAAAGATGGAAAGCACTTATCTAGCGGTAATAAAGGTCGTCGGATGCGGCGGCGGAGGAACCAACGCAGTCAGCAGGATGGTCGACGCCGGAATACGCGGAGTCGAGTTCATCGCAGTGAATACTGACGCTCAAGCTCTCCAGGCCTGCGATGCGGACATCAAGATTTCGATCGGCGAGGAGCTCACGCGAGGCCTCGGCGCCGGAGGTCGGCCCGAGGTCGGAGCCGGTGCTGCGGCCGAAACCCGCGACGAGATCAAGGAAGCCCTGAAGGGTGCTGACATGGTCTTTGTTACGGCTGGCGAAGGCGGAGGAACCGGAACCGGTTCGGCTCCCGTGATTGCCGAGATTGCCAAGGCGGAGATCGGCGCACTGACCGTCGGTGCTGTCACCAAACCATTTGAGTTCGAAGGCAAGAGGCGTATGCAGCAGGCGATGGAGGGCATTGAAAAGCTTCGAAACAACGTTGACACGTTGATCATCGTGCCGAACGAAAAGCTCCTCCACGCGGTCGAACGCCGTACCAGTGTGCTGGATGCCTTCAAGATGGCCGACGACATTCTCAGACAGGGGGTTCAGGGCATTACCGACCTGATCACCATCCCCGGCCTGATCAATCTCGACTTCGCTGATGTGCGCACAATCATGCGTGACGCTGGTTCTGCACTGATGGGCGTGGGTGTGGGCCAGGGAGAGAACCGCGCCCTCGAGGCAGCCAAAGCGGCAATCACCTCACCGCTGATCGAGGAGTCGATCAAGGGTGCCACCGGCATGCTGCTGAACATCACCGGCCCGGAGGAGCTCGGTCTCTTCGAGGTCAACGAGGCTGCCCAGCTGATTCAGGAAGAGGCTGACCCGAACGCCAACATCATTTTCGGCTCGGTCGTTGATCGGTCATTGGACGACGAAGTCCGGGTCACCGTTATCGCGACCGGCTTCGAGGGGTTTGAACTGCTGGCGCGCTCGCCACAGAGGGTTCGTCGCCGCTACGAGAGCCGCAAGCGTGTTACCGGCGATACCGATCTGAATGACCTTCAGATTGGCGAAGCAGACATAGAAGTACCTCCGTTCCTGCAGGACTGAGTTCGACCGACATTCAGCGGAGTCCTGAAGGTTGGCGGAGCGCCCGCTGCCTTAAGCTGGTCAAGTGAGCACACCCGAGACGCAACTTCGAACTACTCCCCTCCACGCACTTCACCTTGAAGCCGGGGCGAAGATGGTCGACTTTTCGGGGTGGCAGATGCCCGTCTACTACGACGGTATCCGGGAAGAGCACGTCGCGGTTCGAACCCACGCAGGAATCTTCGACGTCTCCCACATGGGTCAGATCGAGGTTGAGGGGCCAGGAGCTCTCGCCTGTCTGCAGCGGCTTCTCAGCAACGATGTCTCGAAGATTGAGGTCGGTGGCGCGCAGTACTCCCTTCTCCTGAACGACGAGGCGGGTGTGGTGGACGACCTGCTGGTCTACCGGCTGGGCGGAGACCGTTACCTGGTCGTGACCAACGCAGGTAATCATCAGACCGACCTCCTCCATTTCGGGATTGTTTCGCGTGGCTTTGAGGTCCACGTTCGTGATGCCTGTGAGAACTTTGCGATGCTGGCGGTACAGGGTCCGAACGCGAGGCGAATCCTCTCCGAGCAGCTCCATCTGCAACTGCCGGACCGGATGAAAGTGAACTCACATCAGATCGGCCGACGGGCGGCGATCATCTGCGGTACCGGGTACACCGGTGAGGAAGGGGTTGAATTGCTGATCGATCCCGAAATCGCTCCAGCTATCTGGGCGGAACTGCTCGACGCCGGAATCGTGCCCTGTGGGCTGGGCTCAAGGGACACTCTGAGGCTGGAGGCCTGCTACCACCTTCACGGCAACGATCTCTCTACCGGGACGGACCCGATCTCGGCCGGCCTCGGCTGGGCCTGCGTCGAGTCAACCGGCTTCATCGGCTGCGAGCGCGTTGCCGCTCTGAGGGCGAACGGCACCGATCAGTCCCTGATCCCCTTCGCGATCGAAGGCGAAGGCATTCCGCGAGCCGGAAATCAGATGCTCCACGGGGAGGAGACGGTCGGTGAGGTCAGCAGCGGGACTTTCTCTCCATCGCTTGGCGCCGGAGTCGGCATGGCCTACATCAGGAGCGAACTGGCGACTCCCGGCACGATGCTGGAAGTCGATGTGCGCGGAAAGCGTCGGACGGCCCGCGTAAGCTCAAGACCTCTTTACCCGAAGGAAAAACAGGAGACCTGACGATGTCCGAGCCAAGCTACCCAGAAGACCTCCGTTACCACCCGGAGCACGACTGGGCCCGCATTGAGGGGGATGAGGCCACGCTTGGAATCACCTGGTACGCGCAGGACGCCCTCGGCGAAGTCGTGTTCTACGACGGCCCCGAGGTCGGATCTGAGGTAAGCAAGGATCAGCCATATGCCGAGGTTGAGTCCGTCAAGGCTGTTTCCGACGTTATTGCTCCGCTCTCGGGTGAGGTGATCGCGGTAAACGAAAGCCTCGCTGATGCCCCGGAGGCGGTGAACGCCGATCCGTACCAGACCGGCTGGATGGTCAAGATCAGGCTGAGCGTCCCGGCCGAGGTTGATGCGTTGTTGGATTCGGCCACCTACGCGGCGTCTCTGGAGTAGATCGATGGCCGGATACACACCAGCCACGGAGCAGGACAGGGAGGCGATGCTCGACGCAATCGGCGTCGGCTCCATCGAAGAGCTTTTTGATCAGGTTCCGGAAGAGGTAAGACTGGGGCGCCCACTCGCGCTCGAAGACGGGTTGAGTGAATCCGAGGTCTACTCCCGAATGGCCGAACTGGCCGCGAAGAATCGTGATCCCGACAGCGAACCGGGTTTTCTGGGGGCTGGAATGTACGACCATTACGTCCCGGCGATAGTTGACGCGATCACCAGCCGGTCCGAGTTCCTGACCCCGTACACGCCGTACCAGCCCGAGGTTTCCCAGGGAGGGCTTCAGGTGATGTTCGAGTTCCAGACCGCAATGTCGGAAATCACAGGCCTGCCCGTGTCGAACGCGGGCCTCTACGAGGGCCCTTCGGCCGCTGCCTCCGCGGCTTATCTCGCTATGGCGGTCACTGGCCGAAGCGGACTGATTGTTTCGCGGGGTGTACATCCTCACAGTCGGGAGACCCTGGCCACACATGCGGTCGGCTTCGGCGCCGACCTGACGGAAGTCGGCCTCAAGGACGGTCTGACCGACCCTGCCCTGCTCGAGGCGGAGATCGGAGATGACACCGCTGCCGTCTTCCTTCAGAACCCCAACTTCCTCGGTTCCGTCGAGGACATCGCCAGACTTGGCGAGTTCGCCTCCGCCCGGGGCGCCCTGGTGGTAGTTGCGGTAGACCCGATGACTCTCGGCGTGCTGAAGCCGCCCGGTGAATGCGGTGCTGACATCGCCTTCGGTGAGGGCCAGCCGCTCGGTAACCGGCTCGACTTCGGCGGTCCTTCCTTCGGCTTTTTCTGTGCCAGGGAGGAATACCTGCGCAAAATGCCCGGTCGCATCGCCGGGCAGACGGAAGACCTCGATGGCCGACGCGGCTTCGTGCTTGCCCTCCAGACCCGAGAGCAGCACATCCGCCGGGAGAAGGCGACCAGCAACATCTGCACTTCACAGGCCCTGAACGCCCTCGCCGGAGTGATACACCTTTCCTGGCTTGGCAAGGCCGGATTCGTCGAAATCGGGGAGATGCTCGCCCGCAGAACCGACTTCGCCCGGCGTCGAATCGCTTCGATTGAAGGTTTTGAACTGCTGCATGATGCTCCCGTCATCCGCGAGTTCGCTGTGCGCTCGACTTCAGTCCCGGTAGAGGCGCTCAGGTCCGGTGCCGACGCGACGGGTTCGAGGCTGCAGGTGTACCCGCTGGGTCGCGACTATCCGGAATACGAAGACAGCTTTCTTGTAGCCCTGACAGAGCAGCGTGACGTAAGCGATATCGAGTGGCTGTGCTCGGCCCTGGAGCGAAGCGCAGCGGCGGGTTCCGGTGCCGCCTCGGCTGCAGCAGGGGCCGACGGTTCCACCGAAACTGCGGGAGCCACCTCTGACAGTGTTTCGGAGCCGCGGCTCAAGTTGGCCTCATGAGCCCGATCACGCTCACAGAGACTCCGCAGCAGGCCGATCGGGCTGAGACTATTTTTGAGAAGTCAGTTCCTGGTCGCCGGGCTGCTCAACTGCCGCCGAGCGGAGTCGGGGAGACACCAATCGACCAGCTCGTCCCTGCGAGGCTGCTCCGAGAGCAGCCGGCGGAGCTGCCCGAGATTTCCGAGCCAGAGATCATTCGCCATTACAACAGACTTTCCCGCAGGAACTTCGACCTCGATACGGGCCTGTATCCACTCGGCTCCTGCACCATGAAGTACAACCCGCGACTCAACGAAAGGGTGGCGGCCCTGCCTGGCAACGCGAGGCTTCACCCGGCAGCAGAGCCTGAGGACTCCCAGGGGGCGCTCGAATTGATGTACCTGCTTCAAGGGTCCCTCGCAGAGGTCTGCGGGCTGCCTCATGTCAGCCTTCAGCCCTCGGCCGGTTCTCAGGGAGAACTTGCTGGGCTGCTTCTGGCCAGGGCCTACCACGACGATCGTGGTCGCAACCCGCGCAAGGTGATAACACCCGACACCGCTCACGGGACTAATCCGGCATCGGTTTCGATGGCTGGCTACGAGGTGGTCAAGGTTGCGACCGACGAGTCGGGCGGGGTCGATATCGAAGACCTGCGCTCGAAAGTTGACGGAGACGTCGCCTGTCTGATGCTTACCAACCCGAACACTCTGGGAGTCTTCGACAGCAACATCGTCGAGATAGCTGGAATGGTCCACGATGTTGGGGGCCTGCTCTACTACGACGGCGCCAACCTGAACGCGATCATGGGACAGGCACGGCCGGGCGATATGGGCTTCGACATAGTCCACGTGAACCTGCACAAGTCCTTCTCTCAGCCTCACGGCGGCGGCGGACCCGGTGCCGGCCCGATTGCAGTTTCGGAGCGTGTTGAGCCGTTCATACCCAGACCGCAGGTCGTCAAGGTGGCTGACGGGGAGGGCGGCTGGAAATTCGATCTCGATGAAGACAGACCGAAGTCAATCGGGCGTATGCGCGGTTTCCAGGGCAACTTCGGGGTCTTTGTTCGCTCTTACGCCTACATTCTCAGTCTCGGCGGTGACGGGCTCAGCGAAGCGTCGCAACTCGCGGTCCTGAACGCGAACTACCTCAAGCACCGGCTCTCGGAAGGACGGGCTGGCAAATATCTGCCGGTCGGTTTTGACCGCCTCTGCATGCACGAGTTCGTGCTTTCCGGGGCACCGATGAAGAAACAGCTGGGGATCAGGACGCTGGACCTTGCGAAGCGCCTGCTAGACTTCGGTTTCCATCCGCCCACCGTCTACTTCCCACTACTCGTCGAGGAGGCTCTGATGATGGAGCCAGTCGAGACGGAGAGCAAGGAGGTACTCGACTCCTTTGCCGATGCGATCGAAAAGATCCTCGAAGAGGCAGAGACGGATCCAACGATCGCCGCTGAAGCGCCGTACACAACCCCGGTGCGACGGCTGGACGAAGTCGCAGCAAGCCGCAGCCCGGTGATCCGCCAGCCGAAGTGAAGATCTTCTCCGGAATCCAGCCGACCGGGCGAAAGCACCTCGGTAACTACATCGGGGCTATCCGGCAGTACGTCGAGGGCCAGGAACGCGGCGAGCCGGCCGTCTTCTGCATCGTTGATCTCCACGCGATTACCGTGGCTTACAGCCCGGAGGAGTTGCGAGAGCGGCTTTATGACACCACTGCGATCCTGATGGCAGCGGGCCTTGATCCATCGCGCTGCATCCTCTTTCGGCAGTCGGATGTGCATGAACACACCGAACTGGCCTGGCTTCTGGGGGCGGTCTGCGCCCACGGCGACCTCAATCGGATGCATCAGTTCAAGGACAAGTCCGTGACCCAGCGCGAACTCGTTTCGGCCGGCCTCTTTTTTTACCCGGTCCTGCAGGCGGCTGACGTACTCGCCTATCGGGCGGATGAAGTTCCAGTTGGTGAGGACCAGCGTCAGCACATCGAACTGATGCGCGAAATCGCCCGCCGTTTCAACGAGCGCTTTGGTGAAACCCTCGTCGTTCCGGAGCATCGAATACCGGCTGTTGGTGCCAAGGTCATGGACCTCCAGGAACCCGATCGCAAGATGTCGACAACGGTCGGTGCCGACAGCGGCCGGGTTTATGTGCTCGATGACGAAAAGGCGATTCACAAGAAGCTCGGCTCGGCAGTGACCGACTCCGGTAGTGAGGTACGTCGCGGGGAAGGGAAGGCCGGCATAAGCAACCTGATCAGCATTCTCGCGGTGGCCTCCGGAATCCCCGAAGAGCAGATCGAGGCGGATTTCGAAGGCAAGGGCTACGGGGATTTCAAGAAAGCCGTTGCGGAGGCAGTGGATGGCTACCTTGCTCCGGTCCGCGAGGCATATCCAGAGATACGTGCTGACACGAAGGTTCTGGAGCAGGTGCTGGCCGATGGTGCCGACAGGGCCCGCAGGATTGCTTCGGCGACGTTGACTGATGTGCGTGCGGCAATGGGCGTTGGAGTTCCGCCCTCCCGTTGAGCCGCGCCGTGGGAAATGATCTCAATCGTCCCTGGTGCGTGTAGGGGCGACAGAGTATGCCCGGCCCCAAGCTCGCGGTCAGGATGGCGATAATCGCTTTCGGCCTCATGATCCTCCTTGGCGCCTGGCTGGTTTCGCAGAGCGAGCCCCAGCAGCCCAACCCTTCGACCCCGCAGTCTTCCGAGCGGCCACTGGCGAACTGGCCCAATGCCGACCGGAGACAGCTTTAGGCTACGGGCGTGACTTCCCGACTTGACCTCGATCTGGATCTGGATCTCGACGTATTCGTCGGGCCTTTCGACCTTCTCCTGACGATTGTCCTGCGCGAGGAGGTCAGCCTGCTCGAAGTTGAGCTGGGCGAGGTCGTGGCCAGTTACGTGACCCGGCTGGAGGAGCAGGGTGAAATCGAGCTTGAGGTCGCAACTGAGTTCCTGGTTCTGATTGCCGCGCTCCTGGAGCTGAAGTCACGCCTGATGCTGCCCGGGGTTGAAGAGGAGCTCTCCGAGATGGAGCCGGCGGAGGCTGTAGAGGAACTGGTCGCCCGCATGCTGGAATACCGTCGCTACCGGGACGCCGGGCATGAACTCGCAGCCCACCTCGAAAGTCAGCGTGGCTACATGTACCGGTCGGCACCGCTTCCGCCGGACTTTCGCCGGGTTGCCGTCGATGCGGCAGAAGCTGTTTATGAGCCGGATCAACTGGCCGCTGCGTTTGGGGATCTGCTCCAGCCACCAGAGCGGCCTGACCTCTCCCACATCGTGACCACAGTCTCCCTTCAGCGGCGGTTATCGGTGCTGCGTTCGGCCCTGACCCAGCTTTCACGCTTCGATTTTGACGATGAGTTCGGCGGGGAGGACCGCCTCACCCAGGCGGTCACGATCTTCGCCCTTCTTGAGCTCTACAGCACCGGCGAGGCGGTCTGGGAGCAGAGTGAAAACTGCGGACCGATCACGGTCAGGCGGCTCGTTCCGTCTGCCTCTGTGGCCGGGGCTGGCTAGGACGATGGAACCAGACCTAGAAGCAACCGTCCGGGAAATCGAAGCTCTGCTTTTTCTTTCTTCTCATCCGGTCTCCGAACTTGACCTCGCCGAGGCCTGCCAGGTGGATGTCGGCCAGATTGCTGATGCAGTCGCCAGGCTTGAGCGTGATCTTGATCCAGGGAGCCGGGGAGTTCAACTGCGTCGCGTTGCCGGTGGCCTGACTCTCGCCACTGACCCTTCGACAGAGGCGGCAGCCCGTCGCCTGTTGGCCAAGCCCCGGACCCCGCCCCTCACTCAGGCTCAGGCCGAAACCCTGGCGATAGTGGCCTATCTTCAGCCAGTCTCAAGGCCCGAGATTGCCAGGATCCGTGGGGTTTCTTCAGAGTCGGCGGTTTCCAGCCTCAGTGAACGTGGCCTGATTGAGGAGTCCGGTCGATCCCATTTCGGAGCCGCCATCTACAAAACCTCGGCTCTGTTCGAGAAGGTCTTTGGCCTCGACGGACTCGATGCACTGCCCGATCCGACTCGCTTTGACCCGACCCCTGAAGACGAGCGAGACCTGCGCGAAAGGCTGCTCGCAGCTGGCGAACAGCGGGCCGGAAACTAGGCTCGGGAGCAGTGCTTGAACTGAGGCCGTAGGTTTCGGGCATGCGGCTCTCCAAATATCTGGCTCATTCAGGTGTTGCCTCCCGGCGGAAGGCTGAGGAGATCATCGGGTCCGGGCGGGTCCGGGTCCACGGTCAGGTGGTGACCGACCCGGCCCACGGGGTGGAGATCGGTGACGACATCCGGCTCGACGGGCACGCGGTGGAGCCGGAGGGACGCGAAGTCTGGATCGTCAACAAGCCGATTGATGTGATTTCGACTGCCGATGAGCCCGGCAAGCGCATGGCTGTGGTCGATCTGGTCGACAGTCCGGCGCGGCTCTACCCGGTGGGGAGGCTCGATGCCGACTCGACCGGCCTGATGTTGCTCGCCAACGACGGCGAACTCGCCAACCGGCTTACTCACCCGCGCTACGGTGTTTCCAAGACATACCGGGTCAGGACCCGAAACGACATCGGTGACGACGACCTGAAGCAACTGGGGGACGGGGTTGCGCTTGACGACGGCAAGTCATTTCCGGCCGAAGTGAGGCGGCTCGCGACCGATTCGTTCGACATCACCATCGGCGAGGGCAGAAATCGCCAGGTACGCAGAATGGTTGAGGCGGTTGGCAACGAGGTGGTTGAACTCCAGCGGATCTCCTTCGGCTCACTGAGGCTCGGAAAGCTCGGTATCGGCAAGGCGCGGCTTCTTGACGAGGCCGAAGTTGCCCGGCTCTGGAAAGATGCTCAGGATGGATGACCAGAAAAAAGTGGTCGCGGTGCGCGGAGCGGTCCAGGCTGATGAGAACTCAGCCGAGGCAATACTTGCGGCAACCGGGAAGCTGGTTCACGAACTGATGGAGATGAACGAACTCGCTCCGGAGGAGATGATCAGTGCGATCTTCACCACCACACCGGATCTCGACGCCGAGTTTCCGGCAGTCGCCGCACGCGGGATGGGTCTCGACGAGGTGCCGCTGATGTGTGCTCGCGAGATTCCCGTCCCCGGCGCCATGGCCAGGGTGATCCGGGTCATGGTCCACTGCAACTTCCCGGTCTCGCGTCATGCCCGTCACGTCTACCTCGGCGAGACCCGCAGCCTGCGGGCCGACCTCAACGCAGCCCAGTAGGCCGCAGGAGCTAGAAGTGAACGCAACTTTCAACCAGAAACTGACCTCGATTCCGGGGTACACACCCGGTGTTCCCAAGGGCCAGACTGCCGAAGACGTTGCCGATTCGAATCTGGCCCAGCTTGCATCCAACGAATCGCCTCATCCTCCACTGCCGCAGGTGGTGCGTGCGATCAATAATGCGGCAACTTCGATGAACCGCTATCCGGACCCGGATGCGACCCGTCTGCGCGGTCGGCTGGCAGAGGTCCACGGGGTCGGTGTCGAACGGATTGCTGTCTCCAATGGCTCCTGCGAGATCCTCCTGGCTGCCGGTGAGGCGATCCTTGAGCCTGGCGCCGGGGTGGTCTACGCCTGGCCAGCCTTTTCCATGTACCCGAACCTTGCGGCGATGTCCGGAGCCGATGAGGTCCGAGTGCCGCTGGCCGAGGGTGAAGTCCACGACCTCAAGGCGATGCTCGCAGCGATCACTCCCGAGACCCGCCTGGTGTTGCTCTGCAACCCGAATAATCCGACCGCCACCTACCTGCCGGTTTCGGAGGTGAAGTCTTTCCTGGAGCAGGTGCCGCCGCAGGTCACCGTGATCCTGGATGAGGCTTACATTGAGTTCCAGCAGGGCGATGACCCGGCCAGATCAATTGAGCTTGTTGAGGAGTTCGACAATCTGGTTGTCCTCCGGACCTTCAGCAAGTCACACTCCCTGGCCGGCCTGCGGGTGGGCTACTCGATTTCCTCGCCTGAATTCAGGGCCGCAGTTGACGCTGTCCGCCAGCCTTTCAGTGTCAACGCCCTGGCTCAGGCTGCCGCGAACGAGGCATTGGAACACGGGGTGGAGATCCACGAGCAGATTGCCGCGTCGATTGCCGAACGCGAGAGGGTAGAGGCCGGCTTCTCCCGGATCGGCTTGGAAACGACCGAGACGGCGGCCAATTTCTCTTGGGTCTCTCTCGGTAAGAGCGGCCCAGAGATCGAACAGTCGGTGGTAGACGATCTGGCCACAGCAGGCATAGTGGTCCGCCCCGGCGGGCTCCTCGGCGGCCCTGGCAGGTTGAGGATTTCCTATGGCACCCGCGAGGAAAACGACCGGATGCTCACTGCCCTGGAAGATTCGATCAAACGTATTCCATGACACCGGAGTGCTCAACTGATAGAAAACAGTCAGTCATGCAGCCGAAGCCGCAGAGCACCTGCCCGCCAGCCGGGATCAAAATCCGCCCGGCGGATTCGCTCGCTGTCGCCGCTTCTTGGTCATATCCGCGATTTATCTAGGCGTCCGGTGACGCTGGCTTCGGGTCAGCGCACACAATCCTCAGCCACCGGTCGCCGCACCCCGGGACTCCTCTGTAGTCCCACCGCACCGTCCTCCAGACGGCGCTGAAAGTAGAGTCTTCGCAACTTAAGAAAGGCATTCAGTCAGATGATGATCGTGATGAAAGAAGGGGCGACCGAGGAAGAGATCGCCCGCGTGGTCGAAAGGGTTGAACAGGTCGGCTGTACGGCTCATGTCTCAAAGGGCGAGCTGCTCACAGTGATCGGCGCGATCGGCGACCGGGACAAGGATCAGCAGCTCTCGCTTGAAGGCACGCCCGGGGTCGATCAAGTGGTGCCGATTGCCAAGCCGTACAAACTGGCCTCCCGACAGTTCAAGAAGGGCGAGGACTCGGTCCTCGATATCGGTGGCCGTAAGGTCGGCGGGACTCACTTCGCCCTGATGGCTGGCCCCTGTACGGTCGAAAATCGCGATCAGATGCTGGCTTCAGCTGACGCGGTGGCGGCCGCAGGCGTGACCATGCTTCGTGGCGGGGCATACAAGCCGCGAACCTCCCCGTACAGCTTTCAGGGGCTGGGCCGTGAAGGGCTTCGCCTGCTGGCCGAGGCCAAGGAGCGAACTGGCCTTCCGATTGTCACCGAACTACTGGACCTCCGTGATCTCGACGATGTGCTTGAAGTGGCTGATGTGATCCAGATCGGCGCTCGCAATATGCAGAACTACTCCCTGCTCTCAGAGGTAGGAAAGTCGAAGCGACCTGCGCTCCTGAAGCGCGGTCTCTCGGCTACTGTCGAGGAACTGCTGATGGCCTCCGAGTACATCCTCAAAGAGGGCAACGAGAATGTGATGCTCTGTGAACGCGGGATCCGAACCTACGAAACTGCGTACCGTTTCACTCTCGATCTTCTTGCCGTTCCGGCACTGAAGGAGCAGACCCACTTGCCGGTAATCGTTGATCCGAGCCACGCACCAGGTCGCCGCGACTGGGTCGAGCCGATGTCGCTGGCTGCGGTCGCAGCAGGGGCCGACGGCATCATCGTCGAGGTCCATAACGATCCTGACAAGGCGATCTGCGACGCTGCCCAGCAGGTTCCGACCTCCGAGTTCGGCGAGCTCACCGCGAAGATTGAGGCGATCGCTGCCGTGGTTGGCAAGACGGTCTCCCGGGCCTGACATGTTGCGCCTCGCCATCCTCGGCGTGGGTCTGATTGGTGGCTCCATCGGCATGGCTTCGCGTGAGCGCGGGCTGGCCGAGGTCACGGGTTTCGTCAGGAATCCGGACCGTGCCAGCGAGTGCATTGAAAAAGGCGCGGCTGATCGCATGGCCGAATCAATAGAGGAGGCTGTAGCCGAGGCTGAAGTGGTGGTCTGTTGCGCTTCGGTCGGCTCGATGGCTGCGATGGCAAAGGCAGCACTCGCAGCAGCTGGCCCCGATTGTGTTGTGACTGACGTCGGTTCCACCAAGCAGGAGCTGATCGAGGCGATTGGCGAAGACCAGCGTTTCGTCGGCGGGCATCCACTGGCTGGTGCGGAGACCGCCGGTGTCGCCAACGCCCGGGCAGACCTCTACGAAGGTGCCCGTTGGTTCCTGACTCCGACAGAGGGAACATCAGGTGTGCTCTACGACCGTGTTCAGAAGTTGGTCAAAGGCCTCGGAGCGAGACCGGTGGCGATCGAGGCTGCCGAGCACGATCAGGCGATGGCGGTTGTCAGCCACCTTCCGCATATATTCGCCAATCAGCTCGCGGTTCAGGGAAGACCAGGAACAGATCGCCTCGGGGCTCTGGCGCCAAGTCTTCGTGATGCGACCAGAGTTGCCGGGGCGAACCCCGCCATCTGGGCAGAGATCTTCAGCACCAATCACGAGGCGGTGACAGCGGCAATAGATGACGCCATCGAAGGTCTGCAGGAAGCGCGTGGGGTGATCTCCTCGGCCGATGCTGGCCGGATCACAGACTGGCAGTCGGCAGCGGCCGCTGAGCGAGCGGCACTTTCAGCCGGCGAGTCAGAAGCCGAGATAACCCATGAGCTTCGGGTGCTTGTCCCGAACCGTCCCGGAGTGCTGGCTGAACTGGCGCTGGCGCTCGGCAAAGCGGGCGTCAATATCACCGATATGTCTCTCGATCCTGCACCGGACATGAGTTCAGGCGCAATCTCGGTATGGGTTGCCGGTGAGAAAGACGCAGCAAGGGCGGCTGACTGCATCGCTGAGCTTGGCCACTCTTTCGGTCTTGCCGGCGAGGTCTGAAGTGGCCCGCTTTGAGCCTTCCGGTCCACTGACTGGCACGCTCACGCCCCCGGCAGACAAGTCGATCTCCCACCGGGCCGCGATCATTGGTGCGATCGCGGACGGCCCGACCCGGGTCCTGAACTTCCTGGACTCCGATGACACCCGGTCCTCACTCAGCGCGGTCGCCAATCTGGGCGCCCTCCTCGACCCTGAACCAAGGGATTTCATCCCGGACGAGTTCACGATAGAGGGCGTTGGCCCCGGTGGGCCGCGCAGTCTCGGTCGGATTGACGTCGGCAACGCCGGCACGCTCATGAGGCTGCTGCCGGGCTGGATCGCCGGATATGACGGCGGGCTGTGGAGGATGGACGGCGACGCTTCAATCCGCCGACGCCCGGTCGACCGGGTTGCCGACCCCCTTCGGCTGATGGGGGCAGAAATAGAGGTAACCGATGGCCGCTTTCCGCCGATCAGGATCGACGGTCGCCGCTTGCGTGGAATCGAATACGAACTGCCCGTGGCAAGCGCCCAGGTGAAGTCCTGCCTGCTGATCGCCGGCCTCAGGGCTGATGGGCCAACGACGGTTATTGAGCCCCTCGCTACCCGCGATCACACCGAAGTGATGCTTGAAGCGGCTGGAGCCAAGCTGGAGCGCGGCGACGGTCGGGTCACGGTCTGGCCGACTCCCGCGCTAAGGCTGGATCTGGTTGAGATCCCGGCTGATATTTCTTCTGCAGCGTTCTTCATCGTGGCAGCCCTGATCGTTCCTGGTTCGAGACTGGTTCTTGACCGGATCGGGGTCAACCCGACCCGTACCGGCATCCTGAACATCCTCAAGCGAATGGGCGCGGAAATTGAGGTCGAGCAACAGTCGGACAGCGCTCAAGATGCCGGGGAGCCGATCGGTCGAATCACTGTCAGCTCTGCGGGGCTGAGGGGAACCAGGGTAGAAGGCGCGGATATCCCGCTGGCAATTGATGAACTGCCCCTGGTCGCCCTGGCGGCATGTTTTGCAGAAGGTGAGACCGTGATCGCCGACGCAGAGGAGTTGAAGCGCAAGGAGTCTGACCGGATCGCAGTGGTGGTTGACGCCCTCGCCCTGCTTGGGGCAGAGATAGAGGCGACCGCAGATGGCATGAGAATCTCAGGTACCGGGTCGCTGCGCGGTGGGACGATTGATTCCCATGGCGACCACCGGATCGCGATGCTCGGGGCGATTGCCGGAATCGCCAGCCGCGAGGGCGTCGAAGTGGTCAACATGGCGGCCGCTTCGGTCAGTTATCCCGGGTTTGAGGCTGACCTCCTTCGGATCAGCTGAGCTTTGTCAGGCTGAAGACCTGGACGCTGCGATCTGTTCGCCGACCCAGTCGTCGAGCATCTGCCAGCGGTCGTAGAGCCACTGGGTGCGAGCGGTGTCGCCTTGAGGAAGGTCCCCCGCCGGGTAGCGCCAGAAACGGATTCGGACTGTTCTGCCGACAAGAACCCCCGCTCGTATGTCGGCGACGGTGCGAATACCGTCAAAACCGTAATGAGCACAGAAAACGATGTCGGTGCCGGCGGTGGCTTCGTCAATCAGGGCAAGCGGTCCGCCCAGTCGCGGCGGAAGCAGGTGGTTGAGCCTGTCTGCGAACGGCGCGATTTCGGGCTGGCGCTCGGCAATTACCTGCTGCGCCCGGGCGATCTTTCGCGGGGTGGGTCGGGTGCCTTCCGGGTAAATGGCGAGAATCTCTCCCGGACTCATGTCGTGGGTCAGGCGGCGCACAGCCTTGATCTCAGTATCCGGATCCGGTGACCCCCGTTTGATGAAGACGGTTGGGATCCAGCGGCCACCGATATCGATCACCGGCACGGAGCGGATCTCCTGTTTGATCACGTATCGGATGCCAATTCCCGAGTTATGGCCGATAAACACATCGCCGATCAGGTTGTCGAGGATGCTGGCGTGGCGGAGCATCAGAATGTACGGGCCCTGATTAGTCAATTCGAGGCCCTCGAGCTCAAATTTCATGCCGAAGAGGAAGCGCACAGTACCGAGGTGGTTGCGGGCCCAGCGGACCCGAAGCACGTAGATCCAGCGACGTCGGCGGATTGATCCCGTGCCGAAGGGACCTCCGGTGAGGACATAGATGAATGGCAGCTTGACAAGACCTTCAAGCTCTCCGAAAAGGAAGACCCAGAGAGTGGGTAGGAGCCGCACATAAACCCAGGGCTTTCGCTGGGTGATCCACAAACTCATGTCCACCATGGCCGCGACCAGCATGATCAGCGGTGACAGCAGGGTCATGACCACGAAAATCGTCAGTTCAGCTGTGATTCCGATCACTCTTCTGCTCAACCGCTGGAGGAGAGAGCCGTCGTCCGGAAACAGAGGGCCGGGGCCGGGGGTCTGGACGCGCATCGCAGGATCCTATTTTGCCACGTATCCAAACGGGGTCCAGCCCCTTTGACGATTCCGCGTACCATGCCATCTCCGATGAACGGAACTCCCGACATCACGACTGGAAGGTCGAATTGGTAATCGCTATCGACGGTCCAGCCGGCGCTGGCAAGTCCAGTGTGGCCCGGGCTGTCGCGGAAGAACTGGGGTTCACCTACCTGGACTCCGGGGCCATGTATCGCTGCGTCGCCCTTACCTGTCTGGAGTGGGGGGCAGACCCTGAGAAGTCGGGGGAAGCGACCTCTACCGCCGAATCGATCGAAATCTCCTTCGAGAGCAACGCCGTCTTGATTGATGGCGTGGACGTTTCCGATGACCTGCGGACGCCTCGAGTCACAGAGGCGGCATCGAAGGCGGCCGTCCATGAGGGGGTGCGCGCGGCGATGGTCAGAGAGCAGGGGCGGCTGATCGCAGCCGGCAGCTACGTGGCTGAGGGGCGCGATATCGGCACTGTGGTGAGTCCGGACTCGCCACTCAAGGTCTTCCTGACGGCAAGCCCGGAGGTCCGAGCGAAACGCAGGGCGGAGCAGACCGGTGGTGATCCTGATGAGATTCTTGCCGCTCAGCTTGAGCGTGACCGGCGCGACACGGATCGCGAGCATGGTGCTCTCAGGGCAGCCGACGATTCGGTCGAGATTGACACTTCTGACCTCAGCCTAGAAGCAGTTGTCGGACAGGTGACTTCACTGGCCCGTGATCGCGGGATGGTCTGAACGTGAATTCGGTTCCCACCGTGGCAGTAGTCGGCTTCCCTAATGTCGGCAAGAGCACCCTTGTCAATCGGCTGGCCGGTGGCCGCGAGGCCGTGGTTCACAGCGAGGCCGGTGTCACACGAGACCGTAAGCGAGTTCGCTGTGATTGGAACGGTCGTGAATTTGATCTGCTCGATACCGGTGGAATCGACCTTGACGACGAATCTGAAATGGCTACTGACATCCAGCGTCAGGCGCGGCTCGGAATGGAGGAGGCCGATGCCATCGTGCTGGTCACCGATGGCAAATCAGGGATGCGTTCCGGAGACACCGACATGGCCCGGAGATTGAGGAGCTCGCCCGTTCCTGTGATTCTCGTTGTCAACAAATCAGACAGAGCCGAAGATCAGTACGGAGCGGCGGAATTTCATGCTCTTGGCCTGGGGGAGCCTTATCCGGTGTCAGCGACCCACGGGATGGGAAGCGGTGACCTGCTGGACCGCATCGTCGAAGCACTGGGGGACCGGTCTCCTCGCATTGAGGACGACGGTAGCGTCAGAGTGGCGGTGATCGGCCGACCCAACGTCGGCAAGTCATCGCTGGTCAACCGGATGCTCGGTGACGACCGGGTGATCGTCTCCGATGTGGCCGGCACCACGCGCGATGCGATTGATACTGAAGTCGAGGTTGACGGCCGCAGAATCGTGCTGGTTGACACAGCGGGCCTGAGGCGCAAATCAAAGGTTGCGGGTACGGTCGATCACTACGCCCAGCTTCGCTCCGAGCGGGCCATCGAGCGAGCCGATGTGGCGATTATCGTCTGCGATGCCTCCGAGGGAGTCCGCTCCGAGGATCTGAAGGTTGGGGAGATCGCGATGAAGGCCGGCTGCGCCACTCTGATGGTTATGAACAAGTGGGATGTCACCGAAGCAGACATCGACGACACCAGAGCCAGGGTTGCCCGCAAGATGCGACTGCGCCCCGATGTAGTTACCTGCTCGGCCAAGACCGGGCGCAACGTTGCCAGCCTGCTTTCCCGTGCCGCTGAACTTGCTGATCGGGCTGCCCAGCGCATTCCGACGCCAGCGCTCAACCGCTTCATCGCAGAGGTGGTCACCACTACTCCGCCTCCATCACGTCGCGGACGTCGGCTCAAACTTCTCTATGCCGCCCAGATAGAGGTCAGTCCGCCGCGATTCTCAATCCAGGTCAATGATCGAAGGCTGATTTTCAGGGATTGGGCATACCACCTGGAAAACCGGCTTCGCGATGCCTACGGTCTCGAGGGAGTGCCACTGGTCATCGACTACGTCCCTCGAAGCCGTTCTTCGAATTAGGTGAATAGGCTGCCGAGAATGGAGTCGTCAAAGAACGCTGCCCCCGAGCTTGCTGAAGGCGAGCATCTGTTTACTTCAGAGTCGGTAACTGAAGGCCATCCGGACAAGATCGCTGACATAGTTTCCGACACGATCCTTGACGCCTGTCTCGCACAGGATCCGGATTCCAGGGTTGCCTGCGAGACGCTTGTCAACACTGGGATGGCATTGATTTCAGGGGAGCTTTCGACAGACGCACGGATCGATGTAACCGATCTGGTGCGTGAGGCGATCTGTGAAATTGGCTACGACAACGGTGAGGTTGGATACGACGGGAACAGCGTCGCTGTGCTGGTAGCACTTGACAAGCAGTCTGCTGACATTGCCCAAGGTGTCGACGAGGGGATTGAAGTCCGGATCGGTGGATCCTCGGATGAAATCGACGCTGTTGGCGCGGGCGATCAAGGAATGATGTTTGGCTACGCCACCTCGGAAACCGAGGAGTTGATGCCGATGCCGATTCAGATTGCCCACCGGCTCTCGGAGCGGCTGGCGATTGTGCGCAAGAACAGGACTCTCGACTACCTGCGGCCCGATGGCAAGACCCAGGTGACTGTTCGTTACCTGGATGGGCGTCCGATTGCGATTGAGCAGGTGCTGATCTCCACCCAGCACGATGAAGGCGTCGATAACGAAGGTACGCTGCGCCCTGATCTCTGGGAAAACGTTGTCGTGCCGGTTCTGAGCGAAGGCTACGGTAACCTGTTCGACCCGAGTGCCCTCTACGAAAGCATGCTGGTCAACCCGACTGGAATTTTCGTGATCGGTGGACCGGTCGGGGACGCGGGGCTGACCGGACGCAAGATCATCGTCGACACCTACGGCGGAGCGGCCCGCCATGGCGGCGGGGCATTTTCCGGCAAGGACCCATCCAAAGTCGACCGCTCGGCCGCCTATGCAGCCCGGTACGCTGCCAAGAATGTAGTGGCTTCAGGGCTGGCTGAACGCTGTGAGGTTCAGGTCGCCTATGCGATCGGAGTTGCCCGTCCGATCTCAATCATGGTCGAGACCTTTGGCACAGGCAAACTGCCCGATTTCCAGCTTTCAAAGATCGTTACCGACGAGTTTGACCTCAGGCCCGGTGCCTTCCGGAAGTACCTTGACCTGCACCGGCCCATCTACCGTGATACGGCCGCCTACGGGCACTTCGGGCGCAGCAACGAGAACTTCACCTGGGAGCGCACAGACCGCGCGCAGGCACTGAGTGAAGCAGCAGGCGCCTCGGCCAAGCTCCCCTGAGTCTGACGTAAGACGTCATAGTCACTCACGGGACTCACGGGAGCTCCCGGGCCCGGCGGTAGCGACGGATCAAACTGGAGGTGGAGCCGTCGTGACTGAGGTCCGGTTCGTCTTTTGACTCCAGCTCTGGGATTATCTTCTGGGCCAGTGCTTTGCCGAGTTCGACTCCCCACTGGTCGAAAGAGTCGATCCCCCAGACCGCACCCTGGGTGAAGACCGAGTGCTCGTAGAAGGAGACCAGTGCGCCGAGTGACCTCGGGGTCAGTCGGTCAACCATGATCGTGTTTGTCGGACGGTTGCCCTCAAAGGTCTTGTGGGGTATGAGCTGCTCGGCGACGCCCTCGGACCGGAGCTCCTCGACAGTCTTGCCGAAGGCCAGGGCCTCTGCCTGGGCGAATACGTTGGAAACCAGCAGATCCTGATGATCACCCAGCGGTTCCAGGGCGTGGGTGAACCCGATGAAGTCACACGGAATCAGCTCAGTTCCCTGGTGGATCAGCTGGTAGAAAGAGTGCTGACCGTTGGTTCCGGGTTCACCCCAGAATATGGCGCCGGTCTGCCAGGAAACCCGCTCGCCTGCGATCGTCACGCTCTTCCCGTTCGACTCCATGGTCAACTGCTGCAGGTAGGCCGGGAAGCGGTTCAGATATTCGCTGTAGGGCAGCACGGCCTGAGTCTGCGTTCCGAAGAAGTTCCGGTACCAGAGGCTCAGTAGCCCGTGGATTACCGGAAGGTTGCGGGTCAGGGGAGCCTCACGGAAATGTTCGTCCATCTCGTGGAAGCCGTCGAGCATGTCCTGAAAGCGGTCAGGGCCGATCGCCAGCATCGTAGAAAGCCCGATTGCTGAGTCCATCGAATAGCGACCTCCTACCCAGTCCCAGAAACCAAACATGTTCTCAGTATCAATGCCGAAATCCGAGACGCCCTGGGCGTTGGTCGAGACGGCGACGAAGTGTCTGGCAACCGCAGCCTGGTCACCCCCAAGTCCCGCCAGACTCCATTCGCGAGCCGTTCGGGCATTGGTCATGGTTTCGAGTGTGGTGAAGGTCTTGGAGCAGATGATGAATATCGTCTCTGCTGGGTCGAGGTCACGGGTGGACTCGACGAAGTCAGTGCCATCCACGTTGGAGACGAAGCGAAAGTTCAGATCCCTCATCGAATAACCCTTGAGGGCTTCATATGCCATGACCGGACCGAGGTCAGAACCTCCGATACCGATGTTGACCACGTTGCGGATCGGCTTGCCGGTGTGGCCGAGCCACCGTCCGCCGCGCAGATCCTCGCAAAAGGCAGCCATCCGCTTCAGAACTGCGTGGACTTCCCTGACAACGTCGACACCCTCCACAACAAGCGAGCGGTTGGCCGGCATCCGCAATGCGACATGGAGCACTGAGCGGTCTTCGGAGGCGTTGATGCGTTCCCCGGTAAACATTGCCTCGCGGCGGGCTGGCATTTCTGTCTGCTCGGCAAGAACAGCCAGCAGTGGCAGGGTTTCCGTGGTTATTCGGTTCTTCGAGTAATCGAAGTAGAGCCCGGCGTCCTCGGCGACAAGACTGTCCGGCGACGGCGGGGATTCCGGATCGGTCTCGCCGCGCCCAGGCTGATCCCGGAAGAGATCCCTCAGGTGGGTGTTGGCAACCTGCTCATGATGGCTCGCGAGGTTCTTCCAGGCGGAAGTCTCCTCGGGCCCAGTCACTGGTTCAGTTCGCTCCGGCGATCTGGTCCCTGGCTACCTCGACCACCCGGTCGGGAGTAAAGCCAAAGAGTTTCTGGAGGTCCTTGAACGGGGCAGAGGCTCCAAAGCTGGTCATACCAATCACCGTGCCGGCATCACCGACATAGCGCTCCCAGCCCATGGTCGACGCCTGTTCAATTGCTACCCGCGCTGTTACGGAGGAAGGCAGAACCGACTCGCGATACTCCTCGCCCTGAGAGTCGAATATGTGCCACGAGGGAAGGCTTACGACGCGCGAGCGAACGCCTTCGATCACGAGCATCTCGTGGGCTTCGAGTGCGATATGAACCTCGCTGCCGGTGGCGATCAGGATAACTTCAGGCTCACCTTCACAGTCGGCGAGGACATAGCCACCCTGAGCAAGCCCCGAAGCCGGACCGTACTTTTCACGGTCGATGACCGGCACGTTCTGGCGGGTTAGGATCAGCGCGGTCGGCTGCTCCTTGCGCGCCATGATCACCCTCCAGGCTTCAGCCACTTCGTTGGCGTCGGCTGGCCGGATTACATCGAGCTGGGGGATCGCGCGGAGCGAGGCGAGCTGCTCGACCGGTTGATGAGTCGGGCCGTCTTCACCAAGACCGATCGAATCGTGAGTGAGCCAGTGGACCACCGGCTGCTCCATCAGGGCAGACAGCCGGATCGCCGGCCTTGCGTAGTCGGAGAAGATCAGGTACGTAGACCAGACGGGCCTCATCCCACTGAGTGCCAGGCCGTTGGACATCGCCGCAGACTCGTGCTCGCGTACTCCCAGGTGGATTCCGTGTCCGGATCGAGAGCCGGGTTCGAACACCCCCGAAATCTCGGGGGAGAGCCCGCTCGAGGCCGAACCGGTGAGGTCCGCTGAGCCGCTCATCAGCCAGGGGACCTTGGGGGCGATCGCATTGAGGGTCTTCTGAGCAGCCTTGCGGGTGGCGATCTGCTCGCCGGCTCCGAAGACCGGTATATCTGTATCCCAGCCGATCGGGAGGTCGCCAGCCAGCATCAGACCGACGTCTTTGCGGGTCTCCTCAGGGGCGGAATCAAAAGCAGCCCGCCAGTCGGAACTCAACTCGGCTCCGCGGGCACCGATTCCGTTGCTGAAGTTTTCGTAGACGCCGTCGGGGACGAGGAAATGGGCGTCCTCAGGCCATCCGTAAGCCTCTTTGGTGAGGATTGTCTCGTCCGCACCGAGCGGGTTGCCATGGACGTCGGCGGTATCGACCTTGTTCGGTGATCCGAATCCGATGTGGCTGTGGACGATGATCATCGTCGGACGTTTCTTTTCGGCCTTGAACCGGTCCAGGGCACTGCCGATCTCGTCAAGGTCGTTGGCGTCCTGTACGTGATGGACCGCCCAGCCGTCTGCCTGGAATCGAGCATCGACGTCTTCGGTGAAGGCGAGGTCGGTACTTCCGTCAATTGTTATCCGGTTGCTGTCGTAGATCCAGCAGAGGTTGTGAAGTTCCTGGTGGCCAGCCAGCGACGCGGCTTCCTGGGAGACGCCCTCCATGAGGTCTCCGTCGCCGCAGACCGTGTAGACGTCGTAGTTGAAGAGCTGTTCGCCAAAGACGGAGCGTTTCCAGAGCCCGGCTATGGCCATGCCTACTGAGGTCGCTACGCCCTGACCAAGCGGCCCGGTAGTGGCCTCGACTCCGGTTGTGAGGTGGGACTCCGGGTGGCCGGGGGTCGGCGAGCCGAGTTGACGGAAATTCCTGATGTCTTCAAGGCTGATTGAAGGCTCTTCCAGCACGGCGCCGTCGTGATCCACCCGCTTGACTCCGGCAAGATGGATCAGGGAATAGAGCAGCATCGAAGCGTGTCCAGCCGAGAGTACAAAGCGGTCCCGATTGGGCCAATGCGGATCAGCCGGGTCGTAGCGCAGGTAGTCCTGCCAGATCTTCAGTCCAAGCGGGGCCAGCGCCATCGCCGTTCCCGGATGCCCGGAGTTAGCCTTGTCGATCGCGTCGATCGAAAGCGTCCGGATGGTGCTGATGCTCAGTTGGTCAGGGCTCTGAGATGCAAGAGTGTCGGTCACGCGCGGCATCCTAACGCGAATGAGGCTCCTCTACGATCAGGTCCATTTGAACCCTGCCCGGGCTTCGTTGACCAGATCATTCCGCTGCGGGCTCAGTAGCTGTCACTGGGGTCACCGAGTCCGTGGGACCCGGCCGCACCGGTCGAAGTGGCTGCGTCCACCTGTGTGACTACGTCCTGAGGATCAGCGACTCCGCTGAAGATAAAAGTGTTTTGTGCGTCTGAAGCAGTGTCAAAATCGACCGATCCGACGTTGAGCATGCGCTCGAAGGCCGTCTGGCTGTAGCTGACGTTCTGGACCCTTTCAAGACGGGTTTCCTGAATGTCTCGGGCAATGATTCCGCGTTTGATGTTGAGTCGTCGATCGGTGATGGTGTAGACGGTCGCCACGCGCCTGACGAAGCCAACGACCACTGTCAGCGCCAGCACCAGAAGCAGAACTATGAAGACCGTTAGGAAGCCCTGGCCGAACAGTTTGGCGACCACGGCAATCACAATCGCGATCAGCAGGCCCTTGAGGTAGAAGGCGAGGATTGACCGCCAGGAGGGGTGACCCTGAAACAGAATCTGCTCACCGGGACTGGGAGTGAATGACATGGCGGGAGCATATTCGACGATTCGGAGGCCGGGGTTGCCGGACCGCACCGGGCTCGGTGCGGCCCGTCCGGCTTTCGTCGTACCGTTGACTGATGTCCATCGCCAGGGTCGAGCCGCTGACGACGGCCCGCGCTCTGCGGGGACCGTTTGACTACCTGATCCCCGATCGCCTCGCCGGGATCGCGGTCGGCACGGTGCTCGAAGTCCCGTTCGGTCCGCGGCGGATCACCGGCGTAGTGATCGACATCGCGGCGACATCAGAGGTGTCGCCGGAAAAACTTGCTGAACCGGTCCGGATTCTCGGCTCGGGTACGACACCTGAGCTGGTCCAGCTCGGGCTGTGGATAGCTCGCGAATACTGCTCGACCCCGGCTCGCGGAATCGGCCTGATGTTACCGCCCGGAACGGGCACTGGCGGCCAGCGGACGCGCCCTCGGACCGAGACCCTGAACCGGATCACCGATGCGGGCAAGGCGGCCCTTGATGACGGCACGAGGCTTGGAACCAGACAGAGGTTGGTGCTTCGATCACTCCTCGAAGGCGCAATGACCGGCAAGGAACTGATGATTCGAGCCTCGGCTGATTCTTCAGCGTTGAAGCGCCTGGAAGCCCGGGATCTGCTTGAGCGCGAGCAGATTCGGGTTCGGCGGCGCCCCGATTCGAGTGTCGTTGGCATTGCCAGCGTGGCCGCACCGGATCTGTCCGCTGACCAGCAGGCTGCAGTCGATCGCCTGAAGGGGTCCCTCGACTTCGGGAGCGGAGGCGAGTACTTGCTGGCGGGGGTAACCGGCTCAGGAAAGACCGAGGTCTATCTCGCGTCCGTCGAGCACGCTCTGGCACTCGGTCGCACGGCAATCGTGCTGGTTCCCGAGATCGGACTCACCCCGCAGGCGGTTGGCCGGTTTGAGGCGAGGCTCGGCGACCGCGTTGCCGTTCTGCATTCAGCGCTTTCCGCCGGGCAGAGGTTTGACGAGTGGCAGCGTCTCATGAGTGGTGAAGCGACGGTTTGTGTCGGTCCGCGCTCAGCCGTATTCGCGCCGCTGCGAAACCTGGGACTGATCGTTGTTGACGAAGAGCATGATCCCTCTTACAAGCAGGAAAGCGACCCCCGATACGACGCCCGGTCGGTGGCCCGCCGCCGGGCAAAGGAGAACGGGGCTCTGCTCGTCCTCGGGACGGCGACCCCCCGGCCGGAGACCTGGCGGGAGTTCGAGCGCATCGACCTGCCGGCACGGGTTGACGGCCTTGGAATGCCTCCAGTGGAAGTGATCGACATGCGCATGGCGGATCCCCGCGGAGGCCCGATCCACCCGGCTACCTTTGAGGCTCTCAGTGAGGTTCGGAGTGCGGGCGGAAAGGCGATAGTCATGATCAACCGTCGTGGCTTCGCACCGTGGCTTACCTGCCGGGCATGCGGTCATCACTGGGGCTGCCCGAACTGTGATGTGTCGCTGATCGTTCACCGTGAGTCCAGCCAGCTGATCTGCCATCACTGCAGTCATGCCGAACCACTGCCGCACGGCTGTAGTCAATGCGGCGGCACCACACTGGCCCAGTCCGGCGCCGGAACCCAGCGGATTGAGCGCCTGCTGGCCGAGGCTCTGGATCCGATGCCGGTTTTCAGACTCGATGCTGACACCAGTGCGGGCCCGGGCGGCCACGGGCGGGTGCTCGGTGCGTTCGACCGCGCCGAGAGTGCGATTCTGGTCGGCACCCAGATGGTGGCCAAGGGGCATGACTTCCCCGAAGTCACCCTCAGCGTGATTCTTGACGCTGACGCGACCTTGCGATTTCCCGACTTCCGCGCTGAGGAGAGAACCTTCTCACTGGTTACCCAACTGGCCGGCCGAAGTGGTCGAGGCACGGCTGGTGGTCGGGTAATTGTCCAGACCCTGGCCCCTGATGCGGCGAGTATCCGCGCTGCGGCCGAGCATGATTCGCCAGGTTTTCTCGCTGGAGAACTGATTCGCCGTGAGGAGCTCGCCTACCCTCCCTTCTCAAGCCTGGTCAGGATTCAGCTCTCCGCTGAAGACGAAGCAGCTCTGGACCGCGCTGCGGAGAAGGTTGCCACCCAGGTCAACGAGGCCCTTCCGGAGGAGGCTTCCATTCTCGGTCCGGCACCGATGTTCAGGGCCCGAAACCGTTTCCGGCGAAGGTTTCTGATCAAGACAACCGCTCGCGAAGAGACTGTCACCGCAATTCATGGCACGATTGAGTCCATGCTCGCCGAGCGGGTCTTCCGCGGCATCGTGCTCAGCATCGATGTTGATCCGCAGTAGTCGGGGTTCGGCTCCCGGGTAGCTAAACTCGTTCCCGATGAGTGACGAAAACGAGACCATTGAGGAAGCGGGTGGAACCGCAGTGGCACTGGAGGGAGGAGACCTTCCGGTGGCGGACGGATTCGATGAAGAGACCCTCCGTCGGCGGCAAGCTGCTCTCGCACAGGTCATCCAGTACGGCGACCCTGTTCTCAAGAGCAGGTCTTCCGAGATCACCGTTTTTGACCAGGCACTGTCGGATGAAATCGAGCGGATGATCGTGCTGATGCGGGAGAGCATCGGCTGCGGACTCGCCGCTAACCAGATCGGCAGGCTAACCCGGCTGCTCGTCTTTCAGACCAATGCTGATGTCGAGCCTCAGGCCCTGATCAATCCGCAGATCAACTGGCTTTCAGAGGAGACCGAAGTAATGGTCGAGGGCTGTCTGAGTATTCCGCGGGTTGTGGTCGAGGTCGAACGCCCGCTCTTCGCACGGGTCCGCGGGCAGGACCGGACAGGTGTCGACGTCCTGATCGAGGCTTCAGGTCACGAGGCCCGGATCCTTCAGCACGAGATTGACCACCTCAATGGTGTGCTGATTCTTGATCGAACTGAACGTTCCCAGCGCCGCGGCGCACTGAAGGCGCTCCGAGGTGGCGAGAGCTACTCGCCACCGGATGACGATTGACCGTGAGCCAGGGCGTATTCCTCGGCACCTCGGACTTTGCCGCGACGGTTCTTCGTCGGCTGGCCGGTTCCGAATACTGTCCCGAACTGGTGGTCACGCTGCCCGATCGAAAGCGTGGCCGAGGCCGCAGGCTGCAGCCCTCTTCAGTTGCAGCGACCGCTGAAGAGGCAGGAATTGAAATACTCAAGAGCGCCAACGTGAACGCCGATGAAGATCGTGAGCGGATCCTCAAGGTCGGCGGTGCGTGGGCGTCGATCTGTGCCTTCGGCCAGATCATCAAGGAGCCACTTCTCAGCGAATTGCCCATGTTGAACGTTCACCCGTCACTGCTGCCGCGCTGGCGGGGTGCCGCGCCCATAGAACGCGCGATTATGGCCGGAGACCAGGAGACCGGCGTGTGTGTCATGAAGCTGGTCGCCGGACTCGATTCCGGGCCGGTCGCGCTCCGACGCTCGATTACGGTGGGGGTAGAAGAAAACTACGAGCAGATATCTGCTCGTCTGGCAGATCTTGGTGGTGAGATGCTGGTCGAAGCGCTGGAGCTTTCCGGTGACGGGGGCCTTGAGTGGGTTGAGCAAAGCGACGAAGGCCTCACCTACGCCGAGAAAATCGAATCCTCCGAGCGCCGGGTGGACCCGACCATGGCCGTCTGTCCGATCAACGACATGATCCGCGCACTTACGCCCCATATCGGCGCATTCATAGAGCTCGAGGGTGGGGAGCGGCTGGGAGTCCGCCAGGCAAGTCCGGCAGGCGAGGGTCTGTTTCCTGAGCTCTCGTCAGGGAAGTTCACCGAAGATGAGGGCCGGCTCTACTTTGGCTGCTCAGACGGCGCACTGGAGTTGCTTGTCGTCCAGCCCGCCGGCGGCAAGGCGATGGACGCGGGGTCTTATCTGCGGGGTCGCGGCCTTCCGGCGGCTTTGGCTTGAGTGAAGTTACTCCTGAACGTGACACCGCTTTCGCGGTGTTGCGTCGGACATTTGAAAACGATGAATACACCGAGATCGCCTTTCGCGACGAGGCGGTTTCGCGGGGAATAGATGGCCGGGTGCGAGCGAAGGCCCAGATGCTTGCCTATGGCTCCGTGCAGCGGCGTGGGAGCAGTGATGCAATCGTCGGTGGCTATTCGAAGAAGCCGGGGCAGAGGCCAG
Source organism: Solirubrobacterales bacterium (assembly GCA_040881895.1). Lineage (GTDB taxonomy): Bacteria > Actinomycetota > Thermoleophilia > Solirubrobacterales > 70-9 > 67-14. The sequence goes on along the minus strand of JBBECI010000039.1, from coordinate 45,285 downwards.
TGCCCGAGGCAATGGCGGCGCTCCGGCTCGGGTTGTTTGAGCTGCTCTTCACGCGGGACGCAGCTGACCACGCGATCGTTGATCAGGCCGTGAGCCTCACCCGCGCCGCCGGTGCCGGCCATGCGGCCGGATTCGTCAATGCGATGCTGCGTCGCGCGCTTCGCGAGAAGGATTCCCTCCTGCTTCGGCTGAAGGACGACTCAAACCCGAAGGCCGCCGCCTTCGCTCACTCGGCTCCGCTCTGGCTGGCGAATATGTGGTGGGAGGAACTCGGCCCCGACCGGGCCCGGACGCTGCTTGCCTCAGCCAACGAGCCGGCTGAGCGGGCCTTCCGGATCAACCCGGATCGCACCGACCGCGAGAAGATGATCGAACGGCTGGCTGCCGGAGACCTTGAGCTTGAGCCGGCAGAAGGTGAGTGGCCGATGGCGGCGTCGGAGCTGATCGTCGCGCGAGGCAACCTGGCTGCTGCTGAGCAGGCAGCAGCGGAGGGGTTGTTGGTCATGCAGTCCAGAGGATCCGCTGCGGTCGTGGAAGTGCTCGACCCGAAGCCGGATGAGCGGGTGCTGGACCTGTGCTCTGGCCCCGGGATTAAGACTGGTCAGATCGCTTCGCGAGTCGGCCGTCAGGGCAACATGGTGGCCGTCGAGGTCGATGCCGAGAGGGCCGAGCAAGTGGCACTTCAGGTCCAGCGGCTCGGCTATCACCATGTGATGGTTGCTGAGACAGACGGCCGGCGCGGTGAAATCCTCTCGAGTTTTGACCGGGCGCTGGTGGACCCCCCGTGCTCGGATCTTGGTGCTCTCGCCTCGCGGCCCGACGCTCGGTGGCGAAAGAGTCCAGCGGTAATTGAGCGACTTTTGCCTCTGCAGGCAGACTTGCTCGACCGTGCAGCTGACTCGATTCGCTCTGGCGGAGTGCTTGTGTACTCCACCTGCACCATTTCGCGCCGGGAGAACGCAGAGCAGGTGGCCTCCCTCGTGAAACGAAAGGGTTTGACAGTCGATGATCTCGGTGCATTGGCCCCCGAACTTTCCGATGCCACTGACCCGCGTTGCCTGCAGCTGCTGCCAGATCGCGATCGTACGACCGGGTTCTTCATATCGCGACTGCTGAAGCCGTAGCCGCAGCGACGTCGGGACGGGAGTGGCGGAGCTTCCGGAGCCAGGGATCCGATTACAGCCGAGGCACCGGTGATAATGCTCCTGTGTCTGCCGATTCAGTCCGACCGTCCACTGATGCCGTAGCGCGCCTGGCCTGCCCGGGTTGTGGCGAGCCCTGGCTCCGGCCCACCCAGCTACCGGGTAGATTCCGCTGCGTCTACTGCCTCAGCCGGTATGAGCTCGTCTCCCAGTGTCCGGAATGTGGCGTTCACCAGACGATCGCCAGAATGAGCACTACTGAAGACATGAGCTGCCAGACCTGCGGTGGTTCGATGCTGAGGCCGATATGAACCGCAAAGACAGACTCGAAAAGTTCCACGGAATCCAGATCGCCCCGTCGATCCTTTCGGCGGATTTCGCGCGCCTGGGATCGGCCATCACCGAGGTCATGGAGGCTGGGGCGAAGGTCATCCACTTCGATGTCATGGATGGGCATTTCGTTCCGCCGATCACGGTCGGTCCGCTGGTCGCCGCAGGGATCGCCGATCAGGTTCATGATGCCGGTGGTGTACTCGATGTCCACCTGATGATCGAACAGCCAGATCGGCAGTTCGAAGAGTTTGCGAAGGCCGGGGCAGACAGCATTACCTTCCATGCCGAGGCCACGCCTCATGTCCACCGCGCCCTCGGCGCGATCCGGGAACTTGATTGTTTAGCCGGGGTGGCGATCAACCCGGGCACTCCGGTCGAGGCTGTATCGGAGCTGCGTGGTGCCGCCGACATGATCCTGGCGATGACCGTCAACCCTGGTTGGGGAGGACAGGCTTTCATCGAAGGTTCGCCGGACAAAGTCGCGCGACTGAAGCTGCTCGCCGGAGACGCCCTGATCGAAGTCGATGGTGGTATCGACACAGCCACGGCCGGTCAAATGACCTCTGCCGGAGCCGGTTTGCTGGTCGCAGGCTCGGCGATTTTCAGGTCCGGAGACCCGGCCGCTGCCTACTCCGAGATACGCGCCGCAGCCGGCTGAGCGCAACGGCGGAGCATCAGAGAGCACCTTCTTCGAGGCCTGCGAGGCGCGCGGTGATCTCATCCGGTGTGCCCTCGAGCGGGAGTCCTACCTCTGGTCCCGAAGGTCGGCGGTAAACGTAGTAGAGGCTGCCCAACAGGATCAACGCGGTCAGTGTAAAGCCGATCTCAACCCGCTGATTGATGTCCTGAATTATTGGCAGCACCGTCCAGGCGACAAAAAAGACAGCACATGAAATCCACCGGATGGACGCCCGTCGGGCCTGGCCCTGGGCGACTGCCGCCTGATTTATGGTCACTGCGGCCAGATAAAAGCCCATGCCGGCGGTGACCATGAGTAGGCCTGCACGTTCGTAGCTGAACTTGTCTGAAAAAGCGAGCTGCATCAGTTGAGGGCCGGCAATCAGCACCACCACTGCGGTCAGGCCGGTAAAAGCCGTGATACCGATGAGGACCGTCCTGATCGAGGAATGGAACTGCTCTTCGGAGCCGGGATCGGGGCTGTGGTGCAGTGATGTCAGGTGCGGCAGGATGCTGGTCGAGACCGCCTGGAAGAGCTGGAGGGGTGCCCGGGCAATCATCAGAATGTTGAAGATGTATCCGGCAGCAGCAACGCCACCAATCGCGCTTACGAGCAGGGGTCCGGCGTTCAGGAAGACCTGCTCGCTGAACATGATCAGGAATACCGACCCGACAAAACCGGCTCCTGTTGACATCGAAAAATCGGCACGCTCGGCATCCATGTCGATTTCCTCGCGCCTGGTCTCTTCACGCCGCGTTCGCCGTGCGATCGCGTAAGGCACAACCATCAGGCTGAGCAGCGGTGCCGCAACGATTCCGATCGCCACCATGGTCTGGCCGGAGAGCAAGCCGATCGCTACCAGTACGGCAAACAGGGTTCGGAAAACGGATTCAGAGAGAATCAGTGCCGTAAAGAGACCGAACTGCTGGTGCCCGGCAAAGTAGCCACGCGCGTAATAACTGGCTGCGTAGAAAAGAACCGCAAGAAAAAAGATCCAGTACAGGGCGGAATTGCCACCCAGCAGGCCGTTTTCGATCGGGCCCTTGAGAAGCAGTGCGACTGCGGCGAAGCCCAGGCCAAGGATGACCTGAATCCGGGCGGCGACCCGCACCGGCCCGGTGTCAGGATCTCCGCGCTCGATGTGTTCGGAAATATGCCGGGACAGCAACTGGTCGACCGGACGGTAAAGAGTGGAGACGGTGATGAACACGGCAGACCAGAGCACGGTGATCTCGCCATAGGCATCCTTGTCGAGGTTGTGGGCGGCGATGAAGAAGTAGACGTAGGTGATCAGACCGGTAAGCCCGACACCGATCGTCAGGAACCCGGCAGTACGCCGGAAACGGCCTTCCCGGTCACCTTTCTCCTCCGCTACATCAGAGGCCTTGGTTTCGCCTGTCAAGCTGGCTCAGACCGTCGTCCGGTCGGCGGGTGGGTCGACCAGGTTCGTGGGCTCGACCTCAAGTTCGAGTTCGACCCGACGGACCCGTTCGAAGACCCGCTGCGTCATCACCCGTTGACCCGCCAGGAGATCTCCGATTATCCCGAGAGCGAAAAGCTGAATCGAGGCGATGAAAAGAACCGCTCCGAGAAGAAGGGACTGGATGTTGCCATCTCGATCACCGTTGAAAATCCAGTCGGCCAGGAAGGGCGTCCAGGATGCAACCGCCAGCACAAAAGTGATCAACCCCAGGGCGAAGAAGACCTTGAGCGGTTCATAGCGGGCGTAGATGCGAAGGATTGCCAGGCCGTTGCGGCGCACATAGGTCGAAGTCGAGCCGAACAGCCTCGACTCCCGTGTCTTCGGGTTCGTCCGGATCGAAGTTTCACTCAGCGCCACCCGGGTCTTGCCAGCCTGAATCAGACTCTCGAGGGTGTAGGTGTAGTTGTCCACGACCATCAGCTGGAGAGCGGCCTCTCGGCTGTAGGCGCGGAAGCCTGACGTCGCATCGGTGATCTGGGTGTCGGAGAGCCTCCTCACGACCCAGCTGCCAACTTTCTGCAGGGCCTTCTTGGAAGGGGAGAAATGGTCGATTCCGGCGACGTCCCGGTCGCCCACGACCATCTCCGCATTGCTTTCCAGAATGGGACGGACAAGTTTTTCAATGTCGCCACCGTAGTACTGGTTGTCGGCATCAGTGTTGACGACGATGTCGGCCCCCAGCTTAAGGCAGGCATCCAGCCCGGCCTGGAAGCCGGTCGCAAGACCCTTGTTGCGAGGCAGCTTGACGATGTGGTCAACACCGCATTCCTGCGCCACTTCGACCGTGCGATCGGTCGATCCATCATCGATGATCAGCGTCTCGATCTCGTCCACCCCTTCAATCGAGGCAGGGAGGTCAGCGAGCGTCGAAGGAAGGTTGTCTTCCTCGTTCAGGCAGGGGATCTGGATCATTACTTTCATCAGTCAGTCAAGATTGTCACATGACTTCCGACCAACCATCCGCCGAGGCGGGCTTCTGGGAAAGAGCCGCCGAACTCGCTCGACGCGGCCGCGGCCTGGTCAGCCCGAACCCGATGGTCGGCGCGGTGCTCGTGAAAGATGGCCTGATCATCGGTGAAGGCTGGCATAAAAACCACGGCGGACTTCACGCTGAGCGGGAAGCAATCGCCGACGCCGGCAAACGGGGAAACCCGGTCGAGGGCACAACGATGTTCGTCACTCTGGAGCCTTGTGGCCACACTGGCCTTCAGCCTCCCTGCGCGGATGCTCTGATCGAGGCAGGAGTCGCGAAAGTCGTCTACGCCTGCGCCGACCCGACTCCCAACACCTGCGGAGTCGGCCCCGAAATGCTCCGGACAGCAGGTATCGAGGTTCAGCAGGCGGCACCGGATGAGGTGGTTGTCGTCCGCGGACTGATTCAGGACTTTCTCAAGCGGGCGGAGACGGGGCGGCCTCTGCTGGTGTTGAAAATTGCGATGAGCTTGGACGGCGTGGTTGCCACCAGGAGCGGAGATTCGAAGTGGATCTCAGGTCCCGAGAGCCGTGAGCTGGTTCACCGGTGGCGGGCCGACCTCGATGCCGTAGCCATCGGTTCGGGCACATACACCGCTGACAATCCTCGCCTTACCGCCAGGCCGGAAAAGCCAGCTTCGGAGTCCGAGGGCGAAATTAGCCCGCTCAGGCAGCCAGCCAGGGTCATTTTCGACTCGGGTCCGGTGGTTTCCCCCAAGGCTGCGCTGTTTGAAGATGCGCGCGATGCGCCCGTACTGCTCGTGGTCGGTCCGGGTGCCGATCCGGATCGGCTGGCCCGGCTCGAAGCTGCGGGAGCAGAGGTCCTGTCTACCGGCGGCGGCGGGCGGCGGGAGCGCTTTCTTGAGGCTATGGATCTGCTGGGTGAGCGCGGGATTAGCTCGATTCTGCTCGAAGGTGGCCCGGTTCTGGCAGGTGTCGCTCTTGACAGCGGTGAGGTGGACAGGTTTGAAGTCTTCGTGGCCCCGATCGTGCTCGGTGGCGGGAGGGCCGCGGTCGAGGGTGAAGGACCACTGAAAGTTGACGATGCTATGCGGGTCGGAAACATGCTGGTGACCCGGGTCGGTCAGGATGTACACATGAGCGCCCAAATGAAAGCCTGGTGAGTCGTGTTCTCCGGACTGGTAGCCGATCTTGGTCATCTGGCTGATGTCTCGCACGGGCCTGATGGTGCCCGGCTTCGGGTCGAGACCTCGCTTGCGAAGGAAATCGAGGCGGGTGACTCGATCGCACTCAACGGAGTTTGCCTTACCGCGACCACCGTGGAGCCGGACGGGTTCACTGCTGACGCGATGAATCAGACCCTTCAGATGAGCTCGCTCGGTTCGCTCGATGCTGGTGACCCCCTCAACCTTGAGCTTGCCCTGAGGGCCGGCGACCGGCTCGGTGGGCACATGGTTCAGGGTCATGTGGACGGTGTGGGCGAAGTTGTTTCAGCCGAGCCTGATGGCTTCTCTCTTCGTCTGAGGGTGCGTCTGGCCGAGCACTTGCTGCGTTACGTGATTCCCCAGGGATCAATCACCCTGGAGGGAGTGAGTCTGACTGTGTCCGACGCCAGGAGCGACTGGATCGAGGTATCGCTGATTCCTGAGACCCGGGAGCGAACCAGCCTCGGCTCGCTCGCGCCTGGCCGGGCGGTGAACATCGAGTGTGACGTAATCGCACGATATGTAGAGCGAATGGTGTCACCATATGGTGCAGAGGTAACGCCGCATCCTGATCCCGACGAACAGAAGAGCGAGTAAACCGATGTCCAGCAGTGAGCAGCACCAATCCGGCGGCGTGACTGAGGAAAGCAGCCCGTTTGCAACGATCGAGGACGCTCTCGAGGACATCCGGCGCGGACGAATGGTCGTCGTTACCGATGATGAGGATCGCGAAAACGAGGGCGATCTCGTCATGGCCGCTCAGTTTGTGACGCCAGAGGCGATCAATTTCATGGCCAAGGAAGGTCGCGGGCTCATCTGCCTGGCTCTCACGCCGCAGCGTTGCGATCAACTCGGCCTTAGCCTGATGACGGCCAAGAACGAGGCCCCTCTCGAAACCGCCTTCACGGTCTCTATCGAAGCGGCGGAGGGCGTCACAACAGGGATCTCCGCTGCCGACCGCTCGCAAACCATTCAGGTAGCGATCGACCCCGATTCAACCCCGCGCGACATAGTCGTTCCCGGTCATGTCTTTCCGCTGAAGGCCAAGGAAGGCGGGGTGCTTGAGCGGACTGGTCATACCGAAGCCAGCGTCGACCTTGCGCGCCTGGCCGGACTGAACCCCTCCGGTGTGATCTGCGAGGTCATGAATGAAGACGGAACGATGGCGCGGATCGACGATCTGACCGGGTACGCCGCTCGACATGAACTGAAGATGATCACGATTGCCGACCTGATTGCCTACAGGCGGGAAAACGAGAAACTGGTCGAGCGGGTTGTATCCACTGCATTACCGACCTCTTTCGGTGACTTTCGAGCGGTTGGGTATCGCTCGCTGGTGGATGACAAACATCACGTCGCAATGGTCAAGGGGGAGATTGATACCGGTGAACCCATACTGGTTCGGGTACACAGCGAATGCCTGACTGGCGACGTCTTCCACAGCATGCGTTGCGACTGCGGCGATCAACTTGCTGCGGCACTCGGGATGATCGAGGAAGAGGGACAGGGGGTGCTTCTATACCTTTCGCAGGAGGGCCGCGGAATCGGACTCTTGAACAAACTTCGCGCCTACAAGCTTCAGGAGGAAGGCCTCGACACGGTCGACGCAAACCTCAAGCTGGGCCTCCCGGCGGACCTCAGGGACTACGGCATCGGCGCACAAATCCTCAGAGACCTCGGGCTGCGCGACATTCGGATCCTGACCAACAACCCGAAGAAGATCATCGGTCTTGAGGGCCACGGACTGCGAGTGACCGAGCAGATCCGGATTGAGGCTCCGCCCAACCTTCACAACGAGGCCTATCTGCAGACCAAGCGGGACAGGATGGGTCACATCCTTCACCATCAGGGCCTCGCCCTCGACGAAGAGATGATCCACAGTGAGGAACTCAGCGATCGGGAGAAGCTCGACGACGATCAAAGGCCCGGCCGCCGCGAAACTGAAGCTTCCGAATCTCCTGATACACCGGAAGCCGATGCCTGACGCTGACCAGCGCTACGCAATCTGCGTCGGCAGCTTCTACGAGGATCTGGCGGAGCGCCTGATCGCCGGTGCCCGTGCCGAGTTCACCCGTGCCGGCGTGGGAGAGTCGGATATCGAGGTGTTTGAGGTTCCGGGGGCCTTCGAGCTTCCGCTCGCCGCCCACTACTGCGCGACGTCCGGGAAGTTCGCCGGGGTTGCCTGTCTGGGGGCCGTGATCCGCGGTGAAACCGACCACTACGACTTCGTCTGCGGCGAGGCCGCTCGCGGCATACAGAACGTACAGCTTGAAACCGGGGTGCCCTGCGGCTTCGGTGTGCTGACCGTGGAGAACATGAAGCAGGCCATCGAAAGGACCGGAGGAGGCAAGCGGGATCAGGGGGCGAGCGCTGCCCGCGCTGTATTGCGGATGAACGAGATCCGCACCAGCCTGCTCGATTGAAGGCCCCCGACGTCAGGCGGCTGACCTTTCGGCTAGGGTAGTCAGTTCAATGGCACGCACATGTCACACCTGCGGCAAAGGCCCGTCCTTCGGAAACTCACGGAGCCACTCAATGATCGCCACGAGGCGCAGGTTCGATCCGAACCTCCAAAAGGTGCGCATCGTGGAAGACGGCTCGCGCAAGCGGGTCAATGTCTGCACCCGTTGCCTCAAGGCAAACAAAGTCACCAAGGCCGCCTGACTTCCCGCTGCCCGCACAGGGGTGGGTTGTCCGATTTGATCTATAGGCTGGCGCACTGTGGCTGACCCAAGCATCGAACGGTTCAGGCGTGTTGTTGCTTCTGCCTACGGATCCCTCGAGGCCCGCCGGCAGGAGGTCAATGACCTGAATGTCTATCCAGTGGCCGATGGGGACACCGGAGAAAACATGGCTCAGACGATGCGGGCCGTCATGGAAGAGCTTGACCGACTTGATGATGGCCGTTCCCTCGACGAGATCGGCCGAACCCAGCTGGTTTCGGCCCTCGCCAGGGCGGCCCTCATGGGTGCGCGGGGTAACTCCGGGGTGATCCTCAGCCAGATCGTCCGCGGGGCAGCCGAGGAACTTGCTTCACGCCCTGGGGAACTGGTGGATCCTGTCCTCGTAGCTTCGGCCTTTGGCCGCGCGGCAGACGCCGCCTACGCCTCTGTCACGGAGCCGGCAGAGGGCACGATGTTGACCGTATTCCGGGAAATGGCTCACTCGATTTCCCGCCAGCTGGCTCACGCCGATGCCGGTCGCCGTCGACTCAGTCCCGATGCAACTCCCGAGGAGCAGGACGAACTGCTGGCCGACGTCCTCGAACAGGCGATCGCCGATGGTCAGCGGGCTGTCGAGCGGACTCCCGAGCAGTTGGATGTCCTGGCAGAGGCCGGGGTGGTCGATGCCGGTGGTTACGGGCTGGTGCTGATTCTTGCCGGAGTGCTGGCGGCATTAAGGGGCGAGGATGCGGCCCTGCCGGTTATCGACCATCACGCGCCGCCCCGTCTCAGCCAACCTCACCACAAAGACAGCAAGTACCAGTACTGCACGAACTTCATAGTTTCGGGCTCTGGTCTGGTCAGGCGTGATTTCGTCGGCAAGCTCGAAGGGATTGGAGACTCGGTTCTTGTTGTCGGCGATGAAGCGACCCTCAAGGTTCACGTCCACACCGACGATCCCGAGTCGGCCATGGAGGTCTTCAGCTCCGCTGGTGAGGTGACCAACCTTGACGTCGCCGATATGCGCAAACAGGTGGCCGAACGAGAGGCGCGGATGGCCGGTCACCGCACAGGAGTCGTCGTCGTATCCTGCGGGGAAGGGATGCGGGAGCTCTTTTCGAGTCTCGATGTCCATGTCGTTGACGGGGGCGAAACTCTCAACCCCTCGACTTCCGAACTGCTCGCCGGTATCCGCGAAGTACCCACGCCTGAAGTGATCATCCTGCCGAGCTCCTCGAACGTGATCATGGCGGCCGAAAGGGCCTGTGAACTATCCGAGAAGAAGGCGGTCGTCATCCCGACCCGTACCCAGCAGGAGGGCCTGCTCGCCCTGGTTGAGTTTGATCCGGAGCTGGACATCGAAAAAAACGTCGAGAGGCTGGAGAAGGCAATCTCGGAAACCACCGCCGGCGGCATAGCTCCGGCTGCGAGGGACGACGGTGCCGGGCGCTTTCGAATGGGCGATGCGGTCGGGTTCATCGGTGACGAAATAGTCGCCTGGGGAGGGACAGGTTCGACCCTTGCGAAAACGATAGGCATTCTCGCGGACGAAGCCGAGATCATTACTGCAATTGCCGGTGAAGGTGCTCCAATTCCGCTCGAAGAGCTTGGCAGTCATGTGCCAGACGGAGTCGAGCTCGAAGTCCATGAAGGTGGGCAGCCGAGTTGGTGGTGGCTGCTGGCCAGCCAGTAGCGCCGCCGCCTTTTGCAGGGGGCGAGCCACCTGGCTCTGCCGCTCTGCTTGAGGCCCCGGTTCGCTGGCCCCTCAATGAAGCGCTCGAGCGGCCACTTTCCGACCTGCCGGGCATCGGTCCCAAACTTGAACAGGCGGCGCGTGAGGCCGGAGTTTCTACCGTCCTCGACCTTCTCTGGCGGGTTCCCGGTACCTACGGCGAGTCACCTGACCGAAGTTTGATCAGTCAGCTTGAACCTGGTCAGCGTTCATCGATCGCAGTTCAGGTCCTCTCGGCACGGCGGATCCGGGTCCGACGCAGGGGATTGAGCGTGGTTGAGGCCGTGGTGGGCGACGACTCCGGCCAGATCAAAGCGGTCTGGTTCAACCGGCACTGGGTGCTTGACCAGCTCCAGCCCGGCCGGGATCTGATTCTTCAAGGTCGCCTGGAGAAAAAGGGCTTTGTCGTCGCTGAGCACCAGGTAGGTGATGGCGCTGTTGACGGCCCACCCGGACTCGAGCGCGAGACGCCACGGGCCCGTCATTCCTCTGGTGGTGAACTCGGCCCGGCACGATGGCGCCGCTGGTCCTGGCAGGCGTGTCAGCTCGCAGGAGACATGGCCGACCCGCTGCCCTCAATGCTGCTCAGGCAGAGATCTCTCCCAGGGGCCGCCGCCGCGATTCGGGAAGCCCACTTTCCTTCCAGCGAGGACGGACCAGAGGCGGCCCGGCGTCGGCTGGCCTACGAAGAACTCTTCCTCCATCAGGTTGTCCTCGCTGAACTCCGGGAGGGTGGAAGGACAGGGGGTCAGCCGTCCACCCCGCTGGAGGCAGCGCCCGTATTTTCGGAACCCTGGCTTGCCGGACTGCCCTTCAGGCTCACGGGCCAGCAGGAGGAGGCGATCGCCACGATCGCGATCGATCTTGCCCGGCCTCAACCCATGCGAAGGCTGCTCATGGGTGAGGTTGGATCGGGCAAGACGATTGTCGCACTCTGGGCGATGCTGAGAGCGGTCGAATCGGGCCGGCAGGCAGCGCTTATGGCACCGACCGAGGTTCTGGTCGAGCAGCACGCTTCGACGATCGCAGGTCTGCTTCGCGGCTCGGGAGTCAAACTCGGGGTGCTGACTGGTTCCAGCACGGCTGTCCAGCGTCGGCAGATTCTCACCTCCCTCGGGGACGGCGAGCCTTCGATCGTTGTCGGTACTCAGGCCTTGCTGGAAGAACCAGTCAGGTTTGGCGCACTTTCGGTCTGCGTGGTCGATGAAGAACATCGCTTCGGGGTGAGACAGCGCTCCCACCTTGAATCGAAAGCCCCGGCTGGCGAAAGCGCTCATTTGCTCCATCTCTCAGCAACACCGATTCCAAGGACGCTTTCACTTACCTCGTACGGGGACCTGGACATCACATCCATCCGGGAACTTCCGAGCGGCAGGTTGCCGGTCACGACCGAAGTCATTGTTGAGAGCGACCGCGCCCGCGTGTTTGAGCGGGTGAGGCTGGAGGTCGACAGTGGCCGGCAGGCGTTTGTCATCTGCCCGCTGGTGGAGGAGTCTGATTCGATCGAGGCGCGAGCCGCCGAGGTGGAGGCTGAGCGGTTGGGCAGGGAGGACCTGGCCGGTTACGAGGTTGGTCTCGTTCACGGCAGGATGCCCGCCGATCGAAAAGAGACAGCCATGCGAGCGTTCGAAGCTGGTAAGACCGACGTACTGGTCGCCACCACCGTTATTGAGGTCGGGATAGATGTGCCCAACGCGACCGTGATCGTCATCGAGGGAGCTGAACGTTTCGGGCTGGCACAGCTCCATCAGCTCAGGGGCAGAGTCGGGCGGGGCAAGCATGGGGGATGCTGCCTGTTGATGACCTCTTCTGGTAGTCCCGCCGCGCGCCGTCGCCTGGCCGCAGTCGCCTCTGAATCCGACGGTTTCCGACTGGCTGAGATCGACCTCGAGACCCGGGGCGAAGGTGAGGTAACGGGAACCCGTCAACACGGTCTGCCGCGCTTCCGGGTTGCCCGGCTTCCAGGCGATGTTGAACTGCTCGAAGCTGCTCGCGCGGATCTTGACCGCTTGGTCGCAGAGTCCGACGACCTGAGGTGGCCTGGTTTTGGCCCGATGTCCGAGGTAGCCAGGAGCCGGTTCGACAGAACCGGAGCGATCCGTTGAGGGTGATCGCTGGCGAATTCGGTGGTCGGCAACTGCTGGCGCCAAAAGGATGGCAAGTCAGGCCCACGCCGGAACGTGCTCGGGAAGCGCTCTTCTCGGCGCTGGGCGACATAGCCGGATTTACAGTCGCTGACCTTTACTGCGGTACTGGCGCGCTGGGGATTGAGGCGATCTCGCGGGGCGCGGCTCGGGCCGTATTTGTTGATCAGGACATCCGCCCGGTAATGGGCAACGTACATAATCTCGGGCTGACTGAAAGGAGCCAAATCGTTCGCCAGGACTCTGCCGCATGGGTTACAGGTGGAGCGGACGGCCAGATTTTTGACCTCATTCTGCTCGACCCCCCTTACCGACAGTCCGGCGTAGTGGCCGCAGCCCTCGATCCCGTCATCGCTTCCATCCTCGCCCCCGGGGGGAAGGTCGTTGTCGAGAGCGAAGCTGGCCGCCCGCTGGAACTCCCGTCCCTTGAAGTGGTCCGTGAGCGCAGGTACGGCCGTTCACTGGTTACATTCCACATTCACCCCTCGTCCCAGGAAAGCCGATGAACCCAAACTCACCACGCACAGCGATCTGCCCGGGCAGCTATGACCCGGTGACCAACGGACACCTCGACATCATCGGTCGCGCCTCACGTATGTTCGACCGGGTAGTCGTCGGAGTCGTCAACAAGCCGATGCGCAAGAACGCAACTCTTTTCACCGCCGAAGAGCGCAAGGCGTTCATCGATGAGGCAACCTCCGATCTAAACAATGTTGAGGTCAGGATTTTCTCCGACCTCCTGGTCCAGTTTGCCCGTGAGGTGGATGCCACTGCGGTCATCAAGGGCCTGCGGGCGATCTCCGACTTCGAGTACGAGTTTGAAATGGCGCAGCTCAATCACAAGCTTGACCCAGACATCGAGAGTGTCTATGTCTTTGCCCGTTCCCATTTCAGCTTCCTCTCCTCGACCGGGGTCAAGGAGATGGCAATCTTCAACGCTGACATCTCCGACCTCGTTACTAAGCCGGTAGCCACTGCGCTGGCCGAGAGGCTCGGCCGCAAGTGAACGGATCAGGAACAAACAAGGAGTGGGCGATTCCATGCAGAATATTGCAGCAAATGACCACTTTCAGACACAAACCCGTCGAGACAAATAGGGTTCGCTGAGTTATGGATGTCCTCGTCCTCATAGACAAACTTGATGACCTCGTTCACAACGCGAGGCCTGTGCCCCTGACCGATCAGGTTCGAGTGGATCGTGAAGAGATCTACGACCTGCTCGACCAGATGCGGGCAACGATCCCTGAAGAGATCAAGCAGGCACGGTGGATCGTCAAAGAGCGTCAGGAAATGCTCGAAGAATCAAAGCGCGAGGCCGAACGGGTGGTTCGAGAGGCGCGTGAGCAGCACGCAAGGCTGATTTCTGACGAAGAAGTCACAAAGCAGGCCGAGCGAGCTGCGGACGAGATCGTCGAGGATGCTCGTTCACGCGAGCGGGAGATTCGCCTGGGCGCCGAAGATTACGCAGATGAGATCCTGAGCACCCTTGAGGTCAACCTCCAGAAGTTCACCGCTGCGGTCCAGCGCGGACGCGACCGGCTCGCCGGACGTGATCAGGAACCGCTTGACGAACTCGAAGACTGACCGCAAGCCGGCGTTTCAGAGTCTGAGGCTCAACGGTAGTCGGCTGAGATGACCACCAGGTCACCGCTGGCCCACTTGACTTCCCCATCGCACCACCCAGCCAGATCTTCTGCTGTGTCAGGGTAGGCCGTACCGGGAACCTCGCTCTCGCCCCTGCCCGAAGGCAGGGCAACGAAATCTCCGATAACAAGGGATTTCGACTGCTCTTTCACTCGCCGGAACAGGGTCTGCTTCTGCTCGTCGTTCAGCCGATGAATTGAGAGCACCGAAATGATCAGGTCCCAGGGGCCGTCTGGAAGCGGGTCTTCCATCCGGGCCAGCTTGACGTCGCTGATCTGTTGACGGGCCCGGAATACCATGGTGGGATCGCGGTCGAGCCCGGTGATCCGGGCCTCAGGGAATTGCCGCAGCAGTCTGGAACTGGTCTGGCCGGTGCCGATTCCCAGCTCCAGCACCTTTTCGGGCTTGAACGGAACTGCAGCGACTGCAGCGTCCTGAAGCAGGTCGTATTGGGGCACCTGAGCACGGACCGCCGTCAGGTAAGTAGATTCATCAGGTGTCGATTCCGGTGTGCTCATCTCGGTACGCTAACAGCAGATCGACATCGTAGACCCATGCCAGCCTGGAGACGGAGCCATGCCGATGGAAACAGTGAATCTTGACTCTCTCGGACTCATCTATGGAGATGCGAAGCAGCTCCAGAGAAAGATCGAGCCGCATGAAGTCCATCTGGGCGGACAGGCTTACCGGCCCCAGCCAGTGAAAAGCAGCTTCCGCCTCGACGTGTCCCGAACCAGCACGGGTTTTGCCCTGAGGCTTCGTTTTGAGGTCGGGCTTGTTGGTCCCTGCTATCGCTGCCTGGAGGAGGCGAAGGTACTGGTCGCAGTCGATGCCCGAGAAGTTGACCAGCCGCCCGAACCGATGCCGGCCCGCACGGCGGCTGAGGAGGAGGAGGAGGTTGAAATCAGCGCGGCAGAGCTTGAAAGTCCCTATGTGGAAGAGGGAATTCTGGACCTCGGAGCCTGGTCACACGATGCCCTGATCCTCACACTTCCGAATCAGATCGTCTGTCGGCCGGACTGTCTCGGTCTCTGCCCGTACTGTGGTGAAAGCCTGAACGGAGCTGATCCTGAGGCCCACGACCACGGCCAGAAGGTTGATCCACGCTGGTCGAAGTTGCGCGAACTGGGTTGACGCCCCCCACTTTTGGTGTCAATGCGCTCCGGCCGGGACTTCTTTAGACTCGTCCGTCGTTATGGCCGTACCGAAGAAACGAACGTCACGCACCCGTCGCGACAAGCGCCGCGCAACCCACAAGGCCGCAAAGGCCAGGGTGAATCACTGCGTGAAATGCCACTCACCCCGGTTGCCCCACCGGATCTGTCCCACCTGCGGCGATTATGCCGGTCGTGAGGTCATCGCTCAACGGAGGCCGGGCATGGACGGGCTTCCCCCTACGGACGAGTAGTTGAACCTCGGCGGGACCACGGTCGCGCTTGATGGGTTCGGAGTTGAGGGAGGCTTCGATGTGCTCGAGGCGGGAGTACGCGAGGCTGTCGATGACGGGATCAAGGTCCGGGTTTTTGGCCCGGCCAACAGGATCGACTTCGGTGGCCTCTCTGGTGTTGAGCTGATTGACGTCCGAGAACAGATAACCAATGAAGACGATCCGGTTCCCTCGGTGAGGAGTCGTCCCGGGGCCTCCGTTGTGCGTGCCGTGGCCGATACCAAGGAAGGCAGCTCTCAGGCCGTGGTTAGCCTCGGATCAACTGGCGCGATGATGGCGGCCTCGACTTTCGGCCTGAAGCGACTGCGCGGCGTAAAGCGTCCAGCGCTGGCCGGTGTCGTCCCTCTTCCGGGTCGGCCGGTCCTCTTTCTTGACATCGGTGCCAACGTCGAGGTGAGGGCTCAGCATCTGATCCAGTTCGCGTATCTCGGTGCCGCATTTTCAAGCGCTGTACTGGGGGTTGACTCTCCGGAGGTGGGTCTGCTTTCCGTCGGTGAAGAGTCAGGTAAGGGGCGCGCTGTCGAGATTGAAGCCCACCGGGTTCTGAGTGGATCGGCTGAAATCAACTTCATCGGCAACGTCGAAGGGCGTGACGTACCCGCTGCGGGAGCCGATGTGATCGTGACTGACGGTTTCACCGGAAACATCGTGGTCAAGGCCATGGAAGGCATGGTGAAGCTGGTGACCGGGGCAATATCCGATGCTGCGAGGAGCAATCCGTTCTCTGCAGCCGGAGGATTGATGCTCAAGCCCGCCCTGAGTGGACTGAAAAGAGACCTTCACCCCGATACGACCGGTGGTGCGTTCCTGCTTGGCCTGAGAAGCGTGGCTGTGGTGGGGCACGGTAGTTCTGGTTCTGATGGAGTGGCAAACGCGATCAGGGCGGCTGCCCGCGGAGCTTCGGTTGATGCCCCTGGACTGACCGAGGAGATGCTTCATCGGGTCGGGCTGAACCGTGGCGCGACCGGTTTGGGGGATCAGTCGTGATAGGAAAAGGCCATGACGAGGGATGAAGTGATGGACCTGGTGCGCGAGCACCTGTCGACCGAACTGGAGTTGAGCCCGGAGGAAATCACGCCTGAAGCACGCTTCAAGGAGGATTTCGATGCCGACTCTCTCGACCTTTATGAACTGGTCATGGAGCTCGAGGACCGCTATGAAATCTCGGTTTCCGAGAAAGAGGCGAGTGAGATTGTGACCGTCAAAGACGCAGTTGACTTTGTCCTGGCTAAAGCGGGCGCGTGAGCGCCGGGCCGCCGGCCCGAGCACCGGTGAACCTCTACGCACATTGATAGCGGAGCTTCCTGAGAATGCTCGGCTCGCTGCGTTGACCCACTCCTCCTGGGCAGGGGATCGGATCGGCTCCTACGAGCGACTCGCCTTCCTCGGCGACAGCGTGCTCGGCCTCTCCGTTGCCGACCAGCTGTATCGGGACCATCCGGATCTGGATGCCGGAGAGCTGACCAAGATCCTCAACCAGACCGTCAGCGGGGCTTCCTGCGCAGCGGTTGGCAGGGAGATTGGAATCCCCGCGATGCTCCTTGAGGCTGACCCCGGAGGCTCGGATGGAACCCACACCTCGGCTCAGCTCCTGCTCGAGGGGGAGAGGCCGCTGCCGGAAATCACAGAGGCGATGATCGGTGCCTGTTTTCTGGAGTTCGGATTTGCGCGCACCGCAGCAGCCGTCAGGCTTGCTTTCGGTGCGCGGATTGAGACCGTCCAGAGCACCCGGACCGACTTCAAGTCAGAACTTCAGGAGTCGGTAGCCCGCAGGGGGGGAGTGGTCCAGTACGACGTCGTCGATGCCCGTGGGCCAGCCCATAAGCGAACTTATGAAGTAGTTGTCAGGCTTGAGGGCGAAGAGATCGGCCGCGGAGAGGGCCGGAGCAAGAAGGCAGCTGGCCAAGCCGCTGCCGAGCGAGGCTTGGAGGCACTCGGTGGCTGAAGGTTGTGGCGTCCGACCGGAACGGCAGCCTTAGGTACCCATGTTCCTGCGATCGGTGACTATGAAGGGCTTCAAGTCCTTCCCGGAGAAGACAGAACTCCGCTTCGCTCCTGGCGTGAGCGTGGTCGTCGGCCCCAACGGCTCCGGTAAGTCCAACATCACCGATGCGGTGCTCTGGGCGCTTGGCGAGCAGAGTCCGGGCGCGATTCGTGGAACTTCGATGCAGGACGTGATCTCGGTCGGAGGAAAGAACACCGGGGCCCGTTCCTCGGCCGAGGTGGAAGTCGTGATCGACAACTCCGATGCCGGCATAAAGTCCGACTTCGCGGAAATCGCAATCACCCGCAGGCTCGACCGCGCCGGGGAGGGCGAGTACCGGCTCAATGGAGCCCGCTGTCGCCTGGTTGACATCGTCGAGATTCTCTCCGATGCCAATCTCGGAAAGGAGATGCACTCGGTCATAAGTCAGGGTCGGGTCGACTCGGTTGTCCATTCAAAGCCGCGCGAGCGCCGCATGCTGATCGAAGAGGCTGCGGGTCTTGGCAAGTTCCGTAAACGTCGCCGGAGGGCTGAACTTAAACTCAAGGCCACACGCGACAATCTTGATCGCGCCCTCGATGTCGAACGCGAGGCCCGACGGGTGCTCCGCCCGCTCAAGCAGCAAGCCAACGCGGCAGAGATCGGGGCTCGTATTGAACTTGAGGAGCTCGGTCTGAGGGCCCAGATCGTGGCCGAGGAGCTGCGCTTTGGCGAGGATCGCCTCGAGGCAGCTCGCAAGGCTGCAGCCGCGGCGCGCAAGGATCGGACCAGCCTTGAAGAGAGCCTGTCGGGGGTTTCCAGTCGCCGTCGTGCCGCCGAGGAAAGGTTTGCCGAACGCGACCGTGAAAGAACCGCTATCTGGGGAGTGCTCAATTCTCTGAGGTCAGGACAGGAAAAGATCGCGATAAGTACCTCGGCGATCTTTGAAAGGGGCCGATCACTTGGGTCGCGGCTGGAGTCCCTGCGGATCGAGCTCGCACCGCTGACCTTTGATCTGGGCAGTAGCGGCACAGCCAGCGAGCGATCACGGCGACTTGTGGAAGAACTCTCGGAAGTTGATGCTGGCCTTCAGACTGCGGCTGAAGGGTTGCGTCAGGCTCGAAACGACGGCCCGGAAGCCAGTCGGCTTGAAGCCCTGAACGATGTTCACACCGGTGCTGAGCGGGCAACTCACCACGCCCGTCGGGCCGAAGGCCTGCTCGGTGAGCGCCACCGTGAGCGGCTTGGCGAACGCATGGCTGAGGTGGAGGGTCTGATGGCGCTGATCACTGATCTTCAGGCCGCCGGCGATGCTGTGGCTGCAGCTGTGCGGGAGCGGGTTTCGCGCGCCGAGAAAACGGTCATCGGCGATCAGGGTGACGCGGACGAAATCGCCGCCGAGCTGAAGCTGTGTTCGGAGCAGGAGGTCGAGATCCAGTCCAAGTTGCGGGCGGTGGCCGAGCGGGTAACCACTGCCGAAGTGGAGGCCGCTCATCTCGGAGACCGACGGGAGGAAGCCTCGACTGAGCTCAGTCGGATCGCAGAGAAGCTGGACCGGGTGATCCCTGAAGCCGAGGAACCGCTCGAAGACGCTGAACGGGAGGCGATTGAGCGCAGGCTGAACAGCCTGCGCCTCCGTCGGGAGCGACTCGGGCCGGTCAACCCTCTGGCTCAGCGTGAATATGAAGAGGCGCTCGAGCACCTTGAGCAGATGCTGGCTCAGCGCGAAGATACCGAGCGTGCATTGCGAGAGCTAGAGGGCATCATCCGCGATATCGATGCGGAGATAACCCGATCTTTCAACGAGACGTTCGCCGCCACGGCCGAGAACTTTGAAGAGATGATCGGCCACCTTTTCCCTGGCGGCAGTGGTCGGCTGCGCTCTGTCGACCTGCGACCGGCCCCGGGGTCCTCGGTGGAGGGGGAGGAGGCCGAGGGCGAGGAGGGCGAAGTCGAGCCGGATGAGGATGAGATTCAGTCGGATTTCGGGGTCGACCTGGAGGTGACTCCCGCAGGTAAGCGAATGCGCCAGATGAAGCTGCTTTCCGGTGGCGAGAAGGCGATGACCGCCCTGGCCTTTGTTTTCGCGGTCTTCCTGGCCCGGCCGTGCCCCTTCTACATCCTCGACGAGGTCGAGGCTGCACTCGATGACGCCAACATAACGCGCTTCCTCGAGATGGTCAGGCGCTTCTCGGATCGCACCCAGTTCATTATCGTCACTCACCAGAAGCTGACCATGGACGCGGCGGACGTGCTTTACGGCGTGAGCATGGGTGGTGACGGCGTGACCAAGATCGTGTCACGCCGTCTGCCGCGAGAGCTGGAGGCAGTCAGCGACGGAGAAGTGGGCGAAGCCGCCTGAGTCGTTCGGATCCGTCAGGATCGCCGGATGAGCACCAGTTGGAATGACATCCTTGATCTCGGTGACCGGATCCCGGTAGAGGTCTCACAAGTCGTTGATGAAGACGCCTCGGAGAAAAAGGGAGCCTTCGGCCGGCTTCGTGAAAGCCTTTCCAGGAGCCGTCGTGCCCTGACCGAAGAGATCAGCTCGAGCCTGTTTGACCGGATCGACGATGAAACCTGGGAGCGACTGGAAGAGGCTCTGATCTACGCCGACGCAGGTGCCACTACCACTGCCAGGGTGGTGGAAAGGCTGGAGCGCGAAGTCGACGCTGGTGAGGTTGCCGCTGACGGGCAGGCAATCAAGGCCCGGCTGGTTGAGATCCTCGCCGAAATCGCTTCCACCAACCGTGCTCCCATCAACCTCAGTGCCGAACCGGCCGTCCTGTTGATGACCGGCGTGAACGGCACAGGCAAGACCACCACGATTGGCAAGATCGCCTGGCATCTCCAAAAGGAGTTTGGGCTGTCCGTGCTTCTGGGGGCGGCAGACACTTACCGGGCTGCGGCGGCGGAACAGCTGACCACCTGGGCCGAGCGGGCCGGCGCGGGGATAGTCCGTTCCAATGAAGGAGCCGACCCCGGCTCTGTTGCCTACGACACCATCAACGCCGCCGTGGCCCGTGGCTCTGACGTCGTGATCATCGACACAGCAGGGAGGCTCCATACCCAGTCCAACCTGATGGACGAACTCGGCAAGGTCCGCCGGGTTATCGAAAAGCAGCTACCGGGCGCCCCGCACGAGACCCTGATCTCGATCGACGCCACTACTGGTCAGAACGGCCTGCGCCAGGCTCAGGCATTCGCCGAGGCTACTCCGCTCGATGGCGTCGTTTTGACCAAGCTTGACGGCACGGCCAAGGGTGGAATTACTTTGGCGATCGCTACTGAGCTGGGGATCCCGGTGAAGCTGATCGGCGTGGGGGAGAAGCTTGAGGACCTCCGGCCTTTCGACCCTGACGACTTCGCCCACGCCCTGCTCGACGACGGCTGAGATTACGGACATAGCGATCGGTGAAGGGGGCGGCAGGACCTCATGGGTTCTTCAGCCAGGTTTCCGTGTAGATACGGCTGACTGCCGATAAGGTTGCCTTGCAAATGTTCGAGCAGCTCTCAGACCGCCTTCAGTCGACTCTTTCCGATGTCCGCAAGCGCGGCAAGCTGACTGAGGACGACGTCGACAAGGCGATGCGGGAAATACGGCTTGCGCTGCTCGAGGCCGACGTCAACTTCAAAGTGGTCAAGTCCTTCACCGCGAAGGTCAAGGAACGCTGCCTCGGTGCGGATGTCCTCGGCAGCCTGAACCCTGGCCAGCAGGTTGTAAAGATCGTCAACGACGAGCTGACCGACTTGATGGGCGGAGCCGGCAGGGACCTTGTTTTCTCCCAGAAGGGGATCACGGTCATTCTGATGGCTGGGCTGCAGGGTTCGGGCAAGACGACAGCGACCGCGAAGCTGGCAATGCTCCTCAAGAAGGAAGGCAGGAAGGTCGCGCTTGCTGCCTGTGATGTCTACCGCCCGGCCGCGATCAAACAGCTTGAGACCGTGGGCCAGCGGGCCGGGGCGGTCGTTTACCAGCAGGGGTCTGATGCAGACCCTGTCGAGATCGCCGCATGGGCCCTGGACAAAGCAAAAGATGAGGGCCGCGATGTCCTGATAATCGACACGGCTGGCCGCCTTCACGTCGATGCCGACCTGATGGACGAGCTCGCCCGGATCAGGAAGAAAACCAGACCTCACAACGTGCTGCTTGTGGTTGATGCGATGACCGGTCAGGACGCGGTCGGAGTCGCGGAGTCTTTCTCCGAGGCCGCGGAGTTCGATGGCGTGATCATTTCGAAGCTTGACGGAGATGCCCGCGGCGGAGCAGCGCTTTCGGTCAAGGCTGTTACCGGCAAGCCAGTCATCTTTGCCTCGACTGGCGAAAAGCTGGAGGACTTCGAGCGGTTCCACCCGGATCGCATGGCCGGTCGGATCCTCGGCATGGGCGACGTGCTCAGCCTCATCGAGAAAGCCGAGGAGCAGGTCAGTGAGGATGAAGCTGAAGAGCTTCAGCGCAAGATGGCCAACGAGCAGTTCACGCTGGAGGACTTCCTCAAGCAGATGCGCCAGGTCCGAAAAATGGGTCCGATTGGCAATCTGATGGGGATGATGCCTGGCATGGGGGCAATGAAGCAGCTCAAGGACATCGATGTGGACGAAGGCGAACTCGATCGGGTGGAAGCGATAATTCTCTCGATGACCCCGGAGGAAAGGGCCTTTCCTGAACTGATCAAGGGCTCGCGGAGGCGACGCATCGCCGAGGGCTCGGGAACGAAGATCCAGCAGGTCAACAACCTCGTCAAGCAGTTCGACCAGATGCGCAGGCTGATGAAACAGATGGCGACCGGAAGCATGCCGGATCCGCAGCAACTTGCAAGGATGACCGGCAAGGTTCAGCGGCCCAAGGCCCGCCGTCGCTGAGAATCTGTAGGATTCCGCGTCCAATGGCAGTCCGAATCAGACTCAGAAGGGTGGGTTCCAAGAAGAACCCGATCTGGCGAATCGTCGTCGCCGACAAGCGCTCCCCCCGTGACGGGCGGAGTATCGAGACGATCGGCCAGTACAACGCACAAACCGATCCGTCGACCATCGTGCTCGACGAGGAGCGGGCCAAGTACTGGCTCGAGAAGGGCGCCCAGCCCTCGGAGCGGGTCGCAGGCCTGCTTCGCATCAAGGGCATCAAGGCCACCGGGAGCTGATCTCCATGCGGGAGATGCTGCTCTTCCTGACGCAGTCCCTTGTCGAAGACCGCGACGCTGTTCAGGTCGAGGAAATCGAAGAAGACGGAGACCTTGTATACGAGATCACAGTGAACGAGGATGACCTCGGTCGCGTGATCGGCAAGGGCGGACGCGTCGCCAACGCTCTGCGTACCGTCGCCAAGGCCGCAGCGGTACGAGAAGGTCGGCGCGTGCTGGTCGACATCCTCGACTGATTAGCGTCAGGCAGACCAGCCGTGAAGCTCGACATCTTCACCCTGTTTCCTGAGGCTTTTGACTGGTTTTGCGCCCAGCGCTCAGTTCGTAAGGCAGTCGAGCACGGTGCTTCGCTCCAGACCCGTGACTACCGCGAGTGGACGCCGCTGAAGGGAGGGCGGGTCGACGATGCGCCCTATGGTGGCGGCGCCGGCATGGTCCTCCGGGTCGATGTGGTCGATGCGGCTCTGAACGGTGTATACGGAGAGGGCAAGAGGCCGAGAACGGTTGTGCTCAGTCCGGCCGGGCGGCTGCTGGATGACGCCCTGGTCGGGGAGCTCGCCGCGGAACCCGGATTGGCCCTTCTCTGCGGGCGATATGAAGGATTTGACCACCGCGTGCACGACCATCTTGCCGACGACGAGGTTTCGATCGGGCGTTACGTCCTCGCCGGAGGGGAGATTCCGGCGATGGTACTGGCGGACGCAATCATGCGGCGACTGCCGGGTGCGCTTGGGGATTCCGACAGCGCTGTCGAAGAGTCCTGGAGTGAAGCTCTCGAGGGACTGCCCGAGTACCCCCATTACACCCGCCCGCCTGAATACCGAGGCTGGGGGATCCCCGAGGTGCTCGTTTCCGGTGATCATGAAAAGGTGAGGGAGTGGCGGGCTCAGCAGAGCCGTGAGCGGGGAAAGTGAACCTTGGACACCGGCACCCAATGGTTGGACGGCGTTGAAGGCGGCGAGTCGGTAGCATTGCCGCTCCGCGGGCCAACCGGCTCGCATTTTTTAGCTATGAGCACTGTAATTCAGGACATCGAAAGCAGCCAGCTGCGCAAGGGTCTCCCGCCGTTTCAGCCGGGTGACCGTGTACGTGTCCACTTTCTGGTCATCGAGGGCAACCGCAAGCGGCCCCAGATCTTCGAAGGTGTAGTCATCAAGCGGCAGGGATCCGGCGTCAGGGAAACCTTCACGGTACGCAAACAGTCCTTCGGTGTCGGGGTCGAACGTACCTTCCCGCTCCACTCTCCAAAGATCGAAAAGCTCGAGGTAGCATCCCGGGGACGCGTTCGTCGGGCCAAGCTTTACTACCTTCGTGACCGTGTCGGCAAGGCCGCCCGCGTCGCTGAGCGTCGCTGGGGGATTGACGAAGACATGGTGTCGATTTCGGGAGGAGGCGCAGTCGACGCTTCGGGTGAAGGGCTCGCACCGGCCGAGGAGGAGCTGGCTGCCACCGAAGCGGAAGCTGAAGTCGAGGTCGCTGAGGCCGATGCTTCTGAAGCCGCAGGTGAAACGGCCGAAACTGCTGTCGAGACAGACGAAGCAGAGGTTGAGGAAGGCCCTGAAGCTGCCGAAGCGTCCGAGGCTGAGGAAACCGCTGAGTCTGAAGCCGCACCGGAGGCCACTTCCGAAGGACCGGAGCAGAGCGGGCCTGCTGATGGTGTCTCCGAAGAGTCAGCGACGGAAGCTGAAACGGACTCCGGCGATCAGGGCGAAAAGGACGAAGCCTGAGATCGTTAGTCCCCAAGCCCAAGTCGGCCGGGGGAAGCTTTGTCGAACTGGTCGTGATTGTTGTGGTGGCGCTGGGGTTGGCTTTGCTTATTCAGGCCTTCCTGGTCAAGCCGTACCAGATTCCCTCCGGATCAATGGAGCCAACACTTGATATCGGTCAGCGGGTCCTCGTAAACCGCTTCACCTACCACTTCACGGACCCCGAGCCAGGGGACGTTGTGGTGTTCCATCCGCCGCGAGGGGTCAGCAGCGGTGGACCGGAATGCGGGGTTCAGCTTGAAGTCGACCAGCCCTGTCCACAGGCCACCGCTGGCGAGGCTTCTGACACCTTCATCAAGCGGATCGTTGCCGGGCCCGGGGATACAGTGGCTGTCAGAAATGGCATCCCGGTAGTCAACGGATCGCTCGAATTTCCTGACGGATACGAAATTACGCCTTGTGATGCAACCGGTCAGGGATGCGATCTGCCCGTTCCGATAACCGTGCCGGAAGGTCACTACTTCATGATGGGCGATAATCGCGGACAGAGTGACGACAGTAGGTTCTGGGGCCCGTTGCCAGAAAAATCGCTGATCGGCAAGGCTTTCGGCACTTACTGGCCGCCGAAGCGCATCGGTGGCCTCTAAGCCCTCAGCTCCGGATCCGGCAGGTCTGTTTGCCCACGACCTCGGGATGTCCCCCGGAGGCGTTGCCGGCACTGATGAAGCAGGACGGGGCTGCCTGGCCGGTCCGATAGTTGCTGCTGCGGTGCTCTTCGATCGGGAATGTCTGGAGAGCTTCGGCTCCGGACGACTCGCAACTCTGAACGACTCCAAGCGAATGACCGCCCGTGCCAGGGAGCGGCTGCTTCCGGAGATACTGCGCTGCGCTTCGAGGGTGACCATCGTCATGCGCTCGGCCCGCTATATCGACGCCGCCGGGCTTCAGGTGAGCAACATCGAGTGTCTGGCAGAAGCACTCAATGGCCTCGGGGAGATTGAGGGGGTCACCCGGTTGGTAGACGGCTTTCGCTTGCCGGAATCCAACCCCGATCACCATAAACTGATCAAGGGTGACAGCAAGAGTGCTGCCGTTGCGGCGGCTTCCGTCGTTGCCAAAGTCAGCCGTGACCGCTGCATGGTGCGAGCGGGCGAGCGGTACCCGGAATATGGCTTCGAGGGACACAAGGGGTACGCAAGTGAGGCCCATCGGGAGGCGATCGTCAGGCACGGCCCCTCGCTGATACACCGAATGTCGTTCAACTCCGCCTCATACGGGCGCGACTGATCAGAACGCGTTTTCAATGTGTTCGGCGCCGGATGGTGATCCGCCCGGAGCGAAGGTAATGCCGACGACGTCGAAGCGAAGGTCCTCAAATCCGCGATGCTGACGCCGGGTCACAAGCCAGGCCGTAGCCAGGCGACGAAGCCGTCGCTGCTTCTGCAGACCGACGGCAAGTACCGGTTTTTCCGGTCCCGCCCGGTTCGAGCTGCTGTGAGCTTTGACCTCGACGAAGACGAGAGTAGTTCCGTCCATCGCGACGATATCGAGTTCGCCCATACGCACCCTCCAGTTTCGGTCCAGAATTCGCCAGCCTCGGCGCTTGAGTTCCTTTTCGCAAAGATCCTCGGCCCTGGAGCCCAGGCTTCGGCGCGGGTCGGCTGACTTCGGCCCGCCCGAGGACGCGGTCTCTCTGGCGCGGCCATCGTCGAAAGGGGGCGGCTGGTCGGGTATTGACATCTGACGAAGCTAAGGCAGATGGAGGAGTCTCATGCCTCAATTCCCTCAAACGTCACAGACCGTGGACTGACTTGTTTGAGAGGTATAGCAATCTGTGAGCCAGCCCGTCGTAATTTGAAGGTGTGCTCGCGGAGACAACCTCATTCACACTTGAAGGCATCGCCGCCCGTCCGATTCGGGTGGAGGTTGACATCCACCGAGGCCTGCCGAGCTTTCAGATAGTCGGACTTCCGGACGCAGCAGTGCGCGAAGCACGGGAACGGGTCCGTGCAGCACTTGTCAACACTGGCTTCGATTTCCCGCTGCGGCGGATCACGGCCAATCTGGCACCGGCAGATCTTCGCAAGGCCGGGCCGGGGCTCGACCTCGCCCTGGCGACCGGCCTGCTGGTGGCGAGTGGTGAATTACCCACCGGCCCGTTGGCCGGATGGGCGCTGGCCGGTGAGCTGGCTCTCGACGGCTCAGTCCGGCCGGTTCGAGGAGCCCTTGCGATGACGGAGGCTGCGAGGGAGGTTTCCTGCCGCGGAATCATCCTCCCGGTGGCAAACGGGCCCGAGGCAGCGCTCGCACCCGGGATCGAGGTGCGCACAATCGATTCGATTTCAGATCTCAGAGATTTTGCGAGGGGCAGAGTGCCCGGGCGGAAACCGGAACCCGCATCTCTTGCCAGTAGTGACTCCTTGCCGGATCTCAGGGATCTTCGTGGGCAGGAAGGTCTGCGCCGGGCGATTGAAGTCGCGGCCGCGGGGGGCCACGCTCTGCTGATGGTTGGTCCGCCAGGGTCGGGCAAGTCGCTGGCGGCCAGGCGAATTCCCTCGGTTCTACCGCCGCTGACAGGCGACGAGATCCTTGAGGTCGCGAGGATCGCCGGGGTTTGCGGTTCTGGTCCCATGCGGGCGCAGCGGCCGTTTCGAGCTCCGCATCACACCGTCTCGGCCGCCGGCCTGGTAGGCGGAGGCAGTCCGCCACGACCTGGCGAAATCACGCTGGCCCATCGCGGAGTCCTCTTCCTCGATGAACTTTGTGAGTTTCGGCGACCGGCACTGGAGGCACTTAGGGAGCCAATGGAGTCAGGCGAGGTAACCATCTCCAGGGTCAATGGGAGAAGGACTCTCCCCGCGGGTTTCACATTGATTGCGGCTGCCAACCCGTGCCCGTGCGGACGCGGCGACGAAGATCCTGAGTGTGGGTGCTCTCCGGCTGCGATTGCCCGTTACAAGGGGACGCTGAGCGGCGCCTTGGCTGACCGGATCGACATCATCGCAGGGGTCGCTCAGCCAGATCCTGAAGCGATGTCCGGGGAGGACGGAGAGAGTTCGGTTGCGGTTCGTGAGCGAGTCCTGATCGCCAGGCGCAGGATGTACGAACGACTCGGAACAGGAAGGCCAAATGCCTTGGCGACCAGGGCCGAGGTGTCGCAGTTCGAGCTCGAATCACCAGCCCGGGAGTTGCTGGTTGAGGCCGGACGGAGGCAGAGGTTGAGCGGCCGCTCCCACGATCGAATTCTTCGGCTGGCCCGTACGATTGCCGACCTCGATGATGGTGGTCCGATCCGGGAACTCCACTTGGCGGGGGCGCTGCAGCTGAGGCGAAGGTCTGGAAGTTGAGCCAGATGAACAATGGCCTCGACCAGGCCTGTGCCTCCTGCCTGAGACGTTCCTGGTTGATCGCCCGGCTCGGTCCCTTCATCCAGGTGGCCTGTGACGATCGCGCCGGAAGGCGCGTTCCAGAACTGCTTCGCCTGTCTGACGAGGTTCTGGCCACAGCAGTTGCCCCGCGCCGGGCAGAAGAGCTCCTGACGGAAAATGGGGGTCTGGAAGAAGGAACGATGAGGACCGCCCTGGCAGACGCAGACTGCTGGTCGCGCTGCCTTCACGGAGCCGGCTTCCCCGAGGGGCTGGGGGACGGGGCTGATGCGCCGCGCTGTCTGATCGGTCGGGGTGACGGCATCGCTCTGGAGGAAGTAACGATGTCGGGTTCAGTCACGGTGGTCGGAGCAAGAAGGGCGACAGGTTACGGTCTCGAGGTGGCGAGGATGCTGGGTTCTGAGCTCGCCTCTGTGGGCCTGACAGTCGTCAGCGGACTCGCACTTGGAATCGACGGTGCGGTTCATCGCGGCGCAGCAGAGCGTGGAAAGACGGTAGCCGTGCTGGCCGGCGGGCCGGATCGTCCATACCCCGTGTCACACACCCGCCTCTACGACCGGATCCTGCAGCAGGGGCTGGTGATTTCAGAGATGCCCCCGGGCACGCGCCCGTGGCGCTGGGCATTTCCTGCGAGAAACCGGATCATGGCCGCGCTTTCGAGGATGACCGTAGTGGTCGAAGCGGCACGGCGTTCCGGTTCGCTGATCACAGCTGAAATGGCCGCCGACGCCGGACGCGAGGTCGGGGCCGTACCTGGACCGGTGACGGCCGGGCCGTCAGTTGGTACCAACGAACTGATCGCGTCGGGGGCCGCGCTGATCCGAGGTGGAGAGGACGTAATCGAGCACTTCGCCGAAATGGGTCTTGGCGTACCAGGAACCCTGTTCGGGCCGGATCTGGGCGAATCGCAGCGATCCATCCTAGCTGCCGTGGAAGGCGGCAACTTGCTGCTTGACTCGATCGCACCAGCTGCCGGGATGAAGATCGCTGAAGCTTCAGCCTGCCTGGCCCGCCTGGAGATTTCTGGCTACGTCAGCTGTTCCCTGACAGGTGAGTACCGACGCACCGGACTCGCCGCGTCTGGCAGGTGATGCGCCCCGCGGCGGCTGCCTCCTATGATCCTGCGGGTGAGCACTCCCGACATCCCCGCGGTGCTTTCGATCGCTGGCTCCGATTCCGGAGGTGGCGCTGGTATTCAGGCAGACCTGAAGGCCTTTGCCGCCTGTGGTGTCCACGGTATGACCGCCATCACCGCGATCACGGCGCAAAATACGCGTGAAGTGATCGCGATCGAGGCGGTTGAGCCCTCGGTCATCGTTGCCCAGGTCAGAGCGGTGGCGGATGACATCGGGGTCGACGCGGTGAAGATCGGAATGCTCGGCACGGTCGAAACGATCGCAGCCGTCGGCCTGTGCCTTGATCTGCTCGGCGATATTCCGGTCGTCCTCGATCCGGTCATGATTGCCGAGAGTGGTGCCGAGCTGCTTGAAGCAGGCGCACGGGACTCCCTGATTGAACTGGTCCTGCCAAGGGCAACCGTCGCCACACCGAACATTCCCGAGGCGAGGGCTCTGACGGGCCTCGGAGAAGGAGCCTCTCAAGAGGAACTGGCAGCGGCAGTTGTGGCTGCGGGCCCGGACTTCGCGGTGGTAACCGGAGGGCACAGCGAAGGCCTGGTCGACGTCTTCTGCGACGGCATCACGAGTGTCAGAATCGAAGGACCCCGACATGAGGCGACGTCAGCCCATGGATCGGGCTGTACCCATTCCTCCGCCCTCGCGGCATCTCTCGCCTGCGGCATGGATCCAGAGGCTGCGGCTCGTGCCGCGCGAGAAGTAGCTTCGCAGGCAGTCGCCGATGGCCTCGACCGGATCGGCTCCGGGCCGGGTCCCGTGGATGTATTCGGACTCTCCCGTCGCAGGCGGGACTGAAGCCTGCTCCGCCAGGCCTCCGGGCCTAAGATACGGAACATGTCCTCCAGCGAATCGTCTTTCACCAGCCCGTACCCTCGTCCGCGCTCCGCCGCTGTATTTGATGGCCCCGCCCGGGCCGCCGCCCGTGCCTACATGAAGGGCATCGGCCTGACTGACGAGGATCTCAAGAAGCCGACGATTGGCATCGCCAACACCTGGACCGACGCGATGCCATGCAACTACGGCCTGCGTGGGCTGGCCGAACACGTCAAGGAAGGCGTGAGGGCGGCCGGAGGCACCCCGATGGAGTTCAACACTGTCGCTGTTTCCGACGGCATAACGATGGGAACGCAGGGCATGAAGTCCTCGCTGGTCAGTCGCGAGGTCGTCGCCGACTCGATAGAGCTGATGGCCCGTGGGTACCAGTTCGACGCGATCGTGGCACTCGCCGCCTGCGACAAGACCATCCCCGGAGCCGTCATGGGTGTGACCAGGCTCGACATTCCCTCAATCGTTCTCTATGGCGGTTCGGTCAAGCCGGGAAGCTACGACGGCAAGGATGTAACGATCGTTGATGTCTTTGAGGCAATCGGTGCCCAGGCCGACGGTCGGATCACCGAGCAGGAACTGATCGACCTCGAAAACGTCGCCAGCCCCGGGTTCGGTGCCTGTGGGGGGCAGTTCACTGCCAACACAATGGCCTGTGCTTTTGAGGCTCTCGGCATCTCCCCGGCATTCTCCGCCATGGTCCCCGCCGAAGACGCAGACAAGAACGAGGTGGCACGCGGAATCGGCGAACTGATTCTCAAGGTACTGGCTGAAGACATCCGTCCAAGCAAGGTAATCACTCGGCGATCGCTGGAGAACGCGATCGCTGCCGTTACCGCATCTGGCGGTTCCACAAATGGTGTGCTTCACCTTCTGGCAATCGCCCGTGAAGCCGGAATCGATCTCGACATCGACGTCTTCGAGGAGGTTTCCGGTCGCACCCCGCTGCTGGCCGACCTCAAGCCGGGTGGACGCTTCGTCGCCACTGACCTATACCGCGCCGGAGGCGTGCCCCTGATCCTGAAGCGGCTCAAGGATGGCGGCCTCCTTCACGAAGACGAGATGACCGTAACCGGTAATACGATCGGTGAAGAGGCCGACAAGGCAGTAGAGGAAGCCGGGCAGGAGGTTGTCCTCCCGGTTGATGCTCCGCTGAAGGCAGAGGGCGGCCTCGCCATCCTGCGCGGCAACATCTGCCCCGACGGCGCTGTGGTCAAGGTGGCCGGGACCGAAAGGCGCAGCCACACCGGACCGGCCCGGGTCTTCGAATCAGAGGAAGACTGCTTCGATGCGGTGCGGAAAAAGCTGATCGAAAAGGGCGACGTGATCGTCATCCGTAACGAGGGTCCGGCCGGAGGACCCGGCATGAGGGAGATGCTCCAGGTGACTGCCGCCCTGGTGGGTGAGGGGATGGGCGAGCACGTTGCGCTTTTGACTGACGGACGGTTCTCCGGCGCGACACGCGGACTGATGATCGGCCATGTGTCTCCCGAGGCCGTCAAGGGCGGCCCGATCGGAGCCATCCGGGACGGGGACACCATCACCGTTGACCTCGACAGGCGGCGCCTGGATGTTGATCTCAGCCTGGAGGAAATCGATCAACGGATCGCCGCATACAAGGTGCCCGAGCCGCTTTATACCCGGGGAGTGATGGCAAAATATGCCGCCGCAGTCAGTTCGGCTTCGCTGGGCGCGGTAACCTGACCCGTGCGAGTATGTTTCGGCAGAGACCGCAGCCTGGCCTGAACCAAGGTGTTCAAACCAAGTGACGGACGGGGAAAAACTAGTCACCGTGGCTTTCCACGGTACAAAGAGGAGAGCATGGAAACTTCAAGCAGAACGAGACTGATCAGGTTCACCCTCGCAGCGGTCACAACCTCCCTCGGGCTTGCCTTCTTCGCCGGTCCGGTGGCTGCCGGGTCACTCGAAGGTCTCGGCGTATCCGAAGAGACCGTCTGGCTCTGCAAGCCCGGCCAGGCCGACAATCCCTGCGGCGGCACACTCGCAGGCAGCTCATTTTTGCCACCCGACACAAGCGTCAATCCACCTCTGCCTATTCGTACTGAGCCGTTGACCTTTACGGCCGCGTCGAAGTCTCCGGTCGACTGCTTCTACCTCTATCCGACTCAGAGTGCCCAGCCAGGTCCAAACGCTGACCTCGCAAAGGACCAGGCAATCCGCGGAGTTGCGATCAACCAGGCCAGAATGTTCTCCCGGATCTGTGACGTTTACGCACCCGTCTACCGGCAGTACACGCTCGATGCACTTGATGGTCCGATTTCCGACGAAGTCAGGGACATCGCTTACAACAGCGCCCGGGGGGCCTGGAACGACTACATGGATAATTACAACAGGGGCCGTGGCGTCGTAGTGATCGCACATTCCCAAGGCACGTCGCACATGGCCCGTCTGCTTGCCGAAGAAGTGGATGACGATCCTGCCGTGAGGAGCAGGATAATTTCTGCGATTTTGCCCGGAGCCAATGTTTTTGTGCCAAAGGGCGGGGTGGTCGGTGGACAGTTCCAGAACATCCCTGCCTGTGAGGCCGATAATCAACTCGGCTGCGTGATCGCCTTCTCCATGTTCAAGCGTGCTGAGAACCAGCGGCCCCCGGACAATTCAAGCTTTGGCTGGGTTGACACCGGCTACTGGATCAACCCGGCGCCGCGTCCCGACAAGGATCTTTACGAAGTCATGTGTGTAAACCCGGGAGAGCTCTCTGGTGATGACGGGGTCCTCAGTCCGCTGGCGAACCTTCCGGCCTTTGTTGCCCTGCCCGAGGGCAACGCGCCGTGGCAGGAAATGCCTGACTTCTACAAGGGGCAGTGCCGGACGGAAACAGATGAGACCAAAGGAAACGTCAGCTGGCTGAACATCGAGGACATCCGTCAGCCAGGCGACAATCGACAGGACATAACCCAACTGGTGATAAGCAGCGGAGGCAACCTCCACACGGCAGACATCAACCTCGCCCTGGGTAACCTCATCGACATAGCCGCCACTCAAAGCCGGGTCTACGTCGCCGACCAGCGTTCGAAGGTCGTCGCAAGAAGAGTTGTTCTGCGGCGCCAGTTGAACTCAGCGGAGGCGCGGTCATCCAGGCTTTCGGCGAAGGCCCGCAAGGCGAGCCGTTCCTGCTCGAAGCAGCTACGCTCTTGTGGTCAGGTCGCGAGCCTGAGGCAGGCTTCCGCCAAGGCGAGCCGCAGAGTCAAGTCACTGAAGAAGGCAGAGCGCCGACTTACCGTGCGGATCAACGCTCTGGTCGGGCCTTTGGACGGGCTGAGTCAATGTCCGTCGGATTCTTCAGCTTCATCTGTGGCCAGGTCATCTGTCTGCTGAACTGAAGCAGTCACACCCGGTGGTTGGATCCATGGGTATTCACCCTTACTGACACAATGGGCAGATGCCTGATCAGGACAAAGGCGGGGCACGCCGGGTACTGGTGACCGGTCTCTCCACCTACTGGGGAGGGCGTCTTGCGGCGGCGCTTGAGTCAAACCCCTCGATCGAGGCGATTATCGGTGTGGATGCCAGCGAACCCACACGTGAGCTGGAGCGAACCGAGTTTGTCAAGGTAGGTGTTCAGCACTCGCTGATCGAAAAGATCGTGCGCGCGGCGAAGATCGACACGGTTATAGATACCCGGATGATCGTCGACTCGGCCCGGAGCCAGAGCGGCTCGAAGCCGACTTCCGTCCACGAGAACAACGTGATCGGCACGCTCAATATTCTGGCTGCCTGCTCGGCGTCTGATTCGCCTGTAAGTCGTTTTGTTTTCAAGAGCTCGGCACATTGGTACGGCTGTGCCCAGGATGACCCGGCCTTCTTTACCGAGGGCATGCATCGTGGGCATCCTCCTTCGACTGCCATAGAACGTGATGTGGTCGAAGCCGAGGCTGCGATTGATGAGTTCCGCATGAGGCGGCCCGATGTGTCGGTAACTGTTCTCAGGTTCTCCCACGTGCTTGGCGCCGAGGTAGACACATCACTCATAAATCTTTTCGCGTTGCCGTTGGTGCCCGTGATGGCGGGCTTTGATCCCAGGTATCAGTTCGTGGACGAGGTTGATGTGGTTCACGCGTTGGAACACGTCACAATCAATGATGTTCCGGGGGTCTTCAATGTCGCTGCCGACGGCGTCCTCACCCTCTCCGAAACGATCTCGTTGCTAGGCAAGAAACCGTTGCCTGTGATCCCTCCCTGGGGAACGGGCCTTGCGACTTCAGTCATGCGCCGCTTCGGCCTGACCATCTCCGAAGAGATGATCAGCCAGCTCCGTTTCGGGCGTGGTCTTGATAACCGGGCTTTCAAAGCGACCGGCTTTCATTACGCCTTGACGTCGCGGGAGACGGTGATACACCTGCGGGAACGCTTGCGAATGAATCAAGTCGCCTCTGGAGTTGTGAACCCTTACCGGTATGAGCCCGAAGTGGAAGAGTTCCTCAGGCACAGTCCATATGTGAATCGCGAGCCGGTAAATGATCTCGGACGCGAGGATGCGGCAATGTTCGATCCGTCGCCACCGGTTGAGGATTGAGATCACCTGCATGGGCGTTTGCTTCCAAATGAAAGGGTTGACACGCTTGACGCAGTATTTACAATCAGATTGGTGCGCAAGAGCCAGATACTGATAGTCGCAGTGGTTGTCTTCCTGATTGGGGGGGCTGTAGCGGCGTACGCGTATGACGGTTCGCATAAGGGCAACATCGCCGAAGGTGTGACCATCAGTGGCGTGGATGTGAGTGGCATGACTCATGAAGAGGCCAGTCAGGCGGTTACCGCAAGAGTGCTGGCACCGCAACGCAAGCCGGTGAGCGTCACTTTCAGAAAGCAGAGGTTCGTTCTTCCCGCCAAGGAGCTCAGGATCAGCGCCGATATCGAGCGCAGTATTGACGACGCCATGGAGGAAAGCCGCTCAGGATCATTGCCAGAGCGGGTGCTCCGCAAAATCATGGGCGAAAGACTTGACGAGTCGATAGCCGTTGACGTGACCTATTCACGGCCGGCCGTCAACCGTTTCATCCTCGAGGTGGCCAAGGGCGTCAACAAGGACCCAATTGATGCATCGGTGGCAGCCGGACCAGATTCACTGAGCGTGGTCAAGGCCGAGAGCGGGTACAAACTGAGGGACAACCTGCTAACGGACCAGCTTGCTTCGCTGCTTGATGAAGGTAACGGGGGCCGCGCCATCCGGGCCAGAGTCAATGTGGTCAAGCCCACGGTGACCACCAAGAAGGTAGCCGAGCAGTATCCGACCTACCTGACGTTGAATCGAAGCACATTCACACTGTCTCTCTGGAGAAACCTTGAGCTTGAAAAGACCTACACGGTGGCTGTCGGCCAAATTGGGCTTGAGACGCCCGCCGGTCTCTACTCCATCCAGAACAAGCAGGTTGATCCGGCGTGGTACGTGCCCGACTCCGACTGGGCGGGAGACCTTGCCGGCCAGGTCATCCCCGGTGGTACCGCCGAAAACCCACTCAAGGCGCGCTGGATGGGCATTTACAGCGGTGCCGGCATTCACGGCACCGACGACACCGCCTCACTGGGCTCGGCCGCCTCGCACGGGTGCGTCCGCATGGCCGTCCCGGATGTGATCGACCTTTACGATCAGGTTGATGTCGGCACTCCGATTTACATTGGCTGACCGGTCGTGAATGCTCCCGTGGGCCCGTGGTCTGACCTCATCAACCTCCATGAGAGAGACCTTGTCGCAGCCGGTGCCGCGCCCAGAACGATTACCGCCTACCGACGGGATCTAACCCAGTTTTCATTCCGTTCCGCCGAGCAACTGCCGGATCCAGTTGTCGTCGGCCATCGGGACGTCCGCAGGTATGCAGCGTTCCTGTCTGCTTCCAGTTGCGCCCCGGCAACGGTGGCTCGCAAACTCGCCGCGATCCGCAGTTTCTACGGCTTCCTGCTCCGAACGGGCCGGGTCACACAGAATCCGGCCGACCTCGTCTCCGCACCGAAGGCAGCCGCCCGGCTGCCGCGAGTTTTGACATCGGCTCAGATGGCCGAGATCCTCGACACGGCCCCTTCAACAACTCCGCTTGAGGTGCGCGACCAGGCGATGATTGAACTGGCCTACTCCTGCGGCCTCAGGAGCGAAGAGGTCATTTTGCTCTCGATCGACTCCCTCGATTTTGAGTCCGAGCAGCTTTCAGTTGTAGGCAAGGGTTCTCGCCATCGTCGTCTGCCTGTGGGGGAACCGGCCCAGCGAGCGGTAGAGGATTATCTCGCCCGGGCAAGGCCGTCGCTGATCACAGATCCGGCAGAGACCGCTCTTTTCATCTCGAGAAACGGAAGGCGCCTGTCCACATCTGACGTGTCTCGCAGGCTTTCGGCAAGGGTGCTTGTAGCAGCTGCTGCCAGCGGGATCTCACCCCATGCTCTGCGCCACTCATTCGCCACTCACCTCCTTGAGGGCGGCGCTGATCTCAGGACTATTCAGGAGCTCCTGGGCCACTCTTCTATCTCCACGACTCAGGTTTACACGCATCTTGATTCAGCCCGGCTCCGCGACGCCTACGCCGGGAGTCACCCGCGGGCCTGAGGCCTGCACAGCCTCTGTAGATTGGCCTGATGAGACTGACCGTGAACGTCGACGGGGGGGCCAGGGGAAACCCCGGTCCGGCAGCCATCGGAGTGGTAATTCGCGACCCTGACGGCGTGATTATCGACGAGCACGGCGAGCGGATCGGGGATGCGACCAATAACGTCGCTGAATACCGGGCATTGATCCGGGGGATCCAGCGGGCTGCGGAGCTGGGCGCGACCGAACTCGACCTTGTCGGGGACTCCGAACTGGTTGTCCGTCAGGTTGAGGGCAAGTACAAGGTCAAAAATGCAGGCATCAAACCTCTCCACGCTGAGGCCAGACAGGCGCTGTCTGTTTTTGAAAGCTGGTCTATCCGCCACGTGCGACGCGAGTTGAACGCTGAGGCCGATCGTTTGGTCAATGAAGTTCTTGACGGATGGAAGAGATCAGCAGGGTCACCGGATGAATGCCCCTGACGACCTGGACCCTCGTCGTCAACCGATTGATTCTGGCGTCTCAATCGGGCATGTCCACCTCAAGGTTGCCGACATCGAGCGATCGCTTGACTTCTACTGCGGTGTGCTCGGCTTCGAACTGACCACACGCCTCGGGCCTCAGGCGGCGTTCGTCTCGGCCGGGGGATACCACCACCACATCGGGTTGAACACCTGGCATTCCGCCGACGCAGAATTGGCCCCGCGAAACAGCGCCGGTCTGTTTCATGCCGCGATCCTCTATCCGACTCGCCGAGGCCTGGCTGATGCGCTTGAAAGATTGCGAACAGCGGAGTGGCCACTTACCGGTGCCAGCGACCACGGTGTCTCTGAAGCGATCTACCTTGACGACCCCGACAGCAACGGGATTGAGCTGTACCGGGACCGTCCCAGGGAAGAGTGGCCGAGAGCGGCTGACGGCTCTCTCGTGATGTACAGCGAGCCACTTGATCTCCGGAATCTCCTGAACGAGCTCGCCGCCTGATCAATCTGCTTTCATCGGGCGCCAGGCTGGGTCACCGGGTCGCCAGGTCCGATCAGGATCATCGCTTTCATTGGCGACAACGTTGGAAAGCAGCCAGCTGCCATCCGAGCCCTTCAGCTCGAATGAAATGCCCCGCAGCTGGGTCGGTACGTTGAGAGTGACGGGTTCATCCGTCGCCTTGTCAAAGATCACCGCCACTTCATGTCCGGGGGCGACGATGCGCTCTTCCGAACCCCACCCCGAGTGCTCCCAGACGATTGTCTCCCAGAGGGCATCCAGCGCAGCCAGGGTGGTGACGCAGAGTCGGTCCCAGACCACGGCGGCAGGCAGTGTGGTGGCAGGCTGTGTGTCGTCGAGCAGGGCCTCCCGGATGGCAGTCCTCTCCCCGCCAGCCAGCGCCTCTCCGTCGCCGAAACGTGAGAGCCACGTATCTACCAGAAATTCGCGATAGTCACGATGGGTGAGCGGCCAGGCCGATTCCAGGTCATGGTTGACCTTTACGTGATGAAGCCAGGTGGCTGCGGCGCGAACCGGCCCACCCTGTCTGAACGGATCCATGAGGACATTGTTGCCTAACCTGTGCCCCGGGCAGGACCGGTCCGGGTTCAAGCTTCGGGATCTCACCGTTGGCCCCGGCAACCAGCGGCCCCCAACCCCTGCAGCACCCGGCCGAGCGGGGTGGTCGCCGGGTATACTCGCCGCAGTCTGCGGCTGTAGCTCAGTTGGCTAGAGCGTCTGCTTGCCATGCAGAAGGTCGAGGGTTCGAATCCCTTCAGCCGCTTTCGAGGCACCGTCTCCACGGGGACTGGTGCCTCATTCGGCGCCTTGGCGGAGTGGTTACGCAGCGGCCTGCAAAGCCGTGTACGCCGGTTCGACTCCGGCAGGCGCCTTACCGCTTGACCACTACCAATGCCGCATGGCGAAAGGGTTTGAGTACGGTTCGGCGAGTGGGTCCAAATCCGGCTGAATCCGGTTGTGACTGGCCCTCACTGGCCCGCGGCTGGCCCATTTCAGACTTGAGCAGGCTATTTTCGCGAATGGCAGATTGGGGAGCTCGGGCTGCCTTCTACGGGTATTCAGTGAACCAGGCGAAGGACTGAAATCAGCTCCAAAAAATGCTCGGCAGATCGTCAAAGACTGCGAAATAAATCGTGACGGCAAGCCAGCCCAAAACGAGCATGACGCAACCAACAAGGCTGAGAAAATTGCCAAAGATGTTTCGCGGATCAACAATGGTTCCCGAGGCGAACAGGTAGGCCGGGCCCAGAGCCCATATGCCGAACCAGACTGTGACGAGCAACCACCGGAGGAATCTCATCGTGACCGGGAGCCTAGTAGGTATTTCAAACTTTTCGGATTTACCTCTACTCAGGCTGAGATGCGCGGCAACAGACCTATCGCCTGGCCGTGTATGCCGGTTCGACTACGGCAGTCGCCTCTTCAGTGTTGTGAGGCTCGGGACCCCTCGTGTACAGCGCGAGTCGCCGGTCAGTGGTCTGAATACCCCCTTACCTTGAGCGCTGGTAGGCTCCCGAATCGCGGGCGCATAGCTCAGTTGGTAGAGCGCCACCTCGACACGGTGGAGGTCACTGGTTCGAGCCCAGTTGTGCCCACTCTCCCGGAAGGGCTCAGCGGCGCGTCTTGACTGGTTTCACCGTCAGGGCAGCTGAGCTCCCGAGGGTTTCTCCGGCGGCCGATACCGTGAAGAGGACCGTCGCCCGCCCGCGGGCTTTCGGCTCGACCTTGAGTCTGATCGCAGCTGTCGACTTGCCGCCCGCTGGAATGGGTGCCGCCGTTACGCAGGTACGGGGCTTGGCCAGACGTGCCGGGACGGTTGCGCAGAATCGGACTCCGGAGGCATCGGCCGTGCCTATGTTGCTCAACGTCAGCCTGAAAACACCGGTGCGTCCGGCCTCAACCGTGATGCTCCTCGGCTTCGCCAGCTCGAGGAATGCCCTGGCCTGAACTCCATTCAGTTCGCGGGCCGCTCCGACTACGTCGCCGATACCGAAGAAATCAACGGCGAGGACAGTTGGCAGCTTGCCGCGGATGTTCTCGCAGGCACGCGCCCGGTTGACAAGCGCTTCGCGCGTATTGACGATCTGCGCCAAGGCGGGGTCAGGCTCGAGCGGGTTGAGTGCGCCACCCGAGACCCAGTGATTCATCAGGAACAGGCCACCGGCCGTGCCGCCTCGGTTGGAGTCGCAGCTTCGGTCCAGCAAGGCAGGATCGGTCAGCTTGTCGACACCAGCGTAGGTTGGAGATCCGTTCGGGTCGCTGCCCCATTTCGACGGAAGGCGGCTGAAGCTGTAGTCGGTCTCCTGCATCGGACCGCCATAGGCTTGGTGGTACCAGTCGACACCGGCCGCCTGTGCTTCGGCCAGGAAGACCACCCGCTGGTTGGCGTCGATCATCTGCTGGAGGGTCGGCCAATCCTCGGTGGAGCCTCTGTACGTCAACCCGATCAGACCGCTTTCTTCGACCGCCCGGGCGAAGTCTGCCGGGGTCACATTGTCCTGGTTGACGAACACCATGACTTCACGTGGATTCCGAGTCAGGAAATCGTGGATCTTGCGGAACTCCGGGATGAGCTCGGTCGCACCCCAGGTACATGTGACGTGGCACAGGTACATGGTTGCGCTCGCTGCGCTCCCCTCTGTTCTACCCAGCGTCCTGAACCTGAACGGACTCAGGCTGGCATCGTTCACGGCGTAGTAGGTGTCGATCAGCATCGCTCTCGCACCGCGTCGGATCTGCACGGGGATCGAGATGTCGTGGTTGGGTATCAGCCAGCCGAGATCGGCCGCAGACATGGAGTTGTGGGAGCCGGGCAGCACCACTTCATCGAACTGTCTGGAGCAGAGTTCAACCGAGCCGTTACAGGGCCTTACGGGTCCGCTGGAGGAGGCGGCCAGAGTGTTGGCAGGCGAAGCGGCAGCGGTACACCCTACGAACAGAACGGCCAGGATCGCGACCTGCGTTCCGAGAATCAACGCACCCCGCTGCGTCGCCGCAAGTGTTCCCCAGTTCATCGACACCCTTCCAGTATCTCACCTGGCGCTAATCGGCTGGTGAGTCGGCTGTGGCGTTTCTGACCCAACGCATGGCGCTGTCTGTTCAGCGCGACTTGACGGTGCGCCCAAGGGTCAACCGCCAGAGGCCGAACGCTGCGACCGTGACCAGCAGTCCGGCTGCTTCGTGACCGTCCATCGGGCCGACCCCGAGCAGCGCCGAGACCCAGAGAACGAAGCCGACTGCAGGCACAGCCGCCCCTACTGCCCGGCCGAATGTGCGGGGTCGGCCACGCTGACTGATCGAGTCAGGCTTCAGCAGCTCCTTCGCCGGAATCTCGGGTTCGTCGAACACAGCCACAGTCTCGCAGGCTGCCGGTGCCGGCAGGAGGACTGGGTGAGGGACGGTCAGCCGTCCAGAATCGCAACAGCGCGGGCCGGTGCGGCGCTTCCACCGACCAGAGGGAGCGGCAGGCAAGAGACAGTAAATCCGGTTGCAGGCAGGCGGTCGAGGTTGACCATGCGCTCGATCTGCGAGTACGACAGGCCAGCCTGATGGGCCTGCCAGAAGATGCCGGCTTCTCCCGACGCTTTTGCCTCTTCGGCCTGTATCCAGAGCGGACGGTCCCAGCCCCAGGCATCGATTCCCATGACCCTGACCCCGCGGTCGTAGAGCCACTCTGTGGCCGGTCCGCTCACACCGGGACCATGGGCCATGTATTCAGGGGATTCGATCCAGCGATCACAGCCTGTCCGTATCAACACGATCTCGAGCGGTTCCAACTCGTGCTCAGCCAGTTCCAGAGCACTTTCGAGGTCGGCTACCTCTACCGCATTTCCGTCTTCACGCCCCGCGAAGTCAAGGCAGACCCCGGGCTGAAAGAACCATTCGAGGGGCAGTTCCTCAATCGTCTTGGCCGGCTCACCGGCAATCATCGAGTTGTAGTGCCAGGGAGCATCGACGTGGGTCGAGTTGTGAGTCCCGAAACGAGTGAAAAAGTCGACGGCCCAGCCCTCGCCGTCACGGAGCAGTTCGGGGCCGACCCCAAACATTTTCTCAATCAACATCGCGCCCGTGGCGTGGTCGCTGAACTCAATCTCCGTTCGAAGCACATCGAGCGTGCCTTCAGGGCTGGCGACGATGGGTGCTGAAAGGTCAATGATTTCCATGGCGTGACTATAGGACTACTGCGGGGATACGATCCGGCAGTGTCTACCTCCACCACCGAACGATTGGCCTCAGTCCTGCTCGGGCTGGGTGCCAGTCTGCTGTTCCTCATCCCGGACCGATGGTTGAGGCTGATATTCGGCAACCCCGGCGGCCCAGCCGAAGGCCTGCGGGCAGATGCCCTCGCGGTCGGAAGGATCGTCGGAATAATGGATCGCGGGGTGGGCCAGCAGAGTGTGGCTCGAATGCGGGCGGAGACGGACCTGCTCTCCACGGCAGTTGCTGCCGCGCGACCTCGCAGCCTCGAGATCAAGGAATTCGATCTTGATTCAGGTGATGAAGGTCCTCTCCCGGCACGCCTCTATGTGCCGCCGGGCGCTCCGGCTGAAGGTCCGCTGCTCGTCTTCTTCCACGGCGGAGGGTGGGCGGTTGGTTCGATCAAGAGTCACGACCGGGCCTGCGGTCGGCTGGCTCACGATTCCGGGGTCAAAGTGCTCTCGGTCGAATACCGGCTCGCGCCCGAGCATCCTTTTCCGGCCGCGCCGGATGATGGCCTGCGAGCCTGGCGGGCCGTGGTCGCTGACCCCGCTCGGTTCGGAGCCAAGCCAGGCCAGATAGCCGTAGGTGGCGACAGCGCAGGCGGCAACATGGCTGCGGTGCTCTGCCACGACCTCAAGAAAGCCGATGAGCCCCAGCCGAAACTCCAGTTGCTGATCTACCCGGTGACCGAAGTCGGCTCGAGACGCACATCCATGCTGGACTTTGCCAAGGGTTTTTATCTGACCAGCGAGCGCATGGACCGTTTCTCGGAGATGTACGTCGGAGGTGCTGATTGCTCGGAACCGAGGCTCTCGCCGATCCATGAGAAGGATCCCTCTGGGTTAGCTCCAGCCTGGGTCCTGACGGCGCTGGCTGACCCGCTGCGTGACGAAGGAGAGGAGTACGCGAAGCGACTCGCTGAAGCCGGGGTGTGGGTCCGAAGCGACCGTCTGCCGCTCATCCATGCCTGGTTCAACATGACCCGCTCGCGGTCTTCAAGGGCAGCTCATCTGCTCTTGGCTGAGGGCCTGGCTGATCTCATGGCAAGTCCAGGCCCGTTGCCGGTGGTTGACTGACTACGATGGCCCGGTGAGTGTGGATTCCGGAAAACTGACCGTGCGGCTGCCGGACGGCACCCCGCTCGAACTCGAGCCCGGGGCGACCGGGGCTGACGCCGCACTGGCGATCGGCGAAGGCCTGGCCCGCGCCGCGCTGGCGATCAAGGTCGATCAGGAGGTGCGTGACCTGAGCGCGCCGGTAATCGACGGCGAGGAGATCGCAATCATCACCTCTCGGGATCCTGAAGGGCTCGAGGTGATCCGCCATGACGCCGCCCACGTGATGGCGACCGCCGTCCAGGAGCTGTATCCGGGGACGAAGGTCACGATTGGTCCGGCGATCGACAACGGCTTTTACTACGACTTTGAGTTCCCCGAGGAGGTCAAGATCACTGATGCCGAGCTGCCGGCGATCGAGGAAACGATGCGCCGACACATGAAGGCTGACGAGCAGTTCGAGCGTCGCGAACTCCCCGTGGATGAAGCGATCGCGATCTTCCGCGACCGGGGCGAGGATTACAAAGTCGAGTTGATTGAGGACCTGATCGCCAACGAAGGTGTGGAAACAGTCTCGCTCTACCGCAACGGTCCTTTTGAAGACCTCTGCCGCGGTCCTCACGGCCCCGGAACGAAGCGAATCAAGGCGATCAAGCTGAACTCGGTCGCCGGGGCTTACTGGCGCGGCGACGAAAACCGCCAGATGCTGACCAGAATCTATGGCACCGCCTTTTTCTCCAAGGATGATCTCAAGGAGCACCTCGAGAGGATCGAGCAAGCCAAGGCTCGGGACCACCGTCGTCTTGGTCCCCATCTCGGCATCTTCATGTTGCGGGAAGAAGCTCCGGGCATGCCGTTCTGGCTGCCCAACGGCACTGTTCTTCTTGGCCTGATCGAACAAGAGGTGCGCGAGCAGCTCAGGCGCCGTGGCTACAAGGAGATCGCCACCCCTCAGGTCATGGACGAGTCGCTCTGGCACCGCTCCGGTCACTGGGACAACTACGTCGACGACATGTACTTCATGGAGGTTGACGACCGCCGGTATGCGCTGCGGCCGATGAACTGCCCCGGTGCCTGCCTGGTTTACGGCGCAGACCGTCATTCCTACCGGGACCTGCCGCTTCGCCTGGCCGAGTTTGGCCGGGTCACTCGCAACGAGCGCGAGGGCGTGCTGCACGGACTGCTCAGAGTGCGTGCCTTCACCCAGGATGACGCCCATGTCTACTGCACCGAGGACCAGGTCGAAGGTGAGGTGGCCGACATCTGCGAAGCAATCGACGAGCTCTACTCGCGCTTTGGTTTCGAAGATGTTCAGGTCGAACTCTCGACCAGGCCTGACAAGGCGATGGGCTCGGACGAGCAGTGGGAGCGGGCCGAAGCGATGCTCAAGAGCGCGCTGGACAGCCAGGATCGGGATTACACGATCAACCCGGGCGATGGTGCCTTCTACGGCCCCAAAATAGACTTCCATGTGACTGACGCGCTGGGCCGCTCGTGGCAGCTCGGCACCTGTCAGCTCGACTTCCAGATGCCGGAGCGCTTCGAGCTCACCTTCACCGACGCCGATGACGGTCGCAGCCGGCCGGTGATGATCCACCGGGCGCTACTCGGTTCGCTGGAGCGCTTCGCCGGGATTTTGATCGAGCACTACGCCGGTCGCTTCCCAGCCTGGCTGGCACCGGTACAGGCGATGGTGCTTCCGGTGGCCGACCGCCACAACGAATACGCCCTGAATGTGGCCGAGCAGCTCGAAGCTGCCGGGGTCCGGGTCGAGGTAGACCAGCGCTCGGAGTCGGTCGGGAAAAAGATCCGCGACGCTGAACTCGGCTGTTACCCCTTCATGCTGATCGTTGGCGACCGTGACCAGGAGTCCGGGGAGGTCTCAGTCCGATCGCACGAGCAGGGCGAGCTTGGCTCTATGAACACTGACAAGTTCTGTATGCTCCTTGACACTTGATCTTCAGCGCCAAAAAGACCGCTTGACCCTTCCGTTGGCCTCAAACTAGTGCCGGTCCCACGCAGGTTCGACCGTCGTCCCCCTGAAAGGGATACCACTCGTGTCAACGAGCGCATCCGCGTTCCCAAGGTGAGGCTTATCGGTGCCGATGGTGAGCAGGTCGGAATCGTCACCACCGACGATGCCCGCCAGATGGCCCGCGATGCTGATCTCGATCTGGTTGAAGTTGCCGCAGGCGCCAAACCGCCAGTCGCCAGACTGCTCGACTACTCGAAGTACAAATATGAGCAGGAGCAGAAGCTCAAGGCCGCCAAGAAACACCAGACCCAGGTCAACATCCGTGAGATCAAGCTCCGGCCCAAGATCGCCCAGAACGATTACAACACCAAGAAGGGCCATGTAACCCGTTTCCTCAAGCAGGGCGACAAGGTCAAGATCACGATCATGTTTCGCGGTCGCGAACAGGCCCACCCTGAGCGCGGCAGAGATCTTCTCAATCGGCTTTATGAAGACCTTGAAGGCCTGGCTACGATCGAGTCGAAGCCGCTTCAGGAAGGCCGCAACATGAGCATGCTGCTTGGCCCTTCCAAGGAGGCTCTGCAGGAGGCGGCAAAGGAAAGCAGGAAAGACGAGCCCGCAACCGAGGCGACCCCCGATGCCCCGCAGGATGCAGTAC
This sequence comes from Solirubrobacterales bacterium, assembly GCA_040881895.1. GTDB lineage: Bacteria > Actinomycetota > Thermoleophilia > Solirubrobacterales > 70-9 > 67-14. The sequence goes on along the minus strand of JBBECI010000039.1, from coordinate 298 downwards.
CCGACCATCCTCAGGCGATCGCAACAACGCCCGAGGACCTCGCCGAGGCCGAAGAGTCGGCCAGGCAGGACGTCACTCCTTCTGAAGACTGATCGGCCAGCGCCCCTGCCGGTCACCTCCTGACCTGAGGTCAGGAGGCCAACCGGTCAGCCGGTGGCGATCTGGTCGGCGATTCTTTCGGCTGCCTTTCCGTCCCAGAGTGGGGGAGGCTGGGTCGCGATGCGGCCTCCGTCGGTGATCAGACCGGGGATCTCGGCGATCCGGGCCGGGTCGAGGCCGAGCAGGACGTTGGTTCCTT
>JBBECI010000038.1:0-18238 GCA_040881895.1 Solirubrobacterales bacterium | reverse complement strand
AACGCGACTCTGCCGGAAGCGAAACGACGATCGACCTGAGCGACGGTCCGCATCCCGGGGTCCGACTGCTAACCATTAACCGACCCGACCGAATGAACGCAATCGGAGCCAAAGAGGCGGTCGGCCTGACCTCTGCCATGAAGGTATTCGACGAAGACGACTCTGCTCACGTGCTGGTCATCACCGGTGCCGGCACCGAAGCCTTCTGTGCCGGAGCAGACCTTCGCGCCGTCGCGGCGATGTTTTCGCCGGACGCGGAGACCGAGCCCCTGTTTTCTACCGATCAGGCAGACCCGCGATCTCCGATCGACGGCAACATCGGCCCGACGCGCCGGACCGGCATTCACAAGCCGGTAATTGCCGCGGTCAACGGCGCCGCCTATGCCGGCGGACTCGAGTGGGCCTGTTTCGCACACATTCGTATAGCTGACCAGCACGCCTCTTTCGGAGTCACCTGCAGACGCTGGAATGTCGGTCTCGGAGATGGAGGGACCCAGCGCCTCCCCCGGCTTGTCGGGCTGGGTCGGGCACTTGAGCTGATCATCACCGGCCGAGTAATCGGCGCTGGCGAAGCCGAACGGATCGGCCTCGTCAACGAGGTTACGCCCAGCGGACATTGCCTCGAACGCGCACTCAAGCTGGCAGGTCAGATTGCCTCCCTGCCACAGCCTGCCCTCAGAACAGACCTCGAAGCCACGATGCGCGGCTTTGGTCGGCCGCTGGAAGAGGGCCTTGCGGTTGAGGCCGAGTGCTTCGACCGCCTGCTGTCCTCGCCAGAGCTTCGACTGGGTGCCACGCAGTTTGTAGAACGTGACCATCCTGACCGCGTACAAGGGGCGCCTCCCCTCTACCTGCCCGGAAAGGCATACGCATTCGCCGAGTCAGCCCATCGTGGCAAGCTCGATCGTTACGGGCTCGGGGACTTCATCGATCATCCAGTGGGCGTCGCTCAACTGGTCGGCGTCTTTGACGATCCTGAAATCGAGGCGGCGGCCTACCTTCACGACACAGTCGAGAAGACCGACGTTACGCCAGAACTGATCGAAGCTGAGTTCGGCCCGAAGATACTCGGCCTCGTAATGAACTTGAGCCAGGATCCTCGCATCGATGACAGCGCCGGCCGCCGGGAAGAACACCGGCAGCGGATGCGGGAGGTGGGCTGGAAGGCCCAGGCGATCTACGCCAGCGACCGGATTGACGGGATGCGGCGCATGAGCGAGCTGCTTGAGTCAGGGGTCGATGCCGCCTCGATCGAAGCCCCCAGAAGAATCGCCGCCTGGAAGGACGACTTCGAGGTGATCCGGGACATGGACATTCCGTCCGAGCTGTTAGCGACTCTCACCGAGGAGATCCTTCGACTTGAGCGCCTGACCGACCCAACGTAGGCAACCTCGCCAGGGGGTATCGCTCCGCGGGCATGAGAAGCTTTCAGTTCTTGAATCACGTCTCCCCGACACCCGGCCAAGCCCAGCCTGAGACCATCCCGGTTTACAACACATTCGGGAGGCTGTTTCGCGACCTCATAACCTTCGACCGGCTTGAGGCTGTCAGCCTGATCCACTCGACTGTTTACTTTGCCCTGCTGGTCTCAGCCTTCCTGCTCGACGGCCCTCAGCCCTACACCTTCATCTTCGGACTTTCACACGGACTAATCTGGATCGGTATGTCAATCATCTCCGTACTCGCGGTGCGATACCGGGTGATCAACTTGCGCCTGGCAGTGGCAATCTCGGTACTTGGCTGCGTAGCACCGTTTTTTGGCTCGGCTGAGTTCCTTCGTCAAAAACACCAAATGAAAGTGGCTGAACGTTGAAGCACACGGTTGACCTATGCGTCACAAACGCGCTGCTGGATGGTGAGCTGGTCGGCCTGAGTGTCGCCGATGGTCACTTCCGTGAGATAGGGCCCGATGTCTCTCCCGGAACCGATGATCAGGTCATCGACGCTGCTGGAGCCATCCTGGTTCCACCACTCATCAATGGCCACACTCACGCTGCAATGACCCTGTTCCGGGGCCACGGTGACGACCTTCCGCTGATGCGGTGGCTGCAGGAGGCTATCTGGCCGATCGAAGCGAAACTCGTAGATGAGGACGTCTACTGGGGAACCCGGCTTGCCTGCCTTGAGATGATCCGGACCGGAACGACAAGCTTCTGGGATATGTACTGGGAACCGGCGGCGGTGGCACGCGCAGTCGAAGACTCTGGCCTCAGGGCAGTCGTGGGGCCACCCATAATCGATCCTGATCTCGCCTCGGAAGTATCCAGCCGCGACCGCGTTCTTGCCGCCCAGCTCGACCAACTCGCCACCTGTGACCCGCGGATCACGCCCGTTGTATCCCCGCACTCGATCTACACAGTTGGCACCGAAGGACTGGAGAACGCGGCGTCAATTGCCGCCGATCGCGGGCTTCCCGTTCAGATTCACCTTTCCGAGACCAAACCCGAAGTCGATGACTGTGTCACCAGATACGGGATGCGTCCGGCCTTTTACCTCGACAGCATCGGGCTGCTCGGCGAGATGACGGTTCTCGCCCACGGAGTCTGGCTTGACCGATCCGAGCTCGAGCTGATTGCCGATCGGGGTGCCACCGTAGTCACCAACCCTGTTGCCAATATGAAGCTGGCAGTGGGCAGGGTTTTTCCATACCCCGATGCGCGCCGCGCCGGGATCAAGCTCGGCCTTGGAACCGATGGTGCCGGCTCCAACAACTCGCTGGACCTGATGGCTGACCTCAAGTCCTTCGCCCTGGCCCAGCGCCATGCGTCTGCTGATGCCGAGGCCATCCCCGTAGAGGAGGCCTGGGCGACCGCCACCGGTCGCCGATCCGAACTGCTCGGTGATCCCGATCCGCTGGAGGTTGGCAAGCCGGCTGATTTCCTTCTGTTGGAACCAGACGCCCTGGAACTGGCGCTGGGGGATCTGACTTCGAACCTCGTCTACACCGCAAGCGGATCCGTGGTCAGAACAACCGTTGTCGATGGCCGGGTTCTGATGAACGGATCCCTGCCGGAAGACGCGCAGGAAGTGATCGCCAAAGCCAGGGAGAGGGCCGCCCGCCTCGGTATCTAGAGGTAGCCCATGGGGTCCTGAGCCGCCCCATTCACTCTGACTTCGAAGTGGAGATGCGGCCCTGTGCTTGAACCGGTGTTTCCCGAGTAGCCGATGATCTGACCCTGGTCGACGGACTGGCCGGCGCCAGCCACGAAGCCCGACTGATGCGCGTAGCAGGTGGAAAGTCCGCTGCCGTGGTCGACACAGGTGTAATTACCGTAGCCGCCGTTGTACGAAGCCATGATGACCGTGCCGCCCTTGGCCGACCGTATCGGCGTGCCTTCTGGCACTGAGATGTCAATGCCTTCATGCATGCGCCCCCAGCGGTATCCAAAGCCCGAGGTGAGTGTGCCGCTGAGCGGCCAGATCAGTCCAGCGGCGCTGGGCGCGGACATCGGGCCGGCGGGCAAAGTGCTGAGTCCGGATGCCGCTGCGATCTGCTCCTGAATCTTGGCCTGCAGGTCCGCCCGTACCTCCTCGAAGCTCGCGGCTCGCTCATCAACCCCGTCAAGTACGGATTGGCGCTGACCGCGGGTGGCTGAAAGTTCGCTCTGCTGGCTCTGGACTGCTCGGCGGGCAGTCGCAAGGTTCAGCTCTTCGGCGGCGATTGCGTCGCGGGCCGACTCGATCTTTTCTTTGGCCGCTTTCAGCTGAACGACTACTGCCTGCTGCTGGTCGCGCAAATCACGAACCCGGTTGATAATGGTCTCGTCCTGGTTCTGGATGTGCTCGAGGTATTCAGACTGCTCAATCAGTTCGCCGTAGTCAGCGGATATGAGCACCAGGTCGGTGATGTCGGTGCTACCGCTCTGATAGATCGCGACGAGACGGTCGCTGAGGATGACCAGTGAGCGCTCCAGCCGTTCAGCGAGCACTTCCAGCTCCCCGAAGGCGGTGGCGAACTCGTCCTGGGCCCGATCGAGCTCGGCCTGTTTGCCTGCGAGGCGGATCTCGACCTTACGTTCCTCGGCCCGCAGGGCTGCGACCTGAGCCTCGTAGGCTTTGATGCGCGCACTGAGAGAGGAAATCTCTTCAGAAAGAACGCCCCTCTGACTGTCAAATTCAGCGAGTCGTTCCTCGGTCTCACTGAGCCGCTCTTCGACGGTCGCCCGCGCTGGACTCTGAGCCCAGACAACGAAAGACAGGCCAACGGCGACCAGCACAAAGAGAAGGCGGGTCCATACGGACCGCGGGCTGAGGGGATTCAGTTCAGACACTCCTATAAAGTGTAAGCACTTGCTAACAAAAGCGGGGAAGTGCCGCATTTCTGCATGAGGGCTTGCCGTCCGGCACGGGGTTCCGCTGCGGTGTGTCCTCGGTGCCGCGTAGGATCGTGTCAGTGCCTGCCGGAGACCGAGATCCCCAGCCCTCCGCCGGAAGCGGGACAAGCGCTTCCACAGTTCGCTACGAAAGCGTCTCCAAACAGTACCCCGGGTCTGAAGGATTCGCCGTCCATGATCTGAGCCTCGAAGTTCCCGCAGGTGAAATCTGCGTTCTGGTTGGGCCTTCGGGCTGCGGCAAGACAACAGCCATGCGGATGGTGAACCGTACCGTCGAGATGACCTCAGGCGACATCCTGATCGGCGAACGCTCGGTGAAAGAGGGTGACCCGGCCAGGCTTCGACGCGAGATCGGATACGTGATCCAGCAAATTGGACTCTTCCCCCACCGCACTATCGCTGAGAACATCGGCACGGTACCCGCGCTGATGGGCTGGGACAAGGAGCGAATCTCGGATCGGGTTTCGACTCTGCTCGAGCTGATCGGATTGGATCCTGAGTTCGCTGACCGTTACCCGGGACAGATTTCGGGCGGCCAGCAGCAGCGGGTCGGCGTTGCCCGAGCCCTGGCTGTCGACCCTCCGGTAATGCTGATGGACGAGCCTTTCGGGGCGATCGACCCGATCAACCGGTCGCGTCTCCAGAACGAGTTCCTTCGCCTCCAGGCTGAGATTCGGAAGACCGTCCTGTTCGTGACCCACGATGTCGACGAAGCGATCAAGATGGGAGACCGGATTGCCGTAATGAAAAAGGGGGGCGAACTCGCACAGTACGCGTCACCGACCGAACTCCTGATGGCACCCGCAGACGATTTCGTCGAGGATTTCGTCGGCGCCGACAGGGCGCTGAAGCGTCTGGCCCTGATTCAGATCAAGAATGTGAACCTCTGGAAGGCACCCGTCGCCCGTGCGGGTGACCCGACCCGACCGGTAAGAGACGCGCTCAATTCAGCCGAAGTCCCCTACGCAGTCATGGTTGACGAGGAAGACCGGCCGCTGGGTTGGCTCTCGGCGCGAGACATCGAAGGCGACACTGTGCCGGAGCACCCCGGTTCAGCCGCTGAGCCGGTACTCGACGGTGAGGTCAGCCTCAGGGATGGCCTGGCGACCCTGCTGGCGAGTGGCCCTCAGTATGCCGCTGTGGTTGACGGCCGGGGCCGCCTTGACGGGGTTCTGTCGGTCGAGATCATCTCCGATTTTCTATCCTCGGATCAAGCTGCGCACGAGTCCATTCCGGCGGTGGAACGTGTCGGTGGCTGACCTCTTTCCGTTGGCGGAGGTCTCTGAGGATTTCTTCAGAGACCGCAGCGGTGGAGGCTGTATCGAGGACAACAGGCTTTTCTGTCCGGGCTGGGTGGTTGAGAACGCCGACCGCTACGTGGACCCGACACTTCAGCACGTCGTCCTGGTGGTGAGTGCAGTCGTCGCAGGGTTCCTGATCGCCTTCAGCCTGGCCGTACTGGCCCATCGCCACCACTGGCTGTCCTCCCCCTTCCTCGCAGCCACCGGAGTCCTCTACACGATCCCCTCAATCTCCTTCTTTTTCCTGCTGCTGCCGATTACCGGGAGAGGGGCCGTGACCGCGATCATCGCCCTGACAGCCTTCACACTTCAGATCATTTTCCGCAACATGACCACCGGTCTGCGGAACGTGCCCGACGAGGTAACCGATGCAGCCAGAGGCATAGGACTGACCAGGAAGCAGCTTCTCTGGCAGGTCGAGATCCCGCTGGCCATGCCCGAAATAATCGCTGGTCTGCGAATCGCTACGGTGAGCACCGTGGCGCTCGCGACCCTGGCTGTGTTCGCAAATGGCGGCGGACTCGGGACCGAGATAGTCGTCGGCTCGAACATCACCTTCAAGACCGGGATCATCGTTGCCGGTTCGATCGCCGTGTTGATGGCGATCCTGTTCGACGCTCTGCTGCTGCTCGCAGGCAAACTGCTCACACCCTGGACCAGGACGGTTCGATGATCGCGCCGAACCTCGCCACCCTTGGACTCTTCGGGGAAGCCTTTGATTTCGTTTTCAGCCAACAGGAGGCGGCTGGCGGCATCATGGTGGGCGGCCCGCAACAGGTTCTGGAACTGGCGACCACGCAGCTTGAGGTGACCCTGCTGGCGCTCGGGGTCTCACTGATTGTGGCCCTGCCAGCCGGCCTCCTGCTTGGGCACTTCGGAAAGGGTGAGTTCATCGCTGTCTCGGCCGGTAACGCGGGCCGGGCTATCCCCGAACTGGCCCTGATCGCATTCATGGCAGCGGCAATCGGTGTGGGTCTGGTCAATCTGGTGGTGGCGCTCGCCATCCTGGGAATCCCGCCGATCCTGACCAATACCTTCGTCGGCATCCGCCAGGTGAACAGGCCTACCGTTGAAGCTGCGCGAGGCATGGGCATGAGCAACCTGGAGATCATCACCAAAGTCGAACTCCCACTCGCCATTCCGACGATCATGGGTGGAGTGCGAACCTCGGCAATCAATATCATCGCGACCGCGACCATTGCCCCGCTGGCAGGGATCCTCACCCTCGGGGACTTCATCATTTCCAGAAACGTCTACGGTGATGCCGGTGTACTTGCGGGCGCTATTCTGGTCGCATTGATGGCAATTGCTTTGGAGATGACCCTGGCAGGGGTGCAGTGGGCTATGACTTCCAAGGGACTGAAGCTTCAGAAGCCATAGCCAGTAAAACACCTGAACCCACCAATCAAGGAGAACAGACGAATGTCACCAATTGGAAAACTGAAGCATCTGCTGCTTGTCGGCGCTTTCGCGTTGTCACTCGGGCTTGCGGCCTGCAGCAGCGATGACAGCAGTGAATCGAGCTCAAACGAAACAGCTGCGGGCGGTGAGCTGATCCAGTCAAATCCTGATAACTCCGGGACCAGCCTGACCATCGGATCAAAAAACTTTACCGAACAGATCGTGCTCGGTGAGATATACGCGCAAGCGTTGAAGGCAGCTGGCTACGACGTCAAGACCGACCTCAATCTTGGATCCGAAACCATCGCCCTTCAGGCTTTGAAGGAGGACGAGATATCGGGTTACCCTGAGTACGTGAGCACAGCCCTTACCTCGTTTTACGGAAAAGAAGCCGAAGAGGTACCGACTGATTCGCAGGACGCATTCGATGCAGTCAGCACTGAGGTCGAGGCGGACGGACTGGTGGCGCTGCCGCCGACACCGTTCTCCAGCGCCAACGCGGTTGGACTGCTCACTTCCAAGGCCGACGAACTCGGCGTAAAGACGATCTCCGATCTGGAAGGCAAGAGTCAGGACCTGGCCCTCTACGGCTCTCCCGAGTGCCGCCAGCGTATTGACTGCCTGGTCGGGCTCGAACAGAACTACGGTCTCGAGTTCAGCTCGTTCACGCCGGTCGACATCGGCCTGCGGTACGGGGTTCTCGACAAGGGTCAGGCCGACCTCTCGATCGTGTTCACAACTGACGCCCAGCTGGGTGCCACGGACGAATACACGATCCTTGAGGACGATAAAGGTGTCCTGCCTGCAGGGAACGTCGTATTCCTGACCAAGTCGGCCACAATCGATGAAGCCGGGCCCGATTACGAAGCAACGATCGAGCTGGTCCAGACTGGGCTCACGATCGAGGTTATGCAGGAACTCGACGCCAGGGTGGACATCGACAAGGAGCTGCCGGCAAAGGTCGCAGCCGATTATCTGAAGGAAGCCGGCTACACGGAGTAGTCGGGTCTCCCGGGCCCGAGAAGCCCGGGTACTGAATGTACGGAACGGCCGCCTGCTTCAGGCGGCCGTTCCTGCTTCAGGATCAGGGACTGGCTCGAGTCGGGCGCTGGATCACCGACCGATGTGGAAGCCGATCAGCTTCGGGACTGCGGAAATCACCGAAACCAGCGGGCCGGGCCGGCCTCCTTCGGCTTCGGCAGCCTCCTTGCGCCCGATCGCCTCCCGGATGACTGTGCCGCCGACGAAGCGGAACGGCTCCGGCGGGACTCTGGTCAGTGCTGCGGCCGGTTCGACCAGGGCGAGCGAGGAGTACCGGTCCTGACGACCAATAGCCAGAGATGCGAGGGAGCGTCCGATCATCTGAGATGGCCCAACCCCGTTACCGGTGTATCCAAAAGCAGCAAAGCCCCTCCCTGAAGGAAGCCTGACCACATGTGGCAGGTGGGTGGCAGATGCGTCTATCGGACCGCCCCAGGCGTGGTCCAGTCGACGGCCGACCAAGCCCGGGAAGTACTCGCGCAGGGCGATGCCGACCTGATCGACGACCTCGCGGTCAATCTCGGCCCGCCCAAAACGATGTCCTCCTGGAGCAATCCGGCCGCCGCCCCAACCAAAGGCGATCCTGCCGTCGGGCGTCGTGCGGAAATAGTTGAGCAGTGCCCGACAATCGCTTATAGCTTCGCCGCCAGTCCAGCCAATCTCTTCGATCAGTTCCGGCACTGGCTCGGAGATGACCATGTGGCTTGAGGCGATGGTGATGCTGCTGCGTACCGGAGAGCCTCGACCGGCCAAGGCCGGTCCTGCTGCCAGCACCACACGCTCGGCGCGGACTCTGCCTCTGGGCGTTGTAACCGTGACGCCGCCCGGGCCGTCTTCGACCCTCACAACCTGGCTGTTCTCAAAAAGGGCGACTCCCCGGTCAATCAGCGCCGCGCGGATGCCGAAGGCGAGCCTTGCCGGCTGCAGCGTGGCCGCATCGGCGTAGAGCGCTCCCCCTCGAAAACGGGGCGAGCGACAGACCTTGGCTACTCCCTCAGAGTCAAGCTCCGTGAAAACCCTGAGTTGGCCGGCCAGGGTGATCGGGTCCGTATTTTCCATCCAGCTTCCATCCTGGGCAGCAGAGGTTGACACGTTGAGGTAGCCGGCCTTTCGGAACCATGCATCGACGCCCTGCCGCTCACAGAAATCACCGATCTGGTCCACTGATTCTTCCGATGCCTGCGCGACCTCGAGGGCAGCCGAGACCCCGTACCGGTCACTCAGGCGGGCAAAACTGACCCACATCGAGTCAGCAAATCCGCCGTTTCGTCCGCTCGGCCCGCAACCAATCCGATCGGACTCCAGCAGGGCGATCTTCAGTTCCGGATCGGCTTCGGTCAGATGCCAGGCGGTCCACATTCCGGTGAACCCACCGCCGACGATAACCACATCAACGTCCAGATCACGGTCGAGCGCAGGCGCCAGCGACGGCAGGCCCGCCTCCTCAATCCAGTAACCGTAAGCAGAGTGGATCACCACTTGAAACTCTAATTGATGCGTTCACTGCCCAACCCGGCAAACGCCCGCTTACCCCCACCGCGAACGATAGACCTCCTTTACCGGGAGTTCCTGCAGGAGGCCGAAAGGCTGGCCGGTTGATTGCGGGCGATCGGTGACCGTTTGATTTCAGCTACAGGCAAGTGCCAGGCTTTGGCGAAAACATCCGCATGGAGGGTGATAAACGCGTCAAGAAACTCCGACACAGTGCTGCTCTGGAGCTGACCGGCGGGACCGAGCCTGACAACGGGGTAGTCGGTTCGAGGGCGATCAGGGCTCAGAAGCTGATGAACACCCCGTTGATGATCGCCGCAGCGCTGACCTTGCCGGCCGTGGTTCTGAGCGAAACCCGCGAGAGCGGCACCCTCGCCGAACTAGCCGTAATCCTCAACTGGGGCACCTGGCTTGCCTTCCTTTTTCAGTTGGTGGTCATGCTCGTACTGGTTCCGGATCGTCTCAAGTATCTGAAGCACCACCCGGTAGATGTTGTGATCGTGGTCCTGACCCCACCGGTCCTTCCGGCGAGCCTGCAGGCCCTCAGAATGATTCGTCTGCTCAGGCTGCTGCGTCTGCTCAGGCTCACCCAGATATCGAAGAGCGTCTTCTCCGCTCAAGGGCTTGCCTACGCCAGTCTGATGACGCTGGTCATATCGCTCATCGGCGGCACAGCATTTCGCGCATTCGAAGCTTCCAACCAGAACCTCAGCGAGTGGGACAGCGTCTACTGGGCAATCGCCACGATGACTACGCTCGGATCCCAGTTTGAGTCAACCACCACCGGCTCGGAGATCGTCGAAATCCTGATCCTGCTTACGGGGGTCACCTTCATTTCGATGCTCACCGGCGCGATCGCAAACCGCTTTTTGAACCCCGGTTCGCCAAAGGCCGAACCTTCGGCAGGCGAGGAACCGGAGTGAGGGCTGCGTCCCGCTCCTAGAGACCGGATGGGTGACGCGCTATGAACCCGGCGCTGTCTCGAAGATCCGAGTGCCACTTGGGCCCGGTTCCACCGGTGTCGGAGGTATCCCAGCGAAGTCCGGCGATCACTGCGTAAACATGGCCGGAGTTGCCGTAGACAGAGATCCAGTTGCCTTCACCGGGCTCACCCCATGTGGTCAGACCAGTTGAGTCCATCGGGCTCGAGATCAGACCGCCACCGTTGAGTGCGTAGCTGACCGCGCCAGAGCAGTCATAGCCCGAAGACTCGAAGGATCCGTGACCACCACCCCACAAATACGGCCGACCGACGATTGCGTTGGCGGCAGCAATCACATCCTTGACTGCCTGGGGAGCACCAGCCGGGGCGGCGGCGAGGCCGTCCGACCCGAGCACTGCAGTCTGGCCTGAGACTGGCGCTGGCGCTGATGGTGCCGAACTGGATGCCGAGTCGGTAGAAAGATCTGGCAGGCCGCCTTCGATCGTTCCGGCCTGCTCCTGAAGGGCAGCGATACGTTGCTCGCGCAGATCCCGGGCAGCCAGGAAGTCTGCTCGCTGAGCAAGCAGTTTGTCCCGGGCGGTCACGGCCGCCCGCTGCTCCACAGCAATCGCATCGCGCGCGGCCTGCAACTTCACCTCCTGAGTCTTCATCCGCTCGACTGAAGCACTGATCTGCCCGCGCAATGTCGTGACCCGCTGAATGACCGCTTCATCTCGGTTCTGAATGCTTTCGGCGTATCCGGCAGTGGTGACAATCTCCGACCAGTCGCTCGAGCCAAGCACCATTTCGGACACATCCGGGGTGCCCGTCATATACAAGGACACCAGCTGGTCTCGGAGCGAGTCGAGCGCACGCTGGAGACGCTTGCGCACCAGCCGCAGATGCTTGCGTCCCCTCTCTAGATCAGCCTCCATGGCATCCAGTTCGGCCTGTCTGGATTCGAGCTCATCGGTCAGGGTGTCTGCCCGGGACTGAAGCCCGGAAAGTTCGCCGAGAAGCTCATCGACCTGGCGGTTGTCCTCAGCTATCTGGCTCCTCAGTTCATCGACTGAGCCCGCGATCTGATCCAGTTCCTGACGGGCCTGGTCATAGCCCTGCGGTGGAGTCGTCGCCGAAGCCGAACCTGTGAGCGCAACAGCAAGGCAGAGGGTCAGAGCCACCGCCGCAGCGGCCGCGAAAACTACGGGGCGACTCAGGCCGCCCGGATTGTCGGAAAAATCTGTTCGCATGAGGGGCTCACCGTTTCCGGCGAATCAGCCAAGTTAGCCGTACCCGTCCCCAGGCCGGGACTGAACCCCGAATCTGGGAGATCTTATGCAGGTGAAGGAAAACCCGTTAAGCAGAACCGGCCGCACTTGCGCACGGCCGGTTCTGGAAGCGCTGTGAAGATCAACTCCTCAGGCGAGGATCTTGGCCTTCATCTGGTTGTACTCATCTGCCGAGATACCACCGCTCTGCTTGAGCTGGTCAAGCTTGTGGAGCTCGTCAACCGGTGAAGAGCCAGCTGCCTGACGCACATAGGCGTCAAACTGGTTCTTCTGTTCGACTTGATCCTTGATCGCCCTCTGCCGCATGCCGGAGCCGCGGAAGATCAGGTAGACCAAGGCGGTCAAGGGAGGGGCTATCAGGAAAAACAGTACCCAGACTGCTTTCCACCATCCACTGAGATCGTGGTCGCGGAACAGGTCCATGAGGATCGCAACAACGATCCAGATCCAGATGACAAAGAAGAAAATCGCCAGAGCGGTGAGCAGTCCGTCACCTAGTTCATATGCGGCAAGCAGCAAAATGTTCCTTTCGAATCAGTTTGTCGGTCCGACCCCGAGGAGTCGATCCCTTCCCGAACAGCCTAAACGCGTGGCGGCTGCCCGTGGCTATAGGCCGACCGGCTGTTCAGCCCTCAGCCTTCTTGCTCGACTCCAGAATCTTCCAGGCTGCCGGCATCAGAAGGGCTCCCACGGCGGCTTTGACAAGGCCGCCGACGATGAAGATCGTGAATCCGTCATGAATAACGGTGCTCCAGTTCGAGCTGGCCATGAAACCTGCTTCGACCAGTTCAGGTGCCGCCAGCTTCAGGCCTGCGAGGCCGAACGCGAAGATAACCAGCTGCCCGATGACGAACGAAAGAAACGCCGAGACGAACTTGCGGTCAGATCCATGCTCCGCGAACCAGCCAACCACGCCGGCGGCAAATATGAATCCGATCAGGTACCCGGCGGTGGCGCCGGCGATGCTGCCAACCTGCAGCACATTCTCTGCGCCACTCGATCCGTCCGCATAAAAGGGCAGGAAGAAACCCAGAACCACGTAGAGGGCGAGAGCGGCCATGCCACGCTTCCAGCCAAGTGCGGAGCCGACCAGCACGACCGCAAGGGTCTGCCCGGTCATCGGAACAGGAGTCATGGGAATAGTTATCTGGGCCAGGAGGGCGGTGAAAAGGGCGCCTCCGAGGACCGTCAATGCCGTACGAACGCGGCTGCTGGCGAAAACATCGGCAAGTACGGGAACGCGAGCGGCCGAGGCCGCCTCAGTGAACGTGGACATCAAGACCCTTCTTTTGCGTGAACAGGGACAGCGAGTCCGCTGAAGCCTACCCACCTGCGAAGCTTCAGCGATGCGTCGGGTAACCGCGACCAGATATGTGACCGCCCTGCGGGAGGGTGGGTCCCTTCCAGGACTGGTCGAAGCAGATGACGACGGGCTGTATGTGGTCAAGTTCCGCGGCGCCGGACAGGGCCCTGGAGTCCTTGTCTCGGAAGTTGTTGCTGGAGAACTCGGTCGAGCGATTGGCCTTCGTATCCCTGAACTTGTCGTCATGGACGTCGCGCCGGAACTAGGTCATGCCGAGCCTGATCCGGAAATCCAGGAGTTGATCAACGCGAGCCCCGGCGCCAATCTGGCGATGGACTTCCTGCCGGGTGCCCTGCCTTTCGACGGCAGCTCCAGCCAAGGTCTCGACCCTGGGGAGGCTGCCGCCATCGTCTGGTTCGACTGGCTGATCACCAACGTTGACCGAACCCCGAGAAATCCAAACCTGCTGACTTGGCACGGCGACCTGTGGCTTATAGATCACGGGGCGGCTTTCTTCCGCCAGCACGGCTCCGAACCGCTCTCCATGACCGCAGAACGACCCACGCCGATGATGAAAGAGCATGTCCTTCTACCGGGTTCAGGGTCCGTGAGAGAGGCAGGAGAGTTGTTGGCCGAATCTGCGAATGAGGCCGTCGGCTCCGCTGTGGCGGCTGTTCCATCAGAATGGCTGGGCCCGGAACCGGATTCGGCAAGAGAGCAGTTCAGACTCTTCGTTGAGGCCAGGCTCAAGGATCCCGCACAGCTGGAAAAGGACCTCCACCCCGATGACTGAGCCCAGCAGGAAACCTTTCTCTTACGCGCTGCTGAGGGCCGTGCCTTCGATCGAACGCGGTGAGTGCATCAACATCGGCGTCGTTCTCTTCTCACGCCAGCACGGTTTTCTGGCAATGAAGACCGGTGTCGATCCGGAGCGACTCGCGGCTTTTGCTCCGGATCTGGATCCCGCTCCGATGGCAGCAAGGCTCGACGAGATTGCCGATGTGATTGACGGTAACGGGCGAGCGGGGGCGCTTGCGGAACTTCCTCAATCAGAGAGGTTCGGCTGGCTCGTTGCCCCATCTTCGACCGCGATACAACCTTCCGAGGTCCACGCCGGACTGACCGACGACCCTGCCGCCGAACTCCAACGGCTGTTCGAAACGCTCGTCCGTCAGGTGGGATCGACGTAGAGACTCTGCCCGGCAGTACCGAATCGTCCGTTGCTGTCGTAAAGCCCGCTTCGGGTTACACCTGAGCCGTTTGTTGAGACCTCGGTCACGGCGCTGACCCCGATCCATTCGCCGACCGGTTCGCGCAGAAGCCAGACGTTGAGGTCACAGTTCACAAAAACGAACTCCGTGAAGGAGATCGGATGCGCCAGTCCGTTGCCAAAATCGGCCGCAGCAACAGCCCGCTGGACCGGCGAAGGCCTCTCGCCAGGAACCAAAGGGCTGTCGAGGCGAAACCAGGCGGCGCCGTCTCTGCCGTTCTCCTCTGGACCCCCGTTGACCAGACGGATGGTGTTCGAAGTCCGCTGAAAGGCGAGCCCGTCTCCGCTACCCCAGCGACCGCCGCTAGCCGGACGGGCGCTCTCAAGCGGCGGCATTGACTGGGTGTGCTCTGCCGGCAGGTTAGGGAGTTCGACCTCACCGACCCTGAGCAACACTCCGCGAGCCTCGATCAGAGTCCGCCCGCCAGCAGATATCTGCGCACCGACGACCATCAGTCGCCGTCCGGGCTTCAGAACCTCCGTGCTCAATTTAATCTCGCCGAGCATCACCGGCCCCAGAAAAACACTGTGGAAGGCAGCGAGCCTCATCCCCATCTTCGCCCCATGGGCCTCGATAGCCCTGGTCAGAAGGGCCGCTGGAGCGCCGCCGTGAGCAGCATCGGTCCGCCAGGGGCCGCGGGCTGCCGCACCGAGTTCGAACCGCCCGGTGACCGGAGTACCAGCATCACCTGTCTCCTCGAGAAAAACAGCGACTGCATCTGACTCACCGGCCCTTCCGGGAACTGAACCGGTCACCTGCTCAGGCTTTTTTTTCGCTGCTGACGTCGATCGCCAGCAGCACACCTGCTGCAACAGCAGCTGAGCCGGCCAGGAACGAGGTCGTAATAACTCCCTTGCGGTCGATCCCGTTTATCGAGATCAGAGTTGCAGCGACATCACCGATGTCGGCGAGCAGCGAGACAGCCAGCCATGGGCCAGCCTCATCGCGGAGCGCCGCTTCAGTGGCTCCTATTCCAAGGGCGATATCGCGGAAGCCCATCGCGCGGAATATGGTTTTGTTTGATGTCCGGGATGCATCCTCCCCCACCCATGTAGAGCCGATTTTTTCCGGGACCGTGGCAGCCACCAGCCCGAAAATCACCCGGCTGAATCCGAAGCCTGTGTTGAGTGCGATTCGAAGGTTCATGCATGAACCGTAGCGATTTGTCTTGTGGTTCATTCCAGCGGTTTTCCGCGTAGGGTTCGTCCATGTCAATCGCCGAGTTGATCACACTCCATGTCCTGCCTGTCTCGCACCCGTGCCTTACTGCTGAAGCTGCCCTCAAGCACAAGGGTCTCACTTACGAGCTTGTCAATCTGGGAATGGGCAAGCATCCGGAGGAGATCGAAAAGATCTACGGCGAAGGCAAGCGCACCGTCCCCGGTATGACGATCGGTGACGAGACCGTTCACGGTTCAACCGCGATCCTCTGGAAGCTCGAACAGCTCTTCCCGGAAAACTCTCTCTACCCCGATGGTGTCGGTGAGGCAGTCAGGGAAGCTGAACTCTGGGCTGATGGTGATTTTCAGGACTTCGGGCGTCGGCTGCCGTGGTCGGCACTGTACTTCCGACCTGAGGCGATGGGCACATTCGGCGGGGCTGGCGCGCTGAACCCGGCCGGCACCGACTTCGCGCTCAAGTTCATCCGCTCAACCTGGAAATACCACGGGATATCTGCCGAACAGATGAGCCGGGATCTTGTCGAGTTGCCCGGCATGGTTGATCGGATCGAAGGCTACGCAGATCAGGGCCTGATTGATGGTGGCGAGCCGACTGCGGCCGACTTCCAGATCGGTTCAACGGTGCGGGTTTTGCTGACCGTCGGAGACCTCCAGCCAGTTTTCGCTGGCAGCGCGGCCGAACGGGTTGCACGGAGGCACTTCCCCGATTATGAAGGGCTGGTTCCCGCCGGGGCATTCCCGGAGGGCTGGGTCAAGGACAGGTCCCCTGCCTGAACGCTGCCACTGGCGGCCGGGCTGAAGTCCGGCTTGGCTAGGAGCATCTGGACATCGTCGTTTCGGCCCGAGCGAAAGCCACCTTCTGCGACGCACATGTAAAGCACCCACATGCGCCGGAAGCGACGGTCATAACCAAGTGCCTCAAGCCGGTCGGTGACCGCCATGAATCGATCTCGCCAGTCAGACAGCGTACGGGCGTAATCGGCGCCGATCTCGTCCACCCGGATGGAGCGCATGTCAGTCCCTTCATCAAGACAGCGGTTGATTTCGGCCACCGAGGGCAGGCAGCCACCCGGGAATATGAAATGGCTGATGAAACTGCGTGAAGCCTTTTCCATTTCGTAGGCATCGTCATCGATCACTATCGCCTGAAGAAGCATCGCGCCGCCCGGCTTCAGCAACGAGGAGCATTTGTTGAAGTAGGTGGGGAAGTCACGCCATCCCACAGCTTCGATCATCTCAACCGATACCAGTCGATCGAAAGTTCCTGACAGGTCGCGATAGTCGGTCTCGATCACCTCGATCCGGTCGTTTAGGCCCGCGTCTTCAACCCGCTTTCTGGCCAGTGCCGCCTGCTCCCTGGAGATAGTCGTAGTGGTGATCCGACAGCCGGTGCGCTCTACCAGGTGAACGGCAAGGCCTCCCCAGCCGGTTCCGATCTCCAGCAGGTGATCGTCAGGTCCGAGCTCCAGGCGATCCGCAATCCGGTTCATCTTGTTGATCTGGGCGGCCTCAAGGTTGTCCTCCGGCTTGATGTAGACCGCCGAGGAGTAGTTCATCGAGGGATCGAGGAAAAGTGAAAAAAGCTCATTGCCGAGGTCATAGTGAGCAGCAATCTGGCTTTTTCCGCGAGAGCGTGTGGTCCGCGGCATGGTCAGTCCGAGACGCTGAACCCATCCTGTAATCGGATGAAACGGGCGTCGCAGCTGGTCAAGCCGATCCAGGTTTTGCCCGGCCAGGGTGGTCAGCCCGACCAGGTCTTCACAGTCCCACTCGCCGCAAATGTAGCTCTCTGCCATGCCAGTACTTCCGCGGAGCGTGCGTGTCCAGAACCGACTTGAGTGAACCGTGACATCGACGGTCGGCCCCGGGTTCCCTTCCCCGAGCAGGTCAACACGGTCGCCTTCATGGATGCGGAGCGATCCGTAGCCAATGCCATCAAGAAAGCGGAGCACACCCTTTCGTACCGGGCTCAGGCCCGCCAGTCTCCGCCTCATAGCGGGCACGCAGTCTGATCGCGAGACCCGGGTGGAACGTCTGACCTGTCTCGTGATCCCGGCCGGGGGTGGAAGGGAGCGCCCCGCAACCAGGTGATGGCCGCCTGCCGGTAGATACCCGACAGCACCCGCCAGCTCATCGGCGGGTAGGCGACGAGAGTGCGGCTGATCGCTGAGCGGGTGATCTCGGTACGGGAGAGCCTGAGCGTGGCATCAAAGGCGGCCTCTCCGTCCTTGCTGCTGGCGATGTGAACCGGCAGCGTCGCACCCGGGACCCCGAAACGCAGGGCATAAACATGATCCATGTCCATCAGAGGGGAAACGTGCATAGCTTTTTCACGCCGCGAGGATACAACGGCACCGTCTCGTTCGACTCCGTCGAGGACGTAACTGTGACGGTCACCCCACGGCGTGTTGGTTACTTCCGCGAGGACAGCCTCGAGCTTTTCGCCGCCTGGAGCAAAGCAGTAGTAGAAAGTGACCGGATTCTCGATCAAACCCAGGCAACGCAGGTTTGTCAGCATCCGAATCGGCCCTGCCGGACGACTCCCGGTTTGCCTTTGAACCTGATCGCGCACGGATCCGTCTAACGGACGGTCGCTGGGGGCCAGGTAGTCGGAGCGACGGAACCCCACCGGAGACCGGGGGCGGGTAGACCAGAGCGGATGAAGTGACATGACTTCGGGGATTTCATTGAGGTCCAGGTAGAC
>JBBECI010000037.1:0-20144 GCA_040881895.1 Solirubrobacterales bacterium | reverse complement strand
CCGGCCCTGACTCCGGCAACAATGTCGACGCCTGGCTCCTCGATCCCCTTCTTGAACCAGTTGATGTCTCCGCCGGCACAGAAAGCGGCGCCTTCCCCGGTGATTATCAGCGCTCTGAGGTCGGCAGAGTCGGCCAGCCAGCCAAACACAATCGGCAGTTCGTGGATCATCTCCGGATTCATCGCATTGAACGATTCGGGCCGGTTCAGCACAAGAGTTCCTGTGTCGCCTTCGATCTCGAGGCGCATGGTGTTCAGAGACGGGGGAGTTGCGATTGTCGTACTCATCGGCCCCAACCCTATCCAGTGCCTACTCTTTGAGAAGTGAGCAATCACGCGGAGACAAGTGACGAGAGAACCAGGCGCATAGTCTCGGAACGTCGGTCGCTGCCGGACGCCCCCGGGGTCTACCTGTTTCGCGACCGTGATGACGAAGTGATTTACGTCGGCAAAGCGAACTCGATCCGTAAGCGGGTCGCCTCGCATTTCAGCGGCGGCAATGCCGAGATGACCCGCCTGATCGATGAAATCGAGTTTCTGGTGACGGATGCCGAGTCCGAGGCGCTGATCGCCGAGCAGAGCTTCATCAAGCGTTACCGCCCGCGGTTCAACGTAAAGCTGCGTGACGACAAGTCGTATCCGTACGTCGCAGTGAGCCTCGATGAGGAGTACCCACGGGTTTACTTCACCAGGGAGCGCCACCGCGCAGGTCGAGCCTACTTCGGCCCGTTTTCCTCGGCCCGACGGGTCAGGGAGACCCTCGATCTGCTCGGCAAGCTGTTCCAGTATCGAACCTGTGAAGGCAAGGAGCCGGGCCGGAGATCAGGTAGTCCGTGTCTCGACTATTTCATCAAGCGCTGCGGGGCGCCCTGCGTCGATTACATCGATCGCGAGGCCTATCGCGCCAACATAGATTCCGTGGTTGATTTCCTGTCAGGCAGGTACGGCCAGATTGAAAAAGACCTCGAGGCCCAGATGGAGGCCGCTGCCGAAGCGCAGGACTTCGAGGCCGCAGCCCTCTTTCGCGACCGCCTCCTCTCTGTCCGGTCTCTCTTTGAGCGTCAGCGGATCTCAGGTTCGGCGATCGGCACTGCGGATCTGATCGGAATAGCGATCGAGGGCGTTGATGCCAACGCCCAGGTCTTCCAGGTCCGTGACGGAGTCCTCGCCGAGCGACAGAGCTTCTACCTCGAGATCCCGCCCGACAGCAATCTTGCCCAGGTCACCTCGGAGTTCATTGAGCAGTTCTACTCGACTTCACCCGCAGTGCCGAAGAAGTTAGTGCTCGGTCCGGAAATGGCTGGCCGGGCAGACTCAGTCGCGGCCTTTCTCGCAGAGCGTCGTGCCGACTCAAAGGTTGAGGTGAGAATTGCCGAGCGGGGCGACACCCGCAGGTTGAGGGAACTGGCCGAGCGAAACGCCCGACTGGCGCTGGATCAGGACCGGCTCCGGACCGAGCACCGACGTCAGCGTCGGGTCGAGTCACTGAGTTCGCTTGCCGCTGTGCTCGGTATGGACGAACTGCCAATCCGGATAGAGGGCTTTGATATTTCCAATATCGGTGGCGAGCACACGGTTGCTTCGATGGTGGTCTTCGAGGGCGGACGACCAAAGAAGTCCGACTACCGCCGGTTCAAAATCCGCGGTGAGGAACTTCGCGGTGGGCCGGATGACTTCGCCTCGATGGAGGAAGTGCTCGGCCGCAGAATGGCGGCTTATCGCGAGCAGGCCGACCTTTCGCCCCACGACAAGGACCGGGATGAGAGCTTTGCCGCAATTCCTTCGCTGATCCTGATTGACGGCGGAAAGGGTCAGCTGGCGGCTGGTATCCGGGCACTGGAAGACTTCATCGAAGCCGGGGTGACGGTGATCGGCCTGGCCAAGCAGCTGGAAGAAGTATTCGTGCCCGGGAGGTCCTCACCGGTTGACCTGCCAGCTGACACTGAGGCCTCTCTGCTGCTCCAGCGGGTTCGCGATGAGGCTCACCGTTTTGCGATCACCCACCATCGCGGTCGCCGGGACAAGGCGATGACCGGCTCCGTGCTTGACGGGATTCGCGGCGTCGGGCCGACCCGCAAGCGGCTGCTGATCAAACATTTCGGGTCGCCAGAGAATCTGATCGCTGCCGGGCGAGAAGAGCTCGAAGCAGTGCCCGGCCTGCCCGGTAAGGTGGCTCGGGAGATCCATGACCAACTGAATCGCATCGGATGAACAGCCAGAGCGCAGAAAACAGCGAAGTCCAGGGAGAAGCGGCAGGGTCGGAGAAGACGGTAAACCTCGTTCTGATCACCGGCCATTCGGGGGCGGGCAAGTCAGAGGCAATTGCTGCCTTCGAGGACAGCGGCTACTTCTGTGTCGACAACCTTCCGCCGCGGATGATCGGTGCCCTGGGCGAGATGTTCGGGCTGCCCGGAAGCGGGGTGGAGCGGGCAGCGGTGGTCTCGGATGTCCGGGGTGGGGAATATTTTGACGAACTCATTCAGGTGCTCGACGATCTCGGTGAGGAGGGTCTTAACACTCAGGTGCTCTTCCTCGAAGCCGACGAGGAGACCTTGACCGATCGCTACAAGGAGACTCGCCGACGGCATCCGCTGGCCCCCGAAGGACGTGTACTGGAGGGGATCCGGGCTGAGCGGGAACTACTGGCACCGCTCCGGCTCCGGGCGGATCTGGTGATCGACACATCGACCGACACTGCGGCAGTGCTGAGGCGAAAAATCCGCGAACGCATGGTCGATGTCGATGACGACTCACGCCTGGCCGTCAACCTGGTCACCTTCGGATTCAAGAATGGACCGCCCCGGGATGCCGACTTGACCCTCGACGTCAGATTCCTCCCCAACCCCTACTACGAAGAGGAACTTCGGTCAAAGACCGGCCTCGACCCGGAGATCAGGGAGTACGTCGAAGCGGGCACTCTTGCCGGTGAGTTCTATGGCCGCTTGATTCCTCTGCTGGAGTTTCTGGTTCCAGCCTATGTCGCAGAAGGCAAGAGCCACCTGACCATCGCGATCGGCTGCACCGGTGGGCACCACCGCTCGGTAACCGTGGCAGAGCGACTCTGGAGTGACCTCGCCCAGCGCGATGATGTGACGGTCAGCGTCACTCACCGGGATCTTCCCTGAGTTGGTTGCCGCGCTTGCCGGGCTGGCGAAAGTGAGCCCCGCTGGCATACACCGGACGGGGTCTGCCGCCCTTCGCAGCGTAGGATCCGCAGGTGTCTGAACCGGTCATCAGCATCGAAGGGCTTCACAAGTCCTATGGCAAGGTCGAGGCTGTCCGCGGCGTCGACCTCCGGGTTGAATCGGGGGAAATCTTTGCCGTAGTCGGGCCTAACGGTGCTGGTAAAACCACCACTCTTGAGATTCTTGAGGGCTACGTTGACCGCGATGCGGGGAGGGTAGAGGTGCTCGGGACGGACCCGGCTGATCCGACACCTGCCTGGCGCGAGCGAATCGGAATTGTGCTTCAGGAGACCGCGCTGGAGACGCTGCTCAGCGTGAGGGAGTCACTCGAGCTTTACGCGGGCTACTACTCGGCACCACGACCTGTGGACGAAGTGATCGATCTGGTCGGCCTCACTGACGAAGCTGATCGTCGCGCCGGACGACTTTCAGGCGGACAGAAGCGGCGCCTGGATGTCGGTATCGCTCTGGTGGGAGACCCGGACCTGCTTTTCCTCGACGAGCCGACCACCGGCTTCGATCCTTCCGCCCGACGGCAGGCATGGCAGATGGTCGCTGACCTGCGTGACCTGGGAAAGACGATCCTGC
Source organism: Solirubrobacterales bacterium (assembly GCA_040881895.1). Classification (GTDB taxonomy): domain Bacteria; phylum Actinomycetota; class Thermoleophilia; order Solirubrobacterales; family 70-9; genus 67-14. Next base: position 16,372 of record JBBECI010000037.1, on the reverse strand, counting down.
TGACCACCCACTACATGGAGGAGGCTCAGTTCCTCGCGGATCGTGTCGCGGTGATCAACCGCGGGGTAGTGGTGGCCAACGACACACCTGAGCAGCTCGGCGATCGGGAGAGCCTGCCAACCCGAGTCAGTTTCAGGGTTCCCCCCGGTGGGCTTCCACTCGAGATAGCAGGAATCGAGGACATAACCATCGAGTCCGGTTCCCAGGGTGAGACCTCCCGGGCCACCTTTGAGTCGGGTTCACCGACTGCTGATCTGGCCCGTCTGACCAGCTGGGCCTTGGAGGCAGGTATCGAACTCGAGTCTCTTGAGGTCAGACGTCCCACCCTTGAAGACGTCTATCTGGACCTGACGAACCGTTGAAGCCGATACGGCTCGCCCTCCACGAGTTCCGATTCAGCCAGAAGGTTTTCTGGCGTAACCCGGGCTCTGTTTTCTTCACAGTTCTCCTGCCTGTGCTGTTTCTGGTCATCTTCGGCACGATCTTCGGTAACGATCCGATCGACACGCTCGGCGGCATTCCCACCACTACCTATTACATACCGGCAATCGTCACGCTGGCAGTGGTCTCGGCAACCATGGTGAGCCTGGCCGTGAACCTGACCACCGCCCGCGAGGCCGGACTGCTCAAGCGCGGACGCGGCACTCCTCAGCCGCCCTGGGTGTTCATCGCCGGCCGGGTAGGCAACGCCGTAGTTGTTTCGGCACTGATGGTGGTCGTCGTTACGCTGGTCGGGAATCTGCTCTACGGCGCGCCGGTCCCGTGGAGGCACGTGCCCGAGATCGCGCTGACTCTGTTCATCGGCGCCGCCTCATTTTGCTGTTTGGGAGTCGCTATGACCGCGATAATTCCTTCACGGGAAGCGGCCCCCGCGATCACCAATGTGATCACGCTTCCTCTTTACTTTCTCTCCGGGGTGTTCATTCCGGAAAACGAGATCCCGGACGGAGTGCTGACTTTTGCCGGGTTCTTTCCCGTAAGGAATTTCTTCGAGGCATTCTTTGCTGCCTACGGTTCAGGCGCTGCAGGATCCAGCGTCGAGTGGGGGAGCCTGCTCGCGGTCGCGGTATGGGGGCTGGCAGGGCTGGCGCTGGCGATTCGGTTCTTCCGCTGGTCCCCGAGACACTGATCTCCAATAGCCTTTGAAGTGTGCTCCATCACGTCGTAATAGAGGTGAGCGACATTGATCGCTCGGCGGCTTTCTACGACGCCTTGGTCAAGCCACTCGGATGGCGGCGTCATGGCGACGGGAGGGAGACAATCGGTTATGGCATCGGCAGACCCTCGTTGCTGATCACCAAACGGTCGGGCGCCCTTCATGGCGGCGCACTTGTTGCCCTCGGCGCTCCAGGGATCGCCGCAGTGAAGGCATCCTGGAAGGCGGGCTGCGCAAATGGTGGCTCCAGTGTGATGGAGCCGGGTGAGACGCGGGGCCACGGATCAGGTTCGTTTTCGGCGTATCTCCGAGATCCGGACGGCCAGGAGATTGAAGTCACGGTCAGCAGTGACTGATTCGTGAAGTCGCGTTGACTGCCTTTTGCAGAGCCCACTAACATCGGCCCCAAGGGCAAATCAAGGGAAGGAATCACTACATGAGTGTGAAGGTGGGAATCAACGGTTTCGGAAGGATTGGACGCAACGTTGTCCGTGCGGCAATCGCTTCGGGAGCGGACATCGAGTTTGTTGCTTTCAACGACTTGACCGACAACAAGACGCTTGCTCACCTGCTCAAGTTCGACTCAATTCTCGGCCCGTTCGATGGCACGGTTGAGGCTGGCGAAGCTTCGATCACGATCAACGGCCATGAGATCCCCGTTTACTCCGAGCGCGATCCGGCCAATCTTCCGTGGTCAGAGGTCGGTGCCGACGTCGTCCTCGAATCGACAGGGTTCTTCACCGCTCGCGCTGACGCCGCCAAGCACCTTGAAGCTGGCGCGAAGAAGGTCATAATTTCCGCCCCGGCCAAGGAACCGGACGTAACTCTTGCCCTTGGTGTCAACTTCGACCACTACGACCCCGCCAACCACAACGTCATCTCCAACGCTTCCTGCACGACCAACTGTCTGGCGCCGTTTGCCAAGGCGATCAATGACGCGGTTGGCATCGAACATGGCCTGATGACCACGATCCATGCGTACACCTCGGATCAAAGGCTTCAGGACATGCCGCACTCGGATCTTCGCCGGGCGCGCGCCGCGGCTGTGAACCTGATCCCGACCACTACCGGTGCTGCCAAGGCGGTCGGGCTGGTCCTGCCCGAGCTGGCTGGCAAACTGAACGGTTTCGCAGTGCGAGCCCCCGTCATCACCGGCTCTCTCGTCGACCTGACCTTCACGCCCTCAAGGCCGACAACAGTTGAGGAAATCAACGGCGCAGTCAAGGCCGCAGCTGACGGCCCGCTGAAGGGGATCCTTGCCTACAGCGAAGATCCCCTGGTTTCCACAGACATCATCACCAACCCTCATTCCTCAGTTTTTGATTCGGGCCTGACCCAGATAATTGGCGATGGCAATCTGGTCAAGGCTGTCTCCTGGTACGACAACGAGTGGGGCTACTCGAACCGCTGCGTGGAACTGATCGGCAAAGTTCTGTAGTGCCCCTCCCACAAAAAGGCTGAGATGGCGTTTTCAAGGCAGTGCGTGCGGGATGCGGATGCAGAGGACCGACAGGTACTCGTCCGGGTCGACTTCAATGTGCCTCTGAAAGACGGTGAGGTCACCGACGACACACGGATACGCGCTGCTTTGCCGACCATCAACTATCTGCTCGACCGAAACGCGAAGGTGATTCTCGCTTCGCACCTCGGTCGCCCGCAAGGAAAGGCAGTTACGGAGCTTTCGATGGCACCGGTCGCCGCTCGCCTCACCGAACTGCTCGGGCGTGAGGTCAGGCTCTCCCCCGAAGTGGTCGGCGCCGAGGCCCTGTCACTCGCAGAAGACCTCCAGCCGGGAGAAATACTTTTGCTGGAAAACACCCGTTTCGAACCGGGTGAGACCACCAACGACCCCGAACTCGGGCTGGCGTTTGCCCGTATGGCCGAGATCTTCGTGAACGACGCCTTTGGTACTGCCCACCGTGCTCATGCCAGCAATGTGGGCGTGGCAGCCGATCTGCCGGCCTACGCTGGTGAACTGCTGGAGAAGGAAGTCACCAACCTGAGCGCCGTCGCCGACGACCCGGCCCGGCCCCTGGTCGTGGTCCTGGGGGGCGCCAAGGTATCCGACAAGATCGGGGTCATAGACCGCTTCCTCGAAATCGCCGATCAGGTTCTGATCGGGGGCGCGATGTGCTTCCCGTTTTACCGGGCCCGAGGCATCTCGACCGGGAATTCCCTCGTCGAAGAGGACGGCATCCCCCTCGCGGCGGAAGCGATGGAAAAGGCCGTCGCGGGCAACTGCGAACTCTGTCTGCCAGTAGATCTGGTGCTCGGTCGGGAGTTTTCGGCCGGTACCGAGGTGATGAGCGCCGACGGCACCGAAGTACCGGACGGCTGGATGGGTCTTGATATCGGGCCGGCCACAGCCTCTGATTACGCAGATCGGATCAAAGCGGCCGGTACCGTCCTCTGGAACGGCCCGATGGGCGCCTTTGAACTGGGTCCTTTCGAGAGCGGGACCAGAACTGTGGCCGAGGCGGTCGCGGGTTCACACGCATTCACCGTGGTCGGCGGTGGCGATTCGGTCGCAGCGCTGGTTCAGTTCGGGTTAATGGAAAAAGTCGACTGGGCTTCGACCGGTGGAGGCGCTTCACTGGAACTCCTGGAAGGCCGGAGTCTGCCCGGCGTCGAGGCACTCAACGAAGCGTGATTAGGGGATGATCAACCGATGAGCCGGCGACCATGCATAGCTGCCAACTGGAAGATGAACAAGACAGCAGACGAGGCTGATGAGTTCCTCGACCCCTTCCTTCCAGCCCAGGCCGCAGATGGTCCGGAGATCGTAATCTGCCCGACTTATCTGGCATTGAGCCGAGTTTCCGAGCGTTGCGCCGGGACGCCTGTCCGGGTCGCCGCCCAGAACATGCATTTCGAGGACTCCGGTGCCTTCACCGGGGAGGTTTCCGCACCGATGTTGCTCGACATTGGTGTCGACGGCGTGCTGCTTGGCCATTCCGAGCGCCGGCAGCTGTTCGGGGAAACCGATGAGGCTCTCGCTCGCAAGGTCCGTCGCGCGGTTGAGGCGGGACTGGCCCCGATCCTCTGTTGTGGTGAGACAGAAGGGCAGCGCGATTCCGGAGAAATGGAGGCTGTCCTGTCCCATCAGGTTTTGACCGATCTTGCCGAGCTGCACACGGAAGATCTGGACAAGGTCGTGATCGCTTATGAGCCGATCTGGGCGATCGGCACCGGCAGGACTGCCTCTGATGAGCAGGCTCAGGAGGCAATCGCCTTCATCCGCAGCCTTCTGCGCACAAGGGACGTCGGCCAAGCCGACCAGATTCGGATTCTCTATGGGGGCTCGGTCAAGCCGGGCAACGCTGAAGGGCTGCTCGCCATGCCCGATATCGACGGAGCTCTGGTCGGTGGAGCTGCACTCGACCCCGACGACTTCGGCGCGATTGCAGCTGCGGCTGGTTGCAGCTGATGCCGGTTCCCGCGCCGGAGACGCTGCCGGTTCCAAGTGTCGCGCTGGTCATCCTCGACGGCTGGGGGCTGGCTGAGCCCGGTCCCGGCAATGCTGTGTCACTGGCCTCAACGCCGGTTTTCGACCGGCTTTGGGCAGAGGGGCGAACCACAGAGATGACCGCCTGCGGTCCGGCGGTGGGGTTGCCTGAAGGTCAGATGGGAAACTCGGAGGTCGGCCACCTCAACCTCGGTGCCGGGGCCGTCGTAAAACAGGATCTTGCCCGGATCGACGCTTCCGTGGCCGACGGCAGCTTTTTTGAAAACGAGGCCCTGGTCGCCGCCTGCCAGCGCGCTGTGAACAGTCCGCGTGGTCGGCTCCATCTGATCGGACTCGTCTCAGACGGAGGCGTACATTCCGGCTGGGAACATCTCGAAGCGTGTATCGAACTCGCTTCGCAGGAGGGCGTGCCTGACATCGTTTTTCACGCGATCACCGACGGGCGCGACACCCTGCCTCACGGCGGTGCCCAGTACGTTGATGAGCTTGAGCGCTGGCTTCGTTCAGCGGGAAGGGTAGGCACCCTGGGTGGTCGTTTTTACGCGATGGATCGCGACACCCGCTGGGAGAGGATCAAACTCGCCTACGACGCAATCGTCCACGGTGAGGGGCCGAAGGCTCCCGACACCGCCTCGGCAATCCGTGACGCATACGCCGCCAATCAGACTGATGAGTTCATCAAGCCGACAGTGATAGGCAGCTATGACGGCATGGCCAAGGGTGATGTCGCGATCATCATCAACTTCCGTCCCGACCGGGTTCGAGAGCTGACCATGGCCCTGGCCGATCCCGAATTTGATGAATTTCCCCGCTCGGGTGGTCCGCTGGTTGACCTCAGCACCATGACGGTCTATCGCAAGGGCTGGCCTTTCCCGGTCGGCTTTCAGGAGCAAAGGCCCTCAGTCACTCTTGCTCAGGTGATCTCTGAAGACGGAGGAACGCAAATCCACGTCGCCGAGACGGAAAAGTACGCTCACGTTACCTATTTCTTCAACGGCGGACGCGAGGAGGAGTGGCAGGGTGAGCACCGCAGTCTGGTGCCGTCCCCACGCGACGTTCCGACGTATGAATTCAGGCCTGAGATGAGTGCCCGAGGCGCCGCGGACGCTTTCATCGCGGGCTGGAAGGAGGTCGGGCCCCGTTTCGGGGTGATCAACTTCGCCAACCCCGACATGGTCGGCCACACTGGAGTGATTCCAGCCGCAGTGGAGGCGATTGAAGCGGTGGATGCCTGCCTCGGGGATGTGGTCGACGCCGTCCATGATTCGGGTGGCGCCTGTCTGATCACCGCTGATCACGGTAACGCTGACCACATGCTTGAGCCAGACGGTTCCCCGAATACTGCGCACTCGCTCAACCCGGTGCCCTTGATCCTCACGGTTCCCGGTCCTGGACTCGCCCCTGGCGGGGTGCTCGCCGATGTAGCGCCGACCGTCCTCGAGATGCTGGGCCTGAGCCAACCGGCGGCGATGACCGGCCACTCGCTGATCACCTGACCTGACAACAGGGCAACCGGCCGCTGACCGGGCGGCAGTTGAGGACTACCCGACCTCGCTGCGGGACTGGCGGCAGGATAGCCTCCGGCAGATGCGTCATGACCCGGCCCGCCTTACCTTTGAGATTCACGACCGCGACGGTGATGCCCGCCGCGGAACCCTGCTGACTCCACACGGCCCGGTGGAGACCCCGGCCTTCATACCCCTGGCTACCAAGGGCAGCGTCCGCGGCATGTCCTCAAGGGAAGTCAGTTCGTTTGGGTTTGAACTCGTACTTGGCAATACCTATCACCTGCTCGTCGCTCCAGGCCCGGAGCGAATCGAGCGGGCTGGAGGACTTCATGAGTTCATGGCCTGGAAGGGTGCGATCATCACTGACTCCGGTGGGTTTCAGGTTTTTTCTCTGGCTCACGGCGGAGTCAGCGCGGAGGTGAAGGGCACCGGTCGCAAGCTGCAGGGTCTGGCCGCAACGCTTGGCATTGAGGAGGAGGGCGTCAGGTTTCGGTCGTACCGCGACGGGTCGGAGATGATGCTTTCTCCGGAGAGCTCGATGTCGGTGCAGGCTTCACTCGGTTCCGACATCGCCCTTGTCTTTGATGAATGCACGCCGTTTCATGCTGATCGCGAATACACGGCAAGGTCAACCGAGCGCACCCACCGATGGCTGGACCGCTGCCTCGATTGGCACAGTGAAAACGGTCCGCCCGGACAGGCGGTCTTCGGCATCGTGCAGGGTGGTACTTACGAGGATCTGCGCCTGGAGTCCTGCGAGGCGGTCGGAGAGGCCGCAGTTGACGGGATAGCAATCGGCGGCACCCTCGGCCGGGACAAAGAAGAGATGGCCGAGGTCCTCAGGTTTACAGTGCCGGCCCTGCCGGTGGAGGCGCCCAAGCACCTGCTCGGAATCGGTGAGGTTGATGATCTGATGAAGGGCATTGCACTGGGCCTCGACGTCTTTGACTGCGCCGTGCCCACTCGCCTCGCCCGCCACGGAATGGCGCTGGCTCCACATCCCGAAAAGCGCTTTCGGGTCGACTTGCGCAAGGCCTACAGCGCTGGCCGTAAGGGTCCACTCGTTGAAGGCTGTAGCTGTACTGCCTGCTCCGATTACGACGTGGACTACCTGAATTACATTTCCCGCTCCGAGGAATTGACTGCGGTCCGCCTGCTGGTAGAGCACAATCTCTTGTATATGGAGCAGTTGATGAGTGGAGCGAGGGACGCAATTTCGGCTGGCGTTTTCGATGCTTACAGCCGGTCTGTACTCGCGGGGGCGTCCCCCTGGCAGGCGCTGGAAAAACGATGAAAGCAGGTACGAACTGATGCTGGCAGCCTTTGAAGGCGTCGGAAAGAGCTTTGGCGACACCGTTGCCCTCGAGGGGCTCTCCTTCGGGGTTCCGGAAGGTTCGGTCTGTGGGCTGCTCGGTCCCAACGGTTCCGGCAAGACAACCGCGATCCGGCTCCTGCTCGGTCTGACCAGACCCGACGACGGCTCAACCAGTCTGCTCGGAGCGCCCAGCGGGGGGCGTGGCTTCCCCAGTGCGATACGCCAGACAGGCGCCCTGGTCGAAGGACCTTCGCTCTACTCCCGCGCCTCCGCCCGCCAGAACATGAGGATTCAGGCGGCTGCGCTGGGCCTGCGGAGGGCCGGGCCGGAGATCGAGGATCTGCTCCGACTAGTCGGACTCGGCGAACGGGCTGGCACCCGGTCAGGTGGATTTTCCATGGGAATGAAGCAGCGTCTGGGACTGGCGATCGCGCTCCTTGGCAGACCCCGCCTGGTCATTCTTGATGAACCGACGAACGGTCTGGATCCGTCAGGCATAGTAGAAATGAGGGGGCTCATTTCGCGGTTGCCGGAGCGTGGTATGACAGTGCTCGTGTCTTCTCACCTGCTCTCCGAGGTTGAGCTGATGTGCGATCGGGTCACGATCATCAATCGAGGCCGTCTGGTCGCCGACGGCACTATGTCCGAGGTGGTCGGCTCTTCGGGCGGGCAGTCCGCTTACAGGGTGAACGTGGCCGATAACGAAGTGCCTGCGGCCGTGAGTTGCCTGGTTCAGCTGGGACTGTCGGTTGAACCAAAGGGCGACGGGCTGATCTCGGTATCCGGGCCGGTTACCGATGGTTCTCAACTCAGCTGCGTCCTGGCCGCCGAAGGTATCTTCGTATCCGGGCTCAGTCAGGTGAAACCAGACCTCGAGGACGTTTTCCTCAGCCTTACCGATGGAGACCAGCTATGAGAGCTGAGCTGCTCAAGGTCCGATCCATGCCGACCCCGCTCTGGTGCCTGCTCGCCGTCTGTTTCTGCGCGCTTCTCGGTCTGGCAGCCGTCTGGAATTGGGGTCTTGGAACCGATCTGCTGGCCTTTGATGTTGCCATCGGTTTTCCGCTGGCGATCGCTTCAATCGTCTTCGGGGCGTGGATCTTTGGAGTCGAATACGGACAGAACACTCTTCGCCGGACCCTGACCGCCGACCCCCGTCGACTTCGGCTGTTCTTTTCCAAGTTCATCGTGGCCGTGGTTCTCGTCTCACTGGTCACTGTCTTGATCCACCTCATTGCCCTTCCCCTCTACGACCTGGCCGCAGACCGCCACGGTCAGAGCGTGGAAATCGCCGAGTTCCGCGATCTGGTTCTGAGCAAACTTGTTGCCAGTCTCGTTTATGTGATCGTCGGTGGAGCCTTGGTGCTGATAACCGGCAGCATGGCTGGCGGGGTAACAGCGGCACTCCTCTTCATCTTCGTGGTTGACACCGTGCTCAGCCTGGTTCCGGAAATCGGTGACTACAGTCTGGGCGTGGCACTCAGCGACGTCCTCATTGCCATCCGGCCCGCGGAGGACATGCAGAATGACTTCTTCACCGAAGGCACTCACCCGACCAAGGAAGCGGTCGCGATCCTGGTGGCCTGGCTTGTCGTGCTGGGCGGCTTAGGCTGGCTGCGTCTATGGCGCAGTGACGTCAAGTAGCGCCCTTTCGGGTCCGGCTTGACTTACTGGGTGTTTTCGCGCAGGTAATCCCGCATATCGCGGGTTACGTCGTTGACTGACTGCCCGGCCCACTCACGAACCTTCACTGACGCAGCGCGGTCGGTGAGTGAAATCACCAGACCGGCTACAAGCAGGGCGATCAGGACCAGAGCGAACAGTCCAGCGAAAAAGCGGACTGTCCGGTTCATGAGGGAGCGTTTTTTCACGAAAGGGCGCGGTGGCGGACCCTTGTACCTTGGCGGCGGCGGTGCCGGCCGGTGGGCCGTTCTTGCGGTGCGCTCCAGCGGACGTGTCGCCGTCTCTGCCATTGGGAAGTGGTCGGGTGTGCGTGGACCTTCGTCGTCCAGCAGGATGGTTACGTCCTCTCCGCGCAGTCCACGCTCGAGTCCGTCGGAAAAGGCACCGGCGGTGGCAAAACGGATCCTTGTATCCCCCTCGAGAGCCCTCATCACCGAGGCACTGACGGTTTCAGGGACTTCGCCGTTGTAGGTGCGCGGCGAGAGCGGCTTTTCGTTCTGTTGGCGCACGGCAAGTTCGGCCAGAGACGACCCTTCATAGGGCAGTCGGCCAGTGAGAAACTGGTAGATCACGACCCCGAGTGCGTAAACGTCGGTGGCCGGAGTCGCTTCGTCGCCTCGTACCTGCTCTGGCGCCAGATAGGCAGCCGTTCCGACCACTGAACCAACCTGCGTAATTCTGGTCTGTTCGGCCGCTCTCGCGATTCCAAAATCGGTCAGCTTGCAAGTCATCGGACCGCCGCCCACCGGACCGCCGACCACCATCAGGTTGCCGGGCTTGACATCCCGGTGGACGATCCCGTGCCGATGGGCGTACTCGAGTCCTGCGCAAGCCTGAACACCGATTTCAACCGCGATCTCCGGATCCAGCACACCCTCACTCTTGAGTATCTGCGCTCCCGATCGACCCTCAACACATTCCATGACGATGAAGTGCCGACCGGAGTCAACTCCGGTGTCATAAACCTGAACGATGTTCGGGTGGATCAGCTTGGCCACCGCCAGCGCCTCCCTCCGAAACCGGGCGACAAAACGGTCATCGTCTGAGAGGTGCTCGGCCAGGACCTTGACGGCGACCGTTCGCTCGAGAATCCGGTCCTTGGAGCGATAGACGTTCGACATCCCCCCGGAACCAAGCTTGTCTATCAGTTCGTAGCGGCCACCAAGAACCGTTGAGCTGGTCATCACTCAGTTACTCCCCGCCGACGGTGCGACCCCACCGCTGGTCGGTGGGCTGACCCCTCCGGAGCCGTTCTCAGGGGGAGTTGGCGTGGGGGCTGGGGTCGGCTCAGGCGTCGTAGCGGCGCCACCCTCGCCGGTTGGGCTCTGCTTGGGCACCTCTGAATCTGTCGTTCCCGATTCAGCGGCTGGCTCATCGGGGACCAGCGGCTCGACCGTCGAGGGTGAGTCTGCCTCCTCGCAGTTTTCCTGGACCTTGATCTGAAGCTGGGTCACACCGTCGAGCAGATTACGTTTGAGGTTCGAATCGATGTCGCTTCCGAGGGCCTCCACCTCACTCCGCGCCTCTTCTGTGGCGTCGAGTGCCCCGAAGCAGTCGCCCTCACTGACGAGTTGATCAACCAGCATGAGATTGTCGTCGATCTGCTGCGCCGCATCGTCCGGCACGAGGTTGCTTCGGCTCCCGCCACAGCCGAAAATGATTGCGATCGAGGCGATCGCACCAAGCAGGAGGGCTGAGTTGAGGGTTCTTCCGGGCATGTCGTTCGAGTCTAGAGAAAGGTTTTCTGTTTTCCGTAATGATTTTTCGGTTCAGTGGCCCTGAAACAGGCGATCTGCCAAGGGCCGCGGCAGCCCCGCTTCGACGATTGCTTCAGCAGCAACTTCGACCGGATATTCAACGCGATGGAAATCGGCGGTCATGTTTTCTGTGTCCAGAGCCATCCAGGCCGCCCGGGGATCCCGATCTCTGGGTTGTCCTACGCTTCCCGGATTGATCAGCCACTGGCCGGTTGAGAGCGATTTCCGTGTGCCGTCGGGGGCCAGTTCCGATGTGATCCTGGAGAGCTCATCAACTCGCATGAAGTAAAGAGCTATGTGCGAGTGCCCGATCAGTGAAATCCTGTGCTCCTGCATGTTCAGTACATCTTCGGCCAGATCGGTCTCAACAATGTATTCCCAGACGGGGTCGCGGGGGGATGCGTGGTAGAGCCCGAACCCTTCCCTCTGTCCGCTGGCTTCGCCGCCGAGTCCGCGCAACACACCAGACGCCTGCTCGCTCAGCTTTTCCCGGGTCCAGAGTGCCGCTTCGGCAGCACTTGGACTGAAGCTTGAGATGTCGATCTCCCCCAATGCGGCGAGATCGTGGTTTCCCACGAGCCAGATAGCGCACCGCTGTTCAAGGATCCCGATGCATTCGTTGGGACTGGCCCCGTATCCGATCGCATCACCAAGACACCAGATCTCGTCGGCACCGCTTTCCTCGATTGCTTCAAGCACCGCTTCGAGGGCGGGAAGATTGGCATGGATGTCGGAAATCACGGCAGCTTTCATATCGTGAGGCGCCGGGCGCGAAATGGTGCGTAGAGATCACGCCGGGTGCGGCCCCCTATCGTAAAGCCCCATGACTTCGGCACCCGAGACGCGACCCCGATTGAACGGCTATGCCCCGGTATTGGCGATCCTAGCCGCCGTACTTTTTGCTTTTTTGGCTGGCCAGCTGCTCGGCCCGGGCGACCCCCCTGTTGACTACGAGCGGGCTGACACCTCGGCCTGGTTCGAAAAGGCGGGACCGGGCGGAACCGACGTCGCCGAGAAGTACCGCAGCCGATCCCGGCTAATCACGCTATTCGGGATGCTCTCCGGAGTTGCGCTACTCGCATTCCTTGCCTTTTATCGGGGCCCGCCAGTAGCACAGTTGCTGAAGGTTGCCTCCCGGAAACCCTTGCTTGGTGCGGCTGCTCTGGGCGCAATGCTTGCCGTTGCCCTGGCGATAGCCGGATTGCCTGCTTCGCTCCTGTCCTTTGATCTGGGTCATGAATACGGACTGATCACGCAGGATCTAGCTGGATGGGCCGGTGACAGACTGCTTTCGCTCCTCTTTTCGATTCCATTGACCGCTCTGGCAGCATGCGCCGGCTATGCGGCCTGGCGCCGTTTCGGGAGGCATTTCTGGATGGCAGCCAGCGCAATCGCCGTTCTCTTCGCCTGTATCTGGCTCTGGCTATGGCCTGTGGCTGTCTCACCCCTGTTCAATCGTTTCGAGCCGCTGCCACCCGGGCCGGCTCGCACCGAGGTGATGCGCGTGGCCGACCAGAGTGGCGTCGATGTGGGCGAGGTCTTCTCGGTTGACGCCAGTCGCCGGTCGGCCGCCCTCAATGCCTATGTGCACGGCATCGGGGGCAGCAAGCGCGTGGTCATTTACGACAATGCGATCCGGAACCTCTCCGGCGATGAATTCACCACCCTGATAGCTCACGAACTGGCTCATGTCGAATCAAACGACATCTACCGGGGGCTGGCATTCGCCATCCTGGTCATCCCGCTTGCCGCTCTTGCGATTCAACTCGGCGCCGCCTCAATTCTGAGGCGAAACGGTGACTCCGGGAGCAGCCCGGCCGTGGTTCTTCCGCTGGCACTCGGTCTTTCGGTGATGCTGCTTCTCCTCGCGATCCCCGGCAACCGTCTGTCGCGCCAGATCGAGATCACGGCCGACTACAACGCGATCGAGCTGACTGGAGATCCCGATTCGATGGTCAGGCTTCAGCGCCGAATAGCTGAGAGCAACCTGAGTGACCCTGCGCCACCGGCGGTCTGGCAGGTCCTTTTCAGTACTCACCCCCCGGTGCTTGATCGCATCGGGCTGGCCCTGGCGATTAAGGACGAGGAGTGAGTTGAAGCTGACAGTTATCGCAGTGGGGCGGATCCGTCCTCCTTTCGATGCAGCCGAAGCGCATTACCTCAAGCTGCTCAAAGCGAGACAGAAGGTGGAAGTCATCGAGGTCAAAGAGGATGAAGCGATGCTGCGCCGCGTGGCTCCTGACAGTCATGTGGTGTCGCTGGGCCTTGACGGAAAGGCCATGGACTCAATCGCCTGGTCAAGCTGGCTTGACGCCCGCCGACTCGCCGCGAGAGATGTGGTTCTGCTAATTGGAGGACCCGAGGGCCTGGGTGACGCGGCCCGTGAACGGAGCAACGAGACGCTTTCCCTCGGACCCCAGACGATGGCCCATCAGCTGGCGCGGATCGTCCTGTTAGAGCAACTCTTCAGGGCCGGCAAAATTCTTGCCGGCGAGAAGTACCACCTGTAGCCGGGCTGCGTGCCTGAACCGTAGGATGGTTTCCGTGCTCAGAACGGACCCCGTATCCAGCCTGCTCGAAGTTGTGACCGAGGCCGCGCGCGAAGTTTCGGGCGATCCCTCGATATCGCCCTCCCTGGACCCGGCTCCACGGCCCGAACTTGGCGATTTCAGCTCGAATGCAGCGATGTTGATGGCCAAACCGCTGGGTCGGGCACCACGCGAAATCGCGGGGGAGCTCGCCGAGGTGGTGGCCGGTCGACTCGGGGAGTCACTCGATCGCACTGAAGTCGCAGGTCCGGGGTTTCTCAACCTTTTTCTGACTGACGCCTGGTACCGGGAGGCCGTAGAAGCCCTGTCCGGTGGAGCGGCGCCCGTGCCTGCCGGAAGCGAACCCGAGGATGTTCTGGTCGAGTTCGTATCAGCCAACCCGACCGGCCCGCTGACTGCCGCCTCCGGCCGTCACGCAGCCTACGGGGACGCCGTCGCCAGGCTGCTGGCCACCACCGGTCACAAGGTTTCGACTGAGTATTACGTCAACGATGGTGGCAGCCAGATAGAGAACTTTGCCGCTTCGATCGCCGCCCGGATGACGGGGACCGAGCCGCCTGAAAACGGTTACCGCGGTGATTACGTCAACGATCTCGCCGAGCGGGCCAGCCAGGCCGGTATCTCTCCGGAAGAACTCGATCGCCTGGCCCTGGAGGGGGTCGCCTGGATGGTGGAGGGCATTCGGGAGTCACTTGACCGGTTTGGAGTTCGGATGGACGACTTCTTTTCCGAACGCTCGCTGTATGAGGAAGGACTGGTCGAAAAGGGTCTTGAGCGTCTCCGTGCGGCCGGGCACACATTCGAGGAGGAAGGTGCGCTCTGGCTGAGGACAACCGAGTTTGGCGATGACAAGGATCGCGTGCTCGTCCGCTCCGGGGGTGAACCGACGTACTTCGGTGCCGACGTGGCCTACCACGCCGACAAGGCCGAGCGCGGTCATATCCGGCTGCTCGACGTGCTTGGCGCAGACCACCATGGCTATGTGGCCCGAATGGACGCTGCCATCAAGTCACTCGACAGGGAGGATGTCGTCTTCGAGGCACGCATCCTGCAGATGATCCACCTGGTCGAGGGCGGCAAGCGAACAAAGATGTCCAAGCGGGCTGGTGACATCGTCACCCTCGACGAACTGGTCGCTGACATAGGCGTCGACGCTGCCCGGTTCTTCCTGCTCCAGCGCAGCCACGACAGCACCATGGACCTCGACCTCGATCTGGCCCGCTCTCAGTCTTCCGATAACCCCGTCTACTACGTCCAGTACGCCCATGCCCGCATCCAGAGCATTCTTCGCAAGGCTGCTGATCGCCCGGATGGTTCACTGGCAAAACCTGATGCCGGACCCCTACCTGGCGCAGTGCCGGTTGAACCAGCCGAAAAGGCACTGATTTCGCTGCTGTTGGCTTTCCCGGCGGAGGTTCATCAGGCTGCTGAGCGTCGGGCGCCCCATCGGATCTGCGCTTACGCAACTGAGGCCGCAGCAGCCTTTCATGCTTTTTACCGGGACTGTCAGGTCGTGAATGCACCCGGTGAGGGAGTGGAGCAGGCCCGTCTGGGCCTCTGCGAAAGCACTGCAGCCACCCTGCATTCGGCACTCGGGCTGCTCGGCATTTCGGCACCCGACAGCATGTAGCCCGTTTTCCTAGAGGTCGTACTCAGCGAGGTCGCGGTCCAGCCGCTCTGATTCACCGCCGTCTTTACCGGGAGTTCGGCTCCCGCCCCCAGGTGTGTCCGGGCCGTCCGGGCCGCGTCCCCGTCGCCACCTGACTGCCGCCCAGAAGACTACGAGAGTGGCCAGGATCAGGCCGATAAGAGGAACCAGATAGACGAAGAAGTTGATCCTGTCGTCGTCCGGGAGGCCGAGCACTTGTGGTCCCAACTCGACCACCAGCGCGTCCTTGATTTCCTCGTTGGTCTTGCCTTCAGCGATCAGTTTTCGCATGAAGACACGCTGGCGCTCGGCAGCAGGGGCCCGTGACATTCCAAGCAGAGTTCCGCAGATCGGACACATCACTTCGTCTTCGAGCTGGGCCAGATTGGCCCTCACCGGCACCGACGCGGTCGCACTCTCTTCCGCAATCGCTCCGGCCTGATTCGGCATACCTCCGGGCGAGGGTGTTGTCTCGGCGCCAGCGAAGGAAGTCAAACCCCCACAGAGCAGCAGCGAAGCAAGAAGAGTCGCAAGGCCCTTCACCCGGCACTGCCTTTTGCGGCTGTATTCCCGGTCAGGGCCGGAGCTGCGAACTCCTTGATTTCCGCGACGCTCTGGAATGGTCCGGGGAAGTGGGCAACCAGATTTCCTTCCGGGTTGATCAGGAACGATTCGGGGACGCCCGTTGTCTCAAGGTTGTCAGCGTAGTCCCCGCTGGCATCACGTAACTGAGGGTAGGTGATGTCGTACTCACGCATGAAGGCAAGTGCGTCATCGCTGACGTCTCTGGTGTCGATGCCCAGCACCGTGATCTGATTACGGTTTTCCCTCTCGAACCGGTCGAGGGCCGGCGACTCTTCCCGGCACGGCAAGCACCAGGAAGCCCAGACATTCAGCAGCACCCATCCACCGCGGTAATCGGCAAGTGAGCCCTCCCCTCCGGGAGGCAGGGTGGGAAGGGTGGCGGTCGGCACCGGCTCTCCCGCCGCGATGCCACCATCACCAGCGTTCACCAGCCCCCAGACCAGAAAGCCAATCAGGGCAGCGACGCAAATGGCAGCAAGTGAAGTCCGAAAGTTCAAACTGCTTCAGAGTATGAAGATGCGTCGCCCCCGCCGCGATAACATCACGGCCTGAACGAGGGCTCCGGAGTCGGGAGCGTTCCGGCCTGGTTATCAAGGAGGTTCCTTTTGGCCCATCACCAACGATCCATCACCTTGTGCTCATGACAGCTCTCGTTTTCTGGACCCTCTAGAGATGCTCGGAACAGCCGTGGCCATGGCTGGGATG
>JBBECI010000036.1:0-20667 GCA_040881895.1 Solirubrobacterales bacterium | reverse complement strand
CTGACCTGCGAAGGGCTCGGTGCCCGGTCGACTATCCCTCTGGTCAGGGTGGAGTGCCCAGGGGGAATAAAAAACGCCGGGACGCAGTTGCGCCCCGGCGTTCAGTAACTGCTCGAATCAACGAGCGACCCTTCGGACTGAGTTAGAGCTTCAGACCAGAGAGCAGCTTGGAGATGTCAAACCTGCCCAGCAGGCCCTGAAGATTGAATCCGCCCGTACCTGAGCCGGAGAGCTTTGCCAGTAGGTCCTTCAGACTGGAAGGCAACTTCACCTTCGCCAGAGCGAAACCGCTAGCAGCCGTCTTGCCGCAAGAAATGATCGCCTTGGTGCTACCCGCAGTAGAGCAGGTGACAACTGTGGCAACGGCCTGGTTGCAGGCTGTCTGCAGCGAAGGCTGCTTCACTTTCGTGCAGAGGGCCGTCAGGGTTTCAGTTGACGGGAGCTGGAAGCCGGTTGGTCCAGCGCTAGCCGGTGCGGCACCGATGGCTCCAGCCACCACAACAACAGCAGCTACGGAAAACAGCTTTTTCTTCATTCCCATGTATCTCCTCCTCTAGATTTCCTACCCAACTGGAAGGATACACGGATATCCGGCGCTCGTGAACAGACGGTTTACGGAACGCCGGGCCTACCGCTGGTCTTTATCTGACATTTGTTATAAACAAATCTATTTTTTGTTCGAAAAGCAAAGCATCTGATCTGTTTGTTATAAGTTTAGTTATAACTTCTTTTGAATTAGAACCCTGGAAGCACCTTCAGTCCGAAGTCGCCGACGTGATCGAGCCGGATCTGCCTGCTGTGGCTGCCGAAATCATCGAAGCGATCGGGCGCGAGGTTCCGGGATATGCAACTCGGCCTGACGGCCCCTCCGGAGACGTTCAAGGGGGCGTCTCCGAGGCGCTGAGACAGTTCATAGGCCTGATCCGAAACCCGAATGCCGACCGCGAGTCCTCCCGGAACCTCTGCCTGAGCCTCGGCAGGGATGAATTCGAGAGCGGGCGAACCCTCGACTCACTTCAGCTGGCCTATCGGGTGGGAGCACGGATCGCCTGGCGCCGAATAGCCGCCACCAGCCTTCAGGCCAACCTCGACGGCAAGACGCTGAGCCTGCTCGCTGAAGCAATTTTTGTCTACATCAACGAGCTCTCTTCCAATTCCACGGAGGGCTATGCCGAAGCGCAGTCCGAGGGGCTCGGGGAAAAACTTCGACGGGAGCGCCGGCTTGTTTCCGGCCTGCTGCGCAACCCCGCGATCGCCCCCCCTGAAATGGACTCCCTGTCTGCCGCGGCGGGATGGCAACCGGCAGAGCGGGCCTCGACACTTTCCTGTCACGAGCGCGACCTGGCCGAGATCAACCGTTCCCTCCCGAACGAAGTGATCTCGGCCATGGTCGATGCGACTGGCTGCGTGGTTATTCCTGACGCCACCGGGCCGGAACAGTTTCGGCTCATCCACGAGGCAGTCGGTGGAAGGCCCGCCGCCCTCGGCCCCGAGATGGCACTGGGGGAGCTCCGAAACTCCTGGCGACTCGCAAGGAGTGCCCTCAGCGCGATCGAAGCCGGTGCCATCAAGAGCTCGGGCCTGATCAGGGCGGATGAGCACCTGGCCGACCTCGCTCTTTTCGAGAGCCGGGATCTGATCTCCCGTCTCGGGCAAAGTCGGCTGGCTCCGCTGGAAGACCTGACCCCGAACGCGAGGTCGAGAATGGCCGAAACCACAGTTGCCTGGCTCGATTACCGGGGAAACGCTGCCGAGATGGCCCGTGCGCTTCAGATCCATCCGCAGACGGCCAGATACAGGGTCGCTCGACTACGGGAGCTCTTCGGTGATTCGCTCGACGACCCCCGCTCACGATTCGAACTGGAGCTCGCGCTCCGTGGAAAGGAAACCGTTTGAACCCGATCAAGCTTGACCGAAACGGCCAGCTGGCCATCATCACGATCGACAGCCCACCGCTGAACCTCTTCGACGCCGCGATGATCGAGGCTCTGGACTCAGCCATTGAGGCCGTGCGGGCCGACCTGCCGCGCGCGCTGCTCATACGCGCTGAAGGCAAGGTGGTATCAGGCGGCGTGAATGTTGCTGAATTCGAGGGGCTGAGCCCGGCACAGGGATCAAAACTGTGGTCAAACCTGCTCTCTCTGGTTGATCGCATTGAAGCCTTGCCTTTGCCGGTGGTCTTCGCCGCCCACGGACTGACCCTGACCGCAGCCTTCGAGCTTTCATTGGCCTGTGACCTGATTGTTGCCTCTGATTCGGCCAGATTCGGCCTGGTCGAGATAGTGGTCGGACTCACTCCTTCAATGGGTGGACCGCAGCGCCTTGCCGAGCGGGCGGGATCCGGGCGGGCCCGGCAGCTGGTCATGACAGGTGACCTCTTCGATGCCAGCACACTCGAACGATGGAACGTTGTCAACGAAGTTCTGCCCGACGACCAGCTTTCCGAGCGGGCCGAATCGCTGTCCCGGCGGCTTGCCGAAGGCCCCACCCTCGCTCACGCCATGACAAAACGAATCCTTCGGGCTTATGTCGAGGGCGGCGTGCCAGCTGCAGACCGGGTTACCCGCAGGGACGCAGCAGACCTGTTCGCCACCGAGGACCTGACCGGAGCCGTTCAGACCTTCCTCGAAAAAGGCCCGGGTCAAGCCCGCTTTTACGGCCGCTGAGCCGAGGTCATCTCCACTTCAAGCTCGGATTTCGTCAACGCCCGGTGATGATCCATGGTTCATCATTAGGCCATGGCATTCCAGGCGATCAGACTCGACTCCGGTGACGGGCTCTCAGCGACCCTGGTTCCCGAAGCCGGCATGGTCGTTGTTTCCCTGACGCTGAAGGGGGAAGAGTTTCTGGACCAGCGCCAGGGGCTTGAAAGGTACATCGAGTCTGCCAGCACAATGGGGATTCCGATCCTCTACCCCTGGGCCAACCGGCTGGCCCGTGATTCCTGGAAGTTCGGCCCCCAGCCCGCCAGGATCGATTCCGGCGCTTACCACATCAAACGGGACGGAAACGGGCTCGCCATCCACGGCACCCTGGCGGCGTACCCGCTGTGGGAGGTCACTGAGGCCGGCGCCGAAGATGACCTTGGTTCGGCCTCCGCGAAAGCGACACTCGATTTCGGCGCCCACCCGGAGCTGCTCCAGACCTTCCCGTTTCCTCACAGGCTCGAGATCGAATTTCGTCTCACCGGAAAAAAGCTCAACGTAATGACCACCGTGACTCCCACCGCTGACCTCGAAGTTCCCCTGGCGTACGGATTCCATCCCTACCTGAATCTGCCCGGCAGCAAGCGCTCGGACTGGATCGTGAGCATGCCCGCCATGCTTGGTCTGGAGACGGATTTTCGTCAGATCCCAACCGGTAGAACTGAACGGCTCGAAGCCTTTCAGGGTCCACTGGAAGAGCGGGACTACGACGACGCATTTTCAGAGGTCAACAACGGTTCCAGATTTACGGTAGCCGACCGACGACACCAGATCACGGTCTGTTTCGAACGCGGATTCCGGGCTGCCCAGGTCTATTCGCCGGCCGATGAAGACTTCATCTGCTTTGAGCCGATGATAGCTCCCACTAACGCTCTGGTCAGCGGCCATGACCTGACGTCGGTAAGGCCCGGCGAGAAGGACGTGACCGAGTTCTCGATATCAATCGGTGAACCCGGACAAGCCCCTGAGACCGATCCAGACATCGCTTGGCGGGAAGATACGGGACCGGAAGGGATAGCAGGCAGATCGTCAACGGGCTCGAGTTCGGGTGATCCCAGCGGGGCGGCCAAAGTTGGAGGATCAGTTCCGACCCGCTATCGGATTGATCGTGATGACCCCGCCGAGAGCGTCCGGCGGGTAGCTCATGGCCGAGTGGATTCGGCTGTGACCAGCTTGCGTCAAGTTGCCGAGAAAGACAGGGCAACGGCGGTTCACACTGCCCGCAAAGATATGAAGAAGATGAGATCGGTTCTGCGACTCGTCCGCACTGAACTCGGCAAGAAGACCTACCGCGAAGAGAACCGGCGCTACCGCGATGCAGCCCGATTGCTTTCGGAGACCAGAGATTCCGAAGTACTGGCCGGGACCCTCGATTCCGTTCTTAATGACTACCCGAAGGACGGCCCGTCTGTGGAAACGCTGAAGGGAGACCTCGAACAGCGTCGCCGTCTGGCCTCTGCAGACAGCGAAGCATCGATCAAACCTTTTCTTGACGAGGCTGCCGAACAGATTGAAACCGGCGGCCGTGAAATTGCGAACTGGCCGCTCGAGACCTCGAGCTGGAGACTTTTCGAGCCAGGGTTGAGACGCATCTACGCCGCAGGACGAAACGATCTTTCCAGGGTAGAAGGGCCGCTGCATCAGGATCTACGGCCTGAATCTGAATTGATGCACAATTTCCGCAAGCAGGTAAAGGATCTCTGGTACGCAACCCGGCTCCTGCGTGAAGCGTGGCCAGTCGGTCTTGAGGGGCCGCAGGAGGAATCGAGCCGACTCGCTGACTTGCTCGGTGGTTACAACGATCTCTCCGTACTGCTGAAAGAGATCGACATTCGAGTCAACGCGATCGACGTCGGCGACCTGCCGGGGCAGGTTGACTTCTCAGTGCTGATCGAAACCATCGAGAGCCGTCAGAAGGGTCTGCTCGACGAATGCCTGCCGATCGCCCGCAGGCTGTACGCCGAGAAACCCACCGCCTTTACCGCCCGAATCGGCAGCTACTGGTCAGCCTGATCCGGATCAGTTGATTCCCTGAAGCAGGATGCCGACGACATAGGCGACCGCAGCAGCAGCCCCGCCCAATGCGACCGTTTCGAATGCTCCCCGCCAGGCAGACTGACCGATGATCAGGGCTTTGAGCAGGCCGACCAGAGCGAAGGCCACTCCGGTAAGGATCGCCGCAACCATGAATGGCGCCTCGAAGGTGCCCGGGGAAAGAAGATTCACCAGAAAGGGAAGCAGCGGAATTACGCCGATTACAAGGAATGCCACAAAGGTAGCCGCCGCCGAACGGGTGGCGGATCCGTCGTGTGAAGAGAAACCGAGTTCCTCTCTCATCATCATGTCGACCCATCGGTCGCGATCGCTTGTGATCACCTCAACCGCCCGTTCGAGATCCTCCCCGCTGAAGCCCTTGGCCGCAAACAGTTGACGGACCTCCTCCCGCTCGCCTTCCGGGTACATATCGATGTGCTCCTCCTCGGCGCGGCGGGCGATCTCCCGCTGTTGCTCCACAGCCCGGGTGCCGAGGTAATTGCTTACCGCCATGCTGAAACCGTCGGCGAACAGATTCGCCAGACCCAGAATCACAACCACCCTTGAGGCGAGGCTCGCTCCGGCCGCGCCCGCAACAACTGCGAATGTGGTGACCGCTCCATCGATCGCTCCGTAGACGAAATCCCGCACATAACTGGCAGATGGGGAGCCGGACAGCCTCCGCTTCACTGCGTCGGGGCTGTGCTGCTTCTCAAGATCGGTGTCAAGACCGCGTCTGCGGTCGAGCGAGCGAATAATCACCACGCAAACATATTCCGTCAATCCTTTTCGGACCTGCCCTGGCGATCAGGAAAGATCGTCAAGCAGAATTGCGTTGCCCTTTTCCAGCTGCTCGCGGGTTGCTTTGCCAACCGCGGTCGCGCCAGTCATCCGGTTGACCCGGGCGTGAACCTCGCGGTGGCTTTCACCCGTTCGTCTGGACACATCGGCAACCATGACCCGCCGTTCTGCCCGGAGCCGTTCCCGGGCAGCAAAGGCCGACTCCCTTTCCGGAGTCCCTGCCTTGGTCGAAGGCCCTGAACGTTTCGGAGCGGTCGAATTGCCTTGCGGTGATGCGGTCTGCGTCAATTTCGGCCCGAGCGCCTCGCCAGTCACTGCCGAAACGGGATCGGGACCAACATCAATGTCATCTGTGGCAAAGAGCTGCATTGTGGTCTGCGCGAGGATCGCCTCATCCAGTTCA
The DNA here is from genome assembly GCA_040881895.1 of Solirubrobacterales bacterium. Lineage (GTDB taxonomy): Bacteria > Actinomycetota > Thermoleophilia > Solirubrobacterales > 70-9 > 67-14. Next base: position 14,724 of record JBBECI010000036.1, on the reverse strand, counting down.
GCTCCGGTTGAGCTGAGCGCCTGGAAGCCTTGCCCGGCATCAGGTCGCTCCGGAATCTCACCGTCGATTTCCTCAAGTTCATCATTCAGGGCGGGAGCAAGATCAATAGCGTGGCGGCGCTCTCGTTCGATCTCGAATGCAAGCTGCTTGAGCCGACCGTCGGCCGGGAGCAACAGGTAGCTCATCTGCCGCCTTGGCGAAGGAGTCGTCCTGATGAAGCGACCTGCCACCTGGCGGAAGAAAAGTTCGGTCCGGGCAGCAGTCGCATAAACACCCACCCTCAACCGGGGGATATCCACGCCCTCGGAAACCATCAGCACTGACACAAGCCAGCGCTCGTCCGAGGCGGCAAAAGATGCAATGCGGGCGCTGCCACCCGGCTCGTCGCTCATCACTATCTCGGGGGGTTCGCCGGAAACAAGGCTCAGCCGACGGGCGATTGCGCGGGCGTGGTCCTGGTCGGAAGCCACCACCAGACCGCCTGCGTCAGGATGGCCGGCCGCCCGCACCTCACTCAGCTTGGAGTCGGCATCGGCCAGCACCTTGCCCATCCAGTCGCCACCCGCATCAAGAGCTGTTCGCAGCCGACGGGCCGACTCGGCCGCCGGCAGCACCAGGTCAAAGTCAGCAGAACGCATCTGGCCGTCGCTGATCCACTCCATTTCACCGTCATACGGAAGAAAGGTGATTGGCCGGCAGACCCGGTCGACCAAAGCTTCCGGATAGCCATAGGTGAAGTCGGCCACGCTCAGACCGTCATCGTCGTAGTGGACCCACGGGATCGCCTTGTCATCTGAGCGGAACGGCGTGCCCGAGAGCAGAAGCCTGAAAGTTGCCTCGCCAAAGGCGCGCCGGGCGCTCGTACCCCAACTTGCCTGTTCGCCCATGTGATGAGGCTCATCGGCGATAACCAGGGTCGGGCGGCGAGCGGCGGCCTTGTGAAGGGCCGGGTCTGCGGAAACTGTCTGGTAGGTGACGGCCAGCCCATGAAAATCCGAGGTCTCGGGTCCATCGGCGTTGGGGCGGTTTGGTTCCAGATCTATCCCGTATCGGGCCCCGTCCAGCGCCCACTGCCGACAGATATGAGTGGTCGGTCCGACTACAACAACGCGTCTCACCCGTCCACTGCTCAACATTTCGTGTGCCACCTTCAGCCCGAAGGTGGTCTTGCCGGCCGCCGGGGTGGCCGAGGCAAGAAACCCGAGGCCGGGGTGTAAACGAACCGCCTCCAGAGCTTCCTCCTGCCAATCCCTCAGGGGCCGCTCACCAGGCCACGGAGGAAGGTCCACCCCCTTTTGGATGCCCGAGAAGGCTGAGCCCGCTTCAGTGAGTGCGGAATCGGTTGTAAGTGGTGATTGAGTCAACGGCGCGGAAGAGTAAGTACCGGCCCGGTCGGAAGCAGCAAACGCAGATGCCAAGCGCCGCAATCTGAGGTCAGCGCATTCACGCTCCCCTGGCTGGCTTCGTGCTACCCAGCAGCAGCACAGCCTGAAGCAGGGCGAGCGCCGCCAGCAGACCTGCTGCAATTCCCCAGAAAGCATCAGGGTAGAGACGCCTCAGGGTCTCCTCGTCGCTGAAGGTCCAGGTTCCGGGCTCGAAGAAGATCTGGTGGAAGCCGTCGAAGACGACATCAAAGTTGATCAGCATTGCGATGCCGATGACGGCCATCGCGCCGATGGTTATCAATGAACCAAGTCTGAGACCACGACGGACAGTGTCGCTTTGGTTCGTCCTTTTCAGCCTGAAGGCAACCGCTACCGCGGCGGTAACTGAAACCAGCCACAAGACGAGTAGAGCACGGACGAGACTGCGTACATCTCCCATGTGGCGGATTTCAACTGGCCCGAACGCCACCGATCCATCCGGAAGCCTGCTGTCCACCAACAGGTCGGTTCCGGGGCCGACCGGCCAGATCGACCGGATCCCGGTCGCCCCGAGTGAAGCCCGATCACTGCCCGAGAGCCCAAATGCATCTTCCGGAAAACCCGGCAGTGCGTACTGCAGATGGGCAAACCACGGAACCAGCAACACGAGCAGGGCATTACCGAGAATCACCAGTGGTACCGCTGCCGCGATTACGACGATCAGTGGGCTGGAAGCCTTGTCACGCACCTCGCGATCGTAGCGGGGCATAACCGGGCGGAAGGTCGACACCGGCGATCCGTCATTATCAGAGGTATATGGCCACCTACAGAACAACAGCCAAGAGTCCAATGACCCCCGAGCAGACCTTCGACTATCTGGCCGACTTCAGGACCGCAGCCGAGTGGGACGTGAACACAAAGTCATCCGACCTGGTCAGCGGCGACCCGATGAGCGATGGGGCCGAGTACAAAGTGGTCACCGAGTTTGCCGGGCGTGACCTGACTCTCACCTACCGGTCCGCCGGGCTCCAGCGACCTGGAAAGATCGTCTTCCGCAGCGAAACGGCGGTAGCCGACATTGAAGACGTGATCACGATCTCACCGGATGGTTCCGGCAGTGAAGTGAGCTACGAAGCGAACATCAAGCCAAAGTCGATCGCGAAAGTGCTCGACCCGGTCTTCAAGCTGATCTTCAATCAGGTCGGCGACCGTGCAGCGCAGAGCCTGAAGGAGACTCTGGCTTCGAAATGACCGCTGCTCCCGTTGCGATAGTCGGTGCCGGGCTGGCCGGGCTTCGCTGTGCCGGCCTGCTGACTGAACGCGGGGTCGAGGTCGAGGTCCATGAGGCCTCCGATGGGGTCGGGGGCCGCGCCCGGACCGACGAAGTGGACGGATTTCTTATTGATCGAGGCTTCCAGGTTCTGCTCACCGCTTACCCTGAAGCCCGCCGCGCACTGGATTACGAGTCGCTCGGGCTGGGGGGCTTCGAACCGGGGGCGATGATCCGGATGAACGGTGGCTTCACTCTCTTTTCCGACCCGCTGAGGCGACCGCGAACTGCCATGGCGGCCCTCCGCTCACCGGTCGCCACGCTGGCTGACAAACTCAGACTCGGCCTGATGCGCCAGGAAACTGTCACGAGGAAGCCCTCCCGGATCCTCTCCCGACCCGACCGTTCGGCCCGGGAATCACTTGAGGCCCGCGGCTTTTCAGATGGGGTGATCGAGCGCTTCTTTCGGCCCTTCTTCGGGGGAGTGTTCATCGATCCGGATCTGGACACCTCAAGCCGGCTCATGGAGATTTTCTTTCGTTGGTTCTCTTCAGGAGAAGCGGCGCTCCCCGCTGGTGGAATGGGAGCCATGGCCGAGCAGCTGGCAGACCGGTTGAAGCCCGGGACCGTCAGTTTCGGCCACCGGGTGGCCGAGGTCCGGCCCGATGGATATCGCCTGGAGGACGGCGAATGGCAAGATGCTCCGGCGGTGGTCGTGGCAACAGAGGAGCGGGAAGCCTGCCGCCTTCTCGGGCAGGAACCACCTCGGGCCAACCGGACCACTACCTGCGTCTATTTCGATGCCCCGGAGGCCGACATCGACGGTCGCCTGCTCTTTCTGGCGCCGCCCGGCGAAGGGCCGGTCAACGAGCTCGCCGTTCCCAGCGCGGTCTCCCCCGGCTACGCACCCGCAGGGCGGTCGCTGGTCTCGGCGAGTGCCGTTGGGGAAGAGGCAAAACGTGATGACCTGCTGGATGCCGTCAAGGCCCAGATCGGTGGCTGGTTCGGCCATGGCACGGTCGATCGCTGGCGACACCTCGCAACTCGACGGATCGACTACGCACTGCCGGACTTCGAACCCGGGCGGTTTGTACCCGGTGGCCTGCCACCGATGCTGGACTCGGGCCTGTTTATCTGCGGCGACCACCGCGAATCCCCCTCGATTCAGGGGGCGCTGGTTTCAGGTCGGAAGGTGGCCGAGGCGATAGCGGCGACTGCTGTGGGACGGGCCTGACTCCATGGAACTGGTTGCGAGTGCTTTTGGACTTCTTTCCCCGCTCGGCATCGGACGCGGCGAGTCGTCAGAGGTAGCCGCGAGCAAAGTTGACGGTTTCTTCCCTGCCAACAGCATGATCCGGCGACTCCACTCCGAAAGGCTGATCGCATTTTCAGGAGTGAGGGCGCTGCTCATGCAGGCATGTGATCCGCTCGCGGTGGTCGGCTTCCGCAAGCACTCGATCCTGTTCGATGATCCCCGCACCCGCCTGATGAGCACGGATCAGCGAATGAGTCGGATGTATTTCGGCGATCAGGCATTGGCGATGCGGACTGGTGAAGAAATTCAGGCGATGCACCGGAAGGTAGAGGGCAAAGTGAAGGAGCGGTACGGGCCGATCGCAAGGGGTACCCACTACTCGGCGAGCGACCCGGAACTCATGCTCTGGACGCTGGCGACGCTCGCGGATTCGGCGCTGCTCTACTGGGAGCGGATCTTCGGTTCTCTCCCGGCCGAGGAAAGCGAGGCCTACTGGGCTGACTACCGCCAGATCGGAATGCTGCTCGGGATGCCTGAAGACTCAATGCCCGCGAGTGAACCAGAGCTCCGCGAATACGTGCGCGGCCGGCTGAGTGACGGCAGCCTCTACATCTCGCCTGAAGTCCGCGACCGATCGACCGGGATAATTTTCGACCCGCCCTTTGAGGGTTGGCTGAAGCTTGTCCTGACCCCGGTAAGCGAAGCGATCAAGCTGAGTTCGATCGGTTTCCTCCCTGGTGAGATCCGCGAGATGTACGGCTTCGGCTGGGACCCGGCCCGCGAGACCCTCCTGCGCACCTCTCTTCTCCAGATCCGCATCGCCAGCCGGATATGGCCCGACGTGATTCGACGACACCCCGCTTCGCGGGAACCGTCCGGTGCGCTTGAGGGGAACTGAATCTGGCGCAAAGGCGGGCGGCGGCGGTCCCGCGTCCGCCCACCGGGTACTCTCGCCTGATGGAAAACTCGTTTGATTTTCTGGTTAGGCGCGACGATCTCAGCACGACCGAAGTACGCACCGGCCCGCCTCAGGCCGATGTCGTACTGGGAGACGGTCAGGTCCTGCTGGCGATTGACATCTTCTCGGTAACCGCCAACAACGTCACCTACGGAGCGATGGGCGAAGCGATGAAGTACTTCGACTTCTTCCCCGCAGAAGAAGGCTGGGGGAAGGTCCCCGCCTGGGGGTACGCAGATGTAGTTTCTTCAAGGGCCGACGGGGTCGAGCCCGGCGCCCGCGTGTTTGGGTTTTTCCCGATGGCCAGCCATGTCGTCTTTGAACCCGGCAGGGTTTCGGATTCCGGCTTTGTCGATGAGGCGGAGCACCGGGCCGGACTGCCAGCTGTCTACAACCGTTACGGATTCGCGACGCCGGAATCCGGCGACACTCCCGAGCGTGAGCCGTTGATTGCCCTGTTCGCTCCGCTTTTCACCACCGCCTTCCTTGCGATGGACTGGCTTGACGAAGAAAAGTTCTTCGGAGCTCCCCGGGTGCTGGTTTCCAGCGCATCGAGCAAGACTGCCCTGAGCCTTGCCTTTCTGATCCAGCGCGATCACAGTGGACAGGTTGAACTGGTCGGTCTCACATCACCCGGCAATGTGGGGTTCACCGAGACGACTGGCTACTACGAACGCGTCCTCAGCTACGACGACGTCGAAAGCCTCGACCCGGCCATCCAGACCGCCTACCTCGACTTCTCCGGGAACGCCGGACTGCGCGCTCGCGTCCACAACCACCTCGGTGCCTTGCTGCTTTCGAGCACGGTGGTCGGGGCTGCCGACTGGGAGCATCTGACTCCCCCCGGTGGCAACGCTGAACTGCCCGGCCCGACTCCCGAACTCTTCTTTGCTCCGACCCGCGTCGCCAAACGAAACGAAGACTGGGGAGCAGCCGAAGTCCGTCGCCGGGTCGGTTCAGATCAGAACCGATTCATCGACTCGAGTGGCTCCTGGCTCAACATCCGCAGGGCCTCGGGTCCCGAGGGAATCAGAGAAACCTGGCAGGCGATGATCGCGGGTGATGTAGACCCGTCCGAGGGCTGGACTGTTTCGCCAGGTGTGTAAGGCGACGGGCCTGCCCGGTTCAAACTAGTATGCCCGCCATGGACCGTCGAACAATCACCCTCATCGCTGCCTCTGCCCTCCTCGCCGTGATCGTCGCGGTCGTGTTGATCACGGGAGGTTCCGACGAAAGTTCGTCCTCAGCCGACCTGACCGACACTTCTGTCAAGCCGACGATCGAGGCGCCGGGTGACCCCGCGCCGACTGAACTTGTCACGAACGACATAGTCGAAGGATCAGGGCCGGCAGCAAAGAACGGTGACGAGGTCAGCGTTCAGTATGTCGGTGCTCTCTACGACACTGGTCAGGAATTTGATGCCTCCTGGGACCGCGGCACACCGTTCGACCTTACCCTTGGTGGCGGCACTGTGATTCAGGGTTGGGACCAGGGGTTGGTTGGCATGAAGGCGGGCGGGCGGCGTGAACTGATCATCCCGCCCGACCTCGGGTACGGTCCGCAGGGCCAGCCACCGTCGATCCCGGCCAACGCGACGCTGATCTTTGTCGTCGACATGCTTTCAATCAATTAGCGCGCTGTGACTGGCGGCAGACGACCCCGTCTGCCGCGTCTCACCATGGCAACGGTCGCGCTGACTCGCTTGATTCCGTAGGCTGCTCACAGTGAAAGTCATCGACACACTTCTCGCGAATAATGAGGCGTTCGCGTCCTCAATCCCACAGCAGCAACTGGGGCTGAAGCCGAGCCTCCAGCTTGCGATCGTGACCTGCATGGACTCACGGCTCGACGTCTTTCAGGCTCTCGGCCTCCGGGACGGTGAAGCGCATGTGCTCAGAAACGCCGGCGGTGTGATCACCGACGATGTAATCCGATCTCTGGCAATTTCCCAACGCAGGCTCGGCACCGAGCGCGTCATGCTGATCCACCACACCAACTGCGGCATGCAGACTCTGACAGACGACGGATTCCGCGCCGAGCTTCTGGATGCCACCGGCGTCGCTCCGGCCTTTGCGATCGAGTCGTTCACCGATGCCGAAGCTGACGTCCGTCAGTCGATACTCAGGGTCCGGCGTTCGGACTTTCTGCTCCACCGGGACCGGGTCCGGGGGTTCATCTACGACGTCGACACTCATCGACTTGGCGAGGTTGAAGTCGACGAAGCCGCCGCCGGCTAGAGGGCAACCCGGCGACGGTCAAAAGCCAGGACAGCTTTGGCCGCGTTTGCTCCACACATCCCGTGAACGCCTCCCCCTGGTGGCGTGGCCGAGGAACATATGAAGACTCCGGGTATGCCGGTTTCATACGGACTGAAACCAACCCTTGGCCTCATCAACAACTGACGCGGCGTGTTGGCGCCGACTGCGATATCACCCCGGACGAAGTTCTCGTTGTACTCGGCAAAGCCCATCGGCGAGCGCACGGAGCAACCGACGATGCGCTCCCTGAGTCCCGGTGCGAACCTCTCGATCTGATCAATCACGGACTCGGTCACGTCATCCTCATAACCGGCTGGCACATGTGCGTAGGCCCAGACCGGATGAGCGTTTCCAGCAGAACGCGAGGGGTCTGCCAGGTACTGCTGGCAGACCAGCACGAATGGCCTCTCCGGCATCCTTCCCTGGTTAACCAGTTTTTCGGCTGTTGCGATTTCCTCGAGGCTGCCGCCGACGTGAACCGTGCCGGCAAGCCTGCAGTCTTCGTTGACCCAGGGCACTCCGCCCTCCACCGCCAGGTCGACCTTGAAGGAGCCGGGTCCGTACCGGTAGCGTCGGTATGCCTTCCGAATCCGTTCCGGCAGCCTGTTACCGGCCAGCCTCAGCACGGCATCGGGAGAAGTGTCCAGCACGACCACGTCTGACGGAGGGAGATCGCCAAGGTCGTCGATCCGCCGGCCGGTCACAATACTGCCGCCGTTTTCCTGGACCACTGAGGCCAGTGCGTCCGACACGGCCCTGGATCCCCCTTTCGCGACCGGCCACCCCCCGCTGTGGCCGGAAACGATCAACGCCATGCCGACCGCAGCGCTCAATGGTTGATTCAGCGGACTGAAAGAGTGCGCGGCTGCTCCGGCGAACAACGCCCGGCCACGATCAGTCCTGAAGAAGCGGGCCAGAGCTGCGGCCGAAAGCAGTGAGGGAAGGCCGAATCGGGCCAGATCCACAGGATGCCGGGGCCAGTGGATAACCGGGCCGAGGATCTCGTAACGAAGGCGATCGAATGAGGCCGTTGGCTTCTCGAAGAGCCTCTTCCAGGCAGATTCGTCCTGCCCGAGACCGGCAGCGGTCTCGGTGACTGAGCGGTGAACCACACCAGCAGTTCCGTCATCAAAGGGGTGAGCCATGTCAATCTCCGGCCACAGCCACTCGAGGCCGTGGGAAGTCAGTTCCAATTCCTGGAACACCGGCGATGCCACTCCCATCGGGTGAACCGCCGAACAGTGGTCGTGGAGCAGCCCCGGCAGAGTCAGTTCGGAACTCCTCGTACCACCCCCGATAGTCTCCGCAGCCTCGTAGACGGTGACCCTCATTCCAGCCCGGGCGAGCACCGCAGCGCAGGCAAGTCCGTTGGGCCCGGAACCGACGATGACAGCTTCGCTCATCGAAGCAGCGTCGCAGATCGGCTTCGTCTGCTCAGCCGAGCCGGGCGATCCCGGTGACTATCGGGCGTGCGACTGGCGGCATCAGTGCCTTGTCGGCGACACTCTTGAGCTCCACGTTGAAGCCACCGGCCTCAATCATTTCGATCGTGCGGCGATTGCACTGGCAGCCGTCCGCGATACTGGCCCAGGGTCGGCGGATGCGATCCTGCAGGCGTCCGATCGCCGGCCTGTCTGAACGGATGTGTTCGATGAAGAGCCACGAACCTCCCGGGCGCAGCACCCGCCTCAACTCGGCGATCCCCTGCTCAGGCTCGCCCACCGTACAGAAGACGAGCGTCGCGACGATTGTGTCGAAGCTGTCGTCCTCAAACGGCAGGGCTTCGGCTGAGGCCCGCACGAACTCGGCCTCAAGGTCGAGGTTTGCCGCTTTCTTCAGCAGGAGCGCAGCCTTGTGCTCCTCTGGTTCGGTGAGGACCAGTCGGCTCAGCCCGCCGGGGTAGTGGGCGAGGTTAAGCCCGGTGCCGGCACCGATCTCAAGAACCTCTCCGGTGGCCGCTTCGAGCAGTCGGTCGCGCCTCTCCGAGAGGCCACTCTTCTCCCCCCACCAGAGAAACGGGTCGTAAAGCCTGGCCGAGAGCCCGCTTCCATGGACCCGGTCAGCCTGTCGCGCGACCTCGACTTCGCTTGGGGCGCTCACGAGGAGCCCGGCAACACCAGGGGTGTACTCGGGGCCCTGACGGCTGCCTCATCCTCCGTATCAATGTTGTACATAATTTCTCCTGACCGGCGCGATGCCTCTCGGACTACCTGACGACCACCCGGGCGATGGTGGTCATCGACTGGTAGTAAAAGTCGCGGTTGAAACCAGGTGCCGGGAACAGGAATCCCTGAGATGGTGAGGAAACCTTGACCCTGCCCTTGTCGGCCCCGGTATCGAGATCCAGCAGCACGAGACTGTCCCTGCCCGCCGGACGGGAAAACCGGCGTACTCCGGCTGAATGGCCCAACTTGCGAAGCGAGGGCCGGACCAGCCTGCGGACGGTCGGCTGCCGAAGCAAAGCCGGGCTTTGCCAGTCCTGAGCGACCAGTTCACGGGTATCCGGGTAGAGAATCAGGTGACCAGCGTGAGCGAAACCGTCCCTCTGCCAAAGAGGCTCGAGTTCATCACCCACCATCCGCCAGGCTTTCAGCACCGCATTGCCAGCGTCGTAGGCGATCACGGTCCGCTTGACCGGGTCCCAGGCGGGAGGGTTCGATTCAGTGCCGTAGGGAAGGCCGCTGATTTCAGCCGAACGCAGCGCCTGCGGGTCGTCGATCCTTGCCCACCAAAGACGGACCGGCGCAGACTCCTCACCAGTGCCCACCATTGACCAGTCGGTTGAATTCCTGCCCTGATCCATCCAGAAGACATGCTCGTCAGTGATGACCGGATCCCAGCCGTAACTGCGACCAGGGGCGGGTCCGTAGCGTGGCTTCCACGACTGATCGACCTCCAGCCGACCCGCATCCCGATCAAAGATCAGCCGAAAGACACATTCGGTCCCGACAGCGATAACGCTCAGCCCGTCCGAAGAGAGACGGGCGATGCTCGGCTCGGGCAGCTCCAGCTCCGGAGCGAGCGACTCGAGCGTTTCCGGGTCAAGCACGGAAACAGTTGAGGGGACCAGACCAGCGGGCGCATCACAGTCCTTGGTGACCAGCTCGCCGCCATCAAGCAGAACGAAGGAGTTGTAAGGCCGATCGACCGGAAGGCGACGCGAGGCAAGCAGTTCAAGTTCCGGGGTCAGCCGGTGAGCGGAGTGCCCGAAAACCATGTGAAGGTCGCCATTGGAGTGGGCGGCGATCCCCCCCGGCCAGTACCGTCCGGAGGCCAGACGTGGGCTCGACGCAGTTACCTCAAGCGTCTCCGGGTCCAGCTTCTCGACCCAGCCTTCCACCGCCCCTGCCAGAGGATCACCGAACGGCAGGGTATGACGCAGCGCAAACAGCTCACCCGGCTCGCGGCGGATCACCATGTCTGAGGCAAAGGCGTCCTTGTGCGCGACTACCTCGAGGCTCTCCCCCGGCTCCATACCCGGCCCTGCCTGCCCGTCGGCGTTACACCACCTCCTTGGACCCCCGTCTTCGCAAGTCCAAGGTTGAGGCCAGTAGGAATCGTTCACGCGAGTCGAGTCGAGAGAATCAGACGACTGTCGGCGAGGGCAGCCGTACGATGCCTGGCGACTTCCTGATAGTCGGCGTTGCCGACCATGCCCAGAAATGCCGCCCTTGAAGGGTATTCAACGATGATCGCCATGTGCCATTCCGGATCAGCCGGACCGATCACGCTCTCGCCGCAACTGACGGCGCTGAGCACTTTTCCACCCGCACCCTCCAGGAAGGGCATCACGCCCTGGCTGTAGACACCGTAGGCCTCAGCGCCTGACATGCCTTCATCGGGTGCCAGAGCTTCCTCCCTGAAGCGGAGCAGGTTGACCATGGCTATCGGCCCCTCCTGATCCAGAGAGCCCGCAAGGGCCTTGATCTGCTCTGCGCTGGGTTCAATCGTCGGTTCGCTCATCTGAGGGGCGAGACTACCTCAACGGCAGGCTTTACCGCTACAGGTGCTCAGCCGCTTGGCCAGGCCTTCAAGGCGGGCGGCGGTCGCCGCGTAGGCGGGATCTGCCGCCAGATTGACCAGCTCGTCCGGATCCTCCCTGAGGTTGTAAAGCTCAGTCGCATCGAAGGACCAGTTGAGGTACTTGAATCCCTGATAACGAACACCGTAAAACGGCTGATCAAAGGCGGTCAAAGGGGTGTAGAAACGCAGCAGAGGCCTCATAGCCTGGAGCAGGACCGCCCGCCTGGGAATTCGCCGTCTGTTTTCGGCGGCTGGCAGCAATGAAGCGCCATCCATCACCCGCCCGGGCTTCACGTTCGCCATGTCCAGAATCGTCGGGGCCAGGTCAACATCAATCGCATTGCCGATCCTTATCTGACCCTTCTTGACCCCTGGACCGCTGATCAAGGTCGGCACCCGGATCGAGTTTTCGTAAGGCAGGAACTTCGAACCACGCAGACGGTGCTCGCCCTGGAGGTAACCGTTGTCCGATGTGAAGATGAAGTACGTGTTGTTCATCTCTCCGGCCCGACGAACCTCGCTGGCTATCCGGCCGACCTGGTCGTCCACGGCACGAACCGCCCCGAGACGACCCCGGTAGTTGTCGGTGATTTCGGCGATCTGTGGCTCGGTCAGCAGCGGCAGACCGCTCAGGTTCACGGCCTTGTCGGAGACATCCGCTTCATTGAAGGATGGTGGCCTCGGAAGTGGCACATCGTCAAATGTGTCGCGGTACCGGGCCGGAGGGCGCGGGTCTGGTCCCGGGGCACCCGGCCTCAGCCCCTGAAGGTGATTTGTGTCCTCTGCGTGAGGTCCGGGTGGTGAGTAGTAAAGGAAAAAGGGCTTCCTGGAGGGGGCTGAGTTGCGAACGAAGTCAGCAGCGAAGGCACCACCCACATCCATTGTGTAGTCCTCCTCGCGCTGCCAGCCGAAGTAGTCAAACGGGTCGAAGATCGAACGGAAAGCGGCGAGCAGCTCGGGAAAGCTTTCGGGCGGATCGTTCACCAGCCGAGTCGCGAGGTCCAGTTGCACCTCCGCATAATCGGGGTCACCGTAATAACGAAGCCTGCCGTCAATGTTGAGGACATAGTTGTAGTAGTCGTAGGTTGAATTATCGAGCAGTCCTACCCACCGGCTCCAGCCTGGCGGTACTTCAGTCCGGTCGAGGGCTCCGTACTCGTTCAGGTACTTCCCGATCAGCCCGGTCCTGTACCCGGCTCGCTGCAGCCACGGGGCCAGCGAGTTCCGCTGGTTGAGCTTGCCCGGCAGATCCCGGAAGGTGTAATAACCGCCGCTGTTTGCTCTGAAATTGCTCAGTACCTGGTGGTTATGAGAGAACTGACCGGTCAACAGTGTCGTCCGCGCCGTGCAGCAGAGCGAATATGAAACGAAGTAGTTGGAAAACGTGGTTCCGCCACGCTCTGTCAGGCGCTTGACGTTCGGCATGAACTCGAGGTCCCCCACCACCGCATCGTCAACCTCAATCAGGACGATGTTCGGCCGGGACTGCCCGGCTTTGGCCGCATCAGCCCGAGCGGCCGGACCAGCCACCAAAAGCGCCCAGACCGTCAGTGCCAATGCTGCCAGCAGCAGACGCAAGACGACTTTCCCGGTCAGGTTTCGGTCGGGCACAAAGCGCTGGTACATAAGCGTCCTCTCCATCTCCACTTGTCGCCGCGAGACAATTGATTTCATCTCGCGCTTCGTAACACTAACGCGGCCCGGGCCTGTTTGTTGCGATTCAGTCCAGCTTGCCGGCGAGAGAGACCACTGTGTAGGCCAGCCCGGCCGCACCAAGAACCCTGCGGAAACCGTTCACGCCGTCGCTGAGCTCAAGCCATGCCCAGATACCCAGCCCGATATAGAAGAACGCCCTCGACACGGCATGAGCGGTTGAACCGTACGGGAGCAACCAGCTCAGCACCAGTCCTGCAAGCGCCACGCCCAGAGGAGCATTCGGAAATTGGGCGATGGTGTAGCCCCGGATCTTCAGATCTTTTCGCATTGTGAACCGCGCGGCTCTTGACTTGGGGCAGACTCACACCGAAGTCAGCTCCCGGAATCAGTCTGCCGGTTCCTCAACCTTTATTCGGCCGCTGTCACGGGCGTCAAGCAGGGCTTGGTAGTCGCGCTCGTTCTGGTCGGCATATGCAACGGAAAAGGCGGCGATGGCCTGCTCAAAGTCGGTGCTCTTGCCGATGTAGGAAGCGAGGGCGAAACGGTTGCCGGTGCGTGCGTGCGCCCGGGCAAGGGCCCTGCCACAGATCCAGCCGTAGAGACCCAGCCCATGGGGATCCATCTTGTCCACCTGCGCCGATCCCTTCCAGTCCCACAACTGACGTACGTAGAAGTCGCGTTCAACGCCATCGAATCCCTCGACGGTCGTCCATCCAAGGAAGATGTCGCTCGCGGTCTGGGTCAGCTTCTGACCTTCGACCACCCGGCGACCGTGTTTGCCGTAACGGCTGGCGCCGACATAAGGCTCGAACACTGAGTCCTGGGCTTCCTTCAACTGCAGAAAAAGAGGATCGCCTGTGTCGCGTCCAACCATGAGCACCATCCAGGCACGCGTGCCGACGCTGCCTACACCAACCACCTTCACTGCGGCGTGCACATACTCATACTCGTCAAAAAGGACGCGGCGATCGGGATTCAGGCTTTCCCGGTAAGAGGCGAGTATCTTCCGCACCCGGTCATCAAGTTCGGCGGATTTCTCAGGTGGAACCAGATGATCCAGGGGAATTATCGATGGTGGATCTTCGATGATCCTCAGTTTTCCATCAACGACATGGGTCAGTTTCGAAAACGCTCTGAGACGGTCCTTCCCTTTGGCCTTGGCCACGGTTTGTTCGAATCTCTGCCGGTCGGCCTCTCCAAACGACCCAGCCCGCTGCTCGTACAACGAATCAATATCCAGATGCCAGTTCCAGACATCGAGGTTTCCCATGGTTGCGAATTCGGCTACTGCCTTCCTGTACTGCCTGGCAACGCCGAGAACGATTTGCTCCCGCTCCTTACGGCTGAAACCACGGTCGCGACCACCGATCTCAAAACTCGCGGCAAGCCGCTTCAAATCCCACTCCCACGGCCCCGGGAGCGTCTCGTCGAAGTCGTTGATGTCGAAGACAAGGCGCCGCTCCGGCGAAGCGAAGACGCCAAAGTTGGAAAGGTGTGCGTCCCCACAGGCCTGAACCTTCAGGCCAGTTACGGGACTTCGAGCGAGGTCGGCCGCCATGATTGCCGCCGCGCCCCGATAGAAAGTGAAGGCAGACACCAGCATCCGGCCGTATCGGAGCGGGACCAGAGCAGGCACACGTGACTTGGCCTGCGCCTCCAGCAGGTCAACCGGATCCAGGCGATCCGCGGGCAGTGGCAGGTCAGCCAGAGTCGAACGCGGAACCCTCTTGCGAGCCGCCTTGCCTGCCGCCTTGCCTTCAGCGAGCTGGCGGCCGGTTCCGGGAACCAGATCGAGGACCTGCTGCTCCTCTCGAGCCTCGCGAACCTGCTTACTGATCCTTGAACGTGAAGCTTTGCCTTCACCCGCTGCCGATTTCCTGCCGGGCTTTGTCCTGAGCTTCGACTTGGGCTTGGACTTGGGCTTCGACTTGGGCTTGGAC
>JBBECI010000035.1:0-21330 GCA_040881895.1 Solirubrobacterales bacterium | reverse complement strand
TGCGGCCGAGAGGAGTCGAACCTCCACATCCTTTCGGACACAGGCACCTGAAGCCTGCGCGTCTACCAGTTCCGCCACGGCCGCGCGGATCGCGAACTCTAACGGCTGGAGCGCAAAGTCGCCTCCCCCCGGGCCGACGAGCCGTGGCCTGCGGAATTGTTAGAATGGCAGCTGCGCGCCGCTATCGTCCAGGGGTCTAGGACGCCGGATTCTCAGTCCGGAAACCGGGGTTCGAATCCCCGTAGCGGTACTTTGCTGGCCCGGATCGGGTCAGCGGTGGGGGCGCAACTGAACTGGCACTTCCTCAGCTTGGAGAGAGTCCGCCGGACGCTCGCGGAGTGAGTCCGCCGGAGGTGTCCTGACCGGTGCATTTGTTTGCGCAGTTCGCGATCTTGTCCAGGTCCTTGACCATCAGACGGAGTTCCTTGCGGCGGCGAATCTGGAGACCTTCAAGTTCGTATCGTTTGCCGTTCACGATGATGCCGTCAAAAAGCAGCATCTGCTGTCCAGCCTTACGGTAGTTGCCCTTGCGTACATGCCAGGCAATGTGAGTGTCACTTCCCTTCCCCTTTGCCGGGAGGTAGTCGAGTGCTCCTGGACCAAGATTGAAGGCGAATGAGGTAAGTGCGGTCATCATCGATGGTGTAACCCGGGCGCCCTTGATCCTCTTCAGGACTTCGGCTTCATATTCGGCGAGATCGCTTCGAAGCATGGTCATGGCCCTGGCTTGGCTGATGCATCCCCACTTCTTTTTGTCCTGTCTGGTTGGCGGTCCGTAATGCAGGAGGCGGCCGTAGCCGATCGTTGCGTGACCTGCCGGATCGGCATATACGCAGGATGAGAAGCCCTCGAAGGAGGCGACGAATCTGGTCGTGGATTCAGTGACGGCGCCGGCGCTCGCCGGTACGAGAAGCAGTACCGCGCCGATGAAAAATGCTGTGATGCTGCGACTCATATTAAGAAAGGCTAACAATTGCCAGCGGTCGGCCATGTCCTGAGAACCGGGCGAAACATTTGTCGCGGTTTTGGCAAAGCCCCCACAAGACCCTTCCGGTCCGAGTCTGGTGACGCACAGGGCCCCGTTGGTCAGCGTGAATCGAGGTCCACGGTGACCTGATCGGTTTCGTCGATCACCGGGGTTTCAAATGGTTCCACCGGTGAATCAGGGCTCGACAGACGTGCTCTGAACAACTCGATGACAACGGGAATCACCGAAACCCCAACGATCAGAAGCAGGATCGGCTCAATGTTCTTCTCGACGAACTCGATCTGACCGAGGAAGTAGCCGAGCGCTGTTACGCCGACACCCCAGAGCAGGCCGCCGATCACGTTGTAGGTGACGAAGGTCCGGTAACGCATTCTTGATGTTCCAGCCATCACCGGTACGAATGTCCTCACTATCGGGACAAACCGCGCCAGGACAACCGTCTTCGGGCCGTGTCTTTCAAAGAAGGCTGCCGACCTGTCGACGTATTCACGGCGGAAAAAGCGGCTGTCTGGACGATTGAAAAGCGGCGGTCCTAACTTGCGGCCGATTGCGTAGCCGACCTGGTCACCGGCGATGGCAGCGACAGGAATCGCCAGCAGAAGGATCCAGATGTCAGGCAGCACATTGCTTGCCGAGAGCAGTCCAGCAGTGAACAGAAGAGAGTCGCCGGGGAGGAAAAAGCCGACCAGCAGGCCAGACTCGATGAAAACTATGGCCAGGATGCCAAGGGTTCCGAATGTCCTGATCAGCTGTTCGGGATCAAGCCAGCTTGGGCCGAGTGCGATCGGCAGGTTGAGGAGTATCTGGTGGAGGAAATCCATTGGGCGATGGTACGGACAGCACCGGATTACTGTCGAAGGACGGCGCGCCGGAGGTTTGCCGCCGGGAGCCTTTGTCCGGTTCAGGCGGTGTCCGCCGGTTCAGAGTAACATCGAAATAGAAGTCGATCGTGCCCCGAATTGTGGGGCCAGGGAATCCGGTCAGAATCCGGAACTGGCGCGCAGCGGTAGGGACGCATTGCGGAAACACAGACGCCACTGGACCACAGTCCGGGAAGGCTGTTTCTGAGCAACAACGTCCGAGTCCGAAGACCTGTCGACTTTGCGCCATCTGGCGTACCGACAACAGCGGCTCCGCGTATGAGCCGCCCGGAAAACAAGGAAAACTCCATGAGTTCACCATCCGCCACAAGGCTGATTCTCGGTCTGGCTTTGCTTATGTCTGTTCCGTTGGCGAGTCAGGCCCAGGCTGCCCCCGAGGCCCAGGTTCACGTCAGAGCAGTTACTTACTTCGGTCAGATTCTGATCGATCGCACGATCGTTACCGGCACCACGACCGTCCCGACCAGTGCCGACGCCACATGCCTGGGAGGTACGCCGACGAATGCTACGAAGAGGATCGAGGGATCGACGGCCCTGGGGGCACTTCAGGCAGCGGCACGTTCGACCCTGCCCAGAACATCCCTGCTGATCTCGAACGCGTTCGACTTTGGCCTTGGTCTCTGCGGGGTCGGCTCTTCAGCCGCGAGCGGTGAACAGTGGTGGGAGCTGACGCACAATCACAGACCGTCAATGGTGGGAGGTGAGGAAACAAAGTTGAAGACCGGGGATGAGGTGCTGTGGTTTCTCTCCGCGTCCTACAACCTGCCGAGTCCTGACGAGTTGGAACTGATCGTTCCCGAAAGCGCGATCAGAAACCGCCTGATGACCGTCAGAGTGCTCGCCTACAACGACGCGGGCGTGAGGCGTCCGGTAAGGGGTGCGGTGTTGAGTCTGGACGGCACCGCAGCAACCAACGCTGCTGGCTACACGCGGATCAGGCTGTCGCAGACGTCTCGCTTCGCTGCTCGCGCCGAGGGATTTATCGCCTCGAATCGAGTCGTCGTCGAGGTAAAAAGGTAGTCACACGACCAGTCACCTGACATGGGGACGGGCTTTCGCCGCGGTCACAACGGCCGCGGCTCTGAGCTTCCTGCCTGGATGCGGAGCCGGCTTTGGGGTGGGTGAAGAGGAGGGTGTCGCCGACCTGTCTGTCACCCGGGATTACGGCTCCAGAGTTCTCCTGGAGGATTCCGTCGGGCCACTCAGCGATTCCAGTACTGCGATGCGCCTCCTCGACCAGAGCGCCGAAATCGAAACCAGTTACGGCGGTGCCTTCGTCGATTCGATTGACTCGATTTCTTCGTCTTCGGGGACGCGCAGCTCTGACTGGTTCTACTTCGTCAACGGGATCGCGGCCGAACGTGGGGCGGCAGAGTTTGTTGTCGAGCCAGGTGACCAGATGTGGTGGGACCACCGGGACTGGACCGACGCGATGGACGTAAACGCAGTTGTCGGTTCGTTCCCCGCACCGCTGAGCAGTGGATACGACGGTAACGACTGGCCAGTGTCTGTCGAATGCCTCTCGGTGGAGCCAGCCTGCGAAAAGGTTGAGGAGCGGCTTGCTGATGCCGGCGTTGACCTGGAGTCGGCGAGTCTGGCCGGTGGATCTCAGGCTCCGGCAACCCGGGAAACAATCCGTGTGCTGGTTGGCAGGTGGTCCGAGGTCGGAGCAGATGAGGAAGCGGCACGTCTCGACCTTGGCCCGTCAAAGAGCGGAGTGTTCGCCGGATTCATCACAAGAGAAGGCCAGGAGCGACTGATCGGGCTGGATGTTACGGCAAAACCGGTTGTCGACTTTGGTGCGCATTCAGGCCTGATTGCCGCCATGCGCCGGGGAGATGGACCACCGGTCTGGCTGGTCACCGGAACTGACGAACGAGGCGTCCAATCCGCCGCTGCCGGGCTTCAATCCGGACAGCTGCACAACCGGTACGCAGCGGCAACCTCACCCGAAGGCGTCTACTCACTTCCGGCGGAGGCTGGCTGATGACCACCGCCGACAGCTCCGGAGCGGGCCGATGAAGAGCCTCTCGCCACTTTCCTACGTCCCTCGCCGGGCCAGCCTTCAGAGCGCAGGGCTTGGTCCTGCCGCGCTCTATCTCGGCGCCTATCTGGTGATCTGCTTTCTGTCCAGTGATCCGATCGTGCTGGCCGCGGCGACATTCGGTGCGGCACTAGCCGGTTACGGCTGCCACGCACAGCGCGCGGTCCGGTTTTCCCTGCGGCTGGGTGCTTTTCTTGCTGTCTCAATGATCGTCATAAACGGTCTGGTCACCAGCCGGGGCGAGACGGTTCTGCTCAGGCTCGGTCAGTGGCCAGTTCTTGGCAGGATCGACGTCACTGCGGAATCCTTGGCGGCCGGCGCCCTGATTGGACTCAGGGCGATGGGCACGATGGTTGTGATCGGCGTCTGGTCTGCCTGCATCGATCCGGATCGCGTGCTTCGGGCGATGCATCACACCGCCAGGCGCTCGGCGCTCACCGCAACCTTGATCTCCAGGCTGGTGCCGCTCGCTGCGGGAGACCAGGCGCGACTCGGTGATGCCGCCGGGCTCCGAGGCCCGGGCGCGACCCCGGTTGGAAGGATCGCGCTGGCCCATCGGCTGCTTGCTGGTTCGCTTGATCGGGCAGTTGATGTGGCGGCAACCCTTGAGTTGCGTGGTTACGCTCAGGCCGCATCGACTGGAGCTGCCCGCCCGGTGCCTTCAAGGTTCGACCTGCGTTTCTGGGGGGCAGGGGTGATTTTGATGGCAGCGGCAGTCGGTTCGATCGTGTTCGGACTGCCTGGACTGACTACCTACCCCGGATTCGAGTACGCACCTGGGCCGGCTACACTCGGACTGGCCGGTCTCTTTGCCTTGGGGGGCCTGGTGACTTGGCAACGGGGAAGGGGGCCGCATGCACGACGCAACTGAAAGACGGGCTGGCGATCCGACACTCTCTGTTGAGGCGCTGAGCTACCGCTACGCCGGTGCCGTAGCTGGCTCGCTTGAGGGGGTCTCTTTTGACATCAGACAGGGAGAATTCGTCGTACTTGCGGGCGCGTCCGGTTCAGGCAAGACATCTCTTCTCAGGGCGGCGTGTGGTCTGGTGCCCCACTTCCACGGTGGTGCCCTGAGTGGACGGGTCAGCGTTGCCGGCAGGGATACAAAAGATTTTGGTCCGGGTGAACTGGCTGATGTGGTCGGATTTGTAGCGCAGGATCCCGAGACCCAGATCATCTCGACCACGGTCTCCGCCGAGCTTGATCTGCCGCTGCGTTTTCGAGGGGACGAGCCTGCCTCGCGCGCGCGGGCGATCGAGGAGGTCGCTCTGGCCCTGAATATCGCCCACCTGCTTCCCCGCACGGTCTCAACCCTCTCGGGAGGTGAGATGCAGCGGGTCGCGCTCGCTGTCGCGCTGGTCACGCGGCCCCCGTTGATCCTGCTGGATGAGCCGACATCTCAGCTGGATCCCGTGGCCGGCGATGAGCTGATCTGGCTGCTTCGTCGCCTTAACGAGGAGTGGGGTGTGGCGGTACTGCTGGCTGAGCATCGTCTCGAAAGGTGTCTGGCTGCGGCAGATCGAGTGATCGCCATGAGCTCGGGACGGATCGCCTTTGATGGTCCACCGCGAGCTTTTCTGGAGCATACGATTGAGCCAGGAGCAAAACTCGGTACACCCGCAGCCTTGATGTTTTCTCTGGCGGGTGTGGATCCGCTGCCGGTCGGGGTGCGCGACGCTCGCGCCACCCTGCGGGTGAGGGGGATCAAGGCCGGTCCAGGGACAGCACCGGTGAAGGCAGGGCCACGCCCGAAAAGAAACGGCCGCGCTCTCAGGGCGAGTGGGCTCTGGCTCGAACTGGATCCGGGAGAGGGTCCGGTGGACATCCTCCGCGGGCTGGACCTGAAAATTGACCCCGGTGAGAGAGTCGCCCTGATGGGCCGCAACGGTGCTGGTAAATCCAGCCTGCTCCGGACGGCGGCCGGTCTGCTGGAACCGGCTGCCGGGCAGATTGAGACCCGCGGTGGCATCGCCCTTCTGACTCAGAACCCAGGTGATTTTCTGGTTCGCGAGAGCATCGGTGAAGAGCTCTCCGGGAAGTCTGGGAGAGCCGCGCTGGAGGCGGTTGGGCTGGATCTGCCGGACGACTCTGACCCGCGTGACCTCTCCGGTGGCGAGCGCCAGAGGCTGGCCCTGGCGATCACCCTCGCCGGTCGAATGGAAGGCAGTGAACTTCCGGATCTGATCGCCCTTGACGAACCCACCCGGGGCATGGACCGTCGCCTCAAGGAAGGTCTGTCGGAACTGAGTCGAACGCTTTCCGAACGTGGCGCCGCAGTTGTGATCGCGACTCATGACGTCGAGTTCGTCGCGACTTTCGCGGATCGCGTTGTTCTGCTCGGAGATGGTGAGCTGATCGCCGATGCTGACGCTGCCACTGTGCTTTCAGGTGGCTGGTACTTCGCAACGGAAGTCAGTCGGGTGCTTGACCGGCCTGGCGTGATCACGGTCGAGCAGGGTGCGGACTGGCTGCTTGGGGAAATCGCTCAGGGGAGTGGAGAGTGAGCTGGCAGGTCGGCACTCTGGCCCTTGTTCTGCTGGTAGTGGGCGCGGGGATGATCTGGTACGAACGCACGCGGCCGCCCTCGCAGATCGTCGCACTGGTTGCGGTTCTGGCAGCCCTCGCGGTGGCCGGCAGGATCGTCCTTGCTCCTATCCCCAACGTGGTCGCCACCACAGACATCGTCTTCTTCGCGGGCTTCGCACTCGGACCGGCCCCCGGCTTTGCGGTCGGTGCGCTCGGAGGGCTGATATCGAACTTCTGGCTCGGCCAGGGAGTGTGGACCCCTTGGCAGATGGTCGGCTGGGGAATGACGGGAGTCGCTGGCGGGGTTTTCTTCCATCTGACCCGGGGCAAGGCTGGCAGACTGAAACTGGCGGCCGCTTGTGGTGCGGCAGGACTCGTATTCGGAATGTGGATGAATTTTCAGACAATGGTCAGTTTTGGAGGGGAGGTTTCGCTCGACCGGTACCTTGCACTTGAGGTGAGAGCAATCCCATTCGACCTGGCACACATAACCGGAAACGTAATATTCGCCCTGGCGGCAGGTCCGGCCATGGTCGCAGCACTGACCCGCTTCCGCGAGCGCTTCGAGTGGCAGAAGGTGCCCTCAGTTGCCGGTCTGCTTCTCGTGATGGTCGGTCTTGGCACGATCGTGTTCGCACCTCCGGCCGAGGCAGCAGTGAACGATGAGACCGGGCAGGCCAGGTCGTGGCTGAGGACGCAGCAGAACGATGACGGCGGCTTTGCCGTATCGCCCGGAGGGGAGTCGTCGGTCCTGATCACGCTTCGCGCGATGCTGGGACTGGCAGCCGCTGATCTGAATCCCCTCGATGTGCGCACCGACGGACGCTCGCCGCTGGCTTTGATCAGGGCCGAGCGACGAGAGATCACGGACGCGAATGAAATAGCCCTCGCAGTACTTGGGCTCCGAACGGTGGGTGAGGACCCCCGCGATTTCGAAGGCCGCAATCTGGTTGCGGCTCTTGAAAGACGTCGCGGAGCCGACAACTCATTCGGCAACAAAGTCAATGTTGCCGCCTTCGCAGCACTCGCCTTTCGCTCGGCGGGCGCCAAAGGATCCGAAGCGGCCACCACGAAGTGGCTGCGATCCGCCCAGAATCTGAGTACGGATGGAGGCTGGGGGATCTCACCGCAGGCACCCAGCGACGCCGACTCGACTGGAACCGTCCTCCAGGTGATCGACGGTCAAAGCGCCGTGGCGAGGGCCATGGACTTTCTTCGCTCAGTCCAGACGAGCAGCGGTGGGTTCGCCTCCAACGCGATCGTCAATTCACAGTCAACCGGTCTTGTCCTGCAGGGGCTGGCGGCACTCGGCAAGTCTCACGCCAGTTTGCGCAAGGGTGGCAATACCGGCCTCGATTTTCTCGAAGCCCGGCAGCAGTCGGATGGAAGCATCTGGTACTCGCGGAGCTCTGATCAGACTCGCGTCTGGGTGACAGCCGATGCGCTTGTCGGTCTGGCGGGCAGGTCCCTGCCAGTCAGTGAGCCTCCGCGACAGGCGCAACCTGATAGCCCCTCGGGCAATGGCTCAAATCCCGGCTCCACCGAGGGTTTTGTACCAGGTCTGGTGCCGTCAACCGGATCCGCAGCCAGTGGCGGGAACGCCACCTCTCCGGATACACCGATTGGCAGCGGTGTGGGTCAGCCGCTTGATCCGCCGGTGAGCGGTGGCATTGACCCGCTGCCTTCAGCCCCGGAACTCGCACCGGTCATTCCGGAGCCTCCTACTGCCGCCCTTCTGGCCGCATCTGCTGCTGGACCTGAGCCTTCGCCGATTTCGGCAATTCTGGTCTTCCTGCTGGTCTCGGGTGGGCTTGCCGGAGGAACCATCCTGCTGGCCAGGCGTTACCGGTGGTGAAGTCATGCTGAGCCGGACGGATGCGATCGAGGCCGTGGCGGGCGAAAAGTTCGAAGTAGTGGTTATCGGTGGAGGAATTACCGGTGCCGGAGTCGCTCTTGACGCGGCTTCACGCGGCTACTCGGTGGCACTGGTCGAGGCACGCGACTTCGCCATCGGCACTTCCTCCAGATCTTCGAAGATGGTCCACGGTGGCCTCCGGTATCTCGAGAACTTCGACCTTGGACTGGTCCGGGAGGCCCTGCTGGAACGACAGCTGATGGTTGAGCTGGCGCCCCATCTTGTTTATCCGACCCCTTTCATGGTCCCGACTCTCGGGGCGGCGAGGCGTAACCGCAAGGTCGGGGTGGGCCTCAATGCCTATGACGTTCTCGCCGGGGTTGGCAGCGGCAAGGGCTCACGCTCGTACCGCGAGCCGCGCCGGCAGGGTCGCACGGCCGAAGCTGAAGGCCGTTGGTCACCCGACCGTCACCGAACTATCGGCCCTGATGAAATGGTTGATTTCACCCCATTTCTGGCTGACCGTGAGCCGGAGTCGGCTTACCTCTTTTACGACTGCCAGACCGATGACGTGCGTCTGGTGCTGACTGCGCTCGGCGAGGCTCGCAGATTCGGGGCGATCTGTCTGAACGGTGCCCGGGTAACTGGAGTCACAGAGAAAAACGGTCGAGCAACTGGCGTCGAGTTCATCGAGGCTGATTCCGGGGAGACCATCCAGATCGAGGCAGACAACGTCGTAAATGCGACAGGTGTCTGGGCAGACCAGATCAGGCCAGGCGAGATACAGCGTGAAGAAGACGTGCCAAAAATTGCACCCAGTCGCGGAGCCCACCTGCTGCTTTCTACTGATGCCCTCGATATGGGAAGGGCGGCCTGCGTCGTTCCGGCGGGCGAGGGGCGCAACATCTTTGCGCTCCCGTGGTATGGCCGCACGCTTATCGGCACCACCGATGTTGATCACGACGGTGGGATCGAAGAGGTGGCACCGACTGAAGACGACCTCACCTATCTGCTGAATTCAGTCAATGAATTCGCCGGGACCTCACTCACTGAGTCGGATATCGTCGGAGCCTACGCCGGTGTCAGACCGCTAATCACCACGGGGGACCCACGCAAGTCCGTGGACATCTCCCGAAGAGCGGAGCTTTACGAGACGTCATCAGGGATGCTGACCATTACCGGCGGCAAGCTGACTACCTGGCGCCGAATGGCCAAGCAGACCGTCGATCGCATCGTTGAGCGCTCCGGACGCAGTGCCAGGTGTCAGACGGCCGAGATCCCGCTCGGTATGGAGATTGATCCGGCCGAGTTGAAGGCGCCTGACGGAGTCGGGGAGGATGCCCTCCGGCAGCTCGCCTTCCGCTACGGCCACGCCGCCCGCGAAGTCCTCGAACTTGCTGAGTCTGATCCAGCCCTGGCCCGCCCTATCCTGCCGGGGATGCCTGATCTGATGGCAGAGGTAGCCTTTGCAACCGAGTTTGAACAGGCTCGAAATATCGACGATGTCTTGCTCCGGCGTACCCGGATCGGACTCACCTCGGCCTCGAGCTTTGCCAGTTCAGAATCGGTCCGGGACGTAGCCGGGCTGATGGGCCAAAAGCTTGGCTGGACCAGAGCTGAGACCCGGCGCCAGTGTGACGCCTGGGTGGAGACGGTTCGCTCGGAAGGGCTTGACCCCTCCCGATCCGGCATCCTCTGAGCGCCGTCACTCACTAACCTAGCGCCAGTAGAGAATCACTCAAACCGGAGCTGAATCCGCGACCGTGTCGAGATGCTGCGCATCCCGGGTTGTGACGAAGGCCCGCAACACAAGGAGTAAGACATGACGGATTTTGGATCGAAGAGCCTGGCCGAGCTGCACAAACTGGCATCCGAGGCAAAGATCGAAGGGTTTCGCCTGCTGAGGCGCGACGACCTGGTCAAGAAGCTTGAGTCCGAGGGCGGAGGCTCTGGCGGCGGCGATGTCACCGGTGAGCAGGGCGAGGAGGGCAGTGGTGCTCCCCGCTCACGGCGTCGTCGCAGCCGAGGCGGGCGAGACCGCCCCCGGCGCGACTCTCAGGGCGACGGCCGCGAGAAGGGCGAAGGCCGCGAGAAGGGCGAAGGCCGCCAGGGTCGCGGGCGTGACCCCGAAGGTGGGGGCGAGCAAGAAGGGGGCGACCTGAGCCAGGCGACCGGCGTCCTCGAGGTGCAGCCGCGCGGCAGCGGTCTGGTCCGCGGTGAGGGGTTGCCTGACGCTGGTGTGCACGTGTCGCCGGCTCAGATTCGTCGCTGCGAACTCCGCTCCGGCGACGAGATCAGCGGTCCGGTGCGTCCAGCCCGGCGCGGTGAGCGTCGGCCGTCAATGGTCCGAATCGAGACGGTCAATGGCGAGCCGCCGAGCGACGAGCGTACTCCCGCCTTCGAGGGGCTGACTGCGATCGCCCCCCACCGCCACATTCCACTCCAGGCGGAAGGCGACAACCTGCTCGCCCGTGCCGTGGATCTGATTGCACCACTCGCCTTCGGCCAGCGGGTTTTGGTCGAGGCGCAGCCGCGCTCCGGGCGGACCAGCGTTTTGCGTGCATTGGCCAAGGCAATTGCTGCCGGTTCTGAAGAAGGGCTTGAGGTAGTTGTCCTGCTGGTCGACGAGCGGCCCGAGGAGGTCACTGCCTGGACCCGGGAAGTAACCGGGGTTTCGATTGAGGCAGCACCGGCCGATCTCGGTGCCGGTGAGCAGGTTCGGGTTGCCGAGCGCACTCTGGCCCGGGTTCGCCGTCAAGCTGAAACCGGTCAGGATGTGGTTTTGCTGGTTGACTCCCTGACCCGCCTCGGCACAGCATTTGGTGACGCCGGAGCGATCAAGCCTTTCTTCGGCACCGGGCGGGAACTCGAAGAGGAGGGGGCCGGTTCAGTCACGGTGATCGCCACTGTGCTCTGGGGTTCGCCGGGTGACGAGGCCGTTATTGATGCCGTTCGCACCAGCGAGAATGCGACAGTCCGGCTCGATGCCGGGCTCGCCGAGGCAGGTGTGAGTCCTGCTATCGATGTCCGCTCCTGCGCTGTTTCGGGACAGGATTCGGTACTGAGCGCTCCCGAGGTTGATGCCATGCGGCGTCTCAGGGCCGAGCTGATCGAAATGGATCCGAAGGCGGCGTCAGCCCGGATCGCCGAACTGATCAACGGCTCGAAGAGCAATCTGGAGCTGCTGGAGAAGCTGTAGGCAGGCTGGCTCCTGCTGGAGCAGTTCTGATCGCTTTCAGCCGCGGAAGGCGACGCGGCGCCAGGAAGGCTCTTTGGCAAGTTCGATCATTTCGGGGCCACGGTCTGGCTGGATGTAGCCGAAAGTCTGGCGGTGCTCGTCAAAGACGATGTCCAGCTCACCTTCCTTGACCCGCTGATCAAGCCAGGCACCTCGGAAAACGAGCCTCCGGATCCAGTGCACGAAGCTCTGGTTTGAAGGGCCGACGAGGTCTTCCCAGTGATTATGGATGTGGGCCCCGAGGTTTGAGGAGGGTTCGTCGATCTCGCCACTCACTGCGAGGTGAAGCAGGTCGTGGATTTCGGCGTGGGTGAGTCCGGGTTTGACGAACCCCAGCCTCACTGCAGCCTGTTCGACACGCTGACTGAAGTCGCGCTCGTTGAAGGCGAATCGGAGATCGCCATACTCAAGTACGTAGTCGGTTCCCGACTCGTAATTGTTTCTGCGGGTTGTCTTTCGTTCCAAGTCGAAGTCTTTTCATGCGCCCGGGACTGGACGAGGGCGCAGTGGGCATCATGCCTGCATGGAGAGATGACCGCCGCCGCATTGCCACGCCTGAACGACGCTTTGCGCCATGCACGGCCCGTTTCACCGGGGGCGAGTTCCTGCGCCCGTCGGCTAACTCACCAATGGATGAAAAACCGCCCCTCAGGCTGCGAGGGCTGGGGATGGCTGAAGTGCTCGGCATCGATGTGCCGGTCGCCACAAGTCCCGGCTCTCGGCTGATCGGGCTCGCCTGCCTGGATCGGACCCGGGCCGGGCCCGGGCTGTTCATCCCTCGATGCCGGTCGGTTCACACCTTTGGCATGCGCTTTGAGCTCGATGTCTACTTCATTGATGCAGACGGTCTTGAAATTCACTCGCTCAAAGCGGTTCCTCCCCGCCAGATCCTGCGTGAGCGGCAGGCTGTGGGGATTCTGGAGGTCCCTTCGCAGGGCAAAGAAGGTTCCTCAGCTTGACCAAGGGGGGAGAGTCGGGCGCGTTCGCAACTTAGTCCGCCATGCTTCCGGAACGTGACGAGATAGGGAAACTGGTCATTTGTGAAGATGACCGTCCGACCCTCGAACTTCTTTGCGATCACCTGCTTGCAGACCGTTACGGGGTAATGGCTGCCCCGACCGCCGCCGACGCGCTGCGACTTTGTCAGTACAGCAAGCCCGATCTGCTGCTGCTGGACCTGACCCTGCCGGATGCTTCCGGACTCGACGTGCTTCGGGAGATCCGAAACCCGGATCGTGCAGTCAGTCGTTTCGACCCGCGACTGGGTGTGATTGTTCTCAGCGGTCGTGGAACCGAACGCGACCGGGTCAGGGGCTTGGAGCAAGGGGCAGATGACTACGTCGTCAAGCCGTACCATTATTCTGAGTTGCTGGCACGTATCGGGTCGGTGCTGAGGCGCAGGCGCGGCGAGCGCAGCTCTTTGATTCGGGTGGCCGAGATTGAAATCAGCCGCTCTGAACGCTCGGTAACCGTCAATGAGCGCCCGATAGAACTTTCGGCCAAGGAGTTTGCCCTTCTCGGTGCCCTGGCCCTTGAGCCGACGAGGGTTTTCACCAAGGAGGAACTGCTGCGGGATGTCTGGGGATACCGCTCGATCGGTCACACCCGCACCCTTGAGGCCCATGCGAGCCGTCTGCGGAGGAAGCTCGACCCCGAAAGAGGACGGTTCGTGGTCAACTGCTGGGGGGTCGGTTACCGGCTGGTGGAGCCGTGAATTTTCTGTTCTGGTCTCTGCTGGTTTTTGTTCTGATGCTTCTGGCGGGACAGAGGTGGAGGCTCTCGCGCAGACGGGATGCCCTCAACCGGGCCCTTCACGAGATCCGCCGCCCACTTCAGGCGCTGGCGCTGCTTCCCCCGGTAGCGCTGGCGCCTGGGGGTCCACAACTGTCCCCTGGCCGCATGGGTACAGCGAGATTCCGGGGCTCGGTGACAGAGCCTGTGCTGCAGGCAATTGCCGCGGTGGGCGACCTTGACCGTGAGTTGAACGGTGGCCCACGTGCCAGTCGGCGGTCCGAAATGATCGCCGCCAGACTCATGACCGATGGCTGCGTGCGCCGATGGCGTTCGCGGGCGGCTCTTTCCGGGGCTCGCATCGCCCTGCTTTGGAGCGGCCCGGACGTTCTGGTCAGAGGCGACGGGGTTGGTTTGGCGGCGGCCCTCGAGAACCTGATTGTGAACGCGATCGAGCACGGTGGACCAGAGATCGAGGTCAGCGGGCGAGCGGTCGGTGGCAGGGTCCGGATCGTGGTCAAGGACAACGGTGTTGACGGCAGGCCCGCCGGTCGACCCGATGCCCCGGCTGAGACTCTTGCCCGGCTGACTGGCAAGGGCAGGCACGGCCACGGTCTTGCGATCGCTGTACGGGTGGCACAGGAGCACGGGGGAAGGTTGGAGACAGACTTCTCCCGGAGAGGATCCGAAGTCACCTTGCTGCTCCCGAAAGCCTCCCGATCCTCCGGCAGTACCTCGGCTGTGCGGGTCAACTGGTGAGCAGAAGTCGACGGATTTTTCTGCTCGTGAGTGCCGCCGTGATCGCCGCCGGACTAGGAATTGCCCTGGTCAGCGGATACTCGGCATCAGTTACCGAAAGCTACGGGCGTCTCAGGGCTGTAGTAGTGGTTACCCGATTGATCGGAGCAGGTGAGCTCGTTTCCCCGAAACTGGCGGGTGCACGGACGGAAGTCCGGCAGGTGCCGGTTCGGTTTGTTCCTGCCGGTGCGATCAGCAGGCCAGTGCTGGCCCTTGGTTATGAGGCTTCAGTACCGCTTGCTGCGGGGAGCTATCTGACCCGGGGTGCGCTTCGTCGGCCGGGATCTGGCCGGCCGGAGAGGCCGCGAATCGGCCGTGGGCGGGTTCCGGTGGAGCTGACCGTCTCGGGCGCCGGGGTGCTTTCCGGAGCAGGAAGACTGGTTGACGTGCTGGTGACCCGGGAGGGGAGGATTGGTGGTCAGGGCAAGACTGAGGTAGCAGCCGAGGAGGTTCCACTGATCACGGTCGGCGGACCGGACCCCGATGCTGGCACCGGTCTCACCAAGGTAGTGCTCGGCCTTACGCGCGGACAGGCAATCAGGCTGATCGACGCGGAGTCGTTTGCCCGGCGGGTGACGGTCCTGCCGAGGGGCAACGGATGAAGCAACGGCAGGAAGTGCCCGGGGGTAGTGCTGCTGGTGAGCAGAACGGGTCGGCAGGAGACGACCTGGCTGAAACACTGGTAGCTGTCCGATTGGCTGAGCAGTTACTGGCCGAGGCGATCCACCTTTCGCTGGTGGAGCGTCGCCGGTCTGACCCGAAGGGCCAGGAAGACGTCCACTCGGCGATCGGGGCAGCTGTTGAAGAACAGGCCGCGATCCTGTCCGGCCAGGCGCGCGAGGCCCTGGCCGGTCGGATCACGCGGGAAGCCTCCGGGCTGGGACCCCTCGAGGTGTTGCTCGAGGACGAGAGCGTTCAGGAAGTGATGGTCAATGGAGGAGGGCAGGTCTTCGTAGAACGGGAGGGGCAGATCGAGGACGTTCCGGTTTTCTTTGAAGATGAGAACCAGCTTCGAAACACGATTGAGCGCATTCTCGCTCCGCTCGGTCGCCGAGTTGATGAACTCAGCCCGATGGCTGATGCCCGGCTGCCGGACGGCTCCCGGGTCAACGTGGTCATCCCCCCGCTTGCAGTTGATGGTCCGGCGGTTTCAATTCGCAGATTCCCGGCGTCAAGGCCTGACCCGGAGGCGCTGGTGAAGCTCGGCACTTTGAGCAGGTCGCAGGCCGAGTTGCTTGAGCGGGCTGTGACCACCCGCCAAAGCATCCTGATCAGCGGAGGAACCGGCTCCGGCAAGACCACTCTCCTAAACGCGTTGGCTTCATTTATCGAACCGACGGAGCGAATCGTCACGATCGAAGATGCGGCCGAGCTTCACCTGGGGCAGCCCCATGTCGTGAGACTCGAGTCCCGGCCACCGAGTATCGAAGGACGTGGCGAAGTTACGATCCGGGATCTACTGAGAAACGCTCTTCGGATGAGACCTGACCGGATCGTTATCGGCGAAGTCCGTGGACCGGAGGCGCTCGATCTGCTTACCGCACTCAATACGGGGCACGATGGAGCCCTTTCGACCGTTCATGCGAGTTCAGCCACAGACGCTCTGAACCGGATCGAGGTGCTCTCTCTGATGGCTGGTATCGGGCTGCCTCTTGAGGTGATTGCGGCGCAGCTTCGGCGCGGGATTGACCTGGTCGTACATATATCCCGTCAGACAGATGGAAGTCGCCGGGTCACCGGAATCGAGGAAGTCGTTCAGTGACCGGGGATCTGGCGGTGTTGTCTGGCGTTGCTGGCGGAGCCAGCCTCCTTCCACTGTTTCTCGGCGCAGCAGCGGGCACCTTTGCTTTGCTGGCCGCTCGCGAATTTGTGGGTGGCAGTGCTGCGCTGGCGGGCTGGGTGCGGATTACTCTGGAGCCAATCCGGCGGGCCCGGGTTGAGGGTTATCTGCCAAATTCGACCGAGAGGCGCAATTACGGCATCCTGTTGGCTGCGACAGCCGTGATCGCCGGTTATATGGTCGGTGGACCGGCGGTTGCACTGCTGCTCGCCTGCTCGGCACCGCTGCTCGCCGGGGCGTTAGTCCGCCGCGGCCGCAGGCGTTATCGGGCGGCGGTCGAAAAGGCGGTGCCTGACACTGCGCGGGCGATCGCCGACTCGCTTTCGGCGGGTCACTCTCCCCGGGGTGCGCTGGCGGCAACAGCACTTTCCCTCGATGGCCCTGCCGGTGAAGAGTTCAACCGGCTGCGACACGAGCTCGAACTTGGCCGTCCTACCGACGAGGCAGTGGCGGCATTGGCGACACGGCTTCGGTCGGAGCGGATTGACGCCTTCGCTACTGCGCTGGTCAGTCAGCGTCTTGCCGGAGGTGACCTCGCTGCACTTCTGAGGAGGTTCGCCGAGGGGGCAGCGGAGCGCGATCGGGTTGCTGAAGACGCACGATCGGCCACTGCGCAAGCCCGCTTCACTGGCTACCTGGTTGTCGCAATGCCCGGTGCGGCAGCAGTCTTTGCGGAAATGCTCAAGCCGGGGCTATCCGTTTCAGTGCTCGGTTCGCCGGCAGCGATGGTGGTGGTTGGCGTCTCGGCCCTGATGCAGGGGGGAGGCTTCATGTTGATCTCAAGGCTGGCAAGAATCAACGGAGCATGAACCTTCTCGGTGTAGCTCTGATCACAGTCGCGGGCATACTCGCGGCGGCGGCGCTGCTCGACCTTCGTCGACGCACGGAGACGGACCGGAATCCCCGAGACAGGGAAGCGGAGACCCCGGCGGCTGCGCTCAGCCTCGGCCTGCCCGACCTGATCCGTCGCGCGGGCCGGAGCGAAGACCTCACCCCTCGGTCTCTGCTTGCGGCCAAGGCGCTGACGGCAGCCACGGGACTCTGTCTCGGAACGATCCTCGCTGCTCAACTGCCGGGCCGGCTCGGGACGCCGGTTCTGGCAGGTATGGCATGCCTCGGGTTCCTGCTGCCTGATCTTTCGCTGGAACGGGTTGCCCGACGGCGGCATCGGCGCATGGTCGCGGCCCTGCCCGATGCACTTGACCTGCTCGCGGTTTCGGTCGCCACCGGACGTCCCGTGGCAGCCGGCCTGCTGGAGTTGGGAGAGGCCGGGCGGGGACCGCTCGCTGGCGAGTTTGCTCTGACAGGCAGCGACATGGCCTGGGGGGCAGGTCAGCAGGCGGCACTGGATTCACTGAGGGCGCGGGTCAGTGGGGGGGAGATGGCATCTTTCTGCGCGACCCTTGAGCGTTCCCGAAAGCTGGGTTCGCCCCTGGCAGACCAGTTGCGACGTCAGGCATCGACCCTCAGACAGGACCAGCGTCGCTCGATTGAAGAAGAGGCCGCCAGGGCAGCGCCTAAAATCCAGCTGGTCATAGCGCTGGTGCTGGTGCCTTCGGTGCTGCTCCTGATGGTTGCCGCTCTGATCGCCAACAGCGATGCTCTTCTGGGTATTGGGTACGCGGCGTGGGTGAACCCGGTTGCGTGATTCCGGCTTGGGGCAATCGGTCTGTCAGACCTCTCAGGAGTTGGCTTCCTCGCTCAGGCGCCGGGCGACCTCGCAGCCCGCTGCCATGATCTCCTCGAGACCCTCGCCACTGTCGAGGTGTTTCGGTACAAAGGCGCAGAGTTTGCCGGCAACGAGTTCAAAGGCAAACTTTTTCGGCGGGATGTCCGTGAGCCAGACGATGAAGGTGGGGGAGAAGAGCCGCCGGACCCAGACCGGATCCTGGTCCTTGCCGACGAAGATTTCGTACCTGTCCCGCATCACTTCGCTCTCAAGCGTGACCCGCTCGTGGCTCATGCGGAACCTGTCCTCGAGCCCTTCGAGCATTTTCAGGCCAGACTTGCTCTGAACACGGAGTTCGGGCAGGTGGGCGACTGTCTGGGGAAGGTCGGTGAGGATAAGAGTGAACGGGTAGTCGGTCTCGGTTCGGCTGCCGTCGGAATCAGTTGAGACATCTGTGTAGGTGTAGAGAGCAAGAGTTCCCTCGACGCCCTCGCCAAGCTGGCCGGTGAATATCTCGTCGGCTTTGCGCTCGTCTCCCTTCCTGAGAAGAGGAGTGGATCCTTCGAGGTCTCCCGAACCGTGCCAGGTCAGATCGTGGGAATCCGCGAACGACCTGAAGAACGCCTGCTTTGCCCTGTGATCTGCAACGGCGAAGCTGATGACCAGTCCAGCCAGTATTCCCGTGAAGAAACCGACACCCGCGAAAAGCGGTCCGGCCAGCAGGCCGAGCGGAACCGCGAGCAACGCAGCTCCAAGGAGGGTGAGTATCCAGGTCAGCGGCCGGCGGGTAAGTGCTCGGAACTCGGATCCCCTGACCTGATTGGCATCTGTCACTTGCCCCATTCCGGGAGCTTAGTGGTGGATCTGCAAAGGGAATTGCAGTCGCGAAACAGCGGGGGGGATCAGGTGTTCGTATCGCGCGTCGGGCCGTTCGTTCCAGAGCCAAGAAACCAGTAGTCCCATTTTGGATACCAGATCAGGGAGATGGATCTTTCAAGGCCTTAGGTGGGAGGTTGTGGTGCAGAGTGGGGCAAAGTGGGGTACATTCCCGATCGAGTTGAAGCACCGGACCGGGGTGATGAGGTTCCTCCCACTTCACCACCTCGGTCCATTTTTCTCTTTCTTCGATCGGGACGGCCGGAAAGGAACCAGACAGTTGGCATTCAGGGGCCAGTACAAACACAGCCTCGACGGGAAGGGTCGTCTCACGGTCCCGGCCAAATTCCGCAAGGAACTTGCCGACCGCGCCGTGGTCGTAAAGGGCCCGGACAACTGCCTCTGGCTGATGCCCGAAAAAGCTTTCAGCTCCCTCTCGGATCAGTACATCTCCCCGCACAGCCCGTTGAGTGGTAACGCCAGGGCGATCCGACGCCTCTTCAATTCCACCGCTGATGAAGGAGAACTCGATTCAGCCGGTCGGGTAAAGATTCCGAAAAACCTGATTGAAAAAGCCAGCCTCGACGGGCCATGCACGGTTGTCGGTGCCGGCGAATACCTCGAAATCTGGAACACAGACGAGTGGACAAAGATCGAGGCTGAACTCGACGCCAGCTTTGCCGAGATAGCTGAAGGAATGTCTGGGGCGGCCGAGTGAGCGCCGCGGCGCGAGCACGGCAGGCCTGGGAGCAGAGTATGGATCCCGCACCCCGCGTTCACATCCCGGTTTTGGCTGAAGAGCTGGTCGACCTGATCGCCCCGACTCCGGGAGACACCGTGATCGACTGCACCTTCGGTGGGGGAGGGCACGCCAGGGTGGTAGCCGAGCGGATCGGCCCAAAGGGCACACTTATAGCGATCGATCGTGATCCGGTAGCCAGGGAGCGCTTCGAGCAGTTCCGCCAGGAAGTCCAGTGTCAAACCCGTTTTGTAGAGACTGAGTTCAGTGAGGCCCTGAAAACTCTGCAGGACGAAGGGATCCACGCTGATGCCCTGTACATGGACCTTGGAATGTCGTCCCTCCAGGTAGATGCGCCCGAGAGGGGATTCTCTTATTCGCACGAGGCCCCGCTCGACATGAGGATGGACCCGCGCCAGGAACTGACCGCGGGCGAGATTCTCAACACCTGGCCCGAGTCACGCATTGTTCAGATTCTCCGCGGACTCGGTGAGGAGCGTTACGCAGGTGGAATCACTCGCGAGATCATCAGGCGCCGACCGCTTTCAACCACCTCCGACCTGGTCGATGCGATCAAGTCCGGGATGCCGACTGCGGCCCGTTTCGGCAGTGGCCACCCGGCCCGTCGCACCTTCCAGGCACTGAGGATCGCAGTGAACGGAGAGCTCGAGGCGATTGATGCCGCGCTCCCGATTGCCTGGGACACACTGCGGATCGGGGGCCGACTGGCGGCGATTTCGTTTCATTCACTTGAGGACCGGCGTGTGAAGCGCTTCTTCGCAGGGCTTGCGGTGGGCTGTACCTGCCCTCCGGATCTGCCGCTCTGCGTCTGTGGTCACGACCCTGAGGCTGAACTCCTGACCCGGCGTTCGATCACCGCCGATGAACAGGAACTTGATGCAAACCCTCGCTCGCGCTCTGCTCGGCTGCGCGGCGCTTTGAAGCACGCTGAGAGGGCGGGCGCCTGATGGGCGCCGCTGCCCAGAGGCTCGAGGCCCTTCCTCGCCACGCGCCCACCACCCTTCCTCCACGCCGACGTCCACGCCGACGCCCCGTCCGCCACGCCGAGCCGGGTCGCCGCAGGACGGCTGCTCCGGTACGGCCTGTACAACGCCGGCGGCTGGTCGGCCGCAGCGCCCACGCTGTCGGGCGCCTGCCTGAGTCCTACGCGGTCCGCCGGATGTCGAAGTCCCGCCTGTGGATTGCTGTCATTGGCCTGTTGCTGATCGGGATAGTTTTGGTCAATGTGCTCACCGTCAGCTACGGGGCGATGGCCAGTCAGGTCGAAACCAGCATCGAAAAACTTGAGCGGCAAAACTCGATCCTGAACAGCGCGACCACTCGAGTGCTCTCCATGCCCCGGGTCAGAAGCGCAGCGGCCGAGGCCGGGATGACAGTCCCGGCGACCACCGAGATCCGGTACCGCGAGTTTGGCCCCGAGGTCTTCGCCGCCGCAGCTCAGCGTCTGGCAGCCGAAGGGGGCTGAGGCTCAATTGGCTCGTCCAGAGCGCCGTGTCGGAATCCTGTTTTTCGTCACTCTGTTTCTTCTTTCCGGGATCCTCTTGAGGGCCGCCTGGCTTCAGGCGGTCGAGGGTTCGAGTCTCGCGGCTCAGGCCACCGGTCAGCAGGAAGACACGATCATGGTGCCCGGCTTGAGGGGCTCGATCCTCGATCGCAACGGTCGTCAACTTGTCGGATCCGAAGTCGGGGCAAGCATTTACGCGACGCCGTACCAGATCAAAGATGTTGAAGCTGAGTCTGAGGCGGTCGCTGAGGCACTGAACGCTGACCAGTCAGACGTGCTCAAAGCCATAACTCAGCCGGGTGGCTTCTCGTACGTGGAGCGCAAAGTTGATCTGGTCCGCGCGGGAAGGGTGGAGAAGCTTGGTCTCGAAGGAATCGGCCAGCACCCGGATACGGTGAGAACCCGACCCCAGGGTGATCTCGCGGCGCAGGTCGTCGGTGCCGTGAGCGCCGAGGGAGAAGGACTGACCGGAATCGAAATTGCCGAGGAAGAGGTTCTGCGCGGGGTGGGCTCGGAGGTGTGGAGCTGACCGATCCCGACTCTTGACCGCGTGGCGGCGGGCGGGGCGTTCGAGGCGATGACTCTCGGGTTGGTGGCGACCGATGACTCCGTCGCGATCT
>JBBECI010000034.1:0-101345 GCA_040881895.1 Solirubrobacterales bacterium | reverse complement strand
GAAGGCTTCAACTTCAGCTTTACCTCCACGCAGCCAGGGCGGCCGGACACATCCCCGTCGCCGGCCTCTACGTCAGCCTCAGGCCCGAAGGCGGTCCTGCACGGGGCGCCTTTTCCGCCGGTGTCAAAGACGAGATGCTCGCCCGGGGGGCCAACAAGAAGGATGTCCTGCCGGTGGCCGAAGACGACGAGGACGCGACCGGTGGAATCGACCGATTCATCGAGCGGGGTCTCGAACGAGCGGGCGATTCGGTGGAGAACATGCTGGCCGGCCTGCTCGACCACGACCCCGCGACCTGCCCGGACCACTTCGACCATCCCGCCGTGCCTGACCGGCCGGCGCCTGAAGACCCTGATGAAGAAAACGGAGCGGCCTCATGGAGTTAACCGCAAGCCAGCAGGCGGTCGTCGACTGCACCGACCGCGAAATCCTGGTCACTGCGGGTGCCGGATCAGGTAAGACCTCGACCACGATCGAGCGGTACAAAGCTCTCCTGGAGAGGGGCCCGGAGCCCCTGACCCCCCGCGAGATCCTTGTTTTCACATTCACCGACAAGGCAGCCGGGGAACTGCGTGAAAAGGTCAGGGCGGCGCTGGTAACGAAAGCCCGTGCCGGGAGCGACGGTGACCCAAACGCGGTCTCAATGAGCAACGCCTGGGTGGGAACATTCCATGCGATCTGTAACCGGATACTCAAGGCGTGGCCGATGGAGGCCGGGATCGATCCCGGCTTCTCGGTTCTCGACTCGACCAGCACCGAGACCCTGATGAAGGTGGCGTTCGACCGAGCATTGAAGCGGTTTTGCGACGCCGGAGAGAACAGAGCCGAGTTGCCCGGCCGGTTCGTTGGCCAGGCCCTCAGGGAGACGATTACCTGGTCATATGACGAGCTGCGATCGCGAGGGATCGAGCGGCCGCGGCTGCCCGACTTCGTCGACACCGCGTTCCCGAAAGAGGAAGTCGACCGGCTGCGATCGCTGGCCGAAGCGGGGCTCAAAGGTGACCCGACAAACAATCGCAGAACCAGTCTCGAGGGTATTTGCGACCTGCTCGACAGTGGGGCATGGACCAGCCTCAACTTCGGCAAGACGTTGGGACTGCGTGCCAGAGAGAACCAAGCACTCATCGAGATCGAAGATGCCAACAAAGACCTCTGCGACGCGATGGCGCGACACCTGGCCGACCCGGTGAGGCGGGGGCTGGGCGAACTGCTCGATAACTACGGCGAGGAATTCAATGCTGCCAAGCAGTCCCGCTCAGCACTCGATTACGACGACCTGCAGCTGGTCACGCTGCGGCTGCTGCGCGATCACCACCACATCAGGGATGCCTACCGCGAACGCTTCCGAGAGATCATGGTCGATGAGTTCCAGGACACCAACGGCCTGCAGATTCAACTGATCGAGGAGTTGAAGGGGAGCGAAACCACCCTGCTGACGGTCGGCGACGAGATGCAGTCGATCTACGGGTTCCGCCACGCGGACGTCGCCCTCTTCAGAAAGCGGCGCGACACTGAAGGTGTGACCCGGATCGAGCTCCAGGAGAACTTTCGTTCGCAGGGCCGGGTGATCGGCGCTATCAACGAAATCGGAACGGCGCTGGACGACGAAGCATCGACACGCCGGAGTGAAGATGCCGGCCGCCACCGGTTCGAGCCCCTCCAGGTCGGGTTGACTGAAAACGACCCGTCCGGCAGCTCGACCACGCTGATCCTGACCGACCACCTCGGCTGGAGGGAAATGGAACTCGGCGAGATGGCCCCGGCGATACCGGCCGAAAGCGAGGTCGGAAAGCCGGCCGACCACCGCAACGAGGCCGAGGCGCTTGCCCTCGCACACCACCTGCGGGACCTGGTGGATGACAGCACCAACGAGGTGTGTCAGGGCGACATCGCGATCCTGCTCCGCGCCAAGACTCGTACCGACCTCTACGTAAAGGCTCTCGAGCAGGCCGGACTCAGTCCGTACGTCGTCAGTGGCGGAGGCTTCTGGAAGACACGTGAAGCGGTGGAGGTGAGAGCGCTGCTTTCGGTGATCGCCAACCCGCTCGACGACAACCAGTTACTCGGAGCGCTGACTTCACCGGCCTGTGGCCTGAGCACGGACACTCTCTGGCTTCTCAGGAAGGCGAGCGCCCCCTATCAGCCCCTGTGGCCAGCCCTGGCGACTCTTGCCGACAAGGACGGTGCGGGTGTTGAAGACGCCCAGTGGCTGGCGCACGTGCCCCACATGGACCGGGAACGGGCGACCCGGTTCGTCTCGACGATTGACTCGCTGCGCAACCGTTCTTCCGCCATGCCGCTCGCTTCGCTGATCGAAGCTGCCGTGACCGAAACCGGATACGACCTTGCCAACCTGTTGCGAGACCCGTCAGCCAACGGCCTGGCCACGATCAGGCGGGCCGAATCGCTGGCACGCGAGTTTGAGGCCGGAGAGGGCCGCAACCTGCGCGGTTTTCTCGACTGGTCAAGGCTGAGTGAAGAGCTTGACTCCGAAGCCGCCGCAGCGACAGCTGATGAAGCGAGTGACGTGGTCCGGTTGATGACGATCCACGCGGCAAAAGGACTGCAGTTCAAGGTCACCTGCGTTCCGGACCTCGGCCGGTCCTGCGCAGGGCGGCACCGCCAGGCCCTGAGACTGAGCCGCTCGAAGGAAGGCAGGCCCGAAGAGTTCGAGGTGGGACTGCGTCTTCCCCGTTTCGACGGAGGCAAGATCGATGCTTACGGCTGGAAGGAGCTTGCAGAAGCAGACAAAGCCGCCACCGAAGACGAAGAATTGCGGCTGCTGCATGTGGCAGTGACCAGAGCCGAGAACCACCTCGTCCTGAGCGGAGTAATGCCCGAGAAGTGGCCGAAGGATGGCACAAGCCATGCCTCCCCGATGGCCCTCAGGACTTCGGTGCAGTTCGGTTTCGACCCCGAGGAACCCGGTAGCTGGGACGCGTGGATCCCTGTCGGCGACGATGATGAAGACGGAATCCTGGTGGTCCACAACGCCGCCGTCCCGGAATGTGCGGCCAGGCTAGCCGCTGTGCGTCAGCCGCTCAGGAAGGAGCAGACTGCTCAGTCAGGCACACCGCCGCTGGCCAAGCCCGATTCACGCACTTACCCCGACGTCCCGCTGTCGTTCACGGCGTTCTCTGAGTTCATCGAGTGCCCGGCCCGCTTCTATGCCAAGCGTGTTCTCAAGGTGGAGATGCCTGACGAGTGGAACCAGTTCGGAGACCCGGCGATCCAGCCGGCTAGCGGCAGGAATCGCAGCACCCGGTTCGGATCCGCCGTACACGGCATCCTCGAGGAGATCGCCCTAGAAGGCTGGAAGCAGCCTTCAGCGGACGAACTCCAGGCTGCCCTTGGCAGGCACGGACTCGCTCGCGGAAGGGACACCGCAGGCGACCTGCAGAGGGCGACAAAGATGGTTTCGGGCTTCCTCGAAAGCGACCTGGGCAAGCGCGTGGCGGCCGGTTCGACCGCAGTCGAAGTCCCGCTGGTTGTCCGCTACGAGGAGGTGACGATCCGGGGGTCGGCGGACCTGATCCTCGCCTCTGAGATCCCTCTTATCCTCGATTACAAGACCAACCACCTCGACGGCCTGGAGCCCGAGGAGAAGATGACCGACTACGACCTCCAGCGCGGTCTGTACGCACTTGCGCTTGCCCGGGCGCGCGGACTGGATGAAGTAGAGACCGCCTACTCGTTCCTCGAGGCTCCCGAGCGGCCCGTGATGAAGATGTATCGCGCTGCAGACTTCGATACCACCGAGGATCTGCTCAGACAGACCCTGGCCGAGATAATCGGGGGCCGGTTTTTCGGCGGACCCGGAGCGAAGCACCAGCCCTGTGGCAAGAGTGAATGCGCCGGGTGCCGGCTGCTGTCTGCCCAGATCGAACGGGCGTCAGCCGGAGTCGGCTAGAACGGCGGTTCTTCAGGCGGTGGAGGTTCGTCCGCCGCCTGGTGCACCTCTTCCTCGAAAACCCCATCGGACACCTCCCCGCCAAGCCGTGGACCGTTCTCCGAGGCGGCGAATCCGGGCTGGGCCGCAGGCCCGGACTGGAGTGATGCGGCCAGATCTTCCAGGCGAAGTTCCTTCAGGCCTTCATCGACGGCAGCGAGCTCCGTGGCGCAGTACTCGATCATGGCTTTGGCCTCGGCGCAGAGATCGAGTGTCTCGCGCAACTGGGCATCACCGGAGTCGAGCCGGGCGATGATTTCATCGAGTCTCGCCGTGGCAGACTCGTAGTCACCAGGTGCGTCCGGATTACTGCTTCCAGAGCCTCCTGAAGCTGTCTCCTGATCTTCTGCTTTTTCACTCATCGGAATCGATTCCTTCCAGTCGGGTCTGGCCGAACTCTGTCGGGTCTTTTGGTCTGGTGCGTCGCCGTCGACGACGGGCGGCGGCGACCTCAGCTTCAACCTGCCCGTCAGCGAAAATCACCGCGAGCCGGCCCGCCACCCTTGCCCGGGCGGTCGTTACCACCGGCTCTCCAAGTTCGTCCTCGATCCGTGCGAAGCCACGCTCAAGAGTGCGCTCCGGGTCGTGGGCCCGGAGGGCAACGGAAACTGATCGGCAATGGGTGAGGGCGGCATCGATCCTGGTCCGCACTCTGGCTTCAAGAGCACCTGCGCGAACTGACAGTCCGGAGTTCGATGCCCTGCCCTCCCGCGAAGCGCGGCCAACGGCCGGAACCAGGCTTTTCTGAACCAGAGTCGAGATCCGGTCACGTCGGGTATGAATCCTTCGCCCGGATGCGGCTTGTACCTCCCTTGCCTTCTGGTCAAGGATGACGCGCTGGGCCTTGATTGCCCGACCTGGTGCCGCAGCACTGGCGATTAGAGGGAGCGCCCTGGCACTTGTAGCCATGGCCGGGACACGGGCGATCCTGCCCGCACTCACCGCCAGGTCAACTCGGGCACGGTTCAGATCAAAGGCGACAACTGCTTCAGCCGCGTGAGTAGGGGTTGAGCACCTGACAGAAGCGACATCGTCCAGCAGAGTCACATCACGCTCGTGACCAACCGCCGAGTAGACAGGCACCGCAAGCATCGCCACCGTGCGGCAGAGATCCTCGTCGCAGAATGCCCAAAGGTCGGTGAGGCTGCCGCCGCCACGACTTACGACGATCGCCTCGACTCCGGCCAGCGCTGCGAGGTCGCTGACAGCACGGGTGACCGCCGGGGCGGCCCGGCGATCCTGAACGGGGGCGAAGGCCCAGACGACTTCACCGAACCAGCCCCGCCGCTCCAGGCCCGCGACCAGGTCTTCCCGAGCCGCCCCACCCTCGGCGGTCACCACCCCGATCCGCCGCGGCAGCACCGGTCGCCGCAGCCGCTTCTGAAGGTCAAGCAGACCTTCGGCCTCAAACTGTTTTCTGAGTGCCACGAGCCGCGCCAGCAGGTCGCCTTCGCCGGCAGGCCGCAGCTCGGTGACCCTGAAAGTGAAGCCGGGGGAAGCGTTCTTTCCGCCCGGGTAGTAGTCGGGGCCGCCGCGGGCAACCACGGCAGCGCCGTCCCTGAGGCATTCGTCGGGGAGGCCGAGGGCGTCGAGTTCGTTGTTCCAGATGGCGCAGGGCACTCCACCCCGTTCATCGCGCATCTGAAAGTAGGTCTGGACCCGGGTGCGGCGGACGTCGGCGAGTTCGCCGGTCACATCGACACGATCCATCGCCTGAAAATCGCGCTTCAGGCGGTTCGCGTATTCGCCAACGGGCAAGGCTGGCTTCCCCGCTTTGCCGACGGCCGTCTCCGGAGCTTCGAGGTCGGGCAAATTTCCGTGACTTTCAGTCAGCTCTTCACCGGGCATCTGTCAAGCATGACAAAAAATCCCGACATTCCCTGAATCAGGCCTCAAAATAAAGCCTTAAATCACTGGGGAGATCCCTGATGCCAGTCGCAGGCCCACTCCCTCAGCATCTGGATTGCCGGTCTGAGGGAGCGGCCCTTCTGAGTCAGGCCGTAGCTGACCTTGACCGGCAGGCCTTCTTCGACGGTGCGGCTGATCAGGTCGGCCCCCTCCAGTTCCCGGAGCCGCCGCGAAAGCAGCCGGTCGGAAAGCCCGGGAACAGCCCGTTTGAGATCTGCAAAGCGCAGCGGGCCGTCATCAAGGGCCCAGATGATCGCACCGCTCCAGCGCTTTCCGATCAGCTCGATTGCCGCGTGAAAGTGGGGGCAGACTTCGGTCAGCGCTCTCTGCGTTGTCCGATCCTCCGCCGTGCCGATATCAAGAATGGTGCCGGTCACGATGTTACAAAGGTTACAAAACGAGTCGGTCCGGCCTCTGGACTACCGGGCACAAGGGTCGGTTCCCACTTCTCTGCCCGCTCCGGCGACGATCCTTCGGACGACCGGGTTGGGAACCGCCAGCCCCCCCGGAGGGCCCTGTGTGGTCGAGGCAAAAACCGTGCCGATCACGCGGCCTTGACGGTCAAGGATCGGTCCCCCCGAGTTCCCATGCCGCACCCGGCCGCGGAGGGTCAGCATCTGACGTTCGAACGGGCCGGAGCCGTAGGCGTCCACCCCGATGACCAGGCGGGTCTCTCCTGCCCTCGCCGGGGAAATCGTCAATGGACCGTCGTTCGGATAGCCGATCACGGCTGCCCCTGCGCCCTCCCGGGCGCTCGCCAGCATCGGCAGCGCGGGCAAGTCGACGGGCGCGGCGAGTACCGAGATGTCATTGCGGGGGTTGTAGGCGATCGGCGTGGCATCGACTATCTGGCCATCGTTGGTCTCTACCCTGGTATCTGCCTGACCAGCGACGACATGAGCATTGGTGATCACTGTTCCTGGCGCAATCACCCAGCCGGAACCCATCACTCCGACTCCACAGGCAGTCCCGGCTACCTTTACTACTGAAGCCGAAGCCTCCCTGACCGGGGATGAAGCACCTGCGCCTGTATCTGGCGCCGCAATCCCTCCGGGGGAGGTCGCGAAGGTGGGTAGTGGCCCGATCCTGTGCAGAGCCTGGATCAGCGGCCCCGATGGAGGCATGGCGTCATTGATTCCACCAAGCAGCAGCGAGCGCTGAACGTCTCGCCGCATGCCCTCGGCACCCGGCATGTAGAGCACCACGGCCCCCAGAACCCAGATGATCCCGAGGGCCAGAGCAGACATAAGCAATGCCCCGCCGATCCCGTCAACGACCTCGCCGAACGGGCCGCGGACGGCGACGCCACGGAGGTTTGCTCCGACCGAGGTCGACATTGCCAATGCGAGCGAGCCGAGAAGGACGGCACCGAGCAGGGCGAACATCGGTGCGTAGGGTGAGCTCGATCCACCTTCGAGAATCACCGGAGCAAGCCGCGAACCCAAAACGGCGCCGACAACAAGGCCCGCGAGTCCGAGCATTCCGACGATGAGACCGTGCCGGAACCCCCAGAGCGCGAGCAGAAATGTGAAAGTGGCGATGCCCCAGTCGATTGCGGTCACACCACTAATCTAAAGATTGGCCCTTACCAGTAGATTTCAGCTGCTATGAGTTCCGGCCCGACAAGGATAGAGAGGCAAAAGCGGCTCAAGACTCGGGCCGTTCCCCTGATCGGAATAGCGCTGGTCTCATTCATCGTCGGTGCTGTAAGCGGTTGCCCTGGAAACCCCAACCGGGATGCGGCTGAAAGGTACCTCGAAGCCTGGCGGGCCAAGGATTACCCGGGGATGCACCGAGAGCTCAGCGTCGCTTCAAGAGAAGCCGTGCCACTTGAGCGCTTCACGGAACGGTACGAAGAAGCCGGGAGCCTGGCGACTCTCCAGAGGATCGAGCTGGGAGATCCGGGAGGCAGCGAGACAGTAGTTCAGGTTCCCGTTATCGCCTCCACCCTTGCCTTCGACAAAGTCGAGCAGCCGATGAAGTTCACCTTTGGGGAAGACGGAATCGCCTGGCAGAGCGATCTGCTTTTCCCCGGCCTCAGGAGAGGGGAAAAGCTGGACCGCACGACTTCGCTTCCGCCCCGTGCGGCCATCCTTGCCAAAGACGGTCAGGTTATGGCCCAAGGGCCGTCGCTGGCGCGCTCTTATCCACTCGGAGAAGCAATGATCGATGTCACGGGAACGGTCGGCACCTCGACGGAGCAGCTTGAG
Organism: Solirubrobacterales bacterium; assembly: GCA_040881895.1. Taxonomy (GTDB): domain Bacteria; phylum Actinomycetota; class Thermoleophilia; order Solirubrobacterales; family 70-9; genus 67-14. The sequence goes on along the minus strand of JBBECI010000034.1, from coordinate 93,278 downwards.
TCGGCCGAAATAGCTGCCGGATTTTCAGAGGGTGAACCGATCGGTCTCAGCGGTGTCGAACTCGCCTACAACTCCCGACTTGCAGGGAAGCCAGGTGGCATCCTGAGTGCTGTTCCGGGTGATGCTTCCGACAGGAGGGAGAGTCGTGTTCTCGGAGAGGGCGAGCCGAAAGCTGCGGAGGCGCTGAAGACCACTATCGACCCGGTCCTTCAGGAAGCATCGGTCACTGCTTTGGGTGACAAGGACGGTGGAGTGGCAGTCATCGACGCGAAGAGGGGCAGCATCCGCGCACTGGCAGGACAGGCTTTCTCGGTACTTCAGCCGCCAGGGTCAACGATGAAAATCGTTACGGCTACAGCAGCTCTGGAGACCGGAAAGGCAACGCTCGACAGCGAGTACGAGTACTTGACCTCCGGGGTCGCCGACGGACGCGAAATCAACAACGCTTACGATGCGGTTTGCGGTGGCAGCTTCGTAGAGAGCTTTGCCGACTCCTGCAATTCAGTTTTTGCGCCGCTGGGTATGGAGGTCGGAGAAGAACAGCTGACGAAGACCTCTGAGGCATTCGGCTTCAACGAAGCTCCAGCGATCTTCGACGAAGCGGGCACAGAGGCGGTGGATCCGCCGATTCCCACGATTCCCCAACCTGGCGAGTACAACAATGAACTGGGAGTGAGTGCGATCGGCCAGGGCAAAGTGCAGGCGACCCCCCTTCTGATGGCGAGCGTCGCCCAGGCGATCGCCAATCGCGGCCTGAGAATGCCAACTCCGATCACTGTTGACAGAAAGCTTCGAGCGGACATGGAGCCGACCCGGGTGACCAACCCGGCGACGGCGAAACTCGTCACCGAGGCGATGATTGCCGTGGTGGTCTCCGGAACCGGAATCTATGGATCAATACTGGAGGCTCAGGTGGCCGGAAAAACAGGCACTGCGGAGATCGGTCCTCGAGATGATGGCTCCGTAGATGAAGAGGGTGACCCCGTACTTGTCGAAGACGCGTGGTTCTCGGCGTTTGCTCCTGCCGACAAGCCGAAACTCGCCATCGGCGTGATGATTATCGATGCCGACGGCGGCGGGGGCACTGTCGCGGCTCCGATTGCATCCCAGATACTCTCGGCTGGCCTCTAGTAGGTCTCAGTGCCGCTCCACGGCCCGTGGCTCTGTGAGCTCCGCCGGTCGAGGCGGAGACCCGAGTCCGACCGCGACCAGAGCCATAACCCCACCGATGGTCAGCATCAACCCTCCGATGACCGAGACCACAAGTTCAAGCGCAAAGCCTGTCAGGCAGATCAGGGCGGCGATGCCCATCAAGGTCCACCACTGCTCAAGATAAGGTCCTGAGTCTCTGGCCTCTGGAGCCGAGAGGACGACTCCGACGAGCATCAGAAGCGCGCCTGCTGCGGCGAGTGGAAGCCAGAGCGGTGTCAGCAGAGCCAGAATGGCCCCAAGGCCGACCGCTAACTGGCCTGCCGTACCTGCGGTCGGATCGCCGAGCAACAGACCCCTAGAGGTCGAGCTCGACCGCGGCCCGCTCCTCTTCACCCTGGAGTTCGAGCTCGACGGGCCGGAGTTCCAGAACTTCGTCAGGCACCTTGAACAGCAACATGGATGCCTGAATCGGGCCAACCTGAGCGGTCGAGTCGATCTCCGGGAACTCGTCCCCGGGCTCGAGGATAGTGCCACCGGGCAAGGCGTAAATGGAATCACTTTCGATGCTTTCGTGCCGGCGATCTGCTGTGTCAACGATCTCGAATGACTCAGGAATCGCGTGCGGTACATCGTCGATGTTCGCCATCTTCACGAAAACACCGATGTAAGTCTCGCCTGGTTTCGGCGGCGGCTGGCCCTCGAGGTACTCACGATCCTCGACGTCGAAACGGTTGAGCGGGCGGGTGAAGAGCACGTTGTACTGGAACGGTTCAACCTCGACGGCCTCACCTTCGATCACTACCTCGATCTCCTCACCGCCAGAGCCTTCTTCACCGCCACCAGAACCGCACGCCACCAGAACGAATCCTGAGAAGGCGACGAGGGTGGTTGCCAGAAGGGCACGAATAAGTCTGCTGCGAGAAAGGTTTTCCATCGGTGGTGGAGTTTATTAGTCCGAAAGGACTAGAGGACGCCCGTCTCGAAACGGTTGCCGCCGGCCACCCGAATCCTGTCGGTTTTCAGCCGTTCGGCTTCAACCACGTCCCGCAGGCGTCTGACGGCATGTCGGAGCTGCCGCCCGTACCAGCGGGAACCACCGGTAAAGCGATGAAAGTGGCGATACACGCCATGCGGCTCAACCCAGTAGGACAGCCTCACCAGGCTCAGGCCGTTCGCAGTCTCCGCGATTTCCCACTCGGTACCGGTCGAGTTGCCGTTCAGCCTTCCGGTGCTGCCCCTCTCGGATATCCGTCGGGGTGGGTCAACCGTGGTGATCGTCGTATCGACCCAGGCGGAGCGTCGCCTGAACCGGAAGCGGGCTCCGGCCCCGATGCCTCGGGTGTCAAGCCTGAGAAGACGGAAGTCCGAGATCGAACCATCGTAAATTCCCGGCCGGGTGGCGATATCAAGGAGGTACTCGTAGATCACCTCACGCGGGGCGTCGATTTCGATTTCGGCGTAGAGGGGACCCATCAGAACCGGATTCTATGGCCTCGGGACCCCGCCTGGCAGGCGATAGCCCGGGTAGGGTGTTGCCCGTGGCAATAACGATCGCGATCCTTTCTCAGAAGGGCGGCACCGGCAAGACCACCTTGACCCGTTCGCTGGCCGACGGTCTGACCCGAGCCGGACTGAACACACTGGCGATTGACGGTGACCCTCAGGGAAACCTCTCCGAGTACTTCGGGGTTCCAGCCGATGCGTATCCAACACTAGGTGAGGTCCTGGCCGGCCGGGAAAAGGCCATGGACTCGATACAGAACGGGGTCATCCCGGCGAATCTGGGACTGGCCGAAGCTGAGCTCATGCTTGCCGGCAAGATCGGCCGTGAACTGACCCTTCGAAGTGCCCTTCGGGAACCGAAGCGGCACTTCGACGTAATCCTGATCGACTGCCCGCCGACCCTCGGCCTGCTGACCGTAAACGCGCTTGTGGCAGCTGACCGGGCGATCCTTTCAACCGAAGCTGAACACTTCTCCGAGCAGGGTGCCGAACAGGCGATAGAGGTCATCGGACTGGCGAAGGAAAATCTGAACCCTGACCTCGAGCTGCTCGGGATCATGCTGAACATCGCCGACATGCGGACCCGGCACGCCCAGAACACGCTTGAGATGCTTCGAGAGGAGTTCGGCGACCTTGTCTTCGACACAGTGATCCGGCGGTCGATCGTCTATCCGGAGTCGGCCCGTGCCGGAGTACCGATCTACGAGTACAGGAAGCGCAAGGCACTTGACTATGCGCGGTTGACGGTTGAGGTGCTCGAGAGGCTGAAGCTCTCCGGCCCGCTGGGCGAGGCGAAAAAGTCCGCAAGGGAGCTTGAGCCCGGAAACCGCTGAATTCCGCCGCACGCATGCCGGGCCTGGTCCCTCAGGCCGGGCCGAGCACAGCGGCCCAGACAAGGCCCCCCGAAATCATCAAGAACGAGAAGACGGAGATGCTCCGATACAGGAAATTCCTGTCGAAATCCGGGGCGAAAGCCAGCGGAGCAAAAAGCAGCGGATTTACAATCGTGCCGAAGATCAGCATGGCCTGAAGCGGCGCAGGCGGATCGGGGACAACCAGGCCAACTGCGATGAGGATCAGGCCCATCAGCACGAAGTCCAGATGGATCTGGAGGATCCGATGGGTCCGAACGATGCCGATCCGTTTGAGCCATTCCGGCTTCTGCTCCCGAACCACCATGAGCCAGCCGAGCATCGCGCCGATCGCGATTTCGATCAGTCCTGTCTGAAGCAGCAGGTCCAAGGTTTCAGAGTTCCGGCACGTCAGCGCCGAGTGGGCTGAATCCGACCCGCCGAACCTCGGCCCATTCCCCACAACGCTCTCTGAGCGCAGAGGAGACCATGCCGGTCTCCTGCCAGCCCGTCCAGACCAGCACAGTTGGCCCGGCGCCTGAGATCGTTGCTCCGATGGCACCCATCGAAGCAGCCAGCTCAACTGTCTCCATCGATCTGGGAAACAGGTGACGGCGGCGATCCTGATGGATTTGATCGGTGACTCCGAGAGCTATCAGATCGAAATCACCGCGGCTCAAACCAAGAGTGAGGTTTGCCGCGGAAGCGGCGTTGGCCACGGCATCAGCGAGTGGCACTTCGGAAGGGATTGCCTCTCGGGCGGCCTCGGTCGAGACCTCCTCGTGCGGGATGACCAGAATTCCTTCCAGGCCTTCCGGGGACTCGATACGGGTGGCTACCAGATCGTCCCCGGTGCCGGCACAGACTACGAATCCACCGCAAATCGCAGCAGCAACGTTATCCGGATGCCCTTCCAGTTCAGTGGCTCGCTGAAGCATCTCCTGACGCTCAATTCCGAGTTCATACATGTGATCAGCTGCCACGAGACCCGCGACTATTGCCGCAGCGCTCGACCCCATGCCCCGCGCAAGCGGGATGTCGCCGCCGATCCTGAAACTCAGGCCATCAGAGGGATGGAGAGTCTCGAAAGCCCGGACCACAAGGTTGTCTCGACCGGGCGGGACTTCAAGTTCACATTCAACCGAGAACTGCCCGGTCTCCGTAACTTCGAGTTCAAGCCAGACGTCCAGTGCGACCGCCATTACGTCATAGCCAGGACCAAGATTGGCTGAAGAAGCCGGTACCCGGACCAGTCGGTGGCGGTCAGTCACGACGCGAAAGGTATTGAATCCTGATCCATAAAGATTTAGTGCTCCCGGTGCCGGGGGTCAGGATGACCCCGGAGACACCAAAAGGTCATGATGATCAAATGCTTGAATCCCCCTCTGCTCAGTCCCTGCCGATTTCGGTTGGCGACTCACCGCCCGCACTGAAGATCACCGACCTGACCAAGAAGTACCCGACCGGTACCGAAGCCCTCAAAGGTGTTTCGCTTGAGATTGCCTCGGGTGAGTTCTTCGGTCTGCTTGGTCCGAACGGTGCCGGAAAGTCCACCTTGATTCACTGCTCGACGGGACTGGCTTCGCCATCTTCTGGCACGATCCGGATCTTTGGGAATGATGCCGTCAGTGGCTACCAGGCGGCACGGGAGGCGGTTGGGCTTGCCCCGCAAGATCTCAATCTGGACTGGTTTCTGACCGCTGAGGAGACCCTCGACTTCCACGGTGGATATTTCGGAATGAAGAAGAACGACCGCAGAGACCGGGTCAAGGAGCTGCTCGAAGCCTTTTCGCTGACGGAAAAAAAGGACGAACGAACCCGCACCCTTTCAGGCGGGATGAAACGCCGCCTGGTGCTGGCCCGGGCGCTGATGCACCGTCCTCGCCTGTTGATCCTTGACGAGCCCACCGCCGGAGTCGATGTCGAGCTCCGCCTGGAGCTCTGGCAGTACGTACAGCGAGTCAATACCGAGGGGACCACCATCCTCCTGACTACCCACTACCTAGAGGAAGCCGAGCAGTTATGCACCCGGATCGCCTTCATCAACGGGGGCCGGATCGTGGCAGAAGGCAGCAGTCCGGAACTCGCAGCGAAATTCCAGGTCGAAAGTCTCGAGGACGCATACCTCTCGCTGGTTGGCCGAGAAGAGCTGTCCCGAGCGAAGGCGATTGCCCTGGCCGAAGCCGAGGGGAGGGAACTCGGATGAGCCCCGGACTGATCCGTTTCAGCGCCCTGACCCGCCGCGAGGTCAGTCGCTTCATGAAGATCAAGGGCCAGACCATCGGTGCCCCGCTGCTGGAGACCTTTCTTTACATCACGGTCTTCGGTGCTGCCCTTGGCACCCGGGTCGGCGAGCTCGACGGGGTCGAGTACGTCGTCTTTGTCACCCCCGGTCTGATCATGATGGCCTGGGCACTGAATGCCTTCTCAAACAACTCTTCATCAATCCTCCAGCAGAAATTCCAGCGTGCGATTGATGATCAGCTTTCGTCGCCTGCCTCCCCCCTTCAGCTGCTGCTCGCCTTTTCCCTGGGTGGCTTTCTGCGTGGCCTGATCATCACCGTAGTTACTTTTCTTGTGGCCGCTCTCCTGATCAACTTGCCGGTTGAACATGTGTTCGTTCTGATCCCGTCGCTGATTCTGGTCGGCTTCTTCTTTTCCCAGCTTGGAGTTCTGGTGGGTATCCGGGCCGAGCAGTTCGATGACGTCTCGTTCGCCCAGACCTTTGTCCTGACTCCGCTGATTTTCCTGGGGGGCGTGTTCTACTCCTCGGCACTACTGCCGGAGCCCTGGCAGACGATCACCCACTTCAACCCCGTCTTCTACATGATCAATCTCGTCCGATACGGGTTTCTGGGTAGCTCCGACGTAAACGTGCCGCTCTCGCTGATGGCCCTCGCTCTGGCCACCTCAGCTCTCCTTGCCCTCAACCACCGCCTGTTCGTAAAGGGCTACCGCCTTCGCGCCTGACTTTCCTGAAGCCCTTTCCCCTCTGGTCCTCACCGACGGGAAAATGATGCGTCACGGCCCGCTGGCAGGCCAGACTTTCAAGGCTTCGCGAGTCAGTCGAAGACAGCGTGCTCGACTGCAGTGATGTCATTGACGCAGCTGATCACCGAGGGTGCCGTGCCGAGCGCGGTGTCGGGGTCCTTAAGTCCGTGACCGGTAAGGACGCAGACGACAGTCTCCGGCTTTTCCATCCCGTCAACTGTCTGAAGGCCGTGGGTCAGCAGGCCTGCGACTGAGGCGGCGGAAGAGGGTTCGCAGAAGACTGCTTCGTTGGTCGCCAGCCATTTGTAGGCGTCGAGAATCTGTTCATCGGTAACCGCGGCGACCCGGCCGCGTGACGAGTTGAAGGCGTTCATGGCCTCCTCCCACCGAGCGGGACTGCCGATCCGTATGGCCGAAGCGATCGTCTCCGGCTTGGCAACCGGAGCGCCATTCACCAGCGGAGCCGAGCCGGCTGCCTGAAATCCGTAAAGGATCGGTGAGGTGTTCCATTCCTGAAACCCCTTCCAGTAAGCGGTGACGTTTCCGGCGTTCCCGACCGGGATTGAGAGCGCTTCGGGTGGGCCGCCGAGCTCTTCGATCAGCTCGAAGGCGGCGGTCTTTTGACCCTCGATCCGAAACGGATTCACCGAGTTGACCAGCTCAATCGGGTGACGCTCAGCCAGTTCACGCACGATGACCAGGGCATCGTCGAAGTTGCCTTCGAGCGCGATGACCCGGGCACCGTGAATCAAAGCCTGGGCGAGCTTGCCGATCGCGATCTTGCCTTCGGGGACGATCACCGCACAGGTCAGGCCGGCCCGGACGGCATAGGCGGAGGCGCTGGCTGCGGTGTTTCCGGTTGACGCACAGATGACCGCCTCGGCCCCGCGGCCTTTGGCCCGAGAGACAGCTACGGTCATTCCGCGGTCCTTGAAGGAACCGGTCGGGTTCGCGCCTTCAATTTTCAGGAAGACGTTGGCGCCGATACGTTCAGAAAGCCGGGGGGCTGGAACCAGCGGGGTCGAACCTTCATTAATTGAAACGATCGGATCGCCCGGCTCCAGCGGGATGTAGTCACGGAATCTCTCGATAAGGGGCTGGGGCATGGTCTGCTCAGAACTCCTCTTCAATAACCCGGATGAAGCGCGGGCCGGAGCGCAATGATTCGAGCCGGGCTATCTGCTCGACTGCTGCCATGAAGAGCTTCTCGGAGCAACGGTGAACGACCATGACCAGGCGGGCATCGTTGCCCATCCCTTTCTGGACCACGCTCTTGACCGAAATACCGCTGTCGGAGAGGGCCTTCGCGACCTGAGCGAGGACGCCAGGCTCATCGGCTACTTCCAGGTGCAGGTAAAAAGAGGAATCGACATCAGCAAGCACCGGCAGGTTGTTCCTGGCCTGATGCACCGGTGCGTCGCCGGAGATGACCGAAACCAGATCGCCGAGCACGGCCGACGCGGTTTCTATCCCCCCTGCCCCAGGGCCCGACATCGTCACCTCAGTGATCTCGGGTGCCTGAACCGTGACCGCATTAAACGGCCCTTCGATCGGCGACAGCGGGTGGCCGGGGTACAGGAAGCACGGAAACACCCGGACCGTGATGCCATTGTCAAAACGCTCAGCTACCCCGAGCAACTTCAGCGAGAGGCCGAGCTCCTTGGCGTAGGCGAGGTCATCCGGCTGGACGGACTCAATCCCCTCAAAAGAGACCTCGGAGAAGTCGACCGGTGTGTGAAACGCAAGCCGGGCCAGGATCGCCATCTTGGCGGCAGCATCGGCTCCGTTTACGTCATCGGTCGGATCAGCTTCGGCGTAGCCGAGATCCTGCGCGCGGGCGAGCACATCCTCGTAAGGGGCGCCGGTTGAGGCCATCTCGGAGAGAATGAAGTTGGTCGTTCCGTTGACGATGCCCGAGATCTTGTTGAACTCGACGGCCCCGAATGCCTCCTGGACCACCCTGATCACCGGAACGACACCGGCGACGGCTGCCTCGAAGCGCAACTGGACCCCCGCCTTTTCGGCAGCTGCGAAAAGTTCAGCTCCGTGCTGCGCCAGCAACTGCTTGTTGGCGGTTATCACCGGCTTGCCTGAGTTCAGCGCCGCGAGCACGTGGGCGCGGGCGGTGTCAGTGCCGCCCATCAGTTCGACAATCACGTCTGAGTCACGAAGGATCTGTTCAAAGTCACCACCGGAAGTGGTGAGCACGCCACCTACTTCCACCTGGCGGCCAGTGGCCGAACTGATGGCCGGAGCACGGTCCACGAGCAGCTTCGCAAAGGCACCGCCGACGGTCCCGTGGCCCAGCAGGCCAACCTTCACCGGTGCCACGTTGCCGTCTTCACTCATGAGTCCCTCGCCAGAAGGTCGTTCCAGGTTTCGCGGCGGACCACAACCCTGGCCTCGCCATTCTCGAGGAAAATCACCGGTGGCCGGGGCATGCCGTTGTAGTTATTTGCCATGGCGTGACCATAGGCGCCGGTTGCCGGAGTAATCAGGATGTCGCCCACATGGGGATCGGCGAGTGCCACGTCACGGACCAGAATATCCCCGGACTCGCAATGAGACCCGGCGATGGTGGCAACGGTTTCCGCCGCCCGGCCGGCCCGATTGGCAATAGCTGCCTCGTACCTGGCGTTGTAGAGCATGGGGCGCAGGTTGTCAGACATGCCGCCGTCGACCGCAACATAGGTGCGGACTCCGGGAATCTCCTTGATTGTGCCGACCGTGTAGATGGTCACGCCGGCGTTTCCAACAAGCGAGCGACCGGGCTCGATCAGAATCTTGACGTCATGGCCGAAGAACTCCCTCACTGCCTCGATCTTGAGGTGAACATAGCTCTCGATCGCAGGTGGCTCGTCGGCACTTCCATAAGAAATACCCAAGCCACCACCGAGATCGAGCATGCGACACCAGTCGCCGTTGATCCCGGCGAGTGCCTTGACCGCAAGGCGGTATGGCTCCGTTTCGAAGATCTGGGAGCCGATGTGGAAATGAAGGCCGACCAGATTGAGTCTTTCCGAGGCCAAAGTTCGCCAAATCGCCTGCTCAGCCGAGCCGTCCTCGAGGCCGAAGCCGAACTTGGAGTCAAGCTGACCGGTCTGGATGTAGGTATGGGTCGAGGGCCTGATGCCCGGAGTCACCCGGATGAGTACGTCCTGCTGATTCTGGAGCACCCGCTCACAGCGCTCGATTTCATCGAACGAATCCAGGATCAGGTGACCCACCCCGGACTCCTCCGCCAGCCTGATCTCAGCGTCTGTCTTGTTGTTGCCATGCATGTAGATCCGTGAGGGTTCGTAACCGGCAGCCAATGCCATGGTCAACTCGCCACCGGAGGCGACATCAACCGAAAGCCCCTCCTCGGCAAAGAGGCGATAGGCCGCGGTGACCGGAAGCGCCTTGCTTGCGTAAAGCACCTCAAACTCGTCCGTGCGCGCGCCGAAGGCATCAAGGTAGGCCCGGGCGCGGCTGCGCATCTCCGACACGGAAAAAAGGTACGACGGAGTACCGAAACGCTCGGCCAGATCGACCACGTCGCAGCCCGCGATTTCGAGGTGGCCTTCGCTGTTAGTGACTGTTCCAGCCGGGTATGGCATGGCCTCCATTCTTACGACTTCGGCCGAGCGGTACGGTTTGCTTGATGTCCGCCTCCGGAAGACAGCCCATTAACGCCCCCTCCGGGGCACCCGCCTCTTCCGGTGTGCCTTGGGTGGGACTCGGAATACTTGTAGTGCTTACCCTGATTCTGGCCGCCTTTGTCGCACATTTTTTCTTTGACGTCGGTGCCGATTCAGGAAGGGACGGGGCTGGATCAAACGATGCTGGCTCTGACTCCCCTCTGGTCATTGCGCCTCCCGGAGAGGTCAGTGGAACGAGCGCGACCTCGCTTGGCTATCCGATCGTTGCCACCCGCAACACGACCCGGATCAGCGGAACCGATCCGGTTGACATTTCACTTGCGGCAGCCCTTGCCGCTTACCCGACCACTGGCCCTGGCACACCGCCCTCGGCAGTCTCGATCGTGAGCGCCGAGGACTGGCAGGCCGGAATCGTGGCCTCCAGTTTCAGCGCACGACCGATCGGCTCGCCGATTCTCCTCGCTCCCTCGGGCAAGCTTTCAGAAGACGGGCTCGATGTGGTCGAGCAGCTCGATCCAACCAGCTCTCCGACTACGGGACTCGCCGAGGTTTTTACCTTCGGCGACATCGCTCCCCCGACCGGTTACGGGGTGAAAGCCGTAGTCGGAACTGACCCGGCAGCGCTCGCAGTCAACGCAGCCGAGCTCAAGTTCAAGCTGGGAGGATCCCCCGACGCGTTCGTGGTCGTTTCCTCGGAAGACCCCGGGTTCTCCGTTCCGGCCGCCACCTGGGCGGCCCGCTCCGGCGATGTCGTGCTCTTCACAGGAACCAGGGAGGTACCGAAGGAGACGATCAGATTTCTGAAGAAGAAAGTAAATGCTGATGTCCCGGTTTTTGTACTCGGTCCACCCGAAGCGGTGTCCGCCGATGCTTTCAAGCAACTCGGCAAGGTGACAAAGACCCTCGAGCGTGTTGCCGGGAGCGATCCGGCAGCCAACTCGGTGGCCCTGGTCACTTTCTCCAGCGGCTCATTCGGATGGAACCTGAACGACCCCGGTCACGGCTACACGGTAGCCCGTGCTGACCGGCCGATGGACACGATCGCCTCCACCCCGCTTTCAACCGGCGGAACCTGGCCGGCGGTACTCCTGACCGAAGGCAGCAGCGAACTTTCACAGGTGGTGCTCGACTACCTGCTTGACGTGAAGCCCGGATACGACACCGACCCAACCCGGGCGCTCTACAACCACCTGTGGATAATCGGGGATGAATCAGTCATCGATGTGGACCAGCAGGCCGTGATCGACGACGCCGCCGAATTGACTCCTGTAGAAACCCTCAACACCGTCCCTTGACCCCGAAGCGCCGGACGAAGGCCCCTGACCGGCTGAAAAGCGATGAATGAAAGCTGACCATGAGTGAAACAGAGCACCTCGGAGTACTGGATTCCGGCGATCAGGTAACCCCCGAAGACATCCGGGAACTTACCGGCGCAGTCACCCCGCACTTTGCCCTACAGATCAGAAACCGGGTCCGCCGACTGATCGAACCGCTTGCTGCCGACGATCCAGCCCGTCAGTTCGGTGAGCGCGAGATCGCCAGGCTTGAAGCTCTCTCGCAATACAGCGGCCAGCCGCACACTCCCGGCGACCCGACCTGAGGCCGGAAACGTGAAGCCTTGGCTGCCTTCGAGCCTTTATCGCCAGGCTCGGCTGAGGGTCAGAGTCCGAACCAGCGCAGTTTCCGGCTAGAGCCGAACAGTTCCTTTTCGGCTACCAGCTCGGCCGAGGCCGCGTGGAGAGTGCCGGTGCGCTTGGGCCCGGAGAGGAAGTCGATGTCGACTCGGGCCACGCGGTCCTTTCCGAATTCGATGTAACAGGAGCCCTTTCCCTGGTACGGTCCCGCCGGCTCACCACGGCCGAGGCCAGCGATGATGTTGCGAGCCACGATCATTGCGGCTCCTTCCGAAAAAACACCCGCTTTGGGTACTCCTGCGGTGGCTACATCACCTACGGCGTACACGCCGGGAAAACGGGTCTCAAGTGTCTTGAAATCAACCGGCACATAGCCGTCTTCCGTAAGGCCGCTTGCGATAACCACTTCGGGACCACGGTGTTTCGGCACCCCGAGGAAGAGGTCGTAGGGCAGCTCCCCACCGTCGTCCAGCACGGCAACGCCCCGGCTCCCGTCGAGCGAAGCAATACGACTGTTCGGCATGAACACGATGCCGCGGTCGGCAAGCTCAGCCTCAATCACGGCGGAAACCTCGGGGGAAGGAGGGACCGGGGACGGCAGCGGCAAAACAAAGGTAATCGTGCAGTCGCCCCGCACCCCCTTGGCTACGAGGTCGTCGTGGAGCAACAGTGCGCATTCGCTGGGCGCCGGCGGACACTTGAACGGAGTACCGCAGACTCCGATGATCGCATTCCCCGAAGTGAATCCGGGGATGATCCCGGCCAGTTCTTCGGCACCACCGAAGGTGTAAAACTCGTTGCCGTACTCGGCCAGGCCAGGCGTGGCGTCGAAGTCGAAATCGGCCCCGAGGGCGATCACCAGCACATCGGCTTCGTGGACACCCGCATCTGTCGTAACGCTTTTGCCTTCGGGATCGATCGAGATGATCTCCTCCCGAAGCAGGCGGACGCCCGGTTTGACGAACTCTGCATACGGTAGTCGGGCATCGGACATCTGCTCGCGGCCAAACATCACGTCGAGCTTCGAGTAGCCAAAAGTGAAGGCGTCGTTCCGGTCTATCAGCGTCACTTCGACTTCGTCCGCGACCTCCTCGGAGAGCATTGTGCTCAATTCGAGTCCACCGAAGCCTGCGCCCAGAATCAACACGCGTTTGCTCATTCGACGATCCTAACCCAAGCGGAACCGAGGTTGGCAAGTCCAAGGGCGGTAGCCTCAGGGACATGAGTGAAGAAAACCGCCGTTTCCTGCTGGCCGAGCGCCCGACCGGGCCCGTGGACGAAAACACTTACGACCTGGTGCGGGAGCCCGTGCCGGAAATCGGTGAAGGTGAGGCGCTGGTCAAGGTCAAATGGATCTCGATTGACCCGACCAACCGGACCTGGATCGGTGAAGAGCCGACCTACCTTCCCCCGGTGGCGATCGGAGAGGTAATGCGAGCCCTCGGGCTGGGCGAGGTGGTTGAATCGAACAATCCGAACTTTCCGGTGGGGACTCTGGTCAACGGCCTGACCGGGTGGCAGGATTACGCCGTGGTCAGCGACGCGATGCCGCTCATGGTCGTTCCGCCCGAAGTCCAGGCTGAGCCCGCCCAGTTGCTTGGCACACTGGGTATGACCGGCTGCACTGCCTACTTTGGCATGCTCGAAATCGGCGAACCGAAGGAGGGCGAAACGGTGGTTGTCTCCGCCGCTGCCGGGGCGGTCGGTTCCGTGGCCGGACAGTTGGCAAAGATCAGGGGTGCCAGGGTGGTCGGCATCGCCGGTGGCCCCGAGAAATGTGCCTGGCTGATCGATGAACTCGGCTTCGACGCTGCCGTCGATTACAAGGCTGACGACTGGCGGGAGCAGCTCAAGGCGGCAACGCCCGACGGGATTGATGTCAACTTCGAGAACGTCGGCGGTGAAATCATGGAAGCGGTCATGGCCCGGCTGAACCTGCGCGCGAGAATGGTTCTCTGCGGGCTGATCTCCGGTTACAACGAGACTGAACTCCCCCCCGGCCCGCGTACTTTCGGCAACCTGCTGATCAACCGGGTAACGCTCCAGGGATTCATCATTCTGGATTACTACGCGCGCTTTGGCGAGGCTATCCGCGAACTCTCCGGCTGGGTAGCCGACGGTAGCCTGCGATCAGAGCAGACGGTCGTCGAAGGATTCGAAGAGCTCCCGAACGCGCTCAACATGCTCTTCGCCGGCGAAAACACGGGCAAGCTGGTCGTCCACATCGAGTGAGCCAACTCGACGCGCAGCGAGTGCCAGGGCGGGAGTCACCCCCTGATCGGTGAACTCGATCGACCGGCTTACCGAACCGCTATCTCATAACTTTCGTCGCTTCCAAGGACCTGCTGAATACAGGCGGCAACCTCCGTCGGTGCCTCAAAATGAGCCACATGCCCGCCGTGGTAAGACACAGTCCTGCCACCGATTCCCTCGGCAAAAAGCTGAGATCGCTCCGGGCCCGTAAGTGAACTTTGATCTCCGAACAAAATCACCGGTACAACTCCACTGTTGGGTGGTCTCATCTGATCTTCAGGTCGGTTCACCAGAGCAAGACCAGCCAGCAGGGTGGGGCGATCCGCGGCCATCAGGGAGCGTGCGTTGGAGGCCCGGTCAGCGTCGTTCAGATGCATGGTCAAAGGATGCTCCTTCATCAGATTCACAGCCTCGTGCTCATCTCTGGAGTGATAAACAGCGGTCAGCTTTCCAAGAATCCGCTCCCGGGATTGCCTGTCCGGATGGCCGTGAGTCCCCCCCCGGGAGGCCCATTCAAACAAAGGTCCGTAGGTCAGCGGCGGGTCAACGAGAATCACGCCGGTGACCCGCTCCGGGCGCATTCGCCACAGTGCCAGAGCCACCCAGGCGCCGAAAGAGGCTCCGACCAGCAGTTGCTCATGTTCGTCAATCAAAGGCAGCAGGTCGACCGCGAAATCCTCAAGCTGTCCGGCTGGACCCGGAGGCGATTGACCGTGACCGCGCAGATCCGGCATGGCGACGATCTCATTGCCCGAGAGTCCGTCCGCGACTCGAGAGAGGTCGGATCCCCTCGATCCAAGACCGTGGATCAGCAGGACGTTTGCCTGTTCGGAGCCGGTGCGGTCAGCAGTCCGACCCTTCCGTTCGGTTGAGCTTTGTCCCTCCACTAGCATCAGCATCTCGCATGAGGATCCTTTTCTGCATCTCGGGCATTGGCTCAGGGCACGTCTCCCGATGCGAGCCGCTGCTCAATTCCCTGATTGGCGGAGGGCATGAATGCTCGGCTGCCCTGACCGGCTTTCGAGCCGGAAGACTGCTTGAGGGGACCTGCCCGGTGGATGTTCCGCCGCCGGGCTACCGGGAGCGGGTCGCGCCGCCTCAGGGCGTTCAACCTCCCTACCTGTTCATCCCGGACCTCGATGCGGTTTTCAGCGCCTACCAGCGGGATGCCGCCGATGGCCTGATCGCCACGCTCAGCTATTTCGATGGTGTGATTGAGCGCACCAGACCGGATCTTCTGGTCATCGACCAGGTCCTGGGGGTGGGAAGCCTTGCTGCTTCACGGGGAATCCCGGTCGTCCAGGTGACTCACCCTCCGTTTCTCCCCGATTATGGGCCCTGGGCACGCTGGCTCGACGGTGCCGACCCGAGGGTCAGGACAACGCCGGTCGACCGCATACTCGAAACTGCGTTTGGAGCGATCGGGAGACCTGCCCCTGCGGTAGACACCCTGATCGAGGGAGATGCGACGGTTGTGCCCGGCCACCCGGTCTTCGGTACCTGCCGGAATGCCCTCCACCTGCGCCCTGGAAATCTGCCGTCGCCTGCGGTCGTGACAGACAGACCATCGGGTTCAGCCCGCGTGCTCGTTTACCTGAGCTTCAGGGCCTGGGAAATCGGAGAGCCCGTACTTCGCGGCGTTCTCGCCGCCGGCTGCCGGGCTGACGTCGTGGACGATTCGGCCTATGACCTACCCGAGGACCTTGCAGCACATCCGATGCTCCGGAAGTTTGGTCGGATACCGATCGATAACCTGCTTGGCGAGACCTCAGCGGTCATTCACGGTGGCGGATTCGGAATAGCCCAGGAGGCTCTGGCTGCCGGCCTGCCACAGATCATGATCCCCAGAAATACCGAACAGGAAACCACGGCGCGCGCAGTTGAGAGCCTCGGGGCCGGACTGCATGTTCCAGTCTCCCCCAGACCGATGGAGCCCTTCGAAGTCTCCGCTGATTTTCATACTCTGGCCCACCTTTCGATCGATTCACTGGGCCAGAGGGTGGCCACAGCCCTGACATCGTTGATTGAAGGTGACTATCCGTCTTCAGCTGCCCTCCAGGCTGGAGAAGAGATTCAGTCTTTGCCACTGGCTGGCGAGTTGATTCACCAGATCGAAGCGCTACTGCCCTCGAGATCATGAACGAATATCTCAAACGTGCCGAATCCACCCGAGCACAGGAGATCGTCACCCGGCCCGACGGCCTCGTAAGTCGTCTCTACGGTCTGCCTGCTCTGCACCGGCTTCTTCCAGCGCTCCTTGCCGTCAGACTGGCGAAGCTCAGGGGCAGCCTTGAATGGCGCCTGATCAGATCCCGTCGAGACCAGGCCAGGCAGATTGCCGTCGCCCTCACCGGCGAGCCCGAGGGGTCAGAGGCAGTAGCTCGATTTGGTCGTAAATATCGCCAGGAAAAAGCTATGCAGAGCGAACTCAGCCTGCGCCCATGGATGGCCCGAAAGATGCCTGTCGAAGGTGCTGCGGGTCTTCGCAAAGCGATTGCTTCAGGTCGAGGTGTACTGCTTGCCGGGATGCATTTTGGCCCGATGCTCAGCCTTCATCATGCTCTGGCTCATCACGGCTTCAAGGTTTACCTTTCGGGAGGGCACCCCCCGGAGGAATGGATGCCAGATGGCTTTTCCGGCCGCTGGGTAAAGATGCAGAACATCTGGATTGAAGAACTCGGTCACCGCTGGGTTCACCTCGGAGGCTCCTACCCGGTACTGCGTGCGGTCCTTGAGGATGGAGGAGTCTGCTGGCTGGCATGGGACACCAAGGGCAGTGATCTCGAAACCACTTACCTGGGCCGCACGGTCCGCGTACCGCCAGGACTCGCTCGCCTTCACCTTGAGACTGGCGCGCCCATCCTGCCAGCGGTCTCCTTCAGAGAAGGATCAAAAATGAGGGGCTTCGTCGGCCCTCCCCTGAATGTCCCCAAGGGAGGAGATGAAGTGCTGATCAACCGGATCCTCGGAGAGACGATGAGTGCGATCGTAAGGCCCCGGCTGGCCCAGGCCCACTTCCAGAGCGCCCAGTTGATTGAGCGGGGAGGCCTGGTCAAACAGTGAAGGCGCTCTTCTTTCCATTATCCCCGGGTGCCGGTCTTGCCCACGCCGGAGCCTGTCTTTCAGTCGCATCCGAACTTGTCGCTCGAGGAGCTGAGTCAGTCATCGCTTACGGGGGGACCAGATCGGACCTGATCAAAGGCGAAGGAATCAGGATCGTCGAAGTCGATGAAATGCCGATCGAAGGATTTGACGATCACAATCACCTCACAGCAGCTCTGCCAGAGCTCGCCGATCTGCCAGATCGCATAGATCGCGACCGGCAGCTGATCGAAGCCGAAAAGCCGGACGTCGTCGTTATCGACATGAGATTTTCAGCCGCCCCTGCCGCCGAGCTCGCAGGCGTTCCAACGGTGACGCTCAACCACTTCTTTTCCGCCACCGGTTACAGCCAGTTGAACTCAGGGCGCCGGCGGCTGGGGATGCTCCGTCACCCCCTTCACGTCGCGACCCGGATCGAGTCAATCTTTGAGCGCGATCCCTTCGGAGCGCGAGAGCTGACCGAGAGGCTGGCCGCGGCCCGGCGACATCTGGGGCTGGGGCCTGGGGAAGGCCTGCCGATCATCGGACCGTGCACAGCCTTTACGACCACGGCCGAGCTCGATCCGCCCTCACGGCCGCTGCCTGATGGCTGGCACCTGGTCGGACCAGTGACCTGGTCAGCCTCTGGGGGAACAAAGCCGCCCCCCAAGAGCAACCGCCCGCTCGTCTTCGCCAGCCAGGGCACCCTTGGCTCCCCGGCCGCTATCGGTGAAATCTCAAAAAAGCTCGCTGGTCTGGATGCCGATATAGCGATCGTAACCATGGGCGCCGTCAGCCCCGAATTGATTGAGGCGCCGGGTTCGGGCATCACGGCGCTTGAAGTGGTTGACAACGATGCCTGGCTTGCGGCAGCGGACGTCGCCGTGATGCACGGCGGCCATTTGAGCATGTCCGCGGCAGCCAGAGCCGGCACCCCGACCGTCGTGATACCCGACGGCAGGGACCACTGGGCCTGGGCGGCCAAGGTGGGCAGGCTGGGCACCGGAATACCGATCTACCGCCCGATTTCGCCCGGCAAGATCGGGCGAGCGGTGCGAAAGGTGCTGACTGAGGATTCCTACAGGGCCCGGGCAGCAGAGCTTGCTCAGAATCTCCAGGGTTGCTCAGGTGAGGCCGATACCGCCGATCTGATCGAAGGAGTCGCCATAACTCCTGATCTGGGTCTCGGCAGCCGTCGGGACTAGGCCGAAAAAGGCGCCTTCGGACCGAATCAAACCTCAGCCGAACGGCAGGTCGGCCGCGACCAGCATCGGCTCACGGATACTGGACCGGGTATGGCTTGCGATCCAGTCGAGCACTGCACCGGGCGCCTCCTCCTGGAGGTGATGACCGATGCCTTCCATCATCTCCGTATCGGCCTGGGGAAACACACGCAGCAGACCCTTCATCGAGTACTTCGGCGGAACCATCCGGTCGTACTCTCCCCAGAGTCCGGCAACCGGCCCTCCGTACGAGATATCCGAGAACGGGTTTTGCGAAAGATCGCGCAGCAGGTGCATTCCGTTTCGTATGCCTGGCACCATGGAATTGCGCGATGCGACAAGCCGGCTGCTCAATCCGTCCGACAGGTCGTGATGATGCGAAAAAAGGTTCCGGTAGGTGAGGTTCACGAGCGGACGGAAACGCATCGCCCGCGGGGCCGTCTGCCCCAGCAGAAACTCCATCTCTGGCCGGGCCAACAGCTGGGCAAGTGGAATACGGCTGTACCCGGCTGGCGCAACCAGCAGCAGGGATCGGACTCGTTCCGGCTGCTTTGCGGCCAAAGCAGACGCGAGCGCTCCTCCGAGCGAGTGACCCAGCAGGTAGGCGCTGTCCACGCCGAGCCTCTTCAGCGCTCGATCAAAGATGCCCTGCCAGTTCCAGATGTCATCGCCCGCGAGTGAGCTGTGACCGAAGCCTGGAAGGTCAAAGGCCAGCGTGGGCCTTGAGATAGCACGGGCAAACGGGTCCCAGCTCTCGGCGCAATCCATCAGCCCATGCAGCATGACTACCGGATGGCCGCGTCCCGCTGTACGCCGGAAGGTGAGGCTGACATTGCCGACCGACACCTCCTCCTCGAGGATCTTCATCAACTTTTAACCGGAAGCCGGGGTACCGAACGTCTCTGTGATTCGTTCGTTGTACTCGACGATCTGTTCGTTGGGGATGAAGTAAGTTGGCGCGCCGGGAAAAACCACGTCGGCAAACGGCGTGATCTCCTTGACCTTCGCGCGGACCTTGTCGGCCGTCCCGACCGCACAGTAGAGCTCGACCATTTCGTCTGAGATAGCAGCCGCAACGCCCTCAAGATCCCCGTTTCGGAATGCGGCAGCAGCGTCGGTTGCGTTTTGACCAAAGCCGTGGTGGTCGAACAGCGGCAGATACGTCTTGACGGTCGAGTAGAAGGCGAGCGTACGACGTGCCGCATCCAGACCTCGCTCATAATCGTCGTCGATCGCTACGCAGATACTCGGAACGAAGGTGAAGTCCCGGCGCTCGCGTCCGGACCGGGAAAGTCCGAGCTCAAAATTGGGCACAACCACCTCTTCAATCCAGCTCGGTGAACAGATCAGATGGCCGATCAGACCGTCGGCAACATCGCCGGCCATGCGACACATACCGCCCTGAACGGCCGCCGTGTAGATCGGGATCTCAGCCCGAACCGGTGGGGTCGAGCGGTACCACCCCTTGATGTCAATGTCGTAGTACTCACCCTTGAAAGCTGCCGGCTCCCCAGCAGCGGCAGCTCGGATTATCTCGCGGACTGCCTGGATCGTCTCCCGAAGATGCGGTGCCGGTCGGCCGTAGTCGGCGTTGTGCCAGGTCTCGATCAACCGCTTGACCCCAGGGCCGAGCCCCAGCCGGAAGCGACCGCCCGAAATTTCGTCAATGTCCATCGCGCTCATCGCCATGGTCATCGGGCTGCGCACAAAACCCCAGGCAATCGATGTCCCGATGTCTACCTTCTCAGTCTGGCTGGCCAGCCAGGTTGTCTGGGTAAAAGCGTTACGAAAGAGCTCGATCGCCCAGACCGAGTCAAAGCCGGCTTGTTCGGCCTTGCGGGCCATATCCGCCATCTCATCGGGGGTGTCCCCCAAGGCGCCGAACGCCACACGATCCATTGCCATCATTGACGGCAGGCTACAGGTAGTGCCGGAGGTCAGGAAGGGAGCAAAAACCCCGTTCAGAGGCTCGACATGTGGTCAAGCTCGTGGCCGGAACGGGGCATCTGAGCGGGGGTGCTCAACAGACCGATGGGTTTCTGGTCGCCCCGGAATCGGTGCCCTCAAACTCAGGTTGACCGGCCGGTCAAGGCCCGTATGCGAGGTCGAAAATCCGTAGGGTGGAGCGATGGAACCGAATCCCCATGAGGAGCTCGCCGTCGCCGGCAGCGGCGCGATCGCGATTGGCCTTGCGGCCCTGGCCTCCTCCGGCAGCGAGCGAGTATGGCTCCTGACGAGAAGCGATAAATCGGCCGAAAGAGCGCGGGGTGCCCTGGAGTCAGCCTGCCCCCGGGTCGACGGCGGTGATGCCGGTCGGATCCGGGTCACGACGGAGCTTTCGGATCTGGTTTCCGCCTCACTGGCAGTGGAAGCGATAGTAGAAGACCATGAAACAAAGGTCCGGCTGCTGAGCCAACTGGCCGAAGCGGCACCAGACGCCGACCTGGCGACCACCACCTCATCGCTTTCGGTGAGCTCACTGGCTGAGGCGTGCGGTCAGCGAAAGCGTCTCTTTGGACTTCATGTGTTCAATCCCGTGCCGGTCATGCGACTGGTCGAACTCTGCTTTCCGGATGGACTTGAACCGGCGGTTAGCCAGCGAGCAGCGAACTGGTGCCGCAGCGCCGGCAAGACCCCGGTTGAGGTGCCGGATACGGCGGGCTTCGTGGTCAACCGACTGCTCTTTCCGTACCTCTTCGACGCAGCCCGGCTGCAGGAGCGGACCGGCATGCCGGCAGCTGATGTAGACACGTGCCTGACGCTGGGGCTGGCCCACCCGATGGGGCCGCTGGCCCTGCTGGACCTGGTCGGCCTGGATGTCGCAGTGGCGATCAGCGACAAGCTGTACGCCGAGTCGGGAAACCCCGAACACCGGGCTCCGGAATCGGTTCGCAGCAAGGTCGCTGCCGGCGATCTCGGTCAGAAAACCGGTCGTGGCTTCCACGAATACGACTGACCAATGTCACGACCGGTGGCCAGCAGGGGGCCGGGCGGCCGACGACCGGGCCGGGTCCTAAAGAAGGTCGTCTATCTGCCCCGCCAGCTCAAAGTCAGCCGCGGTCAACCCACCCTCGGAATGAGTGGATATCGAAACCGTGACGGTGTCCCACGAGATCGCGATATCCGGGTGGTGGGCCATGCGCTCGGCCGGTCCAACCACCGCATCAACGAACTTCACTGAGCCAACGAAGTCGTCGAGCTTGAACTCGCGAACGATCTCAACACCTTTTCGCTCCCAGCCGCCAAGGGCTTCGAGCCTGTCTTCTATTTCCTGATTCTCGAGCAGAGCCATACTTTGATGCTACGCATTGGCGGCGTTCGGTTAACTGAAACCGACCTCGAGACCCTGATCCGAAGTGATGGTCGCAGGTCGAAGCCCTGTCCTGACCCGTGTCGTGCGCGCGTGCCGCTACCCCGGTCAGAGAGGCAGAAGGCTGATCAATGCTGGTACAAACTGAAACTGGGACGCTGGCTCCGAGATCAACACGGCTGCGAGGAAACTGACCACGGCCACAGTGGCAAAGCCGCCGTACTCAACAAACTTCGCACTTGAACCGAGCTTGCCGCGTTCACCGGCGACAATAAGCAGTCCGCAGAGGACTCCGCCAATCAACCCGCCGAGATGGCCACCGATGCTTATCCCCGGAATCGCGAAGGTGATCAGCAGGTTGATCCCGAGAACCACACCGATTTCCCTGGCGATGGTGTTCATGCCACGCCCCCGAGCGATGATGAAAGTCGCACCGAAGATGCCGAAAACGGCACCTGATGCCCCGACCGTCACGACGAAGTTGCCGGAAAGCAGGATCGCGCCGAACGAGCCAGCCAGCAGAGACGCGAAGTAAACGAACAGAAAACGGGAAGTGCCGATTGAGGGTTCGAGTATCCGCCCCAGAAAAAACAGGGCAAACATGTTGAAGCCAAGGTGGAGCAGCCCTGCGTGGAGGAACCCGCCGGTAAGCAACCGGTACCACTCTCCGTCGCCGATCGCCGCACCCTGCAGACCAAAGTTCGTGATCAGGGAGTTGAACGAAGTGTTCAGACCGCCTGATGAGGTGGCGATTTCGAGCATGTAAGCACCGACGCAGATCACAATCAGAGCGAAAGTTGCCGGTGTCGAGTTGGCGGATGACACAGCAGCCGGGCCGCTGGTCACGCGGGTGCGCTCCCGGGAACACTCCGGACAGCGCATTCCGACCGGAGTTGGAGTCATGCAGTCCGGACAGATTGGCCGGTCGCAGCTGGAGCAGGAAACCCGGGTCTCGACATCCGGATGGCGGTAGCAGTGGTCCACAACGACAAACCCTAGATGAAGGGGACAGCGCACAACCGGTCGAGCCGCGACAATGGACCTATGGCGAGGACGGCCTACACAAGGCTCTACGCAACCGTAAGCGGAACGCTTCTGATCCTGCTCGGTCTGGCCGGAATGCTGGAGAACTCCGAGTTCCCCAAGCCGGACCTCTGGTCGGAGCTGTTCGGCTTCTATGCGGCTAACGGCTGGGCCAGCGCAGCCCACATCGCGCTCGGCATGACCGCTCTGCTGCTCGCCCAGAGAATCTCGAGGCTCTGGGCTCTGCTGGCAGCGACCGTCTTCCTTGGTCTCGGATTCTGGGGTGTGCTGGCACCCAACGGAGATCTGCTCTTCGGCGCGCTGCCGGCAACCAGACCGGTGAATCTGATCAATCTCCTTTTTGGGGGTTTCGCAGTGGCAGCGCTTGTGGCGAGCCGTTGGGACAGGATCCGGTCAGCAGTCACGAACCGAGAGCAACGCCTCAAAAACCGCCGCGTGGAACGCAAGAGGAAGCATCAGCTGAAACTGCGACGCAAGAGGCTCACTACCGGCCGGACTGGTGATGGTCCGGGCCGGGACAGGCCCGCCAGATCCACCGCATCCGACCGTTCAAAGTCCGGTTCTTGACCGGGCGCTGCTGATCAGGCTCTCCAACCTTGAGCGACGACGCCTGCCTCGACGGCGTAATTCGACCAGCACCAGAACACCGGTAGCGGTGCCGCCGGCCGCCACGGCGAACACCGGACGAACCCAGTTACGCGGATCCTTCAGCGAATTGAGCTCGCTTTCGGTCAACTCGTCCGCCCATCCAGCCAGGTCATCCGCAGCGGCGTTCCTGATCAACGAAAAAGTGTCGCGCAGACGGTCGGAAAACCGCTCTGGCGGATCGACCGGCTGGAAGACATCGGACAGCAGGACCTCGATCTGAAGGTCATCCATCGACATCTTCATCCAGCCTCTCGCGCAGTTGCTTGATTGAGCGATGGAGCAGCACCTTGGTGGCACCGTCCGACTTGCCCATGGCCCTGGCGATCTCGCGGTTGTCCATGCCGAGCGCAAAGCGCATGATCAAAGCTTCGCGACGCTCCTCCGGCAGTTCGTCGATCCCCGCCATGACCGCCCTCAGCTCGGCCCGCCCTTCCACAACCGACTCGGTTGTGTGACGGGCTGCCGGTGGCTCGATGCTGTCGAGCGGGGTCTGAGGTCGCCGGGAGCGGTCGCGATAGTAATTCGAGGCAAGGTTGTGGGCGATCCTGATCAGCCAGGGACGCAGTGGACGTCCGTCCGACTCCCGTCTGGCACGGGGGTAATGCCGGTAGGCCTGAAGAAAGGTCTGTTCGGTCAGATCCTCGGCATCGTGATGATTGCCCACCCGGTAGCAGGCATAGGAGTAGACATCCCGCAGGTGGTCCCGGTAAAGCTGCTCGAATCCGCGGTCGGTTGTGGCCTTGCTCTCGACCGGTGCCTCCGGGGAGCTGTCTGTATGCGGCTCGTCCACCGACCCACCCTACCCCGAGTGCCGGTACCGGACTCATGGCTAATGGCAGGGCGGCCAAGTCTTCAGGCCGCCCGCCGTGAATGGCCGACTCGCCGAAGGGCAGCCACCCACTCGTCTGAGGTGATGCGGCCCGTGGCAAGGTCGGCGAGCCCCTGCGTGGCTTCACATTGGCAGCCCGATGCGGCGAGGGTCTGCGCAATCTGGGGCACCGAGTCAAGCGCCTCGGAAACCTGGCCGATAGCCAGCTTTATCTCCTCGGCGTTACTGCCGTTGCCAAGCAACTCCCCGGCCCGACGGTTTCGGCTGTCTGGCGCCATTACCGTTGCCAGGAGGTCCCCCACTCCGGCCAGCCCGTTGAATGTGTCGAGGTCAGCCCCTTTTTCCACCGCAAAATCCACACACTCCTTCCAGACAGCCGAGGCGGCGATGCCGGCAGCGTTCAGCCCATGCGGCTCCGCTGCCGCTGCCGCAAGCACGGCGGCGTTCTTGGCCGCTCCGGACATCTCCACCCCGACAGTGTCACGCGAACGCTCACAGATCAGCCCGGCGCGATCGAATACATCTCCGAGCTGTGCCCGGAGATCATCGTCACCAGTCCCGAGAACCAATGCCGCAGAGCCGGAGACAGCTTCGCGTGCGTGGGCCGGGCCACCGAGACAGGAAATGCCCCTCACATTTACCCGTTCGGCAACGTAATCGGAGGGAAGCTGGCCCTTCGGGGCGATCAGGCCCTTCGCCAGGAGCAGGATGCCGGCGCGCTTGCCGACCCGATCGGCGACGGCCCCCACTGCCTGTGGGTAGGCGGCTGAAGGAACAGCAAGGCAAAGCAGGTCCACTCCGGCGAGTTCAATCTCTGCGGAGGACCGAACCTCGATCGCGTCGGGCAGGCGGACGCCCGGCAGATACTGCTTGTTCTCACGTGCCGCAGAAATTGCTTCGGCCTGAGTGGCAGTGCGGGTACCGAGCTGAACCTCCAGTCCGCCGCGGGCCAGAAGTACAGCCACTGCAGTGCCCCAGCTTCCGGCCCCGATCACGGCCGCGCGCCGCATCGGTGGCAGCCCGCCAATGTCCTCCCACTGGAGCTCGATATTGGGCCAGATCCGTGAGGTCACGGATGCGGCCAGAGCTGGCGATGGATTCTCCGAATACGGGAAGTACATCGGCCGTCCCATGCGGATCCGGACCTTGCGTGGCCGGATCTTCAAGCCGCGGCGCACATTTTCGGTTCCGCTGACGGCAACTGGAAGAACCGCTGCGCCGCTGCGCATCGCCAGCCTGCCGACACCGCGCTTCGGACTGCCGAGAGAGCCCTTCCGGATACGCGTACCTTCTGGAAAGATGCAGATTGATCCGCCACGTTGAAGCACCAACTCGGCAGTTTCGATCGCCATTTCGTCAGCTTCTCCACGGCGGATCGGAAAAGCCCCGAGCCGGTTCAGCAAGTAGCCCTGCCACCTCTTTTCGAACAGTTCAACCTTGGCCACATAGTTCATGGCCCGGCCCCAGGGGAGGCATACGCCGATCACGAACGGGTCGAGGAAGCTTCGGTGGTTGGCGGCAACGATGATTCCGCCCTTGAGTTGGTGAGAGTTCATACGCCCCTGCCTGGAAAGGGCAAAGTAAGCGATAAAAATCGGCTGAAGCAGCAACCTGGCTATCAGGTAGATGCCCCGGTTTACCCCGTGGCGCCGCGTGAAATCATGGTAGGAGGCAAGCCTCTCGTCACTCACAGGTCTGCTTACACGCTCCAGGTCGCGGTGTTACAGGCTGCCGGCGGCAACCCCCGTCAACCCTATTTCCTCGCCGGACAGACCGAACCCTCCCGGAGAACTGGTGCCGGGTATCTTCTGACGATCGGCCAATCGAGCCTCTGAGTGGAGAAAATGTCGCTGCGTTTCGACTTGAAAAAGGCTGGCTTGCGGTGAGTCGGCCAGAGAAAGTGGAGTTTTGCGTCGTCGGCGCTGGCTTTGCCGGGCTGCGAATAGCCTCGTCACTCGGCCAGTCCGGCGCCGAGTATGTTGTTCTCGACAAAGGGCGCTCGCCCGGAGGTCGGGCGGCTACCCGCCGTATTTCGGAGGCCCGGGTCGACCACGGCATCCCATGGCTGACCAGGACGGGTGGCCTGAGTGATGACCTGATCGATCGCCTGCGCGAAGCAGACCTGATCGAGCGACTGTTCGTCGGTGGCGACGTTGGTGATGTCTGGTCCTGCCCCGGCGGGATCAATTCCGTCGCCAAGTATCTGGCGGCAGAATTGAGTGTGCGCTTCAGCCAACGTGTCGAATGGATAGAGCCGCCGAATGGCCGTGGCGGCGGGGCGACCCTCAGAATCGCCGATGCCGATGGCTCAATCTCCAGTCTTGAGGCACGTCACACGATCATCACCGCACCCGTGCCCCAGGCGATCGATATAGCCCCGTTTCTGGCTGGCCAGACAGGCAACGCCCGACCCGAGGAGATCTATGAAAAGTCGGTACTCGGCCTGGCCCGACTCCGGCACAGTGGCGATATCCCCGATCAGGCCCTGATAGAAAACCCGGCCGAAGGCATCGAAAGCGTGATTGTCGAAAGCTTCAAGTTTGTCGATCGGCCGCCGTCAGTCACAATCAGATGTGATCCGGAAAGCAGCGACCGGCTGTTCGAAGAAGACGATGAAGTCACCTGGCGCTGGATGGCCGATCGCCTCGCTGACCTGCCGTTCCTAGCCACCGAACCCGAAGAGTGGCAGGTGAAAAGATGGCGCTACTCGAGGCCAGTCAAGCCAGTCCGGGCACCTTTCATCACACTCGCCTTCCCGGGTGGATCAGATGTCAGCACGATTTCAGCCTGCGGCGACGGCTTCACTACCGGGGCTGAAACCGGCCTCGAAGCAGCTCTTGCCTCGGCGCAGGCGCTGCTCGATCGCTCGCCCTGGTGAACCCCCCGAAATCGTAGACCCGGCCCGCTGGAGCCTTCTGCATCTGACGGTTCAGTCGAAGCCAAGTGCGAGGCTGAGGGCCGCACAATGCTCGGCAATGTCACCGTCCAGCCAGACCTCAGAGTCGGAGACCCAGGAGGTCGCCTCATTGTTGATCAGGGCCATCTTCGCGTTTGATGGCCTGGCAGCCGGGAATCCGGCCACTGGATAGACAACCAGCGAGGAACCGATCAGAAGCAGGAGGTCACAGTCGGCGATGGCCTTGAGGCTGCGATCAACCACGTCACCAGGGAGCATCTCTTCGAAAAGCACCGCCGCCGGCTTCAGGATCTCTCCGCAGGAACATCGCGGCAGGCCGCCCTCGCTCAGTTCATCCAGCCGGGCGCGTGGGTATCGACTTCCGCAGCCAAGGCATTCGAGTTCACGCACCGAGCCGTGAACCTCGTAAACGAGGTCTGGATCCACGCCAGCCGCCTGATGCAGACCGTCGATGTTCTGGGTAACCACGGCAGAAAGCCTGCCGGACTGTTCCAGATGCGCGAGGAAGATATGTCCGGGGTTCGGGTCGTAGCTGTCGGCGAAATCGAGACGGTCCCGGTAAAACTCCCAGAACCGCTCCGGATAACGACGGAAAACGCTGAGAGTCGCCACTTCCATCGGATCCTCACCGTCCCAGTGGCCGCCCGGCGAACGGAAATCCGGAATACCTGAAGCAGTAGAGATACCGGCTCCGGTAATGGCGACCACTCTTTCGGCCCGCTCGACCAACTCAAGCAGCCGGGCCTCATCTCCTCCGATATCCAGTCCCTCAGCCACAGACTTATTGTGACCCAACCAGACCTGACCCGGAGCCACGTATTCGGGCGGCCGGCCAGGCAGACCGCCCCAAGCCCGCCTCCGGGGTCGAACCGGAGACCTCCTGTTTACAAGACAGGTGCTCTACCAACTGAGCTAGGCGGGCGGGTGCGAGTCAACAGTGCCCATGTTTTCACGCCGGCGGCAGCCGAGCGCTGTGATGCGCCCGGCAGTCCGTTCAGGGCGGCGAGATAATGTTCAGGCGGCCAGTTCGCGACTGTCCAGGTGGCGACCGACCTTGCGCTTTACGCGCTGCAGGGCGTTGTCTACCGCCTTGGTATCGGTTCCGAGAAGTTCAGCCACCTCTTCGTATGAGCGATCCTCGAGGTAGAAGCCGAGGACACTGCTCTCGATGTCTGAGAGCGTCGAACGAAGGTGGGCGACCAGGCTTGAGAGCTCCTCAGAGGAAATGGCCTGGTTGACCGGATCTGCGGCGGATGGACCAGGGAGGATTTCCTCCATGGTCGTCTCGGACTCGCCGTTGGCGGTCGGGGACTGACCAAAGGAGACGTACTGGTTCAAGGGGCTGTGCTTGTTCCGGGTTGCTGCCTTGACAGCGGTGATGATCTGCCGGGTGATGCAGAGCTCGGCAAAGTTCCGAAAGCTGGACTCACGATCGGTCCGGTAGTCGCGGATGGCCTTGTAAAGACCAACCAGCCCCTCCTGGATCAAGTCGTCTGAGTCGCCACCTACGAGAAAGTAGGAAGACGCTTTCAGGCGAACGAAGCGCTGGTAACGACGAATCAACCGGTCGGTCGCCTCGCTGCTTCCACGCTTTGACATGGCAACCAGATAAAGATCATCAGGCTCCAGTCGAGGGTTAGGCCTTGAGGATGGTCCGTCGTTATCAGGGTCAGAAATCGCTGCAAATACCGCATTTGAGGTTGGGGTAGCCACTGAGCATTCTCCTTTTGAAGAAGTTCTGTGGCGCCACTTACCTCCCCTGGACGCCGTTACATGACGGGTAATCCTCAGACTCTAGTAGAGGTTTACCCTTTATCTGCTGATCAGTTTACGCATTCGCAGAGTTCTGTCAACCCCCGGGTCGAAATTCCTGCAGTATGCGATGCAGAGTCGAAGGCCATCACGGGACCAGTCGGGGGCTCATTGCCACGAGCCGAAGCAGGTCTGATCACGATCTGAACCGACTGTCACCTCAGATCCTGGCCAGAAATCTGAAGGAGAAATCAGCTTGGCCGAACATCCAGGGAGGTCGTGGATCTACTCCGAAGCTGTGGCGAGACGCTGGCGCAGAGATTCGAATAGCAGCACCGATGCGGCGGCAGAAACGTTCAGGGAGTCGATTTTTCCCGGCTGGGGGATCGCCACGAGCCCGTCGCAGGAGTCAGCGACTCTCGGGCGGAGTCCTTTTTCCTCAGTACCCATGACCAGCACGGTCGAACCGGTCAGGTCCACCTCCCACGGTGCGGCCCTGGCCTCCCCTGCTGCCCCCCAGATCCAGAAGCCGGAATCTCGAGCGGCCTTGAGCCAGTCGGCGACATTCCGCACCCGGGCTATCTCGAGATGCTCGACGGCTCCTGCCGAGGCCTTGCAGACGACGGCGGTCACGGCGGCAGCACGCCGCTCAGGAATAACCACCCCGGCGGCACCAGCGACTTCGGCGGACCGGCAAACGGCCCCAAGGTTTCGTGGGTCCTGGACCTGATCCAGAACCATGATCAGACTGCCGGACCGACCCAGCAAAGCGGAACCATCGGTGTAGCGGTACGGATCGACCTCGGCCACCACTCCCTGGTGGTCCGGGCTACCGACCATCTCGGTCAGGGCTTCGGCCGGCGTGTCCGGGCTGCGCCAGATCTGATGAACCCGGCGGGGGCCCCGCTCGGCTTCGGCCACAGGGCGGCGACCATAGATGAGTTCGGCAGACACCTCAGCCACCCGCGAGAGGTACCAGGCGGGCGCCGTCGGCGCTGTCGCGAACCTCCCAGCCGAGCCCGGCAAGTTCGTCGCGGATCACGTCGGCCCGATCGAAGTCCCGGTCAGCGCGGGCCTGCTCCCGCTGAGCCAGCAAGTCCAGAGCAGCTTCGTCTGGTTCGTTTCGGTCGACTTTGGCAAGCGACTCCAGACCAACCAGATGGAGCATCTCGAGTGCTGCGTCTCCGGCGCCGGCCACCGGCTCCTGATTGGCCGCGCGCACGAAGTCGAACAGCTCGCTCATCGCCCGCGGTGTATTGAAGTCGTCTGCGAGGGCGTCCCTGAAGCGAGCTACCGCCTCAGCCGACTTGCCCTGATGGGCCGGGGCCGTGGCCGACCCTTCGGGAAGTCCTGCTACGGGAGGGTTCGAGCGGAGGAAGTTGCGCAGGCGGTCAACCCTCGCAACGGCCTCGTTCAACTGCTCCTCTCCGAAGGCGAGAGGCTGGCGATAGTGACCCGAAATCAGATAGGCGACGACCGCCTCGGGGCCAAAGCGGTCGAGGGCCTCGGACAGCTGAAAGATGTTCCCTTCCGACTTGGACATCTTCTCGATGCCGGTTTCGATCATCCCGTTGTGCATCCAGACCTTGGCCAGAGGCTTGCTGCGAGCCGCTTCAGACTGGGCGATCTCGTTTTCGTGGTGAGGGAATACAAGGTCAGAGCCGCCTCCGTGAATGGCGAATGGCAGGTCGCCCAGCACTTCCTCGGCCATCGCAGAGCACTCGATATGCCATCCGGGCCGCCCCTTGCCCCACGGGGAGCCCCAGAAGGTGTCCTCACCCTGCTTGTGACTCTTCCACAGGGCGAAGTCGAGCGGATCCCTTTTCAGTGAGCCGGCGTCGTCACCCTCCCCTTGTTCCATCGCCTCGGTCGGGCGGTGTGACAGCTTTCCATAGTCGCCAAAGCTGCGGACCGAGAAATAGACGTCCCCCCCGGATTCGTAGGCATTGCCGGACTCGACCAGATCCGAGATCAGCTCGACGATCGGCTTGATCGTCTCGGTGGCCAACGGCTCTGCATCGGGCCGGCCAAGGCCCAGGCGGCCGGTGTCTTCGAAATAGGCAGTGGTCATCTCGGCAGCGAGATCCCCCGACGGGATTCCGCGCTCGGCCGCCGCGGTGTAGATCTTGTCGTTTATGTCGGTGACATTGATTGCCAGCCTGGTGGCATAGCCCTCACTCTTCAGGAAACGAGCCAGCAGCGAGAAGACGACAAACGGGCGGGCGTTACCGATGTGAATGCGGCTGTAGACGGTCGGTCCACAGGCGTAGATGCCAACCTCCTCAGTCGGGTCGAGGACCCGGCGATCGCCGCTCATTGTGTCTTTGATGCAGACTTCGCGCATCAGCAGGCCTTCCCCGCCGACAGCTGAAAATCCGATCGGCTCAGTGAACAGCGCTTTCTGCTGCCGGATCCGTTGGCCTTCGTCACGCTGCCGTTCCCAGGAACGCTTCCGAGCGGATTCCTAAGCCTCGCGGCCGAAACGATCGATCAGTGATTCGACCCGCTCGAAATCTTCGTCACGGACCTCTTCGACCTCTTCCGGGACCTGCTGTTCGGCCTGAGCCTCGATCTCGGCAATACGTTTGCGGGCAAGCCGCTCGAACTCATCAGCGTTTTCCTCTGCCCGGGATGCCTGCTCCTCAGCCTTGCGGGCGCGCTCTTCGTAGACGCTGATCCGTTTTTTAGCTTCGCCTTCCGTCGCCTGACGGGCCTCGCGGGCGAGTCGCTCGGCGGTTTCTTCAAGATGGCGGGTACGTGCTGCGAGGCGCTCTTCAGCTTCGGCCGCGACTTTGCCCAGTGCCTCCTCGCGGGTGGCCCGCTCTTCGGCCAGTGCACCCTGAGCGCGCTTCAGTTCGGCCTCCAGCTTTGCCTGAGTCGCCCGCTGATCAGTCTCTTTTTCCTGAAGTTCGCTCGCCTGTTCTTCAGCCTTCAGCCTGGCAGCCTGGGCATGCTCAATTTTCTCACGGGCCTCACCGCTCAGCTTCCGCAAAGTATCTCGAGCTTTTGCCTTGATCTCCTCGCGGGCCTCCGCAGTCTCCTGTGCCGACTCTGTCCGGACCTGCTCGATCCGACGGTCAACGGCGGCGGCACGAGCATCGGCTTCGGCGCCTTTCTGTCCCCAGACTTTGGCCTTACTTACTGCCTCACGTGCCTGTTCAAGCGCTTCCAACTCTGATTCCCTGGCGATGAGTTCAGCCTTTCGAGCCTTCTTTTCGCTCTCGTCAAGTTCCTTGACATAAGCCTCGACGCGAGCATCAACCCGGGCCGATGCCTCAGCAACGGCGCGCAGTTCTGGAGGCAGGCTGTCTTCGTTTGCCGCCCCTCCCGCGGACGAATCTGGAGTCGAAACACTCATCGTCTTCGCCAAACTACTACTCGAGGGCCCTTTTCAGGATTTTGCCAGTCGCATTTCTCGGAAGTTCCGCAATGAAAATAACCTCTTTGGGGGTTTTGTAGGAAGCGAGGTTCTGCCGGACGAAGGCCTTGATCCCAGCCTCATTCAGCGCTTCGGGCCGAACGGGTACGACCCAGGCCTTGAGTGCCTGGCCGAATTCTTCATCTTCCACGCCGATCACTGCAACCTCGACGACATCATCGTGGCCGGCTATCAGGTCCTCTACCTCGCCCGGAAACACGTTCTCGCCACCCGAGACGATCATTTCGTCGTCCCGACCGTCAACAGACAGAAGGCCGTCGGGATCGAAGTGGCCGACGTCACCGCTGGAAACAAAGCCGTCGATCCGTTCCTTGTCTTCGCCACCGGTGTAGCCCTCGAAAGTCATGTTGTTGTTGACGAAGATCCGACCCGTCTCACCATCAGCAACCTCGCTGCCCCCGTCGTCGAGCAGCAGCACCGCGGTGCCTCTGGGCGGTCTGCCGGCGGTGGCCGGGTCCTTTCTCAGGTTCTCCGGTCCGGCAATCGAAACAAAGGCCACTTCGGTCGAGCCGTAGAGGTTGTAGACATTGTCCCCGTAGCGGTCCATCCAGCGAATCGCCAGACCACCCGGAAGGGCAGATCCGGACAGCGTCGTGATTTTCAGATTTTCGGCCTGAAAACGCGCGCTGATCTCGGCTGGGAGTTCAAGAATTCGCTGGAGCATCACCGGGACGGCGACCAGGACATCAGCCGAATGCTCCTCGACCAGTTCCATCGTTCGCTCCGGGTCGAATCTGCGCTCCAGCACGACGGTCGCGCCGAGAGTCATCGCGATCACCGAATTGATGAAGCCCCAGGAGTGAAATAGTGGAGCGGCGATCACCATGACTTCACCGGAACGGTGCGGGATACAGTCGAGCAGTCCGGCTAGCCCGCCAAGCCCGTCCGGACTGTTTCTCTGCGCACCCTTGGGGGCGCCGGTAGTCCCCGAGGTAAGAATTATGAAGCGGGCGGCCTCTGAGGGAAACTTCAGTACCGCGTCGTCAGTCGAGGCGATCAGTTCCTCAACCATGATCTCGCCCGGCTGCGACTCTCCGTCAGCGACCACCCGGACAACTCCACCGGGCAGATCACCGAGCAGGCCGGTGAACTCCCTGTCATGGATCAGGACCTTCGGCTCTTCGCGGCGGACCACGTCGGTCAGTTGAGGCCCGGAGAACATGGTGTTGAGGAAGATGGCCGTAGCCCCGAGTTTCGAGGCGGCCAGATTGGACTCGATAAAACCACGGTGGTTACGACACATGATCGCCACACCGTCCCCACCTCCGACGCCCATCTGGTTCAACGCCCTTGCGAGGGCGTTGGTTCGGAGATCGACCTGGCTGAAGCTGAGGCTGCCTGCTTCATCAACGATGAACGGCTTTTCACCGTGCTTGATCGCGGCGATCCGGGCGGCGGTCGCCGGTGTGGTTCCACCTCTCAGCAAAGTGCTGAGCACTTTGGCGGTCCGATCGGGCCGCATCAACGAAACGATGCCGGTCTCCGTAAGCACCTTCAGTTGGAAACCGGCATCGGCGAATCCGGTTTTTAGCCTGTCGGTGATCATGGTCAGGCGAGGTCTACCGAGGCCACCGCAATCGCAGCGATACCTTCGCCGCGCCCGATCCACCCCATTCCTTCGTTGGTGGTTGCCTTGACGCTTACCCGGGCCGAGGTGACGCCTTCGAGCAGTGCGACGATCCCGGGCCGATGCTCCGCCAGTTTCGGTTCCTCACAGATGACTGTCACATCCAGGTTTACGATCGGCCCGCTCAACATTCCGACCACTGTACTCAGCATTCCGACAGAGTCAGCGTCATGCCACTGCGGGTCCGTATCGGGGAAGACAGTCCCGATGTCACCGATCCCGCCAGCCCCCATGACCGCGTCGATCACGGCATGAGTAAGCACGTCGGCATCCGAATGTCCGATCAGGCCGCGCTCGAACGGGATCTCAACACCACCCAGAATCAGTGGACGGTCCTGCCCGAAGCGGTGGCTGTCATAACCGATGCCGACACAGACCGCCATCAGGATCTGACCGTCCCCGCTACCGGCTCAAGTCGGCGGCTGCGGCCATCGAAAACCGCGATCTCGCCCACACCGTGACTTTCGAGAAATTCGACTGCGGTCGGGTACTCGAATCCGATCTGCCCTGGCTCGTGGGCATCGGAGGAAAGAGCGAAGGCAGCACCTGCCTCGACACACATCTCCATGAAGTCTCCGGCCGGATAGATCTCGCCGACCGCCTTCCGCAGGCCGGCGGTCGAGACTTCGACCGCAACGCCACTCTCGGCGATTGCCTCGATCGCGGGCTCGTAATAAAAGCGCGGATCCCGAGAGGGTCGGCGTCCGGCCCTTCCCCAGACCTTGATCAGGTCGGGATGGGCGAGCACATCAAATAAACCGCAGCGCGCAGCCGCTGCCAGAGTTTCGAAGTAACGTCGCCAGATCTCGTCAGGGTCGCTGCGTTCGTCCCAGATCGTGAATTCCTCAGTGTCCAGGGAACGGTCGCCGATGAAGTGGACCGAACCGATCACGAAGTCAAAGGGCCGCCTGACCAGCAAGTTCGAGATTCGGTCCTCGGCACCCGGGACGAAGTCGGCCTCTATGCCGAGTCGGGCCGGACTGGCAGCAACGACCTCACAGTATTCATCGAGATCATCGAGAGCCCAGTCACGCCAGAAGGGGTGATCCCAGATCGTCAGCGCCTCTGTAAAGCGGTAGATGTGCTCGGCAAAGCCCAGCTCCTCGATCCCGGCCTGACCGGCTGCCTCAAGGTATCTGTCGATGTTCTCTGTGGTGAGGTAGTCCTCGGCTGTGGCCTCGAGGTCATCCTGGCGAAGGTGAACGTGGTAGTCGGTGAGCATCTGTTTCCCGGTCGTCTTTTCAGTTGCGGTCGGCGAGCAGAGCCTCGGCGAAGGCCATGTCCTCGGGAACCGTGACCTTGATATTGAAGGAAGGGGCAGCAAAGAAGGCGACAGCACCCCCGTTAGCTTCAATCAGTGAGGCATCATCAGTCGCGGTTTCGATATCCCCGGCAGCAATCGCCGCCACCAGCGCCTCCCGCCTGAACACCTGTGGTGTCTGCGCCGCACGCAGCGTGGAGCGGTCGATGGTCCCGACAACCCTTCCGCTGGCATCAACCCGCTTGATGGTGTCGGTCACCGGGCCGGCGGCGATCACCCCATCGAATCCTGGTGACGCCTCGAGCGCCTCAACCGTCCTGTCGATCAGATCAGCAGTGATCAACGGCCGCGCGGCGTCATGAACCACGACGATTTCGGCATCGATCGCATCGAGGCCAGCGGAAACCGACTGTGACCTGGTTGCCCCGCCCTCGACCAGACGGATCGGCGGCTGCTCTGTCGCTCCGGACAGCATCTCACCCGGACCGGGTGTGGTTTCACCGCGGACGGCCGAAACGAGTTCGCCGAAGGTCTCAACACAGCCCGGCGGCACTGCGATCACGATCGGGCCAACGCGGGCGGCAGACCGGCAGGCCAGCAGCGAGTACTCAAACATCGCCCGGCCGGAGAGGGGGACGAGCGCCTTGTGGCTTGCTGCCCCAAGGCGCTGACCAGAGCCAGCGGCAACTATCAGCGCGGCGGCCGGACCCCCGGGTGATGCGGGACCGGCCACTACCGGAGATCAGGCAGAAGCGGCGGCCGCGACCGAGGCCTCGAACCGCTCCTCGAGCAGATTGTCCAAGTACTCTTCAGCACCCTCTTCGTCCTTGTCAAGCGCGTACATGAACTCCGAAGCCAGGATCTTCTTCGCCCGGGTGTACATCTGTTTCTCACCGGTCGAAAGGCCCTTCTCCATCTCGCGCAGGGCGAGGTTGCGGACGACCTCGGCCAGCTCAAATACGTTGCCGGTCTTGATCTTTTCCTTGTTGTACTTGAACCGGCGATTCCAGTTCTTGGGCATATCGGAAACCTCGTCCGAGAGCACTGAGATGACCTTCTTGATCTCGTCTTCATCGATCACCGGGCGCAGACCGGTGATCTGGGCATTCTCGGTCGGAACCATGACCGTCATGTCGTTATGGAGAATTTTGATCGTCAGATACTCACGGGTCTCGCCGAGCAGCTTGGTACTTTCCTTCTTGAGCACGACTCCGGCCCCGTGATGGGGGTACACGACCTTCTCGCCCTCCTCAAAATCAAACTCTTCAGCGACCAGAACGACGCTTTCATCCAGGTCATCAATCACTTCGTCTGAATCAGAAATCAGATACTCCTTTGCTTCGTCGCGACGGCCGAAACCGTCATGTGTTCAAGTACTGGTTGGCGTGGGCCGACTCCTGGAGTCTCCTCACTCCCTCGCGGATCTCTTTCGCCCGGGAAGGGCCGACGCCATCTACAGCGGCGAGTTCTTCGTCGCTGGCCGCAAGCACCTGCCCGAGAGTCCCAAAATGGTTGACGATCTTCTGGACTACCAGGCGGGGCTGGCGCGGTATCTGTCCGAGCAGGCGATGGCCGCGGGGCTGGATCGCGAAGTCAATTGTGTTGAGCTTGCGGTCGTATCCCAAAACCTCGGCCAGGCGGCCAAAGTCGAGCACATCCTGATGGGGCAGTGAGCCTGTTTCCTCAGTGATCTGCCCCAGCGATCCTTCGGAATCCTCGACTGCGTAGTCGCGGATCAATGCGGTTCGATCGGCCGAGACGCCGAGCATGGTCTCCTCGAGCTGCATCTCGATCAGCCGGCCTTCGGTTCCGAGTTCGACGATGTAGCGCTCGACTTCGATCGCCATGCGAGAGACCAGTTCGGAGCGCTGGAGCACGGCCAGAGCGTCATAAAGGACAGCATCCCCGTTGAACTCGGCCCGGGTCAGTCGCTCACTGAGTTCATCAAGACGGCTCCGGTACTTGTTGAGCGTCGCCAGGGCCTGATTGGACTTGGCCAGCACCGACGGGATGTCCTGAAGGATGTACTTCATGCCATCGAGGTAAAGCGAAACAACATCGCGTCGTTGCGAGATCGCGATCACAAGGGCATCCACCTGCCTCGAAATCCTTTCGGCAGTCCGGTGGCGGGTACCGGTCTCGGCGGAATGGATGGTCGGATCCGGCATCATCTGAACGTTGGCCCAGCTGATGGTGGTTGCGTCCGAGTTGATCAGGATTGCGCCATCCATCTTGGCCACCTGATAGAGCATCGCGGGGGTGTAATCAATATCCAGCCTGATGCCGCCAGAGAGCATGAACGCGAAATCCTCGGTTTCGCCGACGACAATAAGCCCACCGGTTCGAGCATGGACGATGTTGTCGATTCCTTCACGCAGGGATGTACCCGGTGCCACCGCGTCAATTGCGCGGAGAAGCCTTGGATCCTGACGCTCAGTGAGGTGAGCCAAATCGCTTTCAACTGCCGGTAACATCTCCTCAATTATGCCAGATTCCGCATTCCAATGCGGTCTGATGAGGATTGGCATGGAGCCTTGCGAAACCCCACGAGGGGACGTCCCGGCAGGTCAGGCGGCGGCCCGGCCCGGTTCGGCCGAAAACGCCGCCCGGAGGGCTCCCCGCACGGTCTCACAAGGTGCCAGTCCGGGCAGGCTTTCGCCTCCGGGAGGTCCGATCACAGGGTCGAGGCCGAACTTGTTGGCTTCAGCCACCCGGCGGTCGGCGTGGCCGACGTAACGGAGGTCACCGGTCAGGCCGAGTTCGCCGAAGCAGGCAAGGGGCTTGGCGCCGCTGCCCCCCGCCGGGTGGCCGCGCTGGGCAGATGCCACAGCCAGAGCGACGGCGAGGTCTCCCCCGGGTTCGTCGATCCTGACACCACCAATCACGTTGACGAAAACGTCCGATGTGCCCAGCCCGATGCCGCCGTGGCGCGCCAGAACAGCCAGAACCATGCTGAGCCGGTTTCGATCGATTCCGTTGACGACCCGCCTCGGGATCTCCAGTTCACTCGGGTTGACGAGTGCCTGGACTTCGACCAGTACCGGGCGGGTACCCTCCATCGAGGCCAGCACAACGGAACCAACCGCCCCGCTCGCTTCCTCAACGAAACGGGCCGATGGGTCGACCACTTCGGTAAGACCACCCGAGCGCATCTCGAACACGCCGACTTCGCTGGTCGCCCCGAAGCGGTTCTTGATCGCTCTCAGTGTGCGGTAGGTCCTCTCTTTTTCGCCGTCAAACTGGAGTACGCAGTCGACCAGATGCTCAAGCACCCGCGGCCCGGCGAGGCTGCCTTCCTTAGTCACATGTCCGACCAGAATCATCGCTACATCCAGCCGCTTGGCCGCCTCGGCGAGCGCGTTGGCAGCCTCACGTACCTGACCTACCGACCCCGGTGCGC
The DNA here is from genome assembly GCA_040881895.1 of Solirubrobacterales bacterium. Classification (GTDB taxonomy): domain Bacteria; phylum Actinomycetota; class Thermoleophilia; order Solirubrobacterales; family 70-9; genus 67-14. Next base: position 54,722 of record JBBECI010000034.1, on the reverse strand, counting down.
CACTGAGCTCTGCCCGGTGGAGGGTCTGGATCGAGTCGATCACCACTACGGCTGGTTTCTCCACCTCGATCGTGGCGAGAATCGTTTCCAGGGAAGTCTCTGCCAGGGCCCTTACGTCGAGTGCGGCGGGACCAAGACGCTCCGCTCGCAACCTCACCTGCGATGCGGATTCCTCGCCTGAAACATAAAGAGTCCCGGCACCACTGGCCTGAAGGTTGGCCAGTGCCATACCGGTGATGGTGCTCTTGCCGATACCGGGCGATCCGCCAAGCAGGATCAACGAGCCGGGGACGATGCCGCCTCCCAGCACGCGATCAAACTCTCCTATTCCTGTGGGAAGTCGGGAAACCCGTTCGGCACTTACCTCGCGAAGGGTGACCGGCTGACCGGCGGCGACAGCCGTTGGTTTGCGGGCTGCGCCGCCCGGCCCGACGGCGACCGCGGCGGTTTCAACCAGCGTGTTCCAGTCTCCACAGCCTGGACATTTGCCGGTCCAGGCCATGGCGACGTGGCCGCAGGACTGACAGACATGACTTGAACGGATCTTTGCCATCTTCCGTCAGGCTAAGCACCGGGCAGGACAGATCCCTCCCCCGGGTCAATAGAGTCCGCTCATGGAACTTGTTCTCTTTATCCACGTGATCGCAATGGCGTTCTTTGTCGGAGGCCAGATAATGCTGGCGGCAACGATCGTGCCGGTTGAAAGAAGCAACCCGGACCCGACCCGGATGAGGGCGATCGCACGGAACTTTGGCTGGGGTTCGCTGATCGCGATCGGCATCTCGATTTTCACTGGAATGCTGCTGGCATCTCATTACAACCTCTGGAGCGACGGCGCTCTCCACATCAAGCTGACCTTGCTGGTTCTGACCTTGGTCTCCCTGGCCGCCCACATGAAATTCCCGAAGATCCACGCCCTCATGGGCCTGACCTTCGTGCTCACCCTGAGCATCGTCTGGTTCGGACTCGAAATCCCTGTATGAGCGACTCCACGAAGCCTCCCCAGGGTTCAACCACATCTGCTTCCGGAGGGCCGGCGACTGAAGTCAACCGGCGTCGCAGGATGCTTTTTCTCAACATCATTGCCTGGGTCGCAGTCGCTGATGTGCTGCTGTTGATTCCACTTGTCTGGGCATCACGCTGGGTGGCGGACAGGCACGACATTGTCGGGCTGCTCGGACCCGTACATGGCTTCCTGTTCATTGCTTTGATCGGACTCTGCGCCTACGGCTCTCTCCAGAAGTGGTGGGGCTGGTGGTTCCCTGTGCTGGTTGTGGTTACCCTCGGTCCGCTCGGCTCGCTGATCGGCGACTGGATCATCCGCCGCCAGATTCGTGAGGAAGGGAAGCCGGCGTGAGCTCGCTTGATCAGGTCACCTGGAACCTCGACGACCTGCTTGCCGGGGAGTCCATGGAGGACCCTCAGGCCGCGGTTAATTCGCTGCTGGAGCAGGCCGATGAAGCAGCCGAAACATTCGCGGTCGAGTACGAAGGGACGGTTGGCAGCCTTGACTCTGACGGGCTGCGAATCGCGATGGAAAAACTGGCATCGATCTCCGAACTCGCCGGCCGGGCACTCAACTACGCCCACCTGCTCTTTGCCGCTGATACCGCCGACCCGGCCAATGGTGCCCTGCTTCAGATGGGCTCAGAGAAGGCGACGGCGATTCAGACGAGGTTGATCTTTTTCGAACTTGAATGGGCAGCGCTTGACGACGGGCAGGCCGAGGCGATGCTTTCCGGTGAGGGCCTCGACTTCTGCGAGCACTACCTCCGTAACGAACGCCGCTACCGTGACCACCTGCTGAGCGAGCCGGAAGAGCGGATCATGACCGAACTTTCAGTGACTGGCGCCGGGGCCTGGAGCCGTCTTTTTGACGAGCTGACTTCAGCCATAAGGGTTGAGTTGCCTGGCGAGGATGAGCCCGTGTCCCTCGATATCGCCCTGTCAGGTCTCGCAGACCCAAACCGGGAAGTCCGGCGCAGCACGGCTGAGGCGGTTACTGAATCCCTCCAGCCCGGCCTGCGGACAAGGGCCTACGTCTTCAACACCCTGCTCCAGGAAAAGTCCACCAAAGACCGGCTTCGTGGATATCCCCACTGGCTGGCAACCCGAAATCTCTCGAACGAGGCCTCGGACGAATCCGTTCAGGCTCTGGTCGAAGCAGTCAAGGGACGGTACGAACTGGCTCGCTCCTGGTACCGGACCAAGGCCAGGCTGCTCGACATCGATCGGCTCGCTGACTACGACCGGATGGCGGCGATCGCAACCGACGACCGCAAGATCGAGTGGGACGAAGGGCGTCAGATCGTCCAGTCTGCCTTTGACTCCCTGAGCCCCCGCGCCGGTTCGATCGTCTCCCGTTTTTTCGACGAGCGCTGGATTGACGCTCCCCCCGGGCCCGACAAGCGCGGAGGCGCCTTCAGCGCTTCGACCGTGCCATCAGTCCACCCCTACGTGATGCTCAACTACACCGACCGTCGTCGCGATGTACTCACTCTTGCCCACGAGCTGGGCCACGGACTTCACCAGACCCTGGCTGCTGACCGTGGAGTCTTTCACCAGGACACACCACTCACGGTTGCCGAGACTGCGTCTGTATTCGCCGAAGAGCTTGTCTTTGGCCGACTGCTTGAAGCTGAAAAGGATCCCGCCTCCCGGCTTGGTCTGCTGGCCGAAGCGGTGGAAGGCCAGATCGCAACGGTTTTCAGGCAGATCGCAATGAATCAGTTTGAAGACCGGGTCCATACGGCCCGCAGGAGCGAAGGGGAGCTCTCAACCGAGCGATTCGGAGAGCTCTGGTACGAAACCCAGTTCGAACTTCTCGGGGACTCAGTTGAGATCACCGAGGGCTACCGCTCCTGGTGGTCCTATGTACCCCATTTCATTGGCTCCCCCGGTTACGTGTACGCCTACTCCTACGGTCAGCTGCTGGCGCTGTCGGTTTACCGGCTGTACGAGGAGCGTGGCGACGAGATCGTGCCTGGCTATCTGGAAATGCTGGCGTCTGGCGGATCCCGCTCACCGGAAGAGCTGGGGGCGCTGGTAGGTGTCGATCTCGCCGACCCCACCTTCTGGGACAACGGGCTGGACCTTGTGGCTGGACAGATTGAGGCAGCTCAGGCTGCTGCTGAGGCCGTTCTGGCTCAAACTGACTCTTAGGCCGACCGGAGGACTGCCCCGCAGTTCGGTGCGTCACCCGGCGGCTGTACAGTCGTTGTCATGAGCTCATTCGCTTCACACTCGACTGCCCGCACTTTCAGCCGCTGCCTTGTGGCCCTGACTGTGCTCTTGACCCTGGCCCTGGGTCCGATCGTCGGCTCCAGTTCGGCAGCGAAGCGGGGTGTGGTCGAGATCAAAGTGGTTTCCGTCGGTGACCGTGGTAACCAGCCGACCGCAGTGGTTCCGTTCACCGACGCGATCTATCCATCCTGTGAGGCAGCTCCCCCCGGGAGTACAAACTGCCTCGAAATAGGTGCGGTTCCGTACCGCTATGAGATCGGCGAACTTGAGATCACGGTCGGTCAGTGGGTCAAGTTCCTCAACACCGTCGACCCGAGCGGCAGAAACCGTTACCGGCTGTTCGAACAGGAACAGCGACCACTGGCCTGGCCGCAATACGGTCAAATCAGGAGAATTGGCAACGCCCCCGAGGGAGAGCATTACAGGCCTGCTTCCGCGGCCTGGGAAAATAAACCGTTTGGTTTTTCCGACTTCCTCGGAGCGGCCCGCTTGGTCAACTCGCTCTATAACGGCAGGCTGCTGGTGAAGTCAGCCACTGTTTCCGACGGGTTTACCGTGACCAGATACAGGGTAGTCCTTTCACCGGAGACGACGACCGGTATGTACGACATGAGTGACCGAAACACCACCAGGTTGCGCAAGCGCGGCTTCGTGATTCCGAGCCAGGACGAATGGGTGAAAGCGGCCTATTTCGACCCAGCCGATGATCAATACTGGAAGTATCCGACCAACCCCGGGGTCTATGGAGATGGCACGGCTACGGCGCCGAACCCGACATCGCTTGACTACTCCACCGGAGATGTGGTCAATCAGGAAACACAGCCGTTGGCGAGCTTCAAGCAAAGTGACGTTGCGCTGCCCGCCTGGTGTCCGGTACTCGCTCAGACATCGCTTACGACCTGCTCCACACAGAACCCACTGGGGCTCCCTTCGCAGGCCTACGCTGAGGCTTTTACGGCCGGCCTGAGTACCGTTGGCCAGGCTTTGACCCGATCCCCCTGGGGAACTCTCGATCAGGGAGGCAACGCGGTTGAGTGGACCGACACCATTACGGCCCCGCCGGCCGGGCTCTCCGGCAAGCGTGTCTGGCGACGGCTTCACGGTGGAGTTTCCAACTCAACTGCGTACCAGATGTGGCCGTCAGCGGTTGGACTGCAGCCTCAAAACAATGTCTTCTACAGGCATGTTTACCCATGGCTCGGGATCCGGATCGGAGTCATAGGCAGCATCACGCCGGGTATCGGCTAGGCCAAAGGCCCAAGTAAGCTGCGAGCAGCCGGGGGGCGTCAGTCAGCGGCAGAATCGGCGGCGGGGCCTTCAGCAGCCGGGGGCTCGGACGGCTTGTCCGGCTCCGGGTCGCCTGAGCTGGAAACCGAGGGAGCGACGCCCACCTTCTCCGGCTCCTTTGGCGCAGCCTTCTTCTTGCGCGGCTTGGTGATCTTGAGCTTAAGCGGCTTGTCGGCTTCGTCGCCGGTCTTGTCGCGCTTGACCGTGACAAGCGAGCCAGCCACTGAGTCACCCCCGCCTGCTCTCAGGACTTCGTCCGCAAGAGGGTCTTCGACATAGCGCTGGATAGCGCGGCGCAGCGGCCTCGCGCCCATTGATGGATCCCAGCCCTTGTCCACAAGAAAGTCCTTCGCATCGTTATCGAGTTCGAGCATCAGTTCGTGATCGGCTACCTGGTTTCGAACCCGACCGATCATCAGCTCGATGATCTCTCGGACCTCTTCGCGGGCCAGCTTGTGGAACACAATGACTTCGTCAATCCGGTTGAGGAACTCGGGACGGAAGACCTTGCGAAGTTCGGACATGATCCGGCCCTTCATATCTTCGTAGGTGATCCCGGTATCGTCGGAGACGGTGAAACCGATGCCCTGATTGCGCGCGATTTCATTGGCCCCGATATTCGAAGTCATGATGATGATCGTGTTGCGGAAGTCCACGGTGCGACCCTGGGAGTCGGTCAGGCGACCGTCCTCCAGAATCTGGAGCAGGATGTTGAAGACGTCCGGGTGGGCCTTTTCGATCTCATCGAGCAGCAGCACGGAGTACGGCTTGCGACGAACAGCTTCTGTCAACTGGCCGCCTTCGTCGTAACCGACGTAGCCAGGAGGCGAACCAACCAGACGGCTGACGGCGTGCTTCTCCATGTACTCGGACATGTCGATACGGACCATCGAATCCTCGTCGCCAAACAGAAATTCGGCCAGAGTTCGGGCGAGTTCGGTCTTGCCGACGCCGGATGGACCAAGGAAGATGAACGAGCCAGCCGGACGCTTTGGGTCCTTGATGCCAGCACGGGAGCGGCGGATCGCCTTGGAGACGGCTTCAATCGCTGCTTCCTGGCCGATCACACGCTTGTGAAGCTCGCCTTCCATCTCGATCAGCTTCTTGCTTTCAGCCTCGGTCAGCTTGAAGACCGGGATACCGGTCCACATCGAGACGATGTCGGCGATCTCTTCCTCGCCGAGCACGGGGCGCTCGCCCTCTTCGCCATCAGCCCATTCCTCTTCAAGACCGCGCTTGCGTGTCGTCAGCTGGCGCTCAGTGTCCCGCAGGTTGGCCGCCTTCTCAAACTCCTGGGCCTCGATCGCAGCTTCCTTCTCCCGTCGGGCGGTCTCGATCTCTTCTTCGAGGTCGCGGTACACCGGCGGCGCGGTCATCGACTTGATCCTCATGCGGGATGCAGCTTCGTCAATCAGGTCGATCGCCTTGTCAGGCAGGAAGCGGTCGGAAATGTATCGGTCAGCCAACTCGGCGGCAGCCTCCAGGGCCTCATCCGAGATCTGGACCTTGTGGTGCTGCTCGTAACGCTCGCGCAGTCCTTCGAGAATCTTGACTGTCTGCTCCGGCGTGGGCTGGTCAACCCGGATCTGCTGGAAGCGGCGCTCAAGGGCGGAGTCGCGCTCGAGGTACTTCCGGTATTCGTCAAGAGTCGTCGCACCGATTGTCTGGATCTCTCCTCGGGCGAGTGCTGGCTTGAGGATTGAGGCGGCGTCGATCGCGCCTTCCGCGGCGCCGGCCCCGACCAGGTTGTGGATCTCGTCGATGAACAGCACGATGTCGCCGCGCTGTGCGATCTCCTTCATGACCTTTTTCAGCCGCTCCTCGAACTCTCCGCGGTATTTGGAACCGGCTACGAGCGCAGCCAGATCGAGGGTGTAGATCTGCTTGTTGCGAAGCATCTCCGGAACCTCGCCCTTGATGATCCGCGAAGCCAGGCCCTCGACCACGGCCGTCTTGCCGACTCCGGGCTCCCCGAGCAAAACCGGGTTGTTCTTGGTCCGACGGGAGAGAATCTGCATGATCCGCTCGATTTCGGTTTCCCTGCCGACGACGGGGTCCAGCTTTCCGTCTTCGGCGAGCTTGGTCAGGTTGCGACCAAACTGATCGAGCAGCTTCGAAGACTTCTTGCCACCTTCCGCCGGGGCGCTGCCGGACGAGCCTGGTGCCTGACCTGGCCTGCGGCCACCGGGGCCGGAAAGCATACGAATGACCTCGTTGCGGATTTTGTCCGAGTCGGCGTCGAAGTCGAGCAGGATGCGTGCGGCGACGCCCTCGTTCTCGCGGACCAGGCCGAGCAGGATGTGCTCCGTGCCGATGTAGTTGTGGCCAAGGCTGAGCGCCTCGCGCAGTGCGAGCTCAAGGACCTTCTTGGCTCGGGGCGTGAACGGAATCTGGCCGGAGGTGACTTCCTCACCGGAGCCGACGATCCGGACGACTTGGGCGCGGACACGCTCCACAGTGATGTCGAGGGACTCAAGAACCCGCGCGGCGAGCCCTTCCTCTTCACGAAGCAGACCAAGCAGAATGTGCTCGGTGCCGATGTAGTTGTGCTTCAGGGTCCGGGCTTCCTCCTGAGCGAGGACAACTACCTGACGTGCGCGTTCTGTGAATCTTTCGAACAAAAGTCCCTCGTTACCTCAAACCCTTCGGTCTGAATGAGTATCGGTTATGGGTCGGCGGTTGATTGGAATACGTGATCTGTGGGCGATTCGGTTGAAGACTGAACGAACTTTCACCAAATGCTCTCTCCCTGTTTGAGTCACTGGGACTTTGGGGAATCTGACTTCGATTTTGGCGGACATTGGCGAATAAGCCAGTATAACGAGGGCGTGTCGCCGCCCCCGAAGGCACTGACACCCGACAGAACCCCAGAGGAGAGGTCCGACCAGAGATGACGACCGGACTCAGGCGGTCGCGGTCTGACGGGTGATCGAGCCGATCAGTCCGTGCCACGAATCGGCGAAGGAGTCCTTGCCTTCAGACTGAAGCCGTTCAGCGAGTTGATCGATATCAAAGCCCGCATCGCGGTAGGCGGCGAGCGTTTCTTCAGCCCCGCCCCCGTCGGCCGGAATCGGCTCGCCCGCATCGCCGTGGTCGGCAAAAGCATGGAGAGTGTTCTCCGGCATTGTGTTGACCGTATTCGGGGCAGCAAGATTCTCGATGTAGAGCAGGTCGGAGGCCTCAGGATCTTTGGTTCCGGTGCTGGCCATCAGCAGCCGCTGCGTCCTGGCGCCCATGTTTGCGAGCCTCTGGGAGCGATCTGTTGCGTTCATCTCCCGGTAGGCCGCATATGCCTGCTGGCCGACGGCAACGCCCAGCTTTGCCCTCAGTTCATCCGGCACATCATCGATCACTGCTGCGTCCCACCTGCTGACGAAAAGCGAAGCAACCGAGGTGACCGCGGGATTGAGCCCGGCCTCCACCCGGCGCTCAATTCCCTTCATGTAGGCATCGGCGGCGGCGCGGTACTGGTCGCGGGAGAAAAGCAGGGTCACGTTCACCGGAACCCCGCGGAAGATCACCTCTTCTATCGCAGTGAGTCCGGCTTCGGTACCGGGAATCTTGATGAACAGGTTCTCCCGCTCGGCCCGGGCGTGAAGGTCAACCGCCTGCTCAATCGTGGCTTCGGCATCGTCAGCCAACAGCGGTGAGACCTCAAGCGAGACCCAGCCGTCAACCCGGTCGGTACGAAGGTGAGTCTCGGCGAAGGTGTCTGCGGCCCGACGCAGGTCTGACATGGCAAGTTCGAAGAAGATCTGCTCAGGCTCGGCACCGGTCGCCGCAAGATCGGCGATCTGACTGTCGTAGTCACTTCCGCCGGCGATCGCCTTGTCAAAGATGGTCGGGTTGGAGGTCAGACCGGTAACCGAAAGGTCGGAAACGTAGCGACCCAGCGTTCCATCATCGAGCATCGAGCGGGTGATGTTGTCAACCCAGAGGCTCTGTCCTAGTTCGTTGAGGGCACGAGTTCTTTCGTTCATTCTGTCTCCTGGGGAAGTGGTCTGGCAGCAGTTACGAGCGTACCTGCCACACGTTCTTTTCGCGTAAAGATCGAGCTGAAACTCTTCAGTCGCGCATGGCGGGAAAGAGAACCACTTCCTTGAGGGAACTGGTGCCGGTGAACATCATCACCAAACGGTCGATACCAAGGCCCACTCCGCCGGTTGGCGGCATTCCCTGTTCGAGTGCCTCGATGAAGCTCTCGTCGTAAGGCTGAGCCTCTTCGTCGCCCCGGGCGACTTCTGCGGCCTGCTGCTCGAAACGACGGCGCTGTTCGTCTGGATCGTTCAGCTCGGTGAACGAGTTCGCAATCTCGACTCCGTCGATAAAGGCTTCCCACCGCTCGACCACCCCGGGTTCGGAACGGTGGGCCTTGGCGAACGGCGAGAGTTCTTCAGGGTAGTCAAGGACAAAGGTGGGTTCGATCAGCTTCGGCTCTACCTGCCTGGAAAACAGCGTGTCGACCAGCTTGCCCCAGCCAACGGTTTCATCAAGCTCAACCCCCATTGCCGCTGCCAGTGATTCACGCGTCGTTTCCTTCGTGATGTCAATTCCGGAGTTGTCGAGGATCGCCTGACGCAGGGTGATCCGGTGCCACGTCGGACTAAGGTCGATCGAGCGGCCGTCGCGATTGATCTCCATCGTGCCGAGTACGGTAGCCGCGACTTCCGAGACAAGCGTCTCCAGATCGGCTGCGGTCTTCTCGTAGTCGGCGTATGCCTCGTACCACTCCAGCATCGTGAACTCGGGGTTGTGTTTGGGAGAGATACCTTCGTTCCGGAAATCCTTGCCCAGCTCATACACCTTGTCTATCCCGCCGACCACGCACCGCTTGAGGTAAAGCTCGGTGGCGATTCGCAGATAAAGCTTCCTGTCTAGCGCGTTGTGATGTGTTGTGAAGGGACGGGCCAGCGCTCCGCCATAGAGCGGCTGAAGGACAGGCGTCTCGACTTCGAAAAAAGAGTGCTCATCCAGCCAGCGGCGAACTTCAGAGACTGTGCGGGCACGGATCCTGAAAATTTCCCGACTGCCTTCATTTGCGATCAGGTCGAGTTCGCGCCGGCGATAGCGGGTTTCGGTGTCTTCTAGCCCGTGGAACTTGTCCGGTGGTGGTCGCAGTGACTTGGCCAGAACCCGCCACTCGTTCACCTCAAGCGAAAGCTGTCCGCGGCGAGTCACAACCGCCCTGCCGCTCACCCCGATGAAGTCACCGAGGTCGAGGTCGTCGAGCAGGTCGAAGGCGGACTCACCAAGAACATCGGCCTTGGCATGGAGCTGGATCTGACCGGTGGAGTCACGCAGGTCCATGAAGGCAGCCTTGCCGTGACCACGACGCCCGACGATGCGGCCGGCGACCCGATGGGTCGAATCAGTCTCCTCTCCGGCTTCCAGCCCGGCGTGCGCGGCCAGAACCGCGCCGATCTCCTCACGGCCGTCGAAGCCGTGCGGGAAGGGGTCAATCCCGGCGGCGCGTATCCGATCGAGTTTCAGGCGCCGTTCGGCAAGAAGCCCTGCGGCATCAGGCTCGCGGCCGGCGTCCTCGGACTGGCTCATCGCGACCGGCCGATCCCTGGTTCAGGCCGCTTCGATCTTCGTGATCTTGAACTGCTTTTCCGGGCCCCGAGGGGCTGGAACCTTGACGATCTGGTTGAGCTTGCTGCCGATCAGGGCAGATCCGATGGGTGACTCACTGGAGAGCTTGCCCCCAGCCAGATCCGCCTCAGTTGAGCCGACGATCTGGAACTTCCTTGACTCGCCCGACTCCTGATCCTTGATGTGAACGATCGAGCCAAAGGTCACCTCACCGGTGCTGGTCGCCGTCTCTTCAACAACCGTTGAGCGCCGCAGGCGCTCTTCGAGCTGTGAGATCTGCGCCTCCAGCTGGGCCTGCTCGTTCTTGGCGTCGTCGTACTCGGCGTTCTCGGAAATGTCACCGAAATCGCGTGCCTCGCGGATCCGCTCGGAAACCTCGCGGCGGCGGACAGTGGACAGGTGCTCGATCTCTTCCTCGAGATTCTTGAGACCTTCAGGGGTGATTTCAGCTTGGCGACTCACTTGTATAAACCTCTCTCAACATCAAGGGATTGCTTCCGGCAGGTCGGGGAATCGGTTCCTCCGTTGCCGTAAGGAAAATCCTGAACGACTCTCATCAGAATGTCGACAGGGCGATGGAACGCGCGATTATAACGAGGTTCGGGACAAGGCCATGAAATCAGTCAGTACCCCGACAAAGCGCTCCGGATCCTCAACCTGCGGGTAGTGACCAAGGTCTTCGAATCTGACAGCAGACAAATCGGGTCGCATTTCGAGCAGGCCATCAAGGACTTCCGGCACTGCTACCGGGTCCTCCATCCCCCAAGCCAGCCTGAGATCACCCTTCCAGCCCTTGATCGCACCATGCCAGCGACTGGCATAGACGACCCGCTCATCCATGTAGGAGACCAGCTTGTGACCCAGTCGGTTGCCATCGTTCCAGCACATCAGCGCCCAGTTGTCAGCCACGTCCTGGTCGCTCACCGGATGAGTCGCGGAAAAGATCGAGGCGAACTGCCTGTGGAAGAACGACTCGTTCGCGAAACGTGCCGCGAGTGACCCGAAGGGACCACGAAGAAGCTTCTGGGCGAGCGTCGGGTTGGCTTTTTCTACCAGTATCGAGCCATTGAAAATGGTCATTCCACAGAGATCAAAGCTGAGTTCGCCAGCGGCATCTCTGGCCAATAGTTCCGTCGCCACCGAAGTGCCCAGATCGTGAGCACAGACGTACACGGGGCCGCCATCGCAGTAGCGGTCGGCCAGTGCCTCGGCCAGGTCTGCCTGCCAGGACAGCGTGTAGTTGTGATTACGGGGCTTGTCGGAGAGCCCGAAGCCGAGAAAGTCGAAGGCCAGCAGCTTCTGACGAGGCATCAACCGGATCGTCTCCCGCCAGTCGTATGAACTGGTGGGAAAGCCGTGAAGCAGAAGGAGCAGGGGGCCTTCGCCGGCCTGAAGGAAAGTGTGGATTTCGTGACCGCGGAACTCCTCCTGTCTTCCACTGAGGCGCCATGTCTCGATCCGCTCGCCAGGCACCGTTGTGCTCATACCGGCACGGCATCGCCGTCGCGGATTCCAGCGACGATTTCACGCGCCCGACCAAGTGAGGCGGCCTGACAGAGCTCGTTGCGGACCAGCTTCGGTACGTCAATGCGGTCGAGGTACCAGGGGTAGAACTTGCGCATGTAGCGGCCGGCACGATCAGTCCCGATGTGTTCCTCGGCCCTGTCCATCACCCACAGAAGTTCCTCCATGATCGCCCGCGTGTCGGGCTCCTCGACTTCCCGGCCGGTCAGCTCGGCGAAAACCCACGGGTATCCGAGCGCGCCACGGGCGATCATCACTGCGTCGGCCCCTGACTCCTCGTAGGCACGCCGGGATGCCTCGGCCGAACTCAGGCCACCGGAGATGATCATCGGCACATCGATCTCTTCGCTCAGCTCCCGTGCCATGGCGTAGTCGGGGAATCCCTTATGGCCCTGCTTGGCGACTCTCGGGTGGAACCCGATCGCAGCAACGCCTGCTTCCCTGACCAGACGGATCGCGAGGTCGAAGCCGGAGCGGTCACCGGGCATGAGGCCGGAGCGGATCTTGACCGTTACCGGCAGCCCGCTGCCCTCCCTTGCGGCACGGGCTACTTCCAGGGCCAGCTCGGGATCGACCAGCAGCTCTGCCCCGGCACCGGTCTTTCGGACCTTCGGCACCGGGCAGCCCATGTTGAGATCAATCAGATCCGGTCCTGACCGGGCCGCGATTTCAGCCGCTGATCGCATCACCTCGGGATCCTGGCCGAACAGCTGAAGCGAGACCGGATGCTCGTCCGGGTGGATCCTCATGAGTTCGGTCATCGTCCGGTCGTTGCCGAAATGAAGTCCGAAGCTGGAGACCATCTCGGAGACCGCCATGCCTGCTCCGTAGCGCTTCGCCTGGAGGCGCACGAACCAGTTCCCGATGCCAGCCAGCGGCGCCAGCAAGACCCGGTTCGGGATCTCGACCCCTTCGATGCTGAAAGGCTGGGTAAGCGGGGGCTGTTCAGCCACGGTTCCGCTCGTGAATGATCCGCAGCCCCTTGAGGGTCAGGAGTTCATCGATCTCGGTGATCGTCTCGGTTAACGGAACTATGGTCGAAGCGAAGCCGCCGGTTGCGATAAACCGGGCCTCGCCTCCGAGTTCCGCGTTGATCCGTCGGCTGATTCCGTCGACGAGCCCGGCAAACCCGTAGAGCACCCCCGCCTGAATCGCTGCCCTGGAACTAGTTCCAATTGCCGATTTCGGCTCGAAAAGATCGATCCGCGAAATCCTTGCGGCGCGTTCGGTCAGTGCTGTGAGAGAGATCTCGACCCCGGGTGCGATCGCGCCGCCGAGGTAGGCACCGCCGGCGGAAACAGCATCAAAATTGATCCCGGTCCCGAAGTCCACCCCCACACAGATATCGCCGACCGTGTCGTAGGCGGCGATCGCGTTGACCAGCCTGTCGGCACCAACCTCCGCCGGATTGTCGATCTCGATCGCCATACCGGTCTTTATGCCCGGACCAACGATCAGGCAACCAACATCCATGTACTGCTCGGCAAGCCGCTCATACTCGTTCCCAAGCGGTGGCACTACCGACGAGACCACAAGGCCCCCGCAGTCATCGAACCCGATCTCACGCAGCTTGAGCAGTCCTGACAGCCTTTCAGCCAGTTCGTCACCGGTCGCCCCCGCCCGAGTCTGGAAACGCCAGTGCTGCTCCAGGGTCTCCCCCTGGAAAGCACCGATGTGGGTCTGTGTGTTGCCTACGTCTATCGCTAGGAGCATCCGAGGCAGTCTTGCAGGATTCAAGGCCTGACTACGTTGTGCCGGGACGAATGGATGGCGCTGCTTTTCAGAGCGAACCCGCCGGCCTGACCTCCTGCTCGGGATCATCAGCGAGGGCATCGAGACTGTCCTGGAGGCGAGTCCCATCGGGCAGGGCGAGTTCGGGGTCGAGTTCGATCAGCGGAACAAGTACAAAGCGGCGGGTGGTGACCTCGCGGTGCGGCAGCCTGAGGCGTTCGGATTCATACTCGAGATCACCCAGCAGCAGGAGGTCGATGTCGATCACCCGGGGCGAGTGACGAGGGCGGCCGCCTTCGCGGCCCTGCTCGCGCTCGACCAGTTTGATGGTGTCGAGCAAATCCTCAGGACCCAGGTCCGTGCTCACCCGGATGGCAGCGTTGAGAAAGTCGGGCTGGTCGAGGATCTCGCCCACCGGCTGGGTCCGCCAGGCTGAGGAAACAGCCTCGACCACAAGCCCCTTTTCCTGCAGCCGCTCGATCGCCGACCTGAGGTGGCCGAAGCTGTCGCCGATGTTTGATCCCAGGCCCAGCCAGGCCTTGCGCGCCGGCGGAGTCGTCTGGGACAGGGTCGGCTCCGGCCGAAGTTGCCCTGCCGGCTGCTCTGGACCGGTCCCGGTGCTCAGCGGTCGGACTCCGGCGCGGCCGGTGTCGCCTGTGCGATGTCAGACGGGCTGAGGCTGACCTCAACCGAGGCGCCATCCATCACAACCGGAATCGGCGGCTCCGGCTTGGTGGCCCGCACGGTCACCCGCTGGAGATCAAAGAGCTCAAGCATTCGACCGGCGATAACCGTGGTCAGGCGTTCGAGTGTGAGAAAGCTTTTCGAGGTGGCTGCTTCCACCAGAGCCTCGGTGACGGCGCCATAGTCAACCGTGCCGCCCAGCTCATCCGTCAGGGCTGCGTCGCAATGAGCAAGTTCGAGCGTTAGATCAAAGACCATGCGCTGTCCAATCTCCCGCTCAGCCTCGCTCACCCCGTGGTTGGTGTGCACGGAGACGCCGGAGAGTCTGATGGTGGCCGCTGGCTGGGTCGATTCAGTCGAGTGATGCATCGCCTGAAACTTACCTGCGAGGCGGGGCCGACACCCGTTCGGGTCTGCTCACGAACCCTCGATCGCAGCCGCCACACGGACTGCCTGGGCTACCTGATCGACATCGTGAACCCGAACCATCGCCGCGCCACCGCGCATCGCCGCCAGACAGGCCGCGATCGTGCCCCCGACCCGGTGGCCCTCGTCGCTGCCTGAGATCCGCCCGATAAATGCCTTGCGAGACCCACCGACCAGCACCGGGAATCCGGTTTCGGTAAACCGTGCCGTCTCGCGAAGTAGCTGAAGGTTGTGTTCGACTGTCTTGCCAAAGCCGATACCGGGATCGATCCAGATCTTTTCCCTGCTGATACCTGCCTCGACTGCCCAACTGGCCCGCTCGAGCAGAAAGTCACAGACCTCTGAGACCACATCGGTGTAATGCGGATCCTGCTGCATGGTGCGAGGTGTACCGAGCATGTGCATGAGGACGACTTCCACCCCGCCGTCGGCACAGACCATGGCCATTTCGGGGTCACCCCTGAGGGCGGTGACGTCGTTGACCATGCTGGCCCCGGCTTTTATGGCGGCCGATGCCACCTCGGCTTTGCTGGTATCGATAGAGACCGGTGCCAGATGCGCAAGGCCTTTGATCACCGGCAAAACGCGACGGAGCTCTTCGTCCGCATCGACCGGCTCGGCGTCCGGGCGGGTCGACTCGCCACCGATGTCGAGGATCTCGGCACCCTGGCCAAGCAGCTCGACGCCGCGTGCGACTGCTGCGTCGCTCTTCAGGTGGAGGCCCCCGTCTGAAAACGAGTCCGGGGTGACATTGACGATTCCCATGATCTTCGTAACCACTGTGTCCGGGATCAAATCGAATCCACCACCTCGGTCGCTGCCCGCCTACCGGAGGAAATCGCTCCGTCCATGTAGCCGGTCCAACGGGTTGCGGTCTCGGCACCGGCCCAATGGATCGGACCGACCGGTTCCGAGAGCGCCTCGCCCCACCTGGTCCAGGCGCCGGGCGGCATGAAGGCTCCGTAACAGCCGGAGGAAAACTCCTCATTGGCCCAGCAGCGATCGAGATAACCAAGAGGCCGGGAGGCCTGCTCTCCGAAAAGGCGGGTCAGATTCCCGATGACCAGCTCCCTCCGCTCGACATCGGGCATCGCTCCGGCAACATCGGCGGACGAGGCCTCGAAGAAGGAGACCAGCACACCGGGCGCTCCAGAGGACGGCGTGTTGTCGAAGACCATGCTGACCGGCGACCCGATGCTGGTGGCGCTGCCCGAGAGGCCTTCCTCCCTCCAGAACGGTGTCTCGTATGCCGCCATCGCCTTGATCGCCCTCCCCGGAAGCATGCTCGAGACCAGGCCGGTGCGGGCCTCGGGCAGGCCGGGACGCCAATTGATCCGGCCGGCCAGAACCGGCGGGACGGTGACAATCGCGCGTCGCGCCCGAAACACCCTTCCCCCCGCCTCGAGGGCGACGGCATCCCCGTCCCACTCGACGGCCGAGACCGGTGCACCGGTCACCACCCGGTCGCCGAGGTCTTTGGCCATCCGGTCCGAGATCGCCTGAGTGCCCCCTACCACGCGAGAGTCCTGAGCCCCGCCCTCAGTCTCCAGCAGGGACTCGATCGAGCCTGCAGCCCGGGAGTAGGCCAGGAAGTGGAGCATCGAGATCTCATCCGGCTCTGCGGCCCAGAAGGCATGGACTGCGAGCCTGATCAGGTCCCGGGCCGTGGCGGTGAAGACGGTCCCGGAGATCCAGTCGGCGACGCTCCTGGAGTCCCACCTTTCGGCCCTCGGGGCCGCCCAAGGCTGAGCCGGGTCAACCCGGCGAGAGAGCCGGTCTATTCGCTTCATCGCGACCCAGACCTCGGCCAGCGCGACCGGGTTCACCTTCGGGACCGTACCTTTGTAGCGCCGGATTGAACCGTTCAGATCGAGAAGGTTCTCTCCCTCAATCCAAGTCGGAAAGGTCTCGAGGCCGAGTTCGTCGATCAGACCGAGGATCTCGTCCTGACCGGGTCCCACCCACTGACCCCCGAGTTCGACCGGCTCGCCCCCGAGGTAGCCGTTCTCGGTCCGTCCCCCGACCCGGTCCCGGGCCTCAATGACGACCACATCGACACCCCCCTGCGCGAGCTTGCGGGCTGCCGAAAGGCCAGCCAGCCCGGCCCCGATTACTGCGACTTCGGCTTCAGACTCATTCACGGATCCATTATCGGCCAGATTTGATGGACAGTCAAGGTGCATGCACAAAAATTTCCTCTTATTTGACGCAACATGGTCCGGCTCTACTGTCCGCGGGGTTGGGACTGAACCGATGGGATCAGGCGAACCGTAGGGAGACTGGGTCTCGATCGCTGGCGCTGTCCGCCTCAGCCGAGCTCCAGACTTGTTATCCCGAAGATACGGTCGAGAGGCAGGTCCGGGGTCCGGCCGCGATAGATGCGAGCGGTCTCGAACTCGGGCTCGAGGCCGAGGCTGACGAGCATCTCGACGGCTGCGGTATTCGGAAGCGGAACATCGACGGCGATCCTGCCATCGTGGCCTTTGGCAAGCGAAAGAATCAGGGCCTGTGCCTGTTCCGGGTTCGAACTGAAGACGGGACCTATCCGCATACCCAGGCTGCTCATCCGCGATGCGGCGAACCCGGAGATGGCGCCGGCTCTGATCTCCCCTTGCCCCGGTTCCGGCTGACCGCTCGGGGATGGACCGGCGAATCGGGAGTTCCGGTAGCAGACCTCGAAGCCTTCGCTCTCGTAGTTGGAGATCTGGGCTGGCACCGCATCGCCAGCCAGGACATACCCCTCGAGCCCTTTCAGGGTCCTGTCCCAGAGTGCCTTCCCAATACCGGTGCCCCTCAGGGCCGGCTTCACGATGTAGAACCCGAGAAAGGCAACGGAGTCGGCAACCCGAACCGCCGACATCGTCGCGACCAGCTCACCTTTGAATTCAGCGCCGTGGAAACCTCCGGGGTCCGCCGCGTAGAACGCCGGGGCGTCATTCGAGCCGGGCTCCCAGCCCTCTGAGTCGGCCCAACGGACTGCCGTCTCGAACCCCTGCCGGATCGAGTAGCCCGAACTCGAGGTCACTGACCTCGTCGGCGTGCCTCGCCATCTGTTCAGTCCGAGTGGGTCTCGGTCATCCCGCCGGCGTAGCCAGGGCGGGGCGGCCCAGGGGAAGGCTCGGTGCTCGGATGGTGAATCGGCTCAGGCTCTGACGGAAAGTCGGGCTCGGCCTGGGCTTCCTCTTTCGCCGGGAAAACCTCTTCCTCGGACTTGCCCTTGAGCAGTTCAACGAACTGGTCCGCATCAATCGTCTCCCGCACCAGCAGCACCTCGGAGATGCGCTTGAGATCATCACGGTGCTCGTCGAGGATGTCGCGCGCCTTCTGATGAGCGCTCTCAACTATCCGGCGAATCTCATCGTCGATCTCGCGGGCAATCTCGTCTGAGTAATCGGGCTCTGAGCCCATCTCGCGACCGAGGAAGGGCTGACCGCGGTCGTGACCAAACACACGCGGGCCAAGACGCTCCGACATCCCGAAGCGCATCACCATCTGTTTCGCAGTTGCGGTGACCTTCTCGAGATCGTTGGAAGCTCCGGTAGTTATCTCGTCGAAGACCAGTTCCTCGGCGGCGCGACCGCCCAGGGTCATCGCCATCGTCTCGCTGAGCTCCGCTCGGGAGGTAAGGAACTTGTCCTCGGTCGGCAGGGAGATCGTGTAACCGAGCGCCTGACCGCGACTTATCACCGAAATTTTGTGGACCGGGTCGCAGTTCGGCAAAACATGACCGACGATCGCGTGTCCCATTTCGTGGTAGGCGGTAATCGTGCGTTCCTTCTCCGACATGATCCGGTTCTTCTTTTCCGGGCCGGCGACGACACGCATGATTCCTTCTTCAAGTTCGTGCATCGTGATCTCGAGCTTGTCGGAACGAGCTGCGAGCAGGGCAGCCTCGTTGATCAGGTTGGATAGGTCGGCACCGGTGAAACCCGGGGTCTGCCCTGCCAGTGCGTTGAGGTCGATCTCGCCCGCCAGTGGCTTGCCGCGCGTGTGAACCTCAAGGATCTTGCGGCGTCCTTCGCGATCCGGGCGATCGACGGCCACCTGACGGTCGAACCGGCCGGGTCGAAGCAGCGCCGGGTCGAGGATATCGGGGCGGTTGGTGGCAGCGATCAGGATGATGTTGTCCTTGATTTCGAAGCCGTCCATCTCGACCAGCAGCTGGTTGAGGGTCTGCTCACGCTCGTCGTGACCGCCGCCCATGCCGGCGCCTCGGTGGCGGCCGACAGCGTCGATCTCATCCATGAAAATAATGCAGGGCGAACTCTGTTTGGCCTGCTCGAACAGGTCACGCACGCGACTGGCACCGACGCCGACGAACATCTCGACGAAATCCGAACCAGAGATGGAGAAGAACGGCACACCGGCCTCACCAGCGACCGCGCGGGCGAGCAGGGTCTTGCCGGTTCCCGGGGGTCCGTAGAGCAGCACGCCCTTCGGGATACGGGCGCCGAGCGCCTGAAACTTCTTCGGGGTCTGCAGGAACTCCTTGATTTCGTGGAGTTCCTGAACAGCTTCGTCTACGCCGGCGACGTCCTTGAATGTGATCTTGGGCGCATCAACAGCCATCTTTTTGGCCTTGGACTTGCCAAAGCTCATCACCCGTGAGCCACCGCCCTGCATCTGGTTCATCAGGAAGATCCAGAAGCCGAGGAAAAGCAGAAACGGAAGTACGTAGATCAGGACAGAAAATATTCCGCCGCCGCTGTTTCCCTTGACGGTAGTCGCAACGTCGTTCTGATCAAGCTGGTTGAGCAGGCTCTGCTCGGTATTCGGCGGGTAACCGGTCTCGTACTTCTCCGGACTCGCCCCTTCGCCGGCTTTACCTTCCGGAACCTTTTCAGTCACCTCAAGGGAGTTGTCCTTGGTTTTCATGGTGACTTCGTCGATCTGCCCTCGATCGACCTTTTGGAGGAACTCGTTATAGGTAGGCGGCGGTTCGCCGTTGTCAGGGCTGATCACGCGCTGCGCAACGAAGGCCAGAATGACCACCAGCAGGATGGGAAATGCCGCGCTCTTGAAAAATCGTTTCAAAGTGTTTCAGTGTCTTTCGGGAACGGCTCTGACTGTGGGTCTGGTAAAAAAGCCGAAATGGCAGCCTAGCAGGGACTAACTGGCGCCCTAGACGGCCCCCGGGCCGGGAACAACATCTTCGGGCAGCTCGGCCACGTAGGGCAGGTGTCGGTACTGCTGGGCGTGATCGAGTCCGTAGCCGACGACGAAGGTGTTCGGGATCTCAAAACCGGTGTACCGAATCGGAACATCAACCCGCCGGCGCTCTGGTTTCGTCAGCAGTGCACATACTTCAAGTGATCCGGGATCGCGGGCCTGGAGGTTTCTCATCAGGTAGTTCAGGGTCAGGCCGGAGTCAACTATGTCCTCGACGACAAGTACGTCCCGTCCGGTGATCGAATCATCAAGATCCTTGAGGATTCTCACCACGCCCGAAGAGTCACGTGAAGAGCCGTAACTGGAGACCGCCATGAAGTCGATTTCACACGGTACGTCGAGTGTGCGGAGCAGGTCCGCGATGAAGACGACCGCCCCGCGCAGAACACCGACCATGACGAGGTCCTTACCGGCGTAGTCCTGGCTGATCTGGGCACCGAGTTCGGCCACGCGCCCCGACAGGTCATCTGACGAGATCAGCACCTCGCCTGTGGGCACAGAATTCACCTGAACGATTCTACGCTCAATCGAGGGCAGGTATAGCCGGTGACCCCGGAGCTGGTTCCACTTTGAAACGAATTGCGCGCTTTGTTTCGGGTGTCAGTCTGAATCGTTCTCCTACCGCCAGCCCGGGAATCCAGGCGATCTCGCCCTGCGACACGAGCAGCGGCAGGGCGCGGCGCCGGGAACGCGGCACGCGGCTATCGGTGAACAGGTCCTGAAGCGACTTGCTGCCACCCATGCCGAGGGGGGCGATCCGGTCGCCGGTCCTCCATCCGCGGATCTCGAGCAGGGGACCGAGCCGGTCGGCATCCAGCGTCGCCACCTGCAGTCCTTCCGGCTCAAAAGGTGGCTCCATTACCTCCGCAAGAATCGTCCAGCTTCCCCATTCAACCCGGCCGGGATATTCGAGTTCGGTTGTCTCGGCAGACCCCGAGCTGAAATCTTCCGGGCTGCCCCCGCCAGGCTCGACTGCCACGGTGCCGGATTCCGCCGCCATACTCGCTCCCTGGCCGAGGTCGATGCGCCCACCCTCGGGCGAAGCCGCGAGGCGAGAGATGTCGGCCGTCTGCTCGCGCGAGATGGAAACCGGGCGCTCGAGCGCCTGCTCTGCCAGCGCCCGGAGAGCAAACCGGCGAAGGGCCGGATGGGCCTCCTCCAGCCTGGACAACTCGATCTGCGGCACGCCTCCCAGGCCCTCCGTGATCAGTCCCGCTGCCGACTTCATCAGAAAATCAATTTCCTCAGCAAGATCGTCTCTGGTCCGGGAAATAGCCTGGAGGACAGACGGGTTCAGATCAGCGAGAACGGGCAGCACCTCATTCCTTATCCGGGCCCGGGCAAAAGCTGGATCGTCGTTTGATCGGTCGTCGACGAACGGCAGGCCGGCAGCCTCGGACTCAGCTCGAACCTGCTCACGGCTGAGGGTCAGCAGCGGCCTGATCACGGCTCCGCGGCGGGCCGGCATGGCCACCAGCGGGCGGGATCCCGGCGAGACGGCAAGCCGGTAGACGACCGTCTCAGCCAGATCGCTGGCGGTATGAGCGACAGCAATCCAGTCGAGGTCGCGCCTGGCGCGCAGCAACTCGGCAGCCCGGTAGCGCTCCTCTCTGGCCCATGCGTGCAGATTGCCGGTCTCTCCAGCCGGGCGGACAGGACGCTCGACGATCAGCTCGATGCCGAGCATCTGGCAGAGCGCTACGGCGGCGGCTTCGTCTTCTCCTGACTCCGCACGAAGTCCGTAGTTGAGGTGGAGCGCGCAGAACTCCGAGTGAAATGAAAGACCGGCCAGGCCGAATGCCAGAGCGCATGAATCGGCGCCGCCCGAAAGCAGGAGAACCCCGGCAGTGCCGGGGAGCACCAGTCGGGAGGACTCGATCGAGTCGACAAGGGGACCCGGGCCGGGTGCGGGCGACATCCGGTGGCCACCCGGTTCAGACCCCGGCGAACCGCTCCCGCTACTTGCGGACACGGGCCAAAAACAGCGGGGTCGGCACGGGAAAGCCCTTCAGCCTGGCCTCTCCGATGCCTTCGAGTTCAATGTCTTCGTGGTCGACAAGTGCATCACCGACGCCACCCGTCACGAGAACCTCCCCGCCCTGAGCACGGTTTACAACCCGATGGGCAAGGTTCACCTCGGCTCCGTAGTAGTCACCATCCCTGAAAACGACATTGCCAAAGTGGATCCCGACCCGCGGCTTCGGACGGTCCCTGAAAAAGGCGATGAATCCGACCGCCCACTCAGCCAGTGAGACCGGGTCCGGCGAGACCACCATGACCTCGTCGCCGATCGACTTCACGATATTTGCCTCCGAAGGCAGGGTCGCCTCAACCGCTTCGGTGAAACGCTCAATCGCCGAGAAGGCCTCAGCATCGCCCTCCTCGGCCGTGTAGCGCGTGAAGCCGGTCAAATCAATGAAACAGAGAGTGATTCGGATATGCCCGAGTTCGGAGGCGCCGCTGAACTCGTCTTCCATGTGGCCGACCACGTCCTGCTCCATGAAGTAGCGAACGTACCGGTCGTGGAGGTATTCAAAAATCGGTACTGCGACCGGGGAGGAAGCCTGGACGACATCATTGAGTTCCTCGGCAATCTCGACCGCCCCCAGCCCGTCCTTGATCATCGGCTCATGAACGAACATGTGAAACAGCCTTACCTCGGCGTCGGCGATGCGGCGCACAGACTGGGCGTAAACCCGCGCAAGCTGCATCACGGCCTCAATCGGAAGGCCTGCGTCGGTGACAGCGGCAAACCGCTCAAGAGCACCAACATCGAGTTCGCTGAGGGTGCGCTCCCTGCCTGACGGGGTACCCAAAATCACCATGATCCGCTCAATGAGGGCCTCGCTCAGGCCCGTGCGCTCAACTGCCTGCTCGATTGGCACCCTTGGACTGCGGTCCGCGAATGTTTCTTCGGCAAAGCCGAAAGCGAGCTTGCCGTCCTTACCGGCGGACTTCAGTTCCTCGAGGCTGTGGCCACGCTCGCGCAGCCGGGCCACTACCCGGGCCTGAGCAGCGGCTCCCGCCGTCCAGCGCCCTTTCTTGACCGGCACGACCTTTTCATCTGCCCAGCGGGTGAGGGTCGAGGTTGAGACACCGGCCCTACGGGCGGCTTCGCTCAGAGTTATGCGCTCGCTCCAGGCCATTTGCGACGAGGCTACACGGGGCGGGCGCGGAAGTACTCCGGACGAGGCGGTGCAGACACGCGGCAGCGGGACCGCTGGGACGGCCCCGCTGCGCGTACTGCCAGCTCCTCGCTATTCCTCGTCCTCGTGGACCTGGGTTACTTCATCTCCCCGCTCGCCGGTCCTGATCCTGATCGCCTCCTCGACTGGGAGCACGAAAATCTTGCCGTCTCCGATTTCCCCGGATCTGGCGTGACGAAGAATCGTCTCGACGATGAGGTCCTTGTCCGCGTCGGCAACGATGATTTCGAGCTTGAGCTTTGGACGGACATTGACGGTCACCGTCGAGCCGCGATACTGCTCAACGATGCCCTTCTGCCGGCCCGAGCCTTTGGCCTCGACGATCGAGATCGACGGGAAGCCTTTCTCGAGCAGCTCAGTCCTGATCGGCTCGAACGCTTCGTGACGGATGAATGCTTCTATTTTTTTCATCTGACTTTATGCCTCCTAGGCCTGGTCTTGGGTGGCTGATTCAATGGGTGCTACAGGTGTTCCGGCCATGGTGGGTATGAAGTTACCCGCAGGGTATTCCGGCTGTGGAATGAAGGCCTCCGGGTACCCGTACATCCCATGACTGGAGATGTCGAGACCGGCGTCTTCTTCCTCTTCCGACACCCTCAGACCCGTGGTTGCCTTGATGATCGCGAACACTGCGTAAGAGGCAACGAACACGAATACAAAGGTGGCGACTACGGCCAGGGCCTGTACCCCTAGCTGTCCCAGAGATGAACTCCAGGAGGCGCCGTCGAAAATCGAGTACCAGATGCCCGGACCAGCCACGATGCCCTCTTCGGCATTATCGATTATCAGACGCGGCGATCCGAAGACGCCAACGGCGAGAGTGCCCCAGATTCCAGCCAGACCGTGAGCCGAAAGCGCTCCGATCGGATCATCCAGGTACTTCTCAAACGCCAGGACCCCGTAAACAACGAGAATGCCGGCCAGCAAACCGATGATCGGTGCCGCCCAGTACTCGACGAACCCGCAGCCGGCCGTGATACCGACCAGCCCGGCAATTGCGCCGTTGCCAGCCATGCCGACGTCCAGCGTCCTCGTCTTCAGGTAGATGATCAGGCTGGCTCCAATGACACCGGCCGCTGCCGCGAGCTGGGTGTTCAGCATCACCTCACCAAAGAACGAACCCTCAGTGACGAAGGTTGAGCCTCCGTTGAATCCGAACCAGCCGATCCACAGGATGATCACCCCGAGCCCGACAAGGGGCATCGAGTGACCGGGGATCGCTCTTGCTGACCCGTCTGAGCCGTACTTGCCTTTGCGGGCCCCAAGAAGGAGCAGGGCCGCAAGACCCGCTGTCGCGCCTGTGAGGTGAACCACCGAGGATCCGGCGAAGTCCATCACCGGCTTGCCTCCTACATCTGACAGGAGGCCGCCGCCCCACACGGAGTGAGCAACGATCGGGTAGATCAGCGCGCCGAAAATAATGGCGAACAACGCGTAGGCGCCGAACTTGATCCGTTCCAGCGTGGTTCCCCAGACGATGGCCAGCGAAACCGCGCAGAATGCGAGTCCGAAGAGCATGAGCAACGAGGTATCCGCGGTTACAGCGGTACCCAGAATGTCCTGATCGAAGTGGAAGAAGAAGCCGTCGGTGCCAACGAAGTCGGCAAGGCCACCATCACCGAAACCGGCGATGCCGTACCCGATCGCCCACCAGGCGATGGTTACGACCGCGAGATTGATGAAAACCTTCGCGACTCCCGTGCCAGCATTTTTCATCCGCGAGAAACCAATCTCGAGGAACATGAAGCCCGCCTGCATCAGGAACACCAGAACAGTGGCCAGGGCAACCCAGACCATGTCCAGTTCGAGCGCTTTTGCGGCGAGGTCGTCTTCGACAGCCGCTGAAGCCACCCCCGGCACCAACAGAGCGGCAAACAACGCCAAAAGCGAAGCCATGCCGAGTTTCTTGACACTCATATGAGTTTTTCCTCCTAAATCCCGCGGGCCCCAGCCCGACGGTCGCGGTTTACGAATAGCTGACCGCACAAACCTAAGCTGGCCCCGCCGGTCTCCCCTTGGCCACACGGAGCAAATCGAACCGCCTTCGTTCTCACATTGTCAAACTGCCCTGCTCGAATGTCTCCGCAAAGGGCGGACTTTCACCGGTGGGGTCGAATGAACTTCGCGGCGATTCACTCCCGCGGGGTCAGAGAAAAGCGGAGCCGCGCTTGACCAGCCCCCGGTACAGGGCCTCCTGGACCATCTCACGGATCTGCTCGGAGAGGTCGAAGACGAGCGAGCGGTCGTCGCTGGACCCGGGTCCGTACCCGGAAAGATCGATCGGCTCGAGGAACTCGATCCGCCAGCGCGAGGGCAACGGCAGAAGGCCAAGTGGACCGAGCATGGGAAAGAGCGGCGTGATCGGCACATACGGTGCCCCGGAGAGCTTTGCCAAGACACCCGACTCACCAAGCTTTGGGTAGATCTCTTCGGCGCCGACTACGGCGACCGGGACTATCGGAGAGCCGGTTTCGAGCGCCACCTCCACAAATCCTCCCCTTCCGAACCGCTGCACCCTGTAGCGCTCTGCGAAGGGCTTCCCGAATCCCTTGGCGCCCTCAGGAAAAACCATGACCGGCTCGTCCTGCCCGAGCAACCGACCGAGGTTCGCCGGGTTGGCCGAGACGCCACCGATCCGGCGAATGAAGTAGCTCGCAAACGGCAAGTCGAAGGCCCAGTTCAAGACAAGTGCCCGGGTCCAGCGCGGAAGCGGGTGTTCCTTCTGTATCGCCGTTCCCATCATGATCGCGTCAAACGGAAAGATCGTCCCTGAGTGATTGGCCACCAGCAGAGCCCGACCGTGGGCAGGCACGTTTGAAACCCCCTCGGCATGAACCCTCCACCAGTGCTTGTAAAGAAACTCCCAGATTGGAAAAACGGTCTCGGCGAACTCCTCGTCGAACCCGTACTCGTCCTCGTGGTATTCGCCAGCGAACCGGCGCATGACGCGCTCCATCGTCTCCTGAACGGTCTCGACCCATTCCAGTTCGAGACCGGTATTCAACGGGCTCCCCTGACCGTTCATCGGCCGAGACTCCTTACAGGTGATCCAGGGTGCGGCGATGGAAAGAGGGCTGACATCCCGTGCCGTTTGGCGGCAAAGTCCCTGGCAGTACCTTCGGAATCGAAAGCGAGCTCGTAGCCGATCTCCTCCCGCAACCTTCGGTTGTCGCATCCGCGCCCGTACTTCAAAAGGAAAAGGCCGTCCTCACTCATCCCTCCACTTCCAAGCATCGAGCCAACCCGCCTGAAAAGGGCCTTGCCCATGAGCGGCGGCAATCCGACCGAAAGCCGGCCGGAGAGCTTGAGCAGTCGGCTCAGTGAGATCGCGCCGTCGGGAGCCACATTAACCGGGCCCTGAACAGGATTCACCGTCGCTGCTGCGAGGGCTCCGGTTGCATCCACGGAGTGGAGCAACTGAAGTCGAGGGTCAAAGCCGAGCTGGGTCGGGACGACGGGGAGGGTCAGATACCGGATGAAAGGATTGTCCAGCCCTGGGCCCACTTCAGTCTGAAATCTCAGCATGCAGCAGGTGGTACCGGGGTGGCGGCGCGCAAAGTTGTCGAAGTAGCCCTCAAGCTCCCCGATGTCACGTTGAAATCTTGTCACCAGCGGAAGCCGACGGGCCATATCTTCGGTAAAAAAAGCCGGAGCTCCGGGAGCGCTTCCGTATATAGCGGCCGAACCGCGTACGACCAGGGCCCGGAGACCCTCGGCCCGCTCGCACGCCGCGAGCAGCTGAAGGGTTCCGATCACATTGATGTCGTGGAGTGCCCGTGAGGGCCGGTCCTCGTCCGGATAGAGAACGATCCCGCAATGGACGACAACGTCCGGCCTCAGTCCGGGCAGGATCTTCGAGATAACGGGATTGCGGATGTCAGCTTCGACGAACTCAATGTCGTCGAGATCATCCTTTGGCGGTGCGGTATCGATGCCGATGACTTCCCCCACATCCGGATCGCGGACCAGGGTGCGGGCAAGTTCCGAACCCCAGTGAGTGGAAACTCCGACTATTACGACACGCCCTGTGGCGGACATGATCAGGAGTCGTTCTTGGAACCGGACTCCGACTCGAGCTGCTTGACCCGCTTGGCGAGGTCTTCGACTTTGCGCTCCAGCGAGCCGAGTTCATCGCGGCTGACAAGCATCAGGCCTTCGAGCGTTCCACGGGCGTCGATACCCCGCCTCGATACGCCGTCAACCAGTTCCTGCGCACGGTCCCGCGTGCGTCCGGTCAGATCCTGGGCACGGTCACGAGTCTTACCGGTAGCGGCGAAAGCACCTTCGATTGCCTCGCGCAGTCCGTCCGGCAGCCCTCGCCCACTCTCTTTGCTCGAGTCATCGGCCATGTCTCAAGTGTACGCACCCCGGTAGCGTCCGGGTACACAAACGAAACCAAAGTCGAAACTTCGATGTCCGTTCATCTCAACCCCATGCTGCCAGCCACCCGCGACCTGATTCTCGTCGGGGATCCACGCCGGGCTTTCGCCCTGGGCCAGTCACTCACTGTCCAGCCCGAGATGAGTCACCTTGCGCGTGGGCTCTGGGGCTACCGTGGCGTGACTGAAGAAGGTCTGGAACTGACCGTGCAGGCAACGGGCGTTGGCGGGCCGAGTGCAGTTGCGGTGATCTCCGACCTGATCGGCCTCGGAGCAGAGCGTGTGATCCGACTCGGCACATGTACCGCGGTCGGGTGCGATGTGGCTGGCGAAGCTATCGAGCCGGGGCGAGCTTTTCTCGTGTCAGCGGCACGCTGCTTCGATGGTGCCAGCAGGGCCTTGACTAACGGCGAGTCCGAGGTTCTCCCGGATCCGCGGCTGCTCGAGGCACTGCGGGGTATCGCAGAGCCGACCACCGTTCAAAGCCATGATCTGACTCCGCGAATGGACAGACCCGCCGGCCAGAATGGTAAGACCGGCAGTGATGCAGCCCCTGAAGCTGGCCGGCTGGAGCAAGCACCGCTGCGTGACCTTCAGACCGCGGCAACGCTGGCCTGCGCGAAGGTCCTCGGCGCAGAGTCTGCTGCAGTCCTTCTGGTCTCTGAAGACGCCTCCGGGCGACGCCTGAACGAGGCGGAACTGGAAGCTGAATTCAAACCGCTCGGACTGGAGATTGCCCGGGCACTCGAGTTATTGTCTAACCCTGAACCAGAGGGTTAGAGTTTGCTATCAGCCTTTTTTGGCTGAGACACCCTTGCCACCAACTGCGCTCTTCCGGGTTTTGGGTCGCGCCGGCTTCTTCGGCTTGCTTTTCAGAGTCTCAACCTCGGCTGAAAGATCACGAACCTGGGCGAGTGCCCGGTCGAGCCTGTCCTCCGACTCCTCCAGCCTCTCGGAGAGAACCCTGAGCCGGCGCTCGAGTCGTTCGGCTTCGTCCTGCGAAGAAACATTGAGCACACCCATCGCGGCCCGCTGGGCATCACCAGCCTTTTCTCTCGCCAGCACGGCCGCTGAAACCGCCTGTCCGAATGCCGGGCTGCTGATCAGAGCCTGAGCCAGATCCGCCGCCGCCTTTTCGCCCCGCGACTGGACCCGGTTCCTGATTCCTTCATCATCTTCAGACATGACACTCATCCTATTTGACTGTCGTTCCATTCGGCCCCGATGAGGCTGAGCGGGTTTACCGTAACCGGTCTGCGATACATTTAAGTAGCCGCATCTCGGGAGAGGGTCGGCCGTGTGTTTTGCAGTTGGGAAACGATCACGTGGCACAGGGCTCCAAGTCGACACTCCGGAACCGCAAGGTTGCTATTTCAGCGACCTCCCTGATGATGCTTGTTTTGAGCTTGACAGTTGCCGGTTACCCGGCCGCTGCCGACCCAGCGGGGCCGCCAGCACCCGGGCGCTCTTCAGCCCTGGCGACCGCATGCGCTCCCGGCGAAACGGACTGCGCAGGGTCGTCCACCGAATCAGCTGGGTCAGTCGAGCCCACCCCGACCTCGACTCCGGCCAGGCCACCGTCTGGCGGGGTCGCACCCGGCGGCGGCTCTGGTCGCCCCGGTGCCGGAAGCATCCCGGCGCCGGCTGCGGCTCCGCAGTTCACTGAGGAAGACTCGAGCCAGAGCGGCGGGGTTTCGCCTGATCCCGGCGTTGAGGCTGATCCGCTCTCGACAACCACTCTGAACGTCCCTAGCTTTCTGATCAACAACTTTGAGATTCCGCCGTTCCTGCTTCCGATCTATCAGGCCTGCGGTAGCGAGTACGGCATCCCATGGCAGGTGCTGGCAGCGATCAACCGGATAGAGACCGAGTTCGGAACCAACGTCAGCACCTCTTACGCCGGAGCCATGGGCTGGATGCAATTTATGCCCGGAACCTGGGAGGCGTACGGCGTCGATGCGAACGGCGACCGCCTGAAGGATCCGTACAACCCGGTAGACGCGATCTGCGCGGCCGGGAACTACCTTGCCGCCAGTGGCTACGCGGAAGATCCGCGTACAGCAATCTTCGCCTACAACCGGGCCGACTGGTACGTCGAAGACATCCTGACCAATGCCGCCGCCTACTCCCAGATCCCGACCGAGATGATCAGCGCGTTGACCGGGCTTACCGAGGGAGCGCGATTCCCGGTAGCCGCCAGAGATGTTGACTACGAAGGAAAGATCCCGACCCGTGGGGCCGAACGCCAGGGAAGCGATTCACTGAACGTAGGGTCCGACAAGGATCGCCGCTCGATCGAAATCGAAGCGGAGGGAGGGTCACCTGTGATCGCAGTCAATGATTCGGTTGTCAGGTCGGTCGACCGCAATGCCGGCACGGTCGTTATCGAGGACGCCTATGGCAATCGATATTCCTATGCCGGGCTGGGCTCAGTCGCAACCGTCCACCCGGTACCGCGTCGGGATGAGTCGGTCGGCAGGGCTGATGGGGGACTCGCAGCCCCGGTTACGGCCCCGACACCGGACGGTGACCTCAACATGGGCGAAGCCAAAGCCGAGGACCGACCAGAGGGCGAAGCACCTGACCCTCAGGTGCAGCCTGAGGGTTCTGATCGGGTTGCCGATGGGGCGATGGCGGACGAAATTTCGGAAGTTCTGTCTGACCCCGAGGCTGCCGAGACTGCTGCTGCGGACCAGGCTCGATCCACGGGTCCTGCCGGGAAAACTGAAAGAGAACTGACGCTTGCGGCCGCCCAGGACCGCCGCGCCGAGCAGTCATCTCTGGCGGATACGGCAGCCTCGGTCAAGGCCGGCAACAACACCGAGAACATGCGTGGCAGGGTTTACGCCAACCCGTTACGTCCCCGAAACCAGCAGCGGGCAACAGTCGAGGGTGAATCGATCAGCGATCCGATGCCTTCCGGAGGCGTTGAAGGCAAGCCCGGCGACTATGTGATCTATGACGGAAGCGCGTCCGGGATCTACCGCTTCGACGAAGAAACCACCGACCTCAAGCCGCTGGTCAAAGGTTCCCGGGTGATCGCCGGAACCGTCCTCGGCCGCCTCGCCGAGCAGCCCACCGCTGCGATTACGTTCTCTATCCAGCCCGGCGGCGAAAATACTCCGCAGATCGACCCCAAGCCGTTCCTTGACGGCTGGATCCTGCTGGCTGAAACAAACATCTACAACGCCAACGGCAAGAACAGGTTCGCTGACCGACTCGGAGTCGGAGGCATTCTGCTGCTGTCGAAGTCAGCACTCCAGCGACGCGTACTCGGTGACTCCAAGCTCAGCATCGATGATTGTGACCGCCGATACATCGCCAGCGGGGCAATTGACCGACGCGTGCTCGCCACGCTCTCATTCCTGACCGAGAAGGGATACGACCTTCTGATTACCTCGATGCTCTGTGGTCGCGAGGGGTCAATCACTACCTCGGGCTACACATCGAACCACACTTACGGTGCCGCGATTGACATCGCGGCGATCAATGGAGAGGTTGTTTCCACCGCTACTCAGGGGCCGGGTTCACTGACTGATCTGGTGGCCCGAGAGGTGCTCAGCCTCCAGGGCACCATGGCGCCAGACGAGGTGATCTCCCTGATCGAATACCCGGAGCCCGCCGGATTCGCGATGTCCGACCATGACGATCACCTCCACGTCGGATTCAAACCTGCCGGCGACTCAAACTTTTTCAGCGGATCTATTGACACTGCCCTCGGCGCCGAGCAATGGCGCGCGCTGACCGAGCGACTCGGTGAGATCCGCAACCCGGAGGTCCCGACCGAGCCATCACAGAGCGCGCTCGAGGCCGACGTAGCGGGCAAGGGCAACCGGAACTGATCAGCCCGCTATTCGGGTTTGTCCAGATTGAACTGACCGGCACGCTGAAGTTGGAGAACGGTCGGTATCTCGACCGGCAAGGTGAGGATCAACGGGTTCTGGTGATCGACGCAGAGGGAGCCCTGCCCCCCGCCCGTCGCCGCCGACGCAAACCGAAGCAGTCCACAGGCCAAGACCGGCAACCGCAAGTCACACTGACCACCGTGACCATGGTTCGCGCGTTCATGCCATTCTGGAACGACAACGAGGCCTCCGAGTGGCTGATACCCGCCACGGCGAGCGACCGGGTTGACCAATTGATGGCCGAAACCCTTTCGACCCTGGACCGGGCTCTGGCCGCCGAGGCCGCCGCTACCGGGAGACCTTATGTTCAGGCAATCGAAGTCGACGATGTCGTGGGAGCCAGAATCGGCTTCGGCGACGGCGACGGCGTCTCGGATGGCCTCTATCTGGAGGCTTTTGAAATTGACGCTCGCGGGGGTACCGCAAGCCCTCGACGGGAAAGGATGAACCGGACCCGACCCCTCGCCCGGATTGCGGCGATCATCGGCGAGAAAGACCAGGCGGCGGCCTGCGAGTTTCTGATCCCCCGAATCAGGTCAGACCTCGATGGCGGCAGGACGATCAGTGCCGCGCTCGTGATCGAAGTGGCAGTGCGCTCCTCGATTGTCGAGCTCGATGCCATCCTGGACCTTCCCGAGCATGCGGCCGACCTGAAACGGCTCGAGGAACTGCTGCCGGAGCTGACCGGACTTACCGATGCGATCCTTGCGGAGGGCAGAGCCTGGCCCGGGCTGGCCGAGTCACTCGAGGAGCCTCTTGGGATCATCGAACGGGTGCTGCGGCGGCGCCGCGCCTTGGAACAGTGAAACCGTTCCCTTCAGGGCCGGCGGTGAGACGGCGTGATTCCGATTCGTTCAAGCACGGCATCGTCTTCGAGGCTCGAAGCCACGAGGTCGGCTTCCAGACCAACCCCGGGAACTGACGGCACACCAATCACGAACAGGCCCGCTGCGGCCGCGGCAGCGACGCCACCGGGCGAGTCCTCCAGAGCGACCACATCTCTGCCCGGATCAATTCCCAGCTGATGACAGGCCTCCAGATACGCATCGGGGGCGGGCTTGGCCTCCGGGACCTCATGAGCGCTGACTACTACATCGAACCTGATGCCGGTGGCGGCAACTTCATGTGAGCGTTCGATGAAACGGCGCGGCGAGTTGGACACCAGTCCCACGGGGACGCAGGCATCCTGAAGCAGACCGACCAGTTCCACCGCGCCGACCATGGGGTCCACACCCCCTTCGAGCCCAGTCAGTACGAGACCGTTGAGTTCCTCCATGATCTCCCGCTCACGACCAGGTTCGTCGAGGAAGCTGGCGAGCTTTCGTCCGGCAATCTTTTCCGACGACCCGACCAGCGCCCGCTTGTGTTCAATTGTGAAGGATCGGTCCCGGCTCTCAAAGAGGGACTGTTCGGCACGACTCCACACCGACTCGGTATCGAGTAGGAGGCCATCGTTGTCAAAAAGGGCGGCCGTCGGAAAAGGCATCCGACTACCCTAAAGACAGAGCAGCCACAAAACACGTCCCATCACAGCTACGATTATTTTTTATTGCGTAACTCCGGTACAGACCGCCGTGCTGAGGGTTATGTGTGTTCAGGGCAAATCCAGACCAGGCAGGGTTGGTTGGCAAAAAAAATCGAAAAGGGAGAAGTTTCAGAGGCGATGAGGCAGCTTCCGCTGTTACTCGTAATGGTCGCTGTGCTTTCAGTACTCCTGGTCGCTCTGGTGTCGGCTGCCATCGCCACCGGATCAGCGCCGGGCGGCGCCTCAAGCGCCGACACGGCCGCTCCCATGATCCTTCCCGAAGATGCCAGCGTCAGCAGCGCGGCGGGTCCGGAGTCTGATTCCGGGCGCTGGATCATTGGCGCCGTGCCAGGCGCCGAGAGTCGCCAGATAGCCAGGCGGGAGGGGGCAACCGCGGTTGACCTCGCGACCGGTATCTACTCGACAGGTCGCGATCGGGCAAACCAGCTGGCAAGTGCCCTCCGCGAAGCAGGGTTGCTGGTGTACGCCGAACCCAACGTTCGGGTTGCTTACAGTGGCTTCCCGAGCGACTACAACCCGGAAATTCAGTGGTGGCTGAACCGGATCGCCGACACCGTCGGGGTAACCCCCCCTCCGGTGACCCCGAACAGTCCACAACTGGGTCTGGTCGAAGAATCACTTGACGCAACTCACCCCGACCTCGTCCTGGCGAGGCTCACCGGCGCACTTTCGCTCGGGTCGCTTGAAGACAACCACGGCACAGCCGTGGCGGCTATCGCCGGATCACCCGGCGGAGACGTGGTCAGGATCGGCGGTGGAGGAATAGTGGGCGTCTGGCCCGGCATGAACATGACGCTTTTCCCCTCCGGCGATGACTGCCTGGGTGCGACAGAAGCTGTTCTGGACGCTGTGAGGGCCAAAGTGGTAGTGATCAACATGAGCTACGGCTTCGCCTCCACTGACTGTTTCTCCCACTTCCTGGCGACCGAGAACGCCGTCCGGAAAGGAATCCTGCCGGTCGCAGCAGCCGGCAACACATTTGACAAGCTCGACAACCTTGCCGTGCGGCCGGCGGCCGATCCGCATGTGATCTCCGTGTCAGCTGTTGACAGCGCGAACCTTGTCGCAGGATTTGCCACGCGCAACGACGCAGTCGACATCACCGCACCTGGCGTTCAGGTCTACTCCCCCTGGGTATCCGAGCGGATTGAGGGGGACTCCAGTCCACCCTGGGCCCTGAATTCAGGCACCAGCTTCTCGGCTCCCATGGTTTCCGCCGCCGCAACTTGGCTCACTCAGGCGCGTCCCGCCCTTGACGCCCGACAGATCGGACGCCTGCTTACCTCTTCAGCGACCGACCTGGGCGAACCGGGGCGTGATCCGCTCTACGGAGAAGGCCTGCTCAACATCAGTTCCGCGTTGACAGCCAAAGCGCCGCCCGCCGACCCCAGAGAACCGAATGACGACATCGGGTGGATAAACGGCTCCCTGCTGTCGGGCAAGGCCAGCTTTGTCTGGTACCCCGCCCGGAGGCGTGCCAGCACGGTAACTGCGACCCTCAGCCGCTCCAAGGATCCCGCGGATGTTTACCGGGTTCTGATCGCGCCCCGTAGTCAGGTACAGATATCCGCTGACCAGTACCAGGGGGATGTCTCACTCAGAATCTTCCGTCCTTCCGCAAAAACGACCCTCAGGACCGGCAAACAGTTGATCGTGGCCTCCGACAGGCCCCGACCAGCGACCGAGGGAGTGATCGTCAGGAACTCCAAGCGTCGGCCGCAGGAGGTCTATGTGGCGGTCGCCGTAAGCCGGCGCTGGAACGAGCAGTACCTGCGTTACCGTCTCGCTGTCTCCAAGCGCCGCTGAGGGGTCCCGGGTCCTTGAGGCCGGCCCGCCCAATTCGGCGGACCGGTTGACCCTCAGGCTGGGGCTATTTGCCCTGCCACTTCGGGCTTCGCTTGCCGAGGAAGGCAGAGATGCCTTCCTTGCCATCTTCGGTGAAGAAGACGGTGGCGAAGCCCTGCTTCTCGGCGTCGATACCTTCGTCGGTATCACCGCCTGTGAATGAGACCCTCTTGATCTGTTCGACTGCAACCGGTGCCTGGCCAGCCAGCTTGTGGCCCCAGTTGACGGCCGTGTCGAACATCTCCTGATCCGGGACCACCCGGGTGACCAGACCGAAGTCGAGCGCCTCGAGAGACGAGATCGGATCGCCGACCAGATTCATCTCGAGCGCCTTGTTCCATCCGACGAGTCGCGGAAGGCGCTGTGTGCCGCCGAAGCCGGGGATAATGCCCAGCTTGATCTCAGGCTGTCCGAACACTGCTGACTCGGCGGCGATGCGAAAGTCACAGGCCATCGCCAGTTCGCAGCCACCACCGAATGCGAGTGAGTTGACCGCGGCAATCGTGACGACGCGACCGTTACCGAAGTCCTTCAGCAGTTCATGGCCCTCCTGAATCAACTTGGCGCCACCCTCCGCATCCATCTGGGTGAATGCCTTGATGTCGGCGCCGGCCGAGAAGACGATCGGCATGGTCGATGCGATGACCATCGCGCCGATGTTCTCGTCAGCCTTGACTTTCTCCCAGACCGTGCCGAGGTCTTCGATCACCTGGGGGGAGATCGCGTTCATCGGCGGATTGGCGAGCCAGGCGATCGCAACGTCGCCGCGGGTCTCGAGCTTGACCTTTTCCGGCTGATCGCCTTCATCAGCCTGCGGATATGGGTAAAAGCCCTGCCCCGCCCTGAATCCGTGGCGACCCTGAGCAACCAGGCGCTTGAGGGTGACCGGCGGCGCGAAACGCTCGCCGTGCTTCTCGTGCAGGCGCTCGATCCGCTCAAGTGAAACGTCGAGGCCGTCAATATCGGCCTTCCAGAACGGCGGGAAAAGCCCACGGCGGGGGTCAAGACCCGCACCGGCCATCATGCCGACGTCGATGTCGCGGACCGAAGCAACGCCTTCCTCGAGGAGCAGGCAGGCCTCGATCAGGGACTTTGCAGTGAAGAGATCCGCCAGCTCCTGAGAGTCAGGCTCACCGTCGCCGGCAACCTGGGGCTGACCGTCCTTGTAAAGACCGTCGCCGCCAGTCTTGGCACCGAGCTTGCCCTGAGCGACCAGGTCCTTCATTCCCTGATGGACGTAGAAGGAGTCGCCGTATGAATCCTGGAGGTGCTCTGCCACGTGGTAGACGGTGTCGAGGCCGAGCAGGTCAACCAGGATGAACGGTCCCATCGGAGCCACATTCGCCGCCCCGACGCCTTCGTCGATCTTGGCGATTGACAGACCCTGTTCCTCCTGGGCCCGCCAGATCTCACCAACGGCCGAGTTGAGAATGCGGTTGACCACAAAGCCGGGGACCTCACCGCAGGTAATTGGCTGCTTGCCGATGGCCTGCGCAAAGTTGGAGGCGATCTGGACCGTCTCGGAGGTCGTCTCGTCGCCGATTATCACCTCTACCAGCGGCATGACCGAGGCGGGGTAGAAGAAGTGGAAGCCGACAACCTTGTCCGGGCGGATCGTCGCTTCAGCCATCTCTGAGATCGCAAGCGAAGAGGTGTTTGACGAGAGGATCGCGTGACCCGGGGTGACTGCATCAAGTTCAGCGAAGACAGACTGCTTGATCGCCATCTTCTCCGGCACAGCCTCGATAACGAAATCGACGTCGCTGAACTCGTCGTAGGTGACGGTGCCGGTAACCAGGCTCATCACTTCGGCCAGACGCGCGTCAGCCTGCTCCTGGGTGATCTTTTCCTTCTTGACCAGACCACCAAGTTGACCGGTGGTGACATTGCGAACCTCTTCGATTGCGTGATCGACGAACTTCTGGTCGACATCCTTGATTACTACCGGGGTGTCAGAGGCGGCGATTGCCTGGGCAATCTGGCCACCCATGGTGCCGCCGCCGACAACGGCTGCCTTGTGAACGAACATAAGCTTTCCTGATCCTCCGTGGGGTCGTGAGTGAGCGCCTGCGAATTATTGACTCGCGGGTCTTCAAGGCTATAGGCCATGGCTTCGCCGTGACTCGATGGGAAGCAGCGGCCGGGCAATGACACCCGAGTGTGACGAGTCTCCGGATGGGTGGCGCGTCTACCTGCTACTTTCTGCGGAGACGGTTGTCCAGTCAGGATGGCGGTCGAGGTTCTGTTCCTTCCTTTCGCAGCAGCGTTTTGTGGGTTACCGAATCTCCCTGAAACCCCTCGCACAGGAAGTTGAACCCATGTCATCGCAGTCTTTTGCCGATCTCGGCGTGTCCCAACCCGTAGTAAATGCTCTCAACGAGCGCGGATTCACATCCCCTTTCCCGATTCAGCAGCTGGTAATCCCAGATGTCCTTGACGGTCGCGACGTGCTGGTTCAGTCTCCGACAGGATCTGGTAAAACGCTCGCCTTTGGCGTCCCGCTTGCCGATCTGATCAAAGCCGAGGACCGGCGCCCTGCCGCTCTTATCCTCGCCCCGACCCGCGAGCTGGCCTCCCAGATAGTCGACGAACTCGAGTCAATCTGTCGTTCCCGGGCGCTTTCGATTGCTGCCGTCTATGGCGGTGTTGGAATTCAGGCCCAAGCCAAACGCGCTGCCCGCGCTCACATCGTGGTCGCCTGTCCGGGCCGACTCGAGGACCTGCTCCAGCGTCGCGCTTTCACGCTCGACCATGTTCGGCACCTGGTGCTCGACGAGGCTGACCGGATGCTCGACATGGGCTTCAAGCCCCCGGTCGACCGCATAGTCAAGAAAATCAATAACGACCGCCAGACTCTTTTCTTTTCGGCAACCCTTGAGGGTGCCGCCGGCAAGCTGGCCGATGCTTACACGCACGACGCGGTTACCCACGTCAATCGGCCGGCTCCGGAAAAGCAGGGCAAGGTAGAGCACAGGTTCATCCATGTGTCCCACCAGGCCAAGGTCGAAACACTGCTGAACGAACTCGAAAACAGCGAGCGCGGACGGACGCTCGTCTTCGTCCGAACCAAGCACGGTGCCGACCGTCTGGTGAAAAAGCTCGGCAAGAGCCCCCAGATCAAAGCGGTTGCCATGCATGGCAACAAGTCCCAGAACCAGCGCCAGCGCGCGCTCTCGGACTTTGAGAAGGGCAAGGTCGACACTCTCGTCGCAACTGATGTCGCCGCCCGCGGAATCGACGTCGCCGATGTGACCCATGTGATCAACTACGACCTGCCCGAAGATCAGGACACCTTCGTCCACCGGGTCGGCCGCACCGGCCGGGCCGGGGCGAGCGGCACCGGGGTCAGTTTTGTACTGGCCGAGCAGGCACGTGACATGGGCAAGATCGCCAAGTCCCTCGGACTCAGCCGTGAGTATGAGCAGAGCGGCGGTCCGGTTTCGATCCATGCCGAAACCCACGCCCCGAAGCGCGGCGGCGGCGGGCGAGGTGGCAACGGCGGCGGCAATCGCAGCGGCCAGGGCGGCGGTCGCAACGGCCAGAGCAGGAGCGGCAGTCGCAGTGGCGGATCGCGCAATTCCGGCAGCGGCGGGTCCGGCGAAGGCGGATCCGGTAACGGCCGGAGCGCCCGCAACGGCGAAAGCCGTGGTTCAGGACAACACCCGAAACAGGGCAAAGGCCGGGGCAACGGGCAGCAGGGACGCGGGCGTCGTTAGCCGGAAAGGGCGGGCCTTCACCACAGAAGGTACGATCCCTGCTACCGTCCGGTCTATAGGGCCGGTTCGATTAGATCCGGCAAAGACGTGTGTAGCGCTCGCAGTCGTTGCTTTACCAGCATCCTCCGCGTTTGCAGCACCATCAAGTGGAGGATTCAATGCCCACTGGCACAGTTAAATGGTTCAGCGATGAAAAGGGCTTCGGTTTCATTACGCCCGACGACGGCTCAAAGGACGTCTTCGTCCATCACAGCGCCATCCAGGCCGACGGGTTTCGCACCCTGGCCGAAGGCGCAAAGGTGAACTACGAAGCAGAAGACGGACCGAAGGGTCCGGCTGCCGCTTCCGTGGAGCCCATCTGAGCCTCAGCCAAGCTGAAGCAATGCGAGCGCGCCCGCCATTCGGCGGGCGTTTCGCTTTAAAGGGCAGGGCAGTCGTCTTCGGATCCCATGGTGAGTCCTTCGGAAATTTCCCAGAAAACCGGGGTCCGACCGCAACGTCCGCCGCGCCGGGCTGTTCAATAAGCACCGTGCGCACTCCATTCCATCTTCGCGAAAGAGTTTTTGGCGATCTGCGATCGGTCCCCCAGTCGGGTGGCAATTCACGGCATATGAACCGAGACCGGGGATCCGACCGGGCCGCATCGGGGATCGCGCCACCTTCCGGCCCGGATCCGTTGACTATCGACTCACGGATGTTTGACGAGCCTGGGTTGATGGCTGCGCAACTGTTGCCTGGGGCAAAGATGTGCCTGATCGACCCGGGACCGGCAAATACCGCCGTCAATGTGATCGCGGCGCTCGAAGCGCTGGGTGTGGCGGAGCTCGACTCGATAGTGCTCACCCACGTCCACTTTGACCACGCAGGGGGCACCGGGCGGCTGGCCGGACGGTTCCCGGATGCGACCATCTACGTACATGAACGGGTCGCCAGGCACTTGGTCGATCCCGGGCAGCTCATAGCTGGTGTCAAATCGGTTTGGGGCGAACAGACAGAGGATCTGTTCGGCCTGCCGATGCCAATCGACCAGAGCCGAATCGTGGCACTCGAAGACGGAGCCCGAATCGACCTTGGGGATCACTCACTCGATGTGATCGCCACTCCGGGGCATACCCGCTCCCACCTGGCCTTCCTCGACGACCAGACAGGAGCACTCTTCTGCGGCGACGCACTAGGAATTCAACTTCCGTCAAGCAGGGTCATAAGGCCCTCCACCCCGCCTTCGGACTTTTCGCTTGAAGACACCTTCAATTCCATCCGGCGCCTCGGAGAGATCAATGCGGAAACAGTTCACCTTCCGCACTTCGGCCAAACCCGCACCGGACCGGACCAGGTCTTTGATCAGGCAGCCGAATCCCTGAATCGTTGGCATGAATCCTTCCTCCAGAACCGCGATGGTGCCCAAAACGACCTTGACCTCCGGCGCAGACTGAACGCATGCGTTGAGGCGAGCCTGGAAAGCGTAACCCCGGCTACCCGCAAAGGCTTCGAGGCGATCAACCCCGTCTGGCTGAATATCGCCGGCATGACGGCGGAAGCCGAGCGCAAGCTGCGTCACCCTGCTGTCTGATTACCCGGCTCCAAGGCGGAGTCCACCCGCGGCCTGAGCTTTATTACCTGCCAGCCAGCCCTCTGATCGACCACCACGATGAACGCTGCCTCCACGGACCCGTCCTCCAGCAGTAGTTCCAGCCCGCAGCTGGCGACGTCGATCGGGGGTTCGAGGGCGTCCTCTGACTGAACTGCACCAATGACCACCCATGGAAGGCCGTGACGCGTGAAAGCGAACGGTGCCACTTGTTCTGACCGGCCGGAAAATATGACAGCGACTTCCGACCTGAGCTCGATTCCAGCAAGTGGTAGCCCCAAAATCGGTCGAAGCGGCAGGGAAACCGGGGGTTCAGTCGCTGGATCAAAATCGATGAAAACCAGCGGATCACGTGTCATGAGTGCCCGGAGAGTTCCTTCCGGATCCGGAATTCCGTCTTCGGCAATGTCCGAGGCCCGGGTTGCAGCGGATCCGCCTATGGCGGTCAGCTTTTGGTCACAGTTCATGCATCCGAAGTAGGCCGCCGGGTCGAGATACCAAGCTTCGGAAAGATGGCGCGGCCGACGCAGTGAAGGCTCACCGTCGTTCCCACATCGCCGACACGGAAGCTGCCCTCGCGCCTCGTCTCGGGCTCGCCTGACCGGCGATCCGTGGTCTTCGTAGGCGGATTTGCTCACCCTCCGTGAGTCGCGACGGCGGAGTGGTTCTGACACCTATGCGGAAATAGCCACCCGGGAGTAGAGGGGTGCGTAACCGGCCGCGCCCTCAGTCGAGCAGCCGAGAGGCCACCTCGTCGGCGACAAATGAAGGGCGGGCCAACTCGAGGGAGTGTTGTCCACCCGGGATCGCCACCAGAAGCTGATGGATCGACACATCCCCACGCTCGAAGGCGAGCGCACTTGCGGTCATGTAGAGGCGCCAGACCCGCTCCCGCTCAGCACCAACCTCGGCGATCGCCGCGTCTCTGTTACTGGCGAGATTGTCAACCCAGTGCCGGAGGGTCAGCGCATAGTGCTCACGCATCGATTCAAGCTCGCGTACTTCCTGACCAGCCCGCTCGGCTGCTTCGACCACGGTCGCGACCTTGTGCAACTCACCATCCGGGAAGACGTAGCGTTGGATGAAGGTGTTAGGCGCTTCGTCCTCTTCGTGTACCCGGCATATGCCGTGATGAAGGGCGAGCCCGCCCGGACTGCCGAGATTGGTGACAGTCTGCATGTAGCGGTCCAGCTGGCTGGAGCCGACATGCTCGAACATGCCCACCGAGACGATCTTGTTGTAGGGGCCATCGGTGACCTCGCGGTAGTCCTGGATCCGGACCTCGCACCGATCGGACAGGCCGGCATCCACAACACGCCTTCGGGCGAACTCGGCTTGCTCCTCGGAGAGGGTCACTCCGACCGCCCTCGCTCCGTAGTTCGTGGCCGCGTGGATCATCAGCGACCCCCAGCCGCAACCGATATCGAGCATGCGATCGCCCGGCTGAAGGCGGAGCTTTCGGCAGATCACGTCGAGCTTGCGGATCTGGGCTTCCTCCAGCGAGTCATCCGGCGACTCAAAGTAGGCGCAGGAATAGACCATCGTCGGGCCGAGGATCATCCGGTAGAAATCGTTCGAGACGTCATAGTGATGCTGGATTGCCTCGCGATCACGTCCCAGCGAATGCAGGCGGCCACCAACTCTGGCCTCAACGGATGGTGGCTTTGGCGGAGGTATGCGGATCACTCCGAGCCGCGCCGCAATACGGAGGGCTTCAAGTTTCTCGCGGGCTGTGAAATCAAAGCCGTAGAGCTTGGAGCCAGCGGCCATCACCCGGTACAGATCACCCTCGAGATCGATGTCCCCCGAAACCCACCCCCTGCCGATACCAAGCTGATCCGGACGCATCACGGCATAGGTCAGGCCACGCCGGTTCCGGATAACGATGGTGTCCTCGGTTGAACCGGGTTCTCCCGGACCGAGCTCACTGCCGTCCCAGAACCTGACAGCCGACGGAAGCGGTCCGCTGATGCGTGGTTCCACAGCAGCGACGAGAGGGGCAAAGCGACCAGCGATTCCACCTGTGCTGTACATCAACCCAGACTAAGCCGGATCAACCCGGGTTGCAAGCATTTGAGATCAATGCCCGTACACCTCGCGCTTGATCAGAGTCACCGACTCGATTACGGAATCAAGGAAAGGCTCGATCTCTTCAACCAGCCTTTCGTACTCGTCCTCCCCGGCCGGAGTGATCGAGTAAAACCGGCGGGTGCGTTTGTCCGGGTGTTCCCAGTCGCCCTCGATCATCAGGCGACTCTCAAGATCCCGCAGCAGTGGGTACATCGTGTTCGGATTGACCGACACAACACCCTGGGTCATGTTCTCAATCGCGTCTATGAGGTAGTTGCCGTAGCAAGGTTTTTCGCGGATCAGGTGGAGCACCAGTAAC
Source organism: Solirubrobacterales bacterium (assembly GCA_040881895.1). Lineage (GTDB taxonomy): Bacteria > Actinomycetota > Thermoleophilia > Solirubrobacterales > 70-9 > 67-14. Next base: position 12,492 of record JBBECI010000034.1, on the reverse strand, counting down.
GGGAAAAGATCCCGTCGACGCATCTCACCACCAAAAACGTCTGAGGCACGTCCTCCGCCCTTCTTCCTGCCGACACCCGGAGTCCCGCCCTGCTTGGCGGCCTCGGCAGCTTCGGCTACTGCCGCCTGGAGAGGCTTTGATCCCTTCTCGGACATCGTCACCGAGTCTACGGTGCCGGGCCACGGTCACGCTCTGGCTCCGGTCTGGCCATTACCCTCAATTCATGACGGTTACCCCGGAGCCACTTTTCACCAACGAAGGCCGTTTCGACGGCACGGTGGATGTACTGCGGGAGATATTCCGGGCCGAAGACGACGGCTTCGCAATCCTGGAAGTGAAGGACGACGCCGGGGACGAGTTCATCGTCACGGGCACGGTGGCCCACCTGACCCCTGGAGAAAGGGCTCGACTGACCGGCGAGTGGCAGCACCACGACCGATACGGGCCCCAGTTGAAGGCCGACACGGCGCTGCCACTGGATCCGGAGGATCGGGCCGGTCAGGTCGCCTACCTGAGCACTCTCCGGCACATCGGGCCGGTGCGGGCCGAGACGCTCTGCAACATCCATGGAGCCGAAGTGATGGAGAGGATCTCGGCTGACCCGACCGGTGTATTCGGCTCACTCCCCAAGCTCGGCAAAAAACAGGCCGAAGCCGCGGCAGAGAGCTGGTACGCAACCCGGGCAGTTCGTGACCTGCATGTTGAACTCGCGCCACACGGCCTTGCCCATCTGGCCGCCCGGATCCATAACCGGTTCGGAGACCAGGCAATGAGGACAATCCGGGAGGACCCGTACAGCCTGATCGAGATTGAAGGGGTCGGATTCGTCCGCGCCGATACGATCGCGATGGCGTCAGATGTACCACCCGAGTCGGATCGCCGGGCCCAGGCAGCCGCCTACTACCTGCTCGGTGAAGCCGAGCGCCGTGGGCACACTCACCTGCCCACAGATTCACTTCTGTCCGAGGTCGCCAAACTGATCGGTAACCGGCCGGAGTCCGACCTGATCGCCGGGGCGCCGGGGCTGATCGAAGAGGAAGGCAGGATCTACCGTCAGACCACCCGCGACAGGGAGGTTCGGACGGCGTCAGACCTGAAGGAAAGGGCCGGGACTGAGCCGTCTCTTGACCATGAGCCGGACCACCCTGAAGACGAATCGCTGACCGGCGAGCAGTGGCAGGCGGTCAGCGGGGCCTTCGCCGCAAGGGTCTCGATTGTCACCGGTGGGCCCGGTGTCGGGAAAACCGTCTGCACCAGATCAATCGTGAGCGAAGCCAGAGCGGGGAACCTCAGGATTGCGCTCTGTGCTCCGACCGGAAGGGCGGCGCGGCGCCTGACCGAGGCCACCGGCCACGAAGCAGGAACCATCCACCGGCTGCTTGAGTGGAGGCCGGGCTCGGAACCGACTTTCAAGCCCGGTCATCCCCTGCCAGTGGATCTGATCGTCGTCGACGAAGCCTCGATGATCAATCTTCACATGGCCGACGTCCTGCTGGGTGGCATCGGTCATGACACACACATCGTGCTGGTTGGTGACGCTGATCAACTGCCACCAATAGGAGCCGGAAAGCCGTTCGCCGACCTGATCGAGTCAGGCATTGTTCCGGTCACCAGACTGACCCACATCTTTCGCCAGGCGGCTCGCTCAATGATCACGACGGCCGCCCATGAAGTAAATCTCGGCCAGCCGCCTCACCTTGAGCCAGGCGAAGATCAGGAACAGGACTTCTATTTCGTTGAACGTCAGACCCCGGCCCGGTGCCGCGATGCTGTGGTCGAAATGATCAGCGAGCGGGTCGAAGCCGGCCTCGGGCTGGACCCGATCCGGGACGCGCAGGTGCTGGCTCCCGTGTATCGAGGGGAAGCCGGCATCGACGAACTCAACGTGCACCTGCAGAAACGACTCAACCCGAACGGAACGCCGGCGTTATCGGAGCGGTTCCGAATCGGCGACCGGCTGATCCAGACTCGCAACTCCCACGAACTCGGACTGATGAACGGAACGATCTGCTTCCTGACCGAGGACGACCCCGATGATGAAACAGCGGTGGTCGAGACCGACGACGGTGAAACCGTGATCGTGCCGTACGACGAGGCAGGTGACCTGAAACTGGCTTATGCGATCTCTGTCCACAAGTCGCAGGGCTGCGAGATTCCCGTTGTCGTGTTCGTTTGCAGCCGCTCGAGTTCCGGGATGCTCACCCGCCCGCTGATCTACACCGCGATCACCAGAGCGAAGGTGATGTGTGTGATCGTCGGGGACCGGCCAGCGCTGGAAAACGGGGTCAGGCGCGATGAGAGCGGCCGCCGCCACTCATCGCTGCCGATGCGGCTGGCTGATGAACTCTGATCGCACCACCGCGTTGCTTCAGAATCCGCGTTCGTCCAGTGCGTTGAGTCGGTAGTTCGTTGCTTTGTGAGAGCAATCAAAGACTTCCTGGATCGTTTCAACATCCCGACCGTGCTTCTCGGTGTAGGGGCGAATCAGGTGCTCGGGCATCAGCAGCGCGGCAGCGAAAGCGTCCGCTTCGGACTCAGCGAAGGGCTTGGGCGGCGGTGCCTGCGCGTCCTCTTCAGCATCAACGATGTATCCCGACCGGCAGAAGATTCGCGGTGCCTCATCCTGATGAAGAAGGTAATGACCCACCTCGTGGCCAATAGTGAAGCGACGCCTGGCTGGCCACCTCTCAGCCTCATCTGCGTTGACCCATATCTCCCCAAAATCGGTGAGCAGAAGGCCCGAAAGATGCACCGAAGGGAGCTCCTCACAACCCGGAGCAGAGGTCATGTCTTCAGCCAGCCTGACTCGCAGTCCGAGAACGTTGTCGACTATCGAATCGACTGGAACAGGAAGTGATTCACCATCCCAAACGAACTCCGGGACCCGTGCGAGCAGGTCATAAGCGGCCTTTTCCACCGCGTCGACATCAATCCGGCCTTCTTCCATGAAGCCGGAAGCTTAGCGCCCGGCTCCGGACTGATCGACATCAACGAACAGCCTGTCGATCCGGTCCGGCTTTCCTTTGATCCTGTTGAAAGACGGGGTCGGCGAACCTTCGGGGAAATCCGCGAGCCCGAAATATTGCTGACTTGAAAACTTCAGGTGGGTGTCCTCGCTTCGGGCAAAGACCGACCCTCCGGCCTTTGGTTTCGGGGTGGCTTCACCAACCTTGCGCAGTACTTCGACCGTCGTCCCGTAGATACCTGAGAGCGCATCAAGGACCCGATCAGACACCCCCTGCGGGTCGAGGTTGCCCTGCTCCATGTCGTTGTAGTAATCGGCAACCTTCTCCTCCTCGATCGCTCCCCTGGCATCGAGGGCCTTGGCCAGCTCGGCAAAGACGGTCTCCCGCTTCATCCTCAGCCTGAGCCTCATCGAAGGAAGCAGATCCCTCCAGCCCTGCTCGGGAACCAGCAGCTCCGGAACCAGCCGCTCAACCAGTTCGAAGGCGGGTGAGCTCTCGTAAGCAGCACGATCCCACCGGGCCGGCTCGACCTCGAGCAGGAATTTCTCCATCCTGCGATCGAGCTCCTCGCGCTCTGCACCTTCAACCTGGTCCAAAAACGGCCACGGATCGGTCTGACCGGACTTGAAGGCCTCGGCGTATTCGGCCAGCAACTGGTCGACCGTATCCATCAGTCCCGCCCCCCTTCGGGAAAGAGCTCAGGGCGCAACCTGTGCTTGAACCGGGCGTAGATCTGATCCACATTTGCGGGGGTCATACCGGGATTACCGCCGTTGCCGGATTCGTTGACCGATTCAGCGACCTGCCTTGCGGGGTGGCCATCAATGCGTTGCCGGATCACAAGAGTGTCGCGTTCGGAATGAGCAGAGAGGACATCTTCGATGACCATCCAGACCTCGGATTCGTCGGTAAAATCACCGGTTGAGACAAGCTGCCCGATCAGGTCACTCTCATCGCCTGACTCGAATGCGGCTTCGGGCCCGCGCTCTGATTTCTTGTAGTAGTCGGCGATACGACGATCACGGATTACGAAAAAGAGCGAGAAGAACTCGCCTGTGTACTGGCCCCTGAAAGCGGCTTTCAGCATGTCGGCGATGACCTCTCCGAGTATGTCTTCGGCATCTTCCCGGCGCCTGACCTTTTTGCGGATGAACGCAAGTTGCTGGTCGTAGCGAGGAAAGATGAGAAAGCCGGTGCCCCTGATGACTTCCTTATCGAAGCCGGCGTCCCTTGCTTCAACCAGGTAGGCGACCAGTTCGTCGTCTGAGAGGTTTTCGAGTTCGTGATCATTTTTTTGCCTGAACTTCAAGCTTCCCCCGAAATGTCTCCGCCAGGGGGGGCGATCTGACACCTCCCCGTTTCCAAGGCTGTCCAAGATACAAGGACCGTCGGCTAGAGTCGTAGGATCGATACGAGAGCTGAGAAGCAACGGGTCTGGCCGGACACGCCCCCGACCGAGTCTGATCGGGCCTCATATGCGGACGCCGTGCCCATGCCGTTTTGGCTGGATCGTGAGCGGCCGGCCCCACACAGCCCGCTTGAAGGCCGCGCGGAGACCGACCTTGTCATCGTCGGTGGTGGACTGACCGGTCTCTGGGCTGCGGTACAGGCCAAAGAGAGGCAACCCGACCGGGCAGTCACCCTGATTGACCAGGCGACACTTGCGAGAGGTGCCAGCGGGCGGAGCGGCGGATTCATGTCTTCCTCTCTGGTCCACGGTCTCGGCAACGGTCTTTCGCGGTTTCCGGATGAGATGCCTGATCTCGAAAGGCTCGGCCTGGAAAACCTAGAGGCGATCGGCGAGGCGATCGAGAGGTACGGAATCGACTGTGACCTCGAGAAGCCGGGAGCGATCAGCACGGCCATGAATGTCACCCAGCTGGAGGAGCTCGGCGAGGCTGAAGCGGAAATGAAACGGTTCGGACACGATGCGGTGCTGCTCAACCATGAAGATATGAGGGCCGAAGTCGACTCACCACTTTTCATCGGAGGTCTCTGGCAAAAGAGCGGCGAGTGGGCGGTGGACCCGGTCAAACTCTGCGACGGGCTGGCGAGGGTGGCGACCGGACTCGGCGTTGTGATCTTCGAAAATACCGAGATGCGCGGCCTCAAAGAAACCGCCTCGGGAGTCAATGTTCTGGCAGCTGACGGCACAATCTCAACCAACAAGGTCCTGCTGGCAACCGCGGCCTTCGAGAGTCCGCTACGGGCAATCCGCTCAAGGGTAGTCCCGGTCTTTGATTATGTGCTGGTAAGCGAACCGCTCACCGGGAGTCAGAGGGACTCGATCGGGTGGCGCAATCGCCAGGGGCTTTCCGATTCAGCCAACCGATTCCACTACTACCGTCTAACGGAAGACGGCCGGATCCTCTGGGGTGGCTACGACGCGATCTACAACTACGGCGGCAAGGTGGAGGATCGTTTCTATCAGCGCGACCAGAGCTTTGCCGGCCTGGCACAGCGCTTTCACGCCCTTTTTCCCCAGCTCGAAGGCATTCGGTTCACCCACCGCTGGGGCGGTGCGATCGATACCTGCTCACGTTTTTTTGCCTTTTATGGTCTGGCTCATGGCGGCAAGGTTTCGTATGCGGTCGGCCACACTGGTCTTGGGGTCGGCGCCAGCCGGTTTGCCGCCGGGGTGGGCCTGGAACTGCTCGAAGGCAAGGACAGTGGAATCACGAGGCTCAAATACGTGCGTGAGCGTCCGGTGCCTTTTCCGCCTGAACCCCTGCGGTGGCCGACTATTCAGTTAACCCGCAACCGGCTAGCGGCCGCCGACCTGAATGGAGGACGCGAGGGCTTCTGGTTGCGAACGCTCAGCCGACTGGGGCTGGGCTTCGACAGTTAGTAGATCAGCTTGACGTCGACGCCAATGTCGAGACCGGCCCAGGCCCGGTCAGCGGTGTAAACGGGGCACTCCCTGAACATAGCCAGCGACAGACAGGCCCGGTCCGCGAGTGACAGCCCGAGGCTCCGGGTTGACGGACGCATTGCCGCCGCGAGTACCGCTTGAGGTTCGCTGAAAGGGACTACTTCAATCATCGGCAGGACTGCCCTTGCTTCATCCCGGTCAACTCCAAATTCGGCGAGCGCCTCCAGAGTTTCACTCCAGTTAAGGGCTGAAACGAGTGATTCCGGGAGGAGCGGCTCCACCACCTCTTTGCCGGATTCGGCCCCTAGCCACGCGATCAAGGCCGAGGCATCGAGGATTACAGTTCGGTCGTTCGTTTCAGGACTATCGCTCATAATTCGACTGTCCCGAGCCGGACTCAGATTGCCAACTGACCTGCCCTGAACCGGACCCGGTTCGTCCCGCACCGGCGTCGGCTCGCCTGCCAGCCTGCCCCAGACCAGACTCGGCTCGCCTTCGCTCAATCAATTCGTCGGTGAGGTTCCGCGACCCTGCGCCCTCCGAAAGCTTCTTCCTGACCGCCGCAAGCGCAGCTGACGGGCTCTCGAGGACCAAGCGACCTTCATCAACCCTGACCCTGAGTTCATCGCCTTCTTCGAAGTCGAGCCGACTCCTGATTTCGGCAGGAATCACGATCCTGCCCTGCTTTCCCATCTTCACAAGTGCCATCAGGTTTCATGATGACACACCGCCCCCCGGAAAACGGCACTCATAAGTCAGGCGTGGCACTTCCTTCGAAGCGAGCCGTACAAATTCGATTTGCGGCTATTCGTAGGAGACGGCTTCCAGGACATCCAGCTTTGAGGCTTTTCGGGCGGGGTAGATCGCAGCGAGAACTCCGGCAATAGCGGTGATCACGACGATCATCGCGAGGACCAGGATCGGGTAGCTGAGCGCAAACCCGTCTCCCTCCAGCGGTATCCCGATCAGGAATGCGAAGATCACGCCAAGTATCAGGCCGGCAACTGCGCCAAGCACAGCCGTTATCACTGCTTCGTAGCGGATCATCCGCCTCACCTGACGGCGTGACATGCCGATCGAACGCAGCATTCCAAGCTCGCGGGTACGCTCGTAGATCGAAAGAATCAGGGTCACCACGATGCCGACCAGCGACACCACTACCGCGAGTGCGAGCAGGACATAGATCATTGCGAGCAGGGTGTTTATCTGCTGCTTCTGGTTGTCCTTGAGTTCCTGCTGGTTGAGCACATCTACGGTCGGAAACGGCTTCTGGAAAGCCTCGTCGATCCGCTTCTGGACATCGCCTACGTCCTGACCCGGCTCCGTCCGGACCAGAGCGAAGAAATCGACATTGACGCCGAAGTTTTTCTCCATCTCCTGCTGGGAAACGATTATGTCGCCCAGAAATTCAAGGTTGCCTGACGCGAGGATGCCGGTCGTTGTCAGCTCTACCTTTTTGCCAGTCTTGGAAAGCACCTCGAAGTTGTCTCCTCTCGAGAGCCCGGCCGCATCGGCCAGACTGGCAGAGACGACGGCCTGTCGTCCACCTAGCCCGGAGAGGTCCTCGGCCGAACCTTCCTGCCACTCGAGCTCGATCACTTCATTTACGGATGCCGGCTGCACCGATGAGAGCGAACGTCCGCCGCCCTCGGTCACCTTGACGTTGCTGAAGCGGATTCCCGAGGCGGCCCGAACCCCCGGGGTCTCGGCAGCGAGTTGAGCGGCTTCCGGCGGGATCGGGTTGAAGCCACCGGGGCCCTGAAGGATGATCTCGCCCTTGAGGTTGGAGTCGATCACGTCGGTGACCGAACTGTTGAGTCCCGAGGCGAAGATGGTCACAAAGCTGACCAGCGCGAGACCGATCATCAATGCTGCTGAAGTCACGGCGGTGCGCGAAGGGTTTCTCTGCGAGTTCTCTCGTGCCAGTTTCCCGGTGAGGCCGAGGCGCTCAAGAGGAGCACCTATCGCCGAAGCCATCGGTCGGACGAGCTGCGGACTGAATATCGAGATGGCGATCACCACCGCGACGGCGCCGCCGCCCATTCTGGCCGCTCCGGTGCCTCCGTCGGTGCCGGTGATCAGAACTGAAGCGATCAGCGCCAGGCCAAAGATCGTGAGGAGGCTGGCGATCAGACCGCGCAACCACACACGGCTTTTCGACTTTGAGATCAGCGACTCTGACAAGGCCGCAATTGGAGGGACACGGGTCGCTCGGAGCGCTGGCAGCAATGAAGCAACGAGGGTCACACCTATTCCGATCACAAATGAAGCGATGATTGTTCGGGGTGCGATCACCAGAGACTTGCTCGGCAACTCTGCGCCGACTGCGCTGAGCAGGGCACTAAGGCCCTGGGCCAGACCTATCCCGACCAGAATGCCGACGATTGAGGCAAACAGGCCGATCAGCAGTCCTTCGACAAGCACCGTCCTGAGAATCTGAGAACGGCCTGCTCCGAGAGTGCGCAGCATCCCGAACTCACGGGTGCGCTGGGCGACGGTGATGGAGAAGACGTTGAAGATCACGAACGAGCCGACAAACAGGGCGATCGCCGCGAAAGCGAGTAGTGCTATCGACAGAAAACTGAGGCTGTCTCGAATCTCGCTGGCCTGGCGGTCAGCGTTTTCGGCGCCGGTTTCGACCAGCAAATCCTTCGGGACGATCTTTTGAATCCGGTCCCTGAGCTCCTCCGGGCTCACTCCGTCATCGGCGGCGACCGTAATCTGGTCGAACTTGCCCTGCTCACCAGTCAACTGCTGGGCGACCGGCAACGGGACCTGAGCGATTGATGTTCCGCCAAACGATGCACCACCGAGCCGGGTAAGAGCGACCAGCTTGAAAGGACGCGCTTTGCCGGTTCCCACCAGCAGGATGGTGTCGCCGAGTTTCAGGCCGGAGCGCTCGGCTGCCGCTTCGTCGAGCGCAGTCTCGCGGGGGCCCCGGGCCTTGCGCCCTTCGACGTACTCGACCGACTCAAGCCCTTCCGGTGAGCTTGATGCGATGAACTGCGGCGCGAATCCGCCACCGGTCGAATCGCCATCGGCGTCCAGGATCGCTCCCTGGGAAAACATGTCGCCCGCGGCCAGTCGAACTCCGTCAACCGTCTTGACCTCCTTGAGAATCGAAGAGCTGAAGGCAGGAGTACTGCCATCCTCCTGAACAACCTGCTGCCTGGCGGTGATCGCCACGTCCGTGTTCTCACTGGCGCCTACGAAAATATCGTTGAAGGCGCCGTTGGTTGTATCCGTGAGGACGTAAGTTCCGGCTACCAGCGCGATCCCGAAGACCACGGCAATCGCGGTCATCAGCGAGCGCCACTTGCGCGCCCAGAGGTTCTTGAATGTGAGACCGAGCAACGGTGTCGGGCCTAGGCGAGCTTCTTGAGCAGCTCAATGACAGCATCCGCCGAGACCGGCGGTGCGTCATGAACCAGCCTGCCATCGCGCAATGCGATCAGGCGGTCACCGACGGCAGCTGAATCAGGCTCGTGAGTCACCATGATCACCGTCTGGCCGTAGTCGTCAACGGAACCGCGCAGCAGTTCAAGCACATCGTGCGAGGATTTCGAATCGAGGTTTCCAGTCGGCTCATCGGCAAACAGCACAGTCGGTCTGGTCACCAGGGCACGAGCCACTGCGACCCGCTGCTGCTGACCTCCCGAGAGCTCGGACGGGCGGTGGTCGCGGCGGTCACCAAGACCAACTCGACCGATCAACTCATCGACCCATTCCTGGTCGGGCTTTTTGCCGGCGATCGAGAGTGGCAGCACGATGTTCTCCTCGGCACTCAGAACAGGTAGAAGATTGAAGAACTGGAAGACGAACCCGAGCTTGTCTCGCCTGAGCCTGGTCAGGTCGCCATCATCGAGGCCGGTAATCACGGTGCCCTCAACTTCGACCGAACCGGTAGTTGGGGTGTCAAGACCAGCAAGGATGTGCATCAGAGTTGACTTGCCGGAACCTGAAGGACCCATGATCGAGGTGTAAACACCACTGTCAAACGTGACATCCACGCCGTCGAGAGCGCGGACTTCCGCCTCACCTTCGCCGTAAACCTTGGTGAGTCCGGACGCGGTGACGATGTTCGCGCCTGAAGCGCCTGACTGGGGGATTTCCTGAAGTGTGGATTCCATGACTTATCGTGACGCTAGCAGGCAGGTAACTCCGTCAACCTGCCGTGGAGTGGATCTCTGAATCCCGCGAACGGACTTGACATGGGGCGGCCCGAAGGCCGCCCCGTATCTTTCGCCCTGCCTGCGCTAACGGGTCGCAGGCCGAGCTTTCTAGACTGCGCGCGGCATCAGTACTTCGCGAGCGATGACCATGCGCTGGATCTGGCTGGTGCCTTCATAAAGCTGCATGATCTTGGCATCACGCATGAACTTCTCGACCGGATAATCCTTGATGTAGCCATAGCCACCAAAGACCTGAACGGCGTCGGTGGTGACTTCCATGGCCGAGTCAGCGGCGAAGCGCTTCGCCTGCGAGGAGGCCAGGGTGTTGGGGATGCCGTTATCGAGCTGCCAGGCAGAAAGCCATGTCAGGAGACGGGCGGCATCGACCTTGACTGACATGTCGGCGATCAGGAACTGAACTGCCTGATGCATCGCGATCGGAACGCCGAACTGCTGGCGCTCCTTCGAGTAATCGGCGGCGGCCTCAAATGCGCCTCGGGCGATCCCCACAGCCATCGCGGCCACGCCAGGACGGGTGCGGTCGAGAGTCATCATGGCGAGTTTGAAGCCCTTGTTCTCTTCGCCAATCATGTTCTCGGCAGGAACCTCGACTTCGTTGAAGGTGACTGTCGCGGTGTTTGATGCCCGCTGGCCCATCTTGTCTTCCTTCTTGTCGATTGTAATTCCGTCCTGACGATCAACCACAAAAGCGGTGATACCACGGCTGCCGGCATCGGGGTCGGTCTTGGCGTAGACGGTGTACCAGTCGGCGTACTGGCCGTTGGTAATGAAGCACTTCGAGCCATTGAGAACGTACTTGTCGCCCTTCTTCACGGCCCGCGTCTTCATGCCGGCTACATCGGAGCCGGCATCCGGCTCGGTCAGGCAGAACGAGGCGAGCTTCGGTGATTCGGCAAGCATGCCGAGGTACTTCTTCTTGGTCTCCTCGGAGCCGCCGAGTTCGACCGGCGCGGCAGCGAGGCCGGTGGCACCGATGCTGGTGCCGATTCCGGAGCAGCCCCAGGCCAGCTCCTCTTCGATCAGGCAGCCGGAAAGGTAGTCAAGCCCCGCCCCGCCATACTCGGCGCTGAGGTGGTTGTTCATCAGGCCGACTTCCCAGGCCTTGTCGATCACTGCCTGAGGCCAGGTGCCGTCCTTGTCATATTCCCAGGCGACCGGGCGCATCTCCTTCTCGGCGAAATCATGCGCCATCTCGCGAAGGTCTTTCTGCTCGTCTGTAAGCGTAAAATCAACCACTTTTCGATCAAACTCCTTGGTTGGTGTGGGCCAGGTTTTTCGGGCGGTATTCAATAGCCAGAGCCGTACACAGGCCCGATTGACTGATCAGTCAACAACTTTCGGGCAAGGGTACCGGATCGACTCGCGTTGCGGACTAATCTGACTCTGTGACTTTCGCCATCACCGCATCCGAATTCGGCCTCGTCATCCTGCTGACGGCCCTGATCTCAGTGCCGATCGCAGTAGTGGCCTTTGCCCGCTCCGGCAAGGCGCTCGAGGAGCTGGGCAAGGGACGGTTTGCGATCGATCGTGACGACGATCTCGGCAGCGGCATGACCGGGTCCGACAGCTCGGGAATGGCCGAGCAGGAGCGGGCCGAGGAGGTCCGCCAGATGGTCGAGGCAGCCGACTTCCGAAGTCAGGCCCGCGGCGGGGGCCGGGTTGACATCGAGCGGGAGATAGAGCGGCTCATGGCCGGAGAAAAGCCTCTGGAGCCAGAAAGACCCGCGGAGCCAGCACCTGAGGCCTCGCCCAAAAACGAGGCATCCAAGCGGATGGCAGGTTTCAGCGCGAAGTCGGAGGAGTCCGGCCTGCGCGCCGAGGTAAGGCAGCTGGTTGTCGCCAACAACGAGCGCCGGGAGCGGCGTGGCGAAGAACCGCTCGACGTCGAAGCAGAAGTAGAGAGGCGCCTGAAGGAATGGGGCTGAATCAACCTGGCCCCCGGGGATAGAATGCGTCCATGGACGAAGACCGCTCTATCTACGAGCTCGAGGACCTTGCGGTTCAGCCGGGTACCTACTTCAACCCGCAGACCGAGGTCGTTGTCATCGTCGATGACTCGGCCTCGATTGATCAGGAAATATTCAATATGGAGTCCTTCGAGGGGGCCGAATGGGTCCGCATCGCTGAAGAGACAGCAGTCGACGAACAGCAGCGAGACGAGCTGCTTGAAAGGTTCCAGACCCACTACCACCCCGGCAGCGGCGGCTCCGTTTCGGCCACCGCACTCGAGCAGGGCGACGAAGAACTCGACGAAGGCGAAACCGGCCAGGAGCCCGGCCGCGAGGACTGATTACCACCTGAAGAGAGCTGCGACCCAGCGCACGCCAGCCTGCTTAATGTGACCGCAATCACCTGAAAGTGCGTTTCCGCATATGATCCCCGGCGTGCTGGAAGCAGGCAAACAGGCTCCGGACTTCAAACTGAAGGACCAGAACGGCAAAGCGGTCGCCCTTTCCGATTT
>JBBECI010000033.1:0-22831 GCA_040881895.1 Solirubrobacterales bacterium | reverse complement strand
GGGTGGGGGGCGGCGCGCGCGCCGTCTCCAGCGTCTGTGCGCGGGCGGTGTCCGATTGGTCAACGGGCCGCAGCAGTTTGCGCCCCCCGCCGCGTCGCGACTGGCCGCGGCACGTCCTCGGCCACCAGCCCCGCCGTCACCTTGGCGCCGAGCAGCACGCCCGGGATGCCGGCCCCGGGATGAGTGCCACCGCCGACGTGGTAAAGCCCGGACACCCGCGCATCGCGGTTGTGGGTACGAAACCAGGCGCTCTGATGAAGCGTAGGCTCGGTCGCGAAGGCGTTGCCCGCGACGGCGCCGAGTTCACTCTCGAAGTCGGCCGGTGTCATCCGGTACTCGGCGATGATCGACTCGCGGAGGCCGTCGAGGCCGAAGTCGCGCTCGAGTGACTCGAGCAGCGTGTCGCGCAGTTCGTCGGCGGTCTCGTCCCAGTCGGCTGGGCCGTCCGCGAGGTTGGGGACCGGCAGGAGGATCGCAATTGAGTCGCCACCCGGCCGCGCCATCGCGGGCTCGGTGCGGGACGGCGCGTGGATGTAGGTCGAGAAACCCTGCGGCACTCGGCCGGTCCGCGTGACCGAGCGGATGAAGTTGCGATAGCCCTTGCCGACGGTGAGCGTGTGGTGCTCGAGTCGCGGGAAGGGGCGGTCGGTCCCGAGATAGAGCATGAAGCAGGACATCGTCGGCTTCAGGCGCCGCAGCGGCGCGCGGCGGCCGAGCAACTCGTGGGTGCGCAGGACGTCGGCGTTCGAGACGACCACGTCGGCGGCGATCTGCGTGCCACCTTCGAGCACGACGCCGCTCACGGCGCCACCGGCCTGCTCGATGCGCGCCACACGCTCGCCGCAGCGCACGTCGAGCGGCCCTGCGAGAGCCTCGACCATGGAGTAAACCCCACCCCGCGCGTACCAGACCTTGTCGAGGAACTGGAGATAGACGAGAGCGCCGTAGATCGCCGGCACGCGGAACGGGTCGCCGCCGATGAAGAGCGAATGAAACGAGAACGCCTCGCGGATGCGCTCATCCCGGAAGTGCTTGGAGACGAACCCGTAGAGGGTGCGCAGCGCGCCCATTCGTGCGAGCTCTGGCGTGACCCTGGCGAGGTCGCGGGGGCGTTCGAAGGACCTCTGACCCGCGTCGACGATCCCGTTCTCGTAGATCGGCTTCAGCGCCGCCATGAAGCCGTCGAAGGCGGCGGCGTCCCTGGACGAGAACTTCGCGATCTGTTCCTTCATCCGCTCGGGCCCGGGGACGAAGTCAAGGTGGCGATCCTCGCCCTCCCAGAAGATCCGGTAGAAGGGGTCGAGCTGCACGAGGTCGAGCTCTGAGTGGACGTCCAGGCCGCCCGCGTTAAACGTGTCCTCGAGCACCCACGGCATCGTGATCAGTGACGGGCCGGTATCCCAGGTGAAGCCCATGTCGCGGATCTGGTAGGCGCGTCCGCCGGGCCGCTCGCGTCCCTCGACCACGATCACGTCGTGCCCGGCGCTCTGCAGGCGCAGGGCCACGCCGAGGCCACCGAGTCCGGCGCCGATGACGACTACGCGGCTCATGCCGCCATCCCCGGCCGCAGGCGGCGGTCATCTCGCAGGCGGTACGGCGCTGATGCCGCCCGGGATTCACGTGCGAGCAATCCGCAGTCCACGCGGGTGAAGTAAATTAGCTGTCCGAAACGCATTGGTCGCACAGGAAAACCCATCGAAGACCTCCTTCAGACATCGGCCCAGCATATCCGTCTCTCGTTCGACGTGGATGGTACGGCGCCAGATGTCGCTGCAGCGATTGGGAACGACTCCGCGCCCGGCCGTAACACCCATTGCGCCAGCGCGAGCTTAGCCGCGTGCGCGATCGCCGAGACCTGAAAGATGGGCTCGGCACCGACGGTCATCCTCGGGGCGGGCCTCTCCGGACTTTCGGTCACCCGGGCGCTGCTGCGGGAACGGACGGGCGAGCCAATCATCCTCGTAGACCGGCGAACCACATGGGAAAACGATCGGACCTGGTGCTTCTGGGATACCCCCGGGATCCCCGATGCCGGTCTGGCGACCGCGAGCTGGACGGCGTGGCGCACGATCAGCCGCGAGGGTGCCGCCGAGCAGCGCAGTGAGCTTCACCCCTACCTGCACCTGCCGGCCGACCGGTTCTACGAGGCCTCGCTGGACAAGCTCTCGGGAGCGCCGAACGTCGAGCTGATGACGGGCACGACCGTGGCCGGCGTGGGCCGCGGGGCCAAAGAGACCCTGATCGTCCAGACAAGCAGCGGCGATATCGACGCCCGCTCCGTCGTCGACGCGATGGGCGGCCGCGGGCCGCTGCTGCGCGACCGGCCCGCGGGATCCGTGGAGCTGAGCCAGCGCTTCCTCGGCCTCGAGGTCGAGGTCGAGCACCCCGTCTTCGAACCGAGCGCCGCGACGATCATGGACTTCCGCGTGCCGGGTTCGCCGGGCGGCGGACGGTTCATGTACCTGCTTCCGTTTTCACGGACGCACGCGCTGGTCGAGGACACGTCGATCGGTGGGCCGGTCGTTCCTGCTGCCGAACGGCAAAGCTCCATCGCGGCCTACCTCGACGAGCTCGGCGCCGGCGAAGTCGAGGTACTGCGTACCGAGCGCGGATCGCTGCCCATGACGACCTTCGAATTTCCCGTCGGTCAACGCCCCGGGCTGTTCGCCGCGGGTCAGGCCGCAGGTGCGGCACGGCCCTCGAGCGGCTACGCGTTTGCCCGCACCCAGCGTCACGCGACCGCGCTCGCCCGAGCGCTGGTTGATGGATCGCCCGCGCCCTCGGCGCTCGGGCCGCGGCGGCGGCGCACTCTCGACACCCGGTTCCTGCGCTCGCTCGAGGTGTCGCCGCAGTCGGCAGCTGAGTGGTTCATGACTCTGGCGAGACGAACCTCGGGTGACGTCTTTGCGCGCTTCATGTCAGATGCGAGTTCAGTGGGCGACGAGGTCCGTGTGATGCGCGCCCTCGCGCGACCGTCCTTCCTGGCCGCGATGGCCAGGAGTTCGCCGATCGCCCGCCGCTCCAGCCGCCCGTCGGAAACGGTGCCCGCCACGCCGGCATCGGTCGACTGATGGGCCTGCAGCGGCCCTTCGCCCTGTTGGCCTACGGCGCGCTGGTGTCCGCCATCTTCCTGGCCCTCGTCGCGCCCGGCGCGGTTCAGGTGGCCCTCTTCTGGCCACTGCTTGCCAGCCTGCTCGTATTCGGACTTCCGCACGGCGCCGTCGACCACAACGTTCCAGCACGACTCGGTGCTCCTTCGGTCCGGACTCCGCTGCTTGCCGGGTACGTCGCGCTTATCGCCGCGGGCCTCGCGCTCTGGTGGATCGCCCCCGCGGCGGCTCTCGCTCTGTTCCTCGTCGCCGCAGTCGTCCACTGGGGCCTGGGTGACCTCTGGTTCGCTCTCAACGTCTCGGGACGCGCCCGGTTTGGGCGCCGATGGCGCGTCGCGGCCTTTGTCGCGGCCCGAGGGCTCGTGCCGGTCCTGCTGCCGCTGCTGATCTATGCCGACGCCGCCGCGGAGGGCACGGGAGCAATCCTCGGAGCCGTCGGAGCTGGCGACGCCGGCTGGGCCCCGGCCGGGGCTTGGCGACTCGCCGGCTTTCTGCTCGTCGGCGGCGCAGTCGGCGCCGCGATCGGCGCGTCGGTGCTCGATCACCGCGCAAGCGAAAGCCCGCGCGCCGGGCGAATCGATATCGCGGAGGTCGTACTGTTGGTTCTGACGATGCTCGTCGTACCACCGATCTTCGCCGTCGGCGTCTACTTCATCGCCTGGCACGCCCCACGCCACGTTGCGAGGCTGATGACCTCTAACCCAGCCCAGGCCGAGTTGATCGCGGCCGGGCGCCTCCCCACAGCCGTCCTCGCGTGGTACCGGGAGGCAGCGCCGCTGACCGCCGTGAGCCTTGCCGGCCTCGCCCTGCTTGTGGCGCTCGTATGGCGGATCCCAGCAGAGGAAGGCGCCGTCACCGGCATCGGCCTCGCGTTCATCGCCGCCCTTACGCTGCCGCACGCACTGGTCGTCGCTTGGATGGACCGCGTCGAGCTTCGTGGCCGGATGCTCGCGACCCTCGGCCGGGGGGCCGAGCCGGACTCGAAGCGCTCGTTGCCGCCTTTGACGGTTCCCTCGGTCACCGCTCCGAGCCCGCGCAAGTAGATCAAGAGTCAATAAGGCGAGCTCTTCGCCCGGTACCGTCCGCGGCGATAGCCTCCACAGTCATGGACTTCCAAATCGACGAAGAGATACTGGAGCTCCGTGACCGCGTCAGAGCGTTCATGGACGAGCACATCTTCCCCCGGGAGGCAGAGCTTCACGAGGCTCTGGACCGGGAAGTCGGACCCGGGGTTCCGTACCCGGCAGAGCTGGTTGAGATCCGTCGCAGGGCGAAGGCCGAAGGGCTCTGGAACCTTTTCATGCCCGGGGACGAGTACGGCGCCGGTCTGAACAACTGGCAGTACGCGATTCTTTGCGAGGAGATGGGCCGAAGCCCGGCAGTCGCACCGATGGCTTTCAACTGCGGGGCACCGGACACCGGCAATATGGAAATCCTGGCTGAGCACGGCAGTGACCTTCAGAAGAGCACCTGGCTTAACCCGCTTGTCGAGGGCGAGATCCGCAGCTGTTTCTCGATGACCGAACCGGAGACTTCAGGCTCGGATCCCACCGGGCTGGCCGCCTCTGCAGAGCTGGACGGGGATGAATGGGTTATCAACGGCCGCAAGTGGTACTCCACCGGAGCCAACGGCGCCGACCTGTCGATAGCGATGGTGATCACCGAAGCCGAGGGCAACCCCTACGCCCGCGCATCGATGATCTGTGTGCCGACCGGCAACCCTGGCTTCAAACCGGTGCGACCGATCTCCGTGATGGGCCACTCGGCTGGCCCGGGCCACTGGGAGATTCTGTTCGAGGACTGCCGGGTTCCGGCTGAAAACCTGCTCGGGACGCGAGGTGCCGGGTTCCTGATCGCCCAGGACCGGCTCGGGCCAGGGCGTATTCATCACTGCATGCGCGCAATCGGGACGGCTGAACGCGCCCTGGAAATGATGTGCCTCAGGGCAGCCGACCGCGAGGCCTTCGGTGGTCCGCTGGCCGACAAGCAGTTCATCCAGGACTTCATCGCTCTCTCCCGGATGGAGATAGACCAGGCCCGGCTGCTGACACTGAACGCGGCGTGGAAGATGGACATGGTCGGCAAACGCGCCGCCCGCCAGGAGATTTCGATGATCAAAGTAGTCGCAGCGAACATGGTCATGGACGTCCTCGACCGATCGATTCAGGTCCACGGAGGGCTTGGGGTATCCGATGACACGCCGCTGGCGATGATGTGGCGGTTCAGCCGGATGCTGAAGCTGGTAGACGGAGCCGACGAAGTGCACAAGATGGTGATCGCCCGCCGCGAGACCGGCCGCCAGCTCAAAAAGCGGGAAGCCACCGCCTGAGAAAATCAGCCGAGGCGGTCGATCGCATCTGAGGCGGCGCTCGCCAGCAACTCGACTGCGGCCTCGAACTCGTTGCCGCCATCGCGATTCTCCTCGCCGTACTGGCCATTTCGAAAACGGGCGAGCACTCCCTCAATGATCACGGCCAGCTTCCAGTATCCGAGAGCAACAAAATAGTCGAGCTCCGAAATATCCCGACCGGATATCCGCTGATAATGGTTTGCGAGTTCGGCCCGAGATGGGAAACCCGGCTCCACAGTGGCGGGTCGGAAGAGCGGAATGTTTCGATCGGAAGGCTCGGCCCAGTAGACCATCAGCAGACCCAGGTCGGCCAGCGGATCACCGAGAGTGCAGAGCTCCCAGTCAACCACCGCAGCGACCTCGCCCAGCGGACTGTAGATCACGTTGTCGAGGCGATAATCACCGTGCACGATTGAGGTTTCGGTCTGTGGCGGGACCGAATCCAGCAGCTGCCGATGAACCTCCTCTACAAGGGGCAGGTCCCGCGTCTTCGACTTCTCCCACTGGCCTGACCACCGTTTGAGTTGACGCTGCACATAACCGTCGTGACGGCCGAGATCCCCGAGTCCGATCTCCTCCGGATCCAGCGAATGAATCGCGGCCATCGTCTCGACCAGCCCTTCACCGATCCGCTGGCGCTGCTCAGGTGCCGGGAAAAGAGCCGCCTGATCAGGTCCGCGCAGCACCGGACCCTCGACAAACTCCATGACATAGAAAGGTGCTCCGGTCACCGAGTCGTCATCGCAGTACCCGACGACCGGCGGGACCGGGACGGTCGTGGCAGCCAGAGCGGTGACAACCCGGACTTCTCGTCCCATGTCATGGGCCGAGCCGAGTCGGGTACCCAGCGGAGGTCGCCGCAGAACCCAGCGTGCCCCCGACTGATCGGTAACCAGAAAGGTCAGATTTGACAGTCCACCGTGAATCTTCTCGTAGTCAAGCGGGGGCTCCAGTGCAGGAACCTTTTCGGTGAACCACTGCTCCAGGGCCCCGCGTGAGATCCCGTCCGTTTCCGCATTCATCGTCGGTCAGCTTATGCGGCCAAGCCAGTCGGGGCGGGTAAGGTACATGCGATGCTGCAAGGAGCGCAGATCTACAGGGAAATCCTCGACCGGCTGCCTGGTGCACTGCTCATGGTCAATCAGGATTTCGTAGTTGAGTGGCGAAACAGTACATCTGAATCGCTGATCCCCCAGCTGACTGTCGGGGCCAGCCTCTATGAAGGGCTGGCCAGCGCTGCTAACGGAGAGAAGCTCGACCGCCTGCTGCTGCGAGGGGAGATGGTGATGTTCAGTGCCGGCCCGGAACTGCCCCTGCTCGAGTGGCTGATAAACGACGGAAGCCTTGGCAATGGCAACAAACTGCTGATGGTCTGGAACCCGGCACTGAACGATGAGATGGTCGAGCGTCGGGCCGCCTTTTCGATGGCTGCTGCCCATGAGCTGCGCTCACCGCTGACCGCCCTGATCGGTTTCGCAGAGATCCTCGACATGGAGCGGGACAACCTCAACCCGGCCCAGATCGAAGCCATCGAGATCATTCATACGAACGCGCTCTACCTTCAGAGCCTGGTCAGCGACACCCTCGATCTGACCAGCAACAGCTTCGGCGAACTCACTCTTGAACTGGAATGGATTGAACTCGAAGGACCGGTTCTCGAGGTAACTGAATGCATCAGAAACAGTGCCGAGAGTCGTGGTCAGACAATTACGGTCGAGATCGAATCCGGCGTGCCGAAGATCGAAGCCGATGCCCGGCGACTTCGCCAGATAATCCAGAATCTGGTCCAGAACGCCTCTACTCATACCCCTTCCGGGACGGCCATCAATGTGTCAGTGGAGGTCAAGGACGACGGGGTTCTGATAGCGGTGGAGGACGATGGGCGGGGGATCCCGTTCGACCCGCCAGAGCTGGCATTTGGCAGCTTTCGCCACGGTGGGGCGGTCAGCTTCGGCATGATGACCGGTTCGGGAATCGGCCTCAGCATCACCAAGCGGTTGGTTGAACTCCATCGAGGGAAAATCTCGGCCAAATCTTCCCCGGCCGGCAGCCGGTTTGAGGTCTGGCTACCCTTTGACCGAGTCGATACTTTCACCCGGACACCCCCCGGGCCGGCATGAGCCGAGTTCTCGTTGCAGATGACTCGGCCTCGATTCGCCTGCTTTTGAAGCGGCGCCTTGAGCGGGCAGGGCATGAAGTGTTCGAGGCGCGCGACGGCGAGGAGGCGCTTGCCGCGGCGCTGGGAGATAACTCCGTGAGCCCTGATCTGATCCTGCTCGATGTGATGATGCCCGAACTTGACGGCATCGAGACACTGCGGCACATCAAGGCTCAGAAGTCGATGATCCCGGTGCTGCTGGTCAGCGCCGTGAACGACTCTTCAGCTACAAAGGAATGGGAACTGGCCGACGGATACCTTGCCAAGCCGATTGACTTTGACGAGCTTCTTTCGAGAGTCGAACTGCTTACCGGCGGGCAACCTCAACCCGGATCTCCGCATCCTTGAGCCGGGAGCCGTCAAGGAACTCGACCGTGCGCTCGGCCTGATCCGCGTCTATCTCGACAAAGGAAAAACGATCCAGCACCCTGACGCTGGAAATCGCCTCATCATCCAGAACAGCCCCCTCCTTCAGCGCCCACCGGAGGTCTTCTTCGGTGATGCCGCTTCGGCTTCCACGGCTGATGAACAGCTTGGCGATACCGTCCGGAGTCTCGGGAACGGCGTTAGCCTGCTGGCCATCTTCAGTCTCGCCGGACTCGGCCCTATCAGATAGCTCAGTCTTTCCACTCTCGGTATCGCGGGCGAGCTCGGGTTCCAATTCGCCTGACTTGACAGCAGATTCAGGAGCCGCGGTGGTGGTTTTTTCGTCCGCACCATCAAGCGGGACTGGTTTGTGACCACTGCGCTGGCGACGGCGAGGCGGTGGGGCGTGCTCGATCCGCTCCTCCGGTGATTCCCACGCCGTGATGGTCGTGCTGGCATCCTTTTCGATCTGAGCGAGATCCCGGCGCTGCTCCGGTGTGACGAAGGTGATCGCCCGGCCGGTTCTGCCGGCGCGCCCGGTCCTGCCGATTCGGTGTACATAAGTCTCAGAGGAGTTGGGCAGGTCGTAGTTGATGATGTGGGTTACGTGCTCGATATCGAGTCCGCGGGCGGCGATGTCGGTGGCCACCAGCAGCTTCACCCGGTGACCCTTGAAGGCGATCATCACGCCGTCTCGCGCGCCCTGGCTGAGATCGCCATGAAGCGCCTTCACGTCCATGCCGCGGTTCTTGAGATCGCGCTCCAGACGTGAGGCTCCGATCTTGGTACGGCAGAAAAGGATCGCCTGCTCAGGATCTTCAGCCTTGAGGATCTCGATCAGCTTCTCCGTCTTGGCTTTGCCGGCCACCTCCACGTAGGCCTGCTGGATGGCGTCAACCGTCAGCTGCTCCGGAGTGATGCTGATCGTAATCGGGTCGTACATATAGCCCTCGGCCAGCCGCTGGATCGGGGGCGGCATGGTCGCGGAAAAAAGCGCCGTCTGGCGGCCGCTCGGGCACATTCTCAGGATCTTCTCGACATCCTCCAGAAAGCCGAGATCAAGCATCTCGTCAGCCTCGTCGAGCACGACGAAACGAGCTGCGGTGAGCACCAGGGACCGGCGTGAGATCAGATCCTTCATCCGGCCAACCGTGGCGACTACCACGTGGGCACCAGAGCGCAGCTGGGCCTGCTGGCTCTTGATCGGGGCTCCTCCGAAGACGGCGACGATGTTGATGTCGAGGTGCTCGGCGTAGGTACGCAGGGCCTGGGTCACCTGAATGCAGAGCTCCCGTGTCGGGGTCAGCACGATCGCCTGCACCTGGTCATCTGCCGGATCGAGATACATGAGCATCGGGATCCCGAAGGCCGCGGTCTTCCCGGTTCCGGTCTGGGCCTGACCGATCACGTCGTGTCCGGCGAGGAGCGGAGGGATTCCGTCCGCCTGAATCGGACTCGGCGCCTCAAAGCCGAGCTCATCGAGTGCAAGCTGTATTTCCGGGGAAAGCCCGAGGTCCTTGAAAGTAGTCGTCGTTTCAGTCACTGGGAGGGATCCAACAGTATTTTTCCGATCGTACGCCGTGCGACCATTGACCGATGAACCTCGGCAGCCTCTTCCAGGGGATAGGTACCGCCCAGAACAGTCTTGAGTTGCCCATCCGCCGCGGAACCAAGAATCCGCTCCAGCCCGGGCTTGACGAGGTCGGGTCTGGCCAGCAGATGGGTTATCCAGAAGCCGATCACGGCCCGGCTGTGACGCATCAGGCTGCCGGTCCTGACCTTGTTCTCCTCACTTGAAGCAATTCCGAAAGTGACCAGCCGGCCAAACGGCGCGAGTGCCGAAAGGCACTGTTCGAACGCATCACCACCGGCCATCTCGAGAATTACATCGACCATCTCGCCTTCATTGGCAGCGATCAGGTCCTCTTTCAGGGATTCACTGCGCGAATCAATCGCAACATCAGCACCGAGGCCGAGAGTGAGCTCCCGCTTGTCCGGCGATGAAGCCAGCGCGATGATCCGCCCGGCGCCGATTGACCGGGCGATCTGCAGAGCGAGGCTGCCGGTACCTCCAGCCGCCGCGTTGACAGCAACCGACTCGCCGGGCTGAGTGTTGGCCGAAGTCCTGAGGATCGCATCGGCCGTCAGGCCCTGAATCAGGAGGCCGGCGGCCTGTTCATCGTCAACCTCATCCGGTACCGGCACCAGCGAGGATTCCGGCACACAGATGTACTCGGCATAGGCGCCGCTCGCGACGATGGCCGCGACCCTGCGACCGTCTTCAGTTGTCCCGACCAGTTCAGCGCCCGGTATCAGCGGCAGCGACTGCTTGGCTAGATAGTCGTTGCGGGTGGCATGGGTATCCGCAAAGTTGACTCCGACCCGGATGATCCTGACCAGTACCTCCCCCGGTCCGGCCGCCGGTTTCGGAAGGTCAGCCAGCTCAAGTACTTCGGGGCCGCCGAACTCGGCTATCTGAATCGCTCTCACCGGAGCATCTTCGCAGGATCAACCCCTAGGATGATTGCTGTGCCGGACCTGACCGGGCTGGCTTCCAAACAACGCAGAAAGGCAACACCTTGTCGCTGACAGTCGTCGGCTCAATCGCATTCGATGCCGTCTCGACGCCCTTTGGCGAACGGTTGAAAATGCTTGGTGGATCAGCCGTGCACTTCTCTCTTGCGGCCAGCTTCTTCACTGATGTCAGGGTGGTTGGTCCGGTAGGGGACGACTTCACCGCATCCGAACTTGCGGTGCTTGAAGACCGGGGGGTGATCACAGAAGACATCGAGCGGGTGCCAGGCGAGCAGACTTTTTTCTGGAAGGGCCACTACGAGTATGACCTGAACACGGCCCACACCGACGACACCCAGCTGAACGTTTTCGGTGACTTCGATCCCAAACTTTCCGAAGCTTCGGCGGCGGCCGACATGCTCTTTCTGGCCAACATTCAACCCGACCTCCAGCGGCAGGTCCGGGCGCAATGCGACGGGGCGCACTTTGTTGCGCTCGATTCCATGAACCTGTGGATCGATACCGCCCGGGACTCCCTCCACAAAGCAATTTCCGAAGTCGACTGCGTTCTGATCAACGATGCCGAGATCCGGCAGCTCACCGGTCAGCCCAACCTCGCCCGCGCCGCACGGGCGGTCATGGAGATGGGGCCAAAAGCGGTTGTCGCCAAGCAGGGTGAGTACGGAGCGGCTCTGTTCACGGCATCCGGGTTCTTTGCCCTGCCCGGGTTCCCGCTCGAAGACGTGCGCGACCCGACCGGCGCCGGAGACAGCTTTGCCGGCGGGTTCCTCGGTTATCTTGATGGGGAAGACGGCCCGATAGATGAACTGGCGCTGCGCCGTGCGATGGGGTTCGGCACCGTGCTGGCCTCTTACAACGTCGAGGAGTTCGGAACCGAGCGGATCGCCCGCCTTACCCGGGAGGAGATCGACTCCCGAATGGAGGCTCTTCGTACGATGATCGATTTTGGTCAGGCCCATTCCTGAGTCCTTCTGAAGGCGGAGTGAGGCGGACAAACTGCGATACTGAGCCCAGACCGATACCGAGATAAAAAAGATTTTGAAGAGAGGCCGGATGGGCACCGAGGAAAAGACTGAAGAGAAGGCGGAAAGCGACGTTGCCGATTCAGGCGCAGTCTCCGATTCTCTGACAGTCACTGACAACCGCACCGGCCGCACCTACGAGCTGCCGATCGAAGACGACACGGTCCGCGCTTTCGATCTGCGGCAGATCAAGGTCAAGGAAGATGACTTCGGGATGATGGCCTACGACCCGGCCTTCACCAACACTGCTTCCTGTCGTTCCTCAATCACCTACATCGACGGCGAAGCCGGCATCCTCGAGCACCGTGGGATTCCGATCGAGCAGCTCTGCGAACACTCCACTTATCTGGAGGTCGCCTATCTGCTTGTTTTCGGCAAGCTCCCTACCCGCCCTCAGCTCGAAGACTGGGTTCACGATGTCACCCATCACACCTTCGTCCACGAAGACATCAAGAAGTTCCTGACCGGCTTCAGGTACGACGCCCACCCGATGGGGATGCTGCTCGCCTCGACCGGCGCTCTCTCGACCTTCTACCCGGACTCAAACCAGATCAACGACCCGGTTGAGCGTTACCTGGCAACGATCCGCCTGATCGCCAAGATGCCGACGCTGGCCGCTTTCTCCTACCGCCACAACATGGGGCTGCCCTATGTCTACCCGGACAACGACCTGTCCTATTCCGAAAACTTTCTCTCGATGATGTTCAAGATGACCGAGGCCAAGTACGAACCGGATCCCCGGCTGGCCCGGGCCCTGGACGTACTGTTCATCCTTCATGCGGACCACGAGCAGAACTGCTCGACCAGCGCCGTCCGAGGAGTCGGCTCCTCAGACGTCGACCCGTACTCTGCGGTCGCTGCCGGTATCGCTGCGCTGTACGGCCGCCTCCACGGTGGTGCGAACGAGGCTGTCCTCAAAATGCTTCGCCACATTGGCAAGGTGGAGAACATCCCCGGATTCCTGCAGAAGGTCAAGGATCGTGAAGAGAAGCTGATGGGCTTCGGCCATCGGGTCTACAAGAACTACGACCCCAGGGCGCTGATCATCAAGGAACACGCTGACGGCGTGCTGGAAGCAACCGAGTACAACCCGCTGGTCGAAATCGCAACCGAGCTTGAAAAACAGGCCCTCGACGATGAGTACTTCACATCACGCAAGCTCTTCCCGAATGTGGACTTTTTCTCCGGAATCATCTACGAGGCGCTCAGGATCCCGCCAGGAATGTTCACCGTGATCTTTGCGATTCCGCGCACCTCCGGCTGGATCTCGCAGTGGATGGAGATGACCGATGATCCCGAGAAGAAGATTTCACGCCCGCGGCAGATCTATACCGGGGCCAGAGAGGCAAATTACGTGCCGATCGGCGAGCGCACTGGTAGCGACCGAATCGACGGTCCTCCAGCAATCCGGCCTTCCTGAAACACCCGGGCTCGCTGACCGGCCGGAGATTCAATGGCTGACTGGAAGCTGACGGTCCGCGACGGTTCCGATGTGAGTCGGTCGAAATTCGACAACCTCGACGCGATGCTCGACGAGGTGCGCGCCCGGATCGAACAGATCACCGCCCGTCCTCCACTCGGCAAGGTCAATGCAATTCGTGATTACGAGCCCGACAAACTGGTCAAGGCGAGGATTGAGATCTCAGGAAAAGGCTTCTTCTCACCACCGACGGCCGGAGTCGATGTGCGTGGCGACAACAGCCTTGTGGTCTACGCCGGCAGCGTGAGCCGAAAACCGATCGAAGGCCGGACGGCCGAGCAGGTCGTGGATGCGATGCGAGAAACTCTGAACCAGTGAGCAGGCCAGACGGCGACATACCCCAGGGTTCTTTCGCGGCTGGGCGAAAGGTAGATCTGCCTCAAGGCGCCACCGGACCGATCGCTGTGTACATCAACGGGGTTGCTCAGATGGAGGGCGACGACTACAACCTTGAAGGCCGCGAAATCGTCTTCACCCGCGACATCATCAAGGAAGAGATCGGCATGACCCGATGGCTGGCCATGTTTCTCGGCTTCTTTGGTACCTACCGCAAGGACGAAACGATCGACATCCAGTACCAGCGGGCGGGTCGTACCGAGCTGGCCTCAGGCCTGGAAGTACACGAGTAGCTCGAGAAGAAGCCGCCCTGCAGCCGTCTAGTTGAAGATGTAGAGAATGAGGAAGGCGGTTACTGCGAAGACCGCCCCGGCAATGATCACACCACGGTCTTCGGCGACGATCGCAGCGGTCGATCGGTCATCTGATCGATCGTAGATCAGATACAGGTAGCGGAAGATCCCGTAGATGACCGGAGGCAAGGTCAACATCATCCGGCTGCCTACCAGTGGTGAGTAGACGGTGTAGATCGCGTAGCTGATCACCGTTCCGGTCGTCACCATGGCAACCATCTGGTCGAGGAACGGCAGCGAGTAGTGCTCGAGCACCGGCCTGCTGCTCGTTCCCTCATGAAGCTCCGACACCGCTTCCTGGCGCCGCTTGGTGAAGCCCAGAAACAGGGCAAGCATGCCAGTGCAGAGGATCAGCCATTCGGAAGCGCTGGTCTCGACTGCTTCAGCACCAGCCATGACTCTGAGGACGAACAGCGTCGCCAGGGTCATTACGTCGATGATCACGACCTGTTTGAGGCCAAAGCTGTAAGCCACCTGGATCACTCCGTAGCCGGTCACCATCAAACCGACTTTCCAGTTCACGGCGGCGAAAGCCACCGCCAGGGCACTTAGTGCGAGTCCCGCCGCGATCACCCAGGCAGAGCTGATCGAGAGCTGTCCTGCCGGGATCGGTCTGAACCGCTTTTTCGGGTGGGCACGGTCCAGCTCGACATCATTCAGGTCGTTGATGAAATAGCCGGCGCTGGATATCGCACAGAAAGCGGCGAAGGTGAGGAGGGCCTGGCCGACGGCCCAGGGATCATCAACCTGGCCGGAAAACAGCAGACCGGCGAAGACCAGGACATTTTTGACCCACTCATGCGGCCGGGCAGTCTTGATCGCAGCTCGCAGCGGCGAGCGTTCGGGGGCTGTCTGTTCGGAGGCGGTCGTATCCATCAGGTCAGGTGCTGCTTATCCGGGCTGTCGGACGCCGCAAGACTGCGGCCGCCGCAGGCTACCGAGTCCCGCTGACTTCAGGTCGCAGCCGCTGGCCACTGACTGCGAGTATGCGCCGTAAAAAGCGGTTGAGATACTCAATCCCCGCCAGCAGGCCTGCCTTCCGGAGTCTCAGGCCAGGACGTCTCAGCCGATAAGGACACCGGGGTTGAGCATCGCCTGGGGATCCAGTTCGGCTTTCACGGCACCAAGCGCGGCGGCGAAGGCGTCCGGGCGCTGCCGGTCGTACCAGGGTCGATGATCACGACCGACTGCGTGGTGGTGCGTGATCGTGCCACCGCATTCGATGATTGCCTCGGAGGCGGCCGCCTTGATCTCATCCCACTGTTCCACCTCACCGCCACGGACCGCCGGGGCGATCACAGTGAAGTACGGGGCAGCCCCGTCGGGATAGACATGGGTAAGGCGACAACTTATTCGCGGGGCGCCCTCTCCGTCGGAGGGAGTACCACTGATCCCCGCAACTGCCCGACGGGTCGCCTCGCTGACGACCGCGTGGAACTCCTCGAAGCGATCCCAGGTGATCGCACTCTCAAAAGTCTCCGACAGGACCCCGCAGCTGACCAGGGTGTCACGCAGGTACGGAGCCATCAGGAAGGCGTTCCTCCAGAGATCAGCTCCAGCCCCCTCAACGGTTTCGCCACTACCGTCGCTGCGTCCCTCTGCGCCAGTGCCTGGCGCGCTCGATTTCCGTGCGGCAACCCTGCCGCCGTGCTCGGCTGCGATCGCGATCGCCTGCTCGAGCAGCTCTTCAACGGGGACCTCTGCTGACTCGAACCCGAGCAGCAACAGCGTCGAGTTGCCATCACCCGCACCCATCGTGCTCGCCTCAAGGGGATCTATCAGGCGACAGTTGCTCGGCCCAAGCCGTGACTGAGCGATCGCCCGAACTGCCCCGGTCGCAGCTTTCGGGAAGTCATCAAACTCAATCGTGGCTGACCCCCTGGAGCCGGGACGAGGACGGACCCGCATCCAGGCCTCGGTGATCACTCCGAGAACGCCCTCCGAGCCGATCAACATCCGGTCGGGCGAGGGTCCAGCGCCGGAGCCGGGCAGACGACGGCTCTGCCACTCACCAGACGGGGTGATCGCTCGTACCGATTCAACCAGGTCATCGATGTGGGTTTCCCCGGTGGCGAAATGCCCGCCCGCCCGGGTGGCAATCCACCCGCCGAGGGTGGAGTACTCGAAGGACTGCGGATAGTGGCGCAGGGTCAGCCCTTCATCACGCAGGCGCTTTTCGAGGGCAGGGCCTCGCATGCCAGCCCCCATTCGGGCGGCAAGCGACTCCCGGTCAACTTCAAACACCGAGTCGAGGCGCCCGAGATCGAGACTTACAGTTGGCCGGTCGGGATCATCAATCCTTGGTTCAACTCCGCCGACGACACTGGTTCCCCCTCCAAACGGAATCACGGCAGCCCCCCAGTCTGCGGCCCGGTCGAAGACTTCAACCACCTGGGATTCGTCCGCGGGGAAAGCGACCAGATCAGGTGGGCAGGAGAACTCTCCACGGTGCCCGCGGACGACGTCCCGGTAAGCCTTGCCAAGAGCGTGGACCGCACGCTCGTGAAGGTCATCTGAAAAAAGGGCCTGACTGCCGGGACCGGATCCCCCGGCAGGTGGACTCAGCCTGGGCGACCGGATCTTCGCCTCTTCGAGCGGCACGGCTGGCACCGGCTCACCACCAAAGCCGAACATCTCGCGGATGCCGGTGGCAGCTTCGGCGACTTCATGCTGCGGACGCTGCTGATCCTCATAGCCCCAGCCCCAGTGCTTCAGCCGCCGGCGAACCTCAGCCACGGAACTTCCAACCGCACGTATCTGTCAACGGAAGCGTTCCCTTCTACCAGTGGACGCCGCGCAGCAGGTGTGCGAAGGCAACGGCCTCGGTTGACGGTGCCTTGTCAGCCTCGCCTTCACCCGGCCCCTCACCCTTGGCCGCCTTCGACTCCGGGAAGAGCTTGTAGCCAGTGTTGAGCAGCGCATCGCTGGCCTTCGGAGCCAGCGTGTACAGAGCCTCGCCAAAGTTGCCGAGCCGGGTCGCTACCTTCTTCGGCCTCCTGATCATCGCGTCGGTGATCATCTCTGCTGCCTCGTCCGAGCTGATCGTCGGGAAAGCGTCGTACATCTTGGTCGGCGCAATCATCGGCGTACGGACGAGCGGCATGTGGATGGTCGTGATGTCGACCTTGTCGTCAACGATCTCCGAGGCGATCGTGCGGCTGAAGGCGTCGAGGGCCGCCTTGGAGGCGACGTATGCCGAGAACCTCGGCGAATTGGTCTGAACCCCGATCGAGCTGATGTTGATGATGTGGCCGCTCTTGCGCTCCCGCATTCGCGGCAGCAGAGTCAAAATCAGCTTCAGTGAACCGAAGTAGTTGAGCTGCATCGTACGTTCGAAGTCGTGAAAGCGGTCATACGAGAGTGCCACCGAACGACGGATCGATCGGCCCGCGTTATTGACCAGAACATCCACGTGGCCGTGCGACAGCAGGACTTCGTTTCCCATGCGCTCGACATCTTCAATGTTGGAGAGATCACAGGGAAAAATCTCGGCGACTCCGCCAGCTTCCTCGATCTCGACCCTGGTCTCTTCAAGCTTGTCAGCCGAGCGGGCCACCAGCAACACGGTCGCGCCGGCCTCACCACATTTGAGCGCGGCAGAACGTCCGATGCCCGAAGACGCGCCGGTGATCATCACCACCTTGCCTCCTATTGCTCCACCGAGTGAGCGGTCCTTGAACAGGTCCGGGTCGAGATTGCGCTCCCAGTAATCCCACAGCTTGTCGGCATAGGTCGGCAGCGGGGGTACGGCTATCCCGGTTCCTTCAAGTGCGCTCAGGGTGTTGGAGCAGTCGAATCTGGTCGGGTAGTTGATGTAAACCAGCACATTCCGCGGGATTCCGAGGTCTTCGAGCACCGTGTCGGTGATGCGCTTTACCGGCGGCAGCATCATCAGCCCACCGCGAACGGCCGGGGGGACGATGTCGAGCATTTGCGGATCGAGGCGCATTGATGCCTGAGGTGCGTGCGCGGAGGTGGCGAAGGCATTCAGTATCTGGCCAGCTCTGAGCGGGTTTGGATCAGTGAGGTGAAAGGTCTTGCCGTCGAGGCCATCCTGATGGCTGATGTGGTCGATCGCATCGGCCACAAAATCAACCGGAACGAGGTTGATCTGCTTGCCTTCGATTCCGATCGTCGGCATCCAAGGTGGCAGCACACTTCGCAGCCGTTGAATCACCTTGAAAAAGTAGTAAGGACCGTCCACCTTGTCCATCTCGCCGGTGCGGGAGTCTCCCACTACGATCCCGGGTCGATACACGCGCCACGGCCTCTGGGTCTGATCCCGCACGATCCGCTCGGACTCATGCTTGGTCCGGAAGTACGGATGCTTGTCGAGATCCTCGGCCTCGTCGAACATGTCCTCGCGCCAGGTGCCTTTGAACAGTCCGGCGGCGGCGATCGAACTGGCCAGGTGGAAGCAGCCAACCTCGATGCGGTTGGCAAGCTCAACCGCGTGAGTCGTACCCTCAATGTTGGCGATACGGTGAGTTTCGTCGTCGCCTTCCATGTCGTAAACCGCAGCCAGATGGTAAAAGTGATCGATCCTGCCCTGAAGCAGTTCGACCTCCTTGTCGGCGATGCCGAAGTTCGGCTCGGTAAGGTCGCCGACGACTGGCAGAACCCTTCCCTCGGACTCGCCCCAGCCGGCGATCAGTTCATCCAGACGGCCGCGGGAGCCCTCCCTCACCAGTACGTGGACGGTGCCTCCACGCTTCAGTAGACGCTCGACCAGGTACCGGCCGATAAAACCAGTTCCACCAGTAACGAAGTAATCCATCGAACCTCCTCCAGAGTCGCCATCCACGTTGCCCGGAACTGTCGCTGAATCGGTCACGGGCCGGACCGGAGAGACGATACATTGCGCGAAGCGACAGCGAGGATGCAGGTTCTCAGGTCCGTTACATCCGGGCAGCTAAGTTTGCATAGACTGACCTCAAATGGCCGAGTCCACAATGATCGAAGTGACCATGCCCGAAATGGGCGAGTCGGTCACCGAGGGAACCGTTCTCGAGTTTCATGTCGCGGTCGGCGACGTGGTCGAAGAGGGCCAGACCCTGGTCGAAGTCTCGACCGACAAAGTCGATGCCGAGGTCCCGTCACCAGCCTCAGGTCGAATTACGAAGCTGTGTGCAGAGATCGACGATGAAGTGCTGGTTGGGGCTGCGCTCGTTGAAATGGACCCCTCCGATACTGCGGGCGGCCCCTCTTCCGGCGCGAACGGCAGCACCGCCGAAACTAACGGCGGCGGCACCGAATCTGTCACCCCGGCGCCAGCCGCAAGCGCCGGTAACGGCGGAACCGACCCCGGAGAGGGCCGGGCCACACCTGTCGCACGCCGCGTCGCTGCCGCCGAGGGGCTGACCCTCGACCAGATCACCGGTAGCGGGCCGGGTGGCAAGGTCACAAAGGGAGACGTGGTCGCCGCTTCAGATGGTTCCGCCGCTCCCGCCGCCGAGGAAAAAGTTCTGCGAGGCCCGGCGGCCATGCTCGCCAAAGCGATGGACGAGAGCCGCTCGATTCCCACCGCCACCTCTTTCCGGGTAATTGCTGTTGACACACTTGACGCGAAGCGCAAGGGTCTCAACGGCGAGCTTTCCCAG
The DNA here is from genome assembly GCA_040881895.1 of Solirubrobacterales bacterium. Classification (GTDB taxonomy): domain Bacteria; phylum Actinomycetota; class Thermoleophilia; order Solirubrobacterales; family 70-9; genus 67-14. The sequence continues at coordinate 3,521 of JBBECI010000033.1, read as the reverse complement.
CGTGGGATGAAAGTTTCCTTCACGCACCTCGTCGCTTGGGCGATCGTGCAGGCGGCCCGAAACTGGCCAGTGATGACCCACCATTTCGAGGAACGGGACGGCAAACTGTTCTCGATCGACGATGGCCTGATCAACCTCGGAATAGCTGTGGATGTTGAACGCAAGGACGGTTCCCGCAGCCTGATGGTTCCGGCGATCAAGGACGCCGGCAGCATGGATTTCGCCAGCTTTCACGCTTATTACGAGGACCTGATCACCAAGACCCGTGAGAACCGCCTCTCGCCGGATGACTTTGCCGGAACCAACATCACGCTCACCAATCCCGGCGGGATCGGCACGGTCGCCTCCGTGCCACGACTGATGACCGGCCAGGGAACGATCATCGCCGCTGGCTCTATCGCCTATCCGCCGGAGTGGTCCCACGCCGATCCGAAGCGGATCGAGAGCCTTGGGGTGTCGAAGGTGATGACCCTCACCTCTACCTACGACCACAGGATCATTCAGGGGGCGGAATCCGGGAACTTCCTCAAGGCGATCGAAGCCCTGCTTTCCGGCGAGTCGAAGTTTTACGAAGTAGTGGCTTCGAATCTTGGCCTCGACAACTCGGTTCTTGCCGCAGCAGTCCCGGAGGCAGCCAAGGCACCGCCGTTCGCGGCCGACTCACCACCGCCCTCGGTGATTGCCGAAGCCCCCGGCGCAGAGTTGCTACAGGCAGTTCAGGCCGCCACTTCCCTGCTCAAGGCATTCCGGACACACGGACATCTTTCGGCCAGTCTCGACCCACTTGGCAGCGAGCCAAAGGGAGACCCGGCGCTGAACCCGGAGACAGTCGCGCTGACACCCGAACTTATGGCCCAGATACCGGCTTCGATACTGAGGATCGGGGTACCGGGCGAGACTCTGCTCGAGGCGCTGCCCCGGATGCGGGCCGCTTACACCGGAACGATCGGCTACCAGTTCGAGCACATCTCCTCTCATCAGCAACGGGTGTGGATGCGGGAAATGATCGAAACCGGAGCCCACTGCAAACCACTCACGCCCGACGAGCAGAAGAGCCTCCTGAATCGTCTGATCGAGGTCTTTGAGTTCGAGCGGTTCATCGAAAAGGCCTACCTCGGCCAGAAGATGTTCTCAATCGAGGGACTCGACTCGATCGTGACGATGATCGATGAGCTTTCGACGATCGCCCGTCGAAGCGGATCCACCGAGGTTGTGATCGGTATGGCCCACCGAGGCAGACTGGCGGTTCTCAATCACAACGTCGGACGCCCCGCGGAGTCGATCTTTGCTGAGTTCGAAGGTTCAAAGCGGATCGAAGATGTCAAGGCGGTCGCCGCAATCCCTCACGGAGGAACCGGTGACGTCAAGTACCACTACGGGCATGAAGGTTCGTTCACCACCGCAGAAGGTGAAAGCATCGCCGTTCACCTCTACCCCAACCCGAGCCACCTCGAGTTTGTTGACCCGGTGGTCACTGGCGCAACCCGATTCTCCCAGAGTCAGATCGACGGCCCGAAGATCGACCTCGACACCAACCTGGCAGTACCGGTGGTGCTCCACGGTGATGCCGCATTCCCCGGACAGGGCGTGGTGGCCGAAACCTTCAACATGCAGAGTCTTGACGGCTACGCGGTCGGCGGCACCATCCACATCATCGAGAACAACCAGATCGGCTTCACCACAGACCCCACCGATGCCCGTTCAACCCCTTACGCGGCCGACATGGCAAAGGGCTTCAACGTGCCGATCATTCACGTCAACGCCGACGATGTCGAGGCCTGCATCCAGACGATGCGGCTGGCGATGGCCTACCGGGCCCAGTGGAAGCGCGACATCGTCATCGACGTGGTCGGCTACAGGCGCTTTGGTCACAACGAAACTGACGAGCCGGCTTACACCCAGCCGCTGATGGCCGCGAAGATCAAGAACCACGAACCGGCCTCGGAGATCTATACCGGGATACTGATTGAGCAGAAGGTGGCTACCCGCGAGGAAGTCGACAGGGTCGCTGAAACACGTCGGGATGAACTCCGCACCACTCTTGACACACTCCGGGAGAAGATGGACGCGGGTGTATACGAGGATCCGACCGTAACTTCAGCAGGAACGGGCGACCTCGATCGCTCAGCGAGTCCACCCGTTCAGACGGCCGTGAAGGCAGAGCGACTGATCGAGTTGAACGAAGCCCTGCTCGAGGTACCGGCAAGCTTCACGGTCCACCGCAAGCTGCGCAAGCTGCTCGGCCGCCGGTCCGAGGTGATGAAGAGTGGTGGAATCGAGTTCGCCCACGCTGAGTTGCTCGCCTTCGCCTCGCTGACCACCGACGGTGTGCACGTGAGATTGACCGGCCAGGACACGGAGCGCGGCACGTTCTCCCAGCGTCACCTCGTTCTCCACGACGAAAAAACCGGACTGGCCTACGCACCGATCCAGCACCTCGAGTCGGCTACGGCACCATTCGAGCTTCATAACAGCCCGCTCTCGGAAAACGCCTGCCTCGGGTTCGAGTACGGCTATGCGTCGTCGAAGCCAGAGTCGCTGGTCCTCTGGGAGGCCCAGTTCGGGGACTTCGCGAACTCGGCCCAGGTGATAATTGACAGCTTCATCGCCTCCGGTGAATCGAAGTGGGGGCTGACCTCACGTCTCACCCTGCTGCTCCCCCACGGCCACGAAGGCGCCGGTCCGGAACATTCAAGTGCTCGTCTGGAGCGCTTCCTCTCGCTAGCTGCAGAGGGCAACATCCGGATCGCAAACCCCTCGACCGCCGCTCAGTACTTCCACCTGCTGCGCCGACAGGCGTTGATCAAGAAGCCGAGGCCGCTGGTCGTGTTCACACCGAAGGGTCAGCTTCGCCAACCGGCAGCATCGGCAACCCTTGACCAACTGACCGAAGAGCACTTCCACTTCATCCTTGACGACCCCCGCGCGCAGGAACGGCGCGAAAAAGTAGAGCGAATGGTTCTCTGTTCGGGCCGGATCTACTACGACATCGACAGCGCCGAGTTGCGTGAATCAGCTGAGAAGGTCGCCGTAGTGAGGGTGGAACTGCTCTACCCCTTTGCCGGGAACCAGATCGAAGCCCTGATCAAGTCCTACCCCAACCTCCGCGAAGTCGTCTGGGTTCAGGAGGAGCCACGGAACATGGGTGCCTGGAGCGTGATGAGCCGTCGACTGCCGCAGGTTATGGGAGACAAACTCAAGCTCGACTACATCGGGCGCCCAGGGCGTGCCAGCCCGAGTGAGGGTTACTCGGTAGCCCATGTTCGCGAGCAGGAAAGAATCGTCCTCACCGCACTTTCCACCTGAACTGACGCTTCGTCAGGAAAGATTTCAGGCCGGGCATTGACGAAATGCCCCTGCTCTGTGTAAGGTGCATTACAGTCCGCTGGCAGAGTTGGGAGAACGCAAGTAGGGAGGATGGAAGCGGCAGGACTTGGTACCCGATCGGGTGCAGAGACTTTTCTTAAAACTTTCCAAGCCCGCTTCCGGCGGTTCGATCCCCGGAAGCGCTCGCGTCGGCA
>JBBECI010000032.1:25252-26251 GCA_040881895.1 Solirubrobacterales bacterium | reverse complement strand
CGGGCGGCTTCGCAGATGCGAGTCGCCTTTTTTATTGGAGAAACATGATCACCAGTCCAGACAACGAAAAACTGAAGCTGATCCGCAAGCTCCGGCTGAAAAAACACCGGGAGGCGACGGGGCTGTTCGTCACCGAGGGTGAGGATCTGATGCGGGCCGGGCTCGATTCAGGCCGGGTGCCAAAGGCTCTGCTGGTCCACCCGGACTCTGGGCTTGAAGGCGAGCAGGTCGAGCCCGAGCTTCTTGATCGGGCTTCCAGTCTGGGATCAGGTACCAGAGTAATCGGAATCTGGCCAATCAAGTGGGCTTCCGAGGCCTCAGATACCTGCGTATTTCTCGACGGCCTTTCAGACCCCGGAAACGTCGGCACGATCCTGCGAACCGTTGACGCCCTGCTCGACGCGACGGTAGTTCTCGGGCCAGATACCGCCGACCCGTTCTCACCCGGTGCGGTCAGGGCCAGTATGGGGTCGGTCTTCACCCAGCCTTTCCTGAAAGGTGAAGTGGATGCGACTCCCGAGCCGAGGATCGCGATGGTTGCCGGGGGCGGCAACCGGCCGGCACCGCACGCCTCGCCCGTCACTCTCTGCCTGGGGTCTGAGCGAGAAGGGATTTCGGCTCCGGTATTGAAGAACTGCTCAATGACCTGGACTATTCCGCTGCGCCCGGCGGGCCCGGAGTCGCTCAATGTAGCGGCCGCCGCGGCTATCGCCTGCGAGCGGCTGTCATCGCCCTCCCCGGAGATGGGATCGAGTTAGGTGCCGAACATGGTCGACAGAATCCAACAGATCGAATCCGACGGGCGAAAGGCCGTGTCATCCGCCCTGTCTGCGGCTGAACTCGAGGACGTTCGGGTTACCTGGCTGGGTCGCAAGGCCGAGTTGACTTCCATCCTGAGAGGGATCGCAGACCTGGATCCAGCCGAGCGTGGGCCCGTCGGTGGAGCTGCCAACCAGACCAGAAAGACACTTGAGGGCCTGATTGAAGAGCGCCGCGCCG
>JBBECI010000032.1:0-25242 GCA_040881895.1 Solirubrobacterales bacterium | reverse complement strand
TTTGACGGCCGTTCGCGCGGCCGCCGAGGTGTGCGGCGCCGCGCTCGAAGGGGCTGAACTGGAGGTCGGGCTGATTGAGGACAGGATCGATGTGACCCTGCCCGGATCCCCGGCCCGTGCGGTCGGACACCTTCACCCGATAACCAGAACGAGGCGCTTGATCGAGGACGTGATGATCGGCCTCGGATACCGGGTCATGGAAGGTCCTGAGGTCGAGCACGATTTCTATAACTTCACGGCGCTCAACCACCCCGAAGACCACCCCGCCCGGATGCTTCAGGATACTTTTTACATCGACCCGGGCGGATCGGTAGAAGGCGGCGACGGGCCGCGGGACGTGCTGCTGCGCACTCACACCTCGCCGATGCAGGTGCGGGCGATGGAAGCCGCACCGCCGCCGATCTTCATGATCGTGCCCGGCAAGACCTACCGGCGCGACTCCGATGCGACTCACAGCCCGATGTTCCATCAGGTCGAAGGCCTCGCGGTAGGTGAGGGGATTACCCTGGCTGACCTCAAGGGCACCCTGCTGGCGATGCTCAGGGAGATCTTCGGCCCGAATCGGGAGATCCGGATGCGGCCTCACTTTTTCCCCTTCACCGAGCCTTCGGTCGAGTTCGACGTTTCCTGCTTCCGCTGCGGGGGAGCCGGCTCCCTCGATGACGCTTCGCGCTGCGGCCTGTGCAAGGGGATCGGCTGGATCGAACTCGGTGGGGCCGGCATGGTCGACCCCAACGTCTTCGGCTTTGTGGCCGACTCAGGCTACGACCCCGACCAGATCACCGGCTTTGCTTTCGGCTTTGGAATCGAGCGGATCGCGATGCTCCGGCACGGTGTCGGTGACCTGCGGCTCTTCTTTGACAACGACGTTCGAATGCTGGAGCAGTTCTCATGAAGGTTCCTTACTCGTGGATGGCGGAGTACTGCGATCCCGGTCTCGAACCGGGCGTGCTGGCCGAGCGGCTGGCGATGACCGGCACCGAGGTAGAGCGTGTCGCCAAGGCTGGTCCGTCCGATCCGTCGGGCTTCGTGATCGGGCTGGTCTCCGAGGCTGGACCGCACCCCGATGCCGATCGGCTCAGTGTCTGCCAGGTGGAGACCGGTAACGGCCTGAACACCATCGTCTGTGGAGCACCAAACGTAGCCCCCGGCCAGACTGTCGTCGTCGCCCTGCCCGGGGCCGTGATGCCCGATGGCAACAGGATCTGCAAGGCGAAGCTCAGGGGGGTCGAATCGGAGGGAATGATCTGCTCCGAAGTTGAGCTCGGCCTGAGCACCGAGAGCGACGGGATCATGGTGCTGGAAGAGGGGATCGCAACACCCGGAACGCCGGCTGCCGACGTGATCGCCCTCGACGAGGCCGTACTCGAACTCGAGGTCACGCCAAACCGGACCGACTGCTTCAGCATCTACGGCGTGGCCCGGGAGGCCCACGCGATCACCGGTGCTGACCTGACACTGCCGCCGTGGGATAGTGGAGAGATCGAAAGTGGAGGCGCCGTCGAGGAGGTCGTCTCGGTCAGGGTCGAGGACCCGGAGATGTGCCCGCGCTTCACCGCAAGGGTCTTCACCGGAGTGAACATTGCGCCTTCCCCGAAGTGGCTGCAGGCGCGGCTGAGCGCCGCCGGTCAGCGGCCGATCAACAATGTGGTCGACATCACCAACTACGTCATGCTGCTCACCGGACAGCCGCTCCACGCCTTCGACCTGGACCTCGTTCCCGGTGGCGAGCTGGTCATCCGCTCGGCCACCGAAGGCGAAAAGGTCACCACCCTGGACGATGTCGAGCGTGAACTCAGGCCGGACATGGTGCTGGTCTGTGATCGCAACGGCCCCGCCGCAATCGCCGGGATCATGGGCGGCTCGGTTTCCGAGGTCTCGGATTCGACCACCTCCGTCCTGCTCGAAGCGGCAACCTGGAACGGCCCGAACATTCTCAGGAGCTCGCGGGAGCTGAACCTGCGCTCCGAGGCATCAGCCCGGTTCGAGAAGCAGCTGCATCCAGCACTTGCCGAGCGGGCTCAGATCGTCGCCACGAAGCTTTTCGTGGAGACCTGCGGTGCGACTGTGGTCGACGGCATGGTCGACGTGGCGGCCGACATACCCCCTTCGCATGAACTGAAGCTGCGCGAGGGAAAGGTCGAGCGGATCCTTGGCATGGAGATCAGTACCGACGAGCAGGCTAAGGCGCTGGGCCACCTTGGTTTCGGTGTCGAGCGCGAGGCTGACGGCCTGCTGGTCACCGTGCCGCCAGACCGCTATTTCGACGTAACCAGGGAGATCGACCTCGTTGAAGAAGTCGGTCGGGTAAACGACCTTGACCGGCGCCTCCCGGCCACGCTGCCGGCAGGCTCCGAGGTGGTCGGCGGGCTCAGTCGTCAGCAGACCCTTCAGCGGAGGGCCGAAGACTCTCTGCGGGAGGCTGGCCTGAACGAGATCGTCGGCTGGAGCTTCACCGACCCGGGGGAGGCAGACAGGCTGAGGATCTCCGCTCCGGACCCAAGGGCTACGCCGGTGACTCTCTCCAACCCGCTTTCAGAAGACCAGTCGGTGATGCGGACCACCCTGCTCGGCTCGCTGCTGGGTGCGGGCCAGCGCAACCTCTCACGTGGCGCCGAGAGGGTAGGCCTGTTCGAATCCGGACGGGTCTATCTGCCGGCGGCAGAAGTCGGGCCGGGTCCGCTCGGGGGAGACTTCCCCGGCGGACGGCGCGCACCGGCCAACGAGCCCCATCACCTGGCCGCGCTGGTCATCGGTTCGCTTGACCCCGCTTCCTGGGCTGACCCTCGTGAAGGCAGTGATTTCTTCGCGCTCAAGGGCATGCTCGAGCGGCTCGGCGCCGGACTCGGCGTTCCGCTCTCGGTCAAACCGGGCGATCAGCCTTTTCTGCATCCCGGACGGTGCGGAGAGGTTCTTGCCGGCGGAACCACCCTTGGCTGGATCGGAGAGATCCATCCAGCCGTTGCGGCCGAGTGGGACCTCGGCGCCTGTCTTGCTTTCGAGATCGAGCTTGCCGGTCTGCTCGATGCCTCTCCACTCGGCAATGAGGTCTACGAAGACTTCACGCCGTTCCCGCCGGTCGACCGGGACGTCGCGGTCGTGATCGCCGACGCGGTACCAGCCGGACAGATCCTTGAGGCGGCCCGTGAGGCCGGCGGCCCACTGCTGGTCGATACGGCGATCTTCGACGTCTACCGGGGCGAGGGGATCGCTGATGAGGAGAAGAGCATCGCGCTCAGGCTTCGCTTCCGGGCGCCCGACCGCACCCTCAGCGACGAAGAGGTCGACCCGGCATGGAACGAGGTCATCTCCGCCCTGGAGGGGCTTGGAGGGAGGCTCCGTGGCTGAGTTGAAGCAACCAATGTCGCCGGAAGGGGCAGTGGCCCGGGTCATGGTCGCCGGGGTTACCGGTTACACCGGCGCGCTCTCGGCGTGGCTCGTCTGGAATCACCCAAGGCTGGAGCTCGCCCGGATCACCGGCCGCTCGGAGCAGGGGCGGAAGCTGAGTGAGCTTTATCCGCGCTACCAGGTGCCGCTCGAGGTCACCGAACCCGGGCCTGCCGCTTTCCAGGACGTCGAAGCCGGAATTGTGGCCTACCCTCACGGCGCATCGGCACCGGTCGTGGCCGAGATGCGCGGTATGGGCCTCAGTGTTGTCGACCTGTCGGCCGACTTCCGGCTTGAGGACCTTCCGACCTACGAACGCTTCTATGGCGAGCATGGCGCGCCGGAACTGCTCGACGGCGCCGTGTACGGATTGCCTGAGCTCAACCGTGAAGAGATCCGTAAAGCAGACCTCGTCGCCGGGCCGGGCTGTTATCCGACGGCTGCGCTTCTAGCGCTGGCGCCGCTGGCTGAGGCCGGGCTGATCGAAGACGTAGTCATCGATGCCAAATCCGGCGTTTCCGGTGCCGGGCGCAATGGGGGAGAGGCGACTTCCTTCGTCGGCGTGACCGAAAACGTGGCCCCATACAAACCAGTCGGGCATCGGCACCGGCCGGAGATCATCGAAAAGCTCGGTCTGCTGTCACCGACCGGCTCCGGAGCCAACCACTTGACCTTTGTTCCCCACCTCGTCCCGGTAGATCAAGGCGAACTGCTCAGCTGTTACCTCAGAACCTCAAGGGATCTCGATCAGACGGAACTGGACTCGCTCTACACGGCTCGTTACGAAGGCGAGGCCTTTGTGAACCTGGTCGACAGCCCCCCCGGAATGCGGGACGTGAGGGCGAGCAACCAGTGTCACATTCAGGTCATCGCCGGTGACGATCGGGTCGTGATCTTCTCGGCGATCGACAACCTGTGGAAGGGATCATCCGGACAGGCGATCCAGAGTCTGAACCTGATGCTGGGACTCGACGAGGCGGAGGGGCTGTGAGTACGCCCGAAGTCATGCCGTTTTTCAACTCCCGCTGGGTTGATCCCCCGGCTGGGTTCGAACAGCTCGACCCGGCTCGATTGCCGGCCGGATTCAGAGCCGGCGCTGTCCACTGCGGTCTGAAGGGCGATGGCGGCATGGACCTCGGCCTTGTGGTCTGCGACTCCGCGGCTCCTGTCTCCTCCATTCTTTTGACTCGGAACGCTGTCGCAGCAGCGCCTGTCCGGGTCTGTCGCGACCACCTTGAGCAGGACTCGATCCGGGCGGTTATCGCCAATTCCGGCAATGCGAACGCGGCCACCGGCGAGCAGGGCCTGGCCGATGCTCTTGCGATGCGGGATGCCGCCGGCGAGGCCCTTGGCATCGATCCCGAGTCGGTGGCAGTCGCCGAAACCGGTGTGATCGGAGTTCCGATGGATATGGGCAAGGTGCTGCCAGCAGTGGCAGGTCTCGCAGCGGGCCTGGATGAACATGGGGCCGTCACTTTTTCCGAAGCGATAATGACTACCGACAAATGGCCCAAGCGATGCACTCTGAAGGTTGACGGAGTAACGATCTCGGCCCAGGCCAAGGGCGCCGGAATGATCGAACCCGGCTTCGCCACAATGCTTTGCTTCATCCAGACAGACGCGATCATCAGCCAGCCGGAGGAGACTCTGCGCCGCGCGGTCAGTGAATCCTTCGAACGGATCACTGTTGATGGTCAGATGAGCACTAACGACACCGTCCTTCTCCAGGCGAATGGCAGCTCAGGAATTGATCTGCCCGGCGGGCTGCTCGACGCCGTTCTGCTGCAGTTGGCGCTCGAGATCGTCGCCGACGGTGAAGGCGCCACCCGGGTCGGCAGGATCAAGGTCACCGGAGCCGCTGACGGGGAGGAGGCGGAGCGAGTCGCCCGCCAGATCGCCAACTCCCCGCTGGTCAAGACGGCGCTGCTCGGCCGCGACCCCAACTGGGGCCGGATCGCCCAGGCAGCCGGCGCGGCGCTGTCCGGCTCCGAAATCGGTGAGTTGGGACCAGATGTGATTTCAGCTGATGAACTGGCTGGTCCGCAGCGGGAAGCCGAACTTGAACTGAGGCTCGACCGCGGTGACGGTCTGGCGCATGTCTACTTCAGCGACCTCACCCACGAATACATCGTCATCAATGCCGAATACACAACCTGAGGCAGGTATGAAAAGCGATTCCGGAAAAAGCGACGCGACCGAGGCTCTCTCAAAGAGCCTCTCTGGTGACCCCGAAAACGTAGGGGTCCTGCTTGAGGCGCTCCCTTACATACGTGAGTTCCACGGGCGCACCGTCGTCATCAAATACGGCGGGGCTGCGATGCGCGAAGAATCTCTGCGGGAGGCCTTTGCCACTGATGTAGTGCTGCTCAAGTACGTCGGACTCAATCCGATCATCGTCCACGGTGGAGGACCCGAGATTTCCGATCACATGAGGCGGCTGGGCATGGAAGTCAAGTTCCATCACGGCCTGCGAGTATCAGACAAGGAGACGGTCGAAGTCGCCAAGATGGTCCTTCTCGGCAAAGTAAATGCCGACCTGGTCAGCCGACTCAACCGGGCCGGTCAGCCAGCCGTAGGTCTCTCCGGAGAAGACGGTTCCCTGTTTCGGGTCGCGCCGGTCGCTAACGCCGCGGAGGTCGGCTTCGTGGGGGAAATCGAACGGGTTGATGTCGATGTGCTCAACCACATCGCCGCTGACTACATCCCGGTGATTGCCTCAGCAGCCTCCGACAAGGACGGGAATTCCTACAACGTCAATGCTGACGAGGTGGCGGGCAAGGTTGCAGCGGCACTTGGGGCCTACAAGGCGATCTTTCTCACTGACGTCGTCGGATGGCTTGAAGATCCAGACGACGAATCGACCCGCGTTTCCGAAGCGACGGTGGCCGAAGTGGAGGATCGGATGAGCACGGTGAGCGGAGGTATGAAGCCGAAACTCGGAGCCTGCCTCGATGCGATTGCCGGAGGCACGCGACACGCCCACATAATCGACGGACGGCGGCCACATGCGCTGCTTTTGGAACTGTTCACCGATGCTGGAATCGGAACCAAGGTAACGCCTTGACGGCGATCTTTCGGATCGGGTGGATCGCTTGAGGCCGGGTCTGAAGGACCGCGAGCATCGCTTCGTCATGCAGACGTACCGTCGGGCCGAGGTCGAGTTTGTGCGGGGCGAAGGGGCGCTGCTCTTCGACGAGGAAGGACGCGAATACATCGATCTCCTCTCCGGGATCTCTGTTACCTCGATCGGACACTGCGCACCCGGCGTGGTCGAGGCTGTGGCGAAGCAGTCGAGCCAACTGCTTCATGTGTCGAACCTTTTTTACACCGAACCAATGGTCGATCTTGCCGAGCAGCTTTCAAAGCGCTCAATCGGCGGGCCGGTTTTTTTCTGTAACTCTGGTGCTGAGGCGAATGAGTGCGCGATCAAGGTTGCTCGCAGGCACGCCCACGGTCGCGGCATCGAGAGACCGCAGATAATCGTTTTCGAGGGTGATTTTCACGGCCGCACCTACGGAGCGCTCTCGGCTACTCCTGGGCTGGCCACGAACCCGGCCCTGGGGCCGATGATGCCCGGCTTCACGACGGTCCCGTTTGATGACCCGGCCGCCCTCGAGGAGTCTTTTTCGGCTGACACCGCCGCGGTTATGATCGAACTGATCCAGGGTGAAGGCGGCATTTTTGTCGTCTCGGAGGACACGCTTTCAATGGCGCGCAGCCTCTGCAGTCGGTCAGGTGCATTGCTCGTCTTCGATGAGGTTCAGACCGGCGTCGGCCGCACCGGGTCCCTCTGGGCTTACGAACAGACCGCGGTGCGCCCGGATGTACTGACTACTGCGAAGGCGTTGGGGGGTGGCGTCGCGATCGGTGCCTGCATCAACTCGGAAGAGTTGGGGCAGGTGCTCCAGCCCGGCGACCATGGCTCCACATTTGCTGCTGGACCGGTGGCGGCTTCGGCGGCGGCCGCAGTGCTCGCGACAGTGGACACCCCGGAGATGCTCCGCAGGATCCGTGAACTCGGTGGTGCGCTCTCCTCAGACCTCAAACAGCTTTCCGGAGTGAAGGAGGTTCGTGGGCGAGGCCTGATGATCGGAATCGGCCTCGAGGACGGCCTCGATGCCCGTGAGCTGAATGCGGGGCTCCTGGAGCACGGCTTCATCGCCAACGCTCCCCGCCCAGATACGCTCCGTCTACTGCCACCTTTCGTCCTCTCCGACGAGCAGGCAGAGGCATCTGTTCGAGCAATCGACAGCGTGCTCGGCATCCTCAGGGGGAAGGCGGGCGTAGCTTGACTATCCGGATACCATCAGACCCGAACGAATTCATCGGAGGTGCATCAATTGAGTAACGACCCGACGAGGATCATGAGAGACGACCGAGGTGGAGGCCGGGGCAATGGCCGCGGGCCGGCTGGGCCCGAGGATCAGCAGCGCCATCTTCGGTACCTGCTGGTTGCCCTGCTCGCCGTCATTGCGGGACTGATCATTGCTGTGGTCGTTATCTCTGGAGGCAGTAGCTCCGATACCACCCAGACGGGCACGACCGACACTCCGGCAGTTACTCCTCCGTTGCCTGACGTCGTCCCGGTCACCCCGACCGGCCCAAGTGGCAGCACCGGCAGCACCGGCGCCGACAGCGGTGGGGTCTCGCCCGGTCCCGACTCAGGGACCAGCGACGGCGGCGGAACCGCGCCCGACAACTCCGGCGGGGTCGGTCCCGGTTCTGGCGGTTCGGATTCCAGCGGTGGAAGTGGAGGCATTGGGCCGTGAGGGACATGTCCCTCGCTTCATTACCGGCCCCCGTTGCTTCTTACGAAGCCGTCCCCGAAGAGGTCAACAGGGTTCTGCTGCTTTACTCGGGCGGCTTGGACACCAGTGTCATGCTCCACTGGATTCAGGAGGCCTACGAGGCGGAGATCGTCACCCTGACGATCAACCTCGGTCAGCCGGGCGAGGACTACACCGAAGTCACCGACAAAGCCAGGTCCATGGGTGCGCTCGAGACGATCGTGATCGATGCCCGCGAGGAGTTTGCCGAGGAGTACGTGCTGCGCGCGATCAAGGCAAACGCACTTTACGGCGGCGGTTATCCGCTGTTTACCTCTCTGGCCAGGCCGCTGATCGCCAAACTGGGTGTCGAGGAAGCCGCACGCACCGGTTGCGACACACTCGCCCACGGCTGCACCGGCAAGGGCAACGACCAGGTGCGTCTAGAGGCGACGGTCGCCGCGCTTGATCCAGACCTGAAGATGATCGCTCCGGTCCGCTCCTGGCAGATCGGGCGCGACGAAGAGCTCGAGTACTGCCGCACCCACGACATACCGCTCAAGGGCGGAACCTCGGCGCCCCCGTACTCAATCGACGACAACCTGTGGGGCCGCTCCTCCGAGGGTGGCGGCATCGAGTCACTCGACGCGCCTCCACCGGATGACGTCTTTCAGCTGGTGACCCGTCCGGAGCTGGCTCCGGACGAACCCGAGTACATGAAGGTCGGATTCGAGGCCGGTCGACCGGTCAGCCTCAACGGCGAGCGCATGGACTTCGTAGAACTGCTCGAGGCGGCAGCCGAGGCCGGTTGCCGCCATGGCTGCGGCATCGTGGACCACATCGAGGACCGGATCGTCGGTCTGAAGGTGCGCGACATCTATGAGGTTCCCGCGGCGGCGATCCTGCTGACCGCCCATCAGGACCTCGAGAAGGTTGTCTCGACCATTCACCAGAATAACTTCAAGCACTCGCTGGACCGCCACTGGGCCTACCTCGCCTACGCAGGCCTCTGGCACGAGCCGCTCAGGCTGGATCTCGATGCCTACATGGACTCGGCCAACGAGTTCGTGACCGGTGAGGTGACGATGAAGCTCTTCAAGGGCTCCGCAACACCGGTCGCCCGCACCTCGCCCTACGCTCTCTACGATGAGAACCTGGCGTCCTTCGGTGAGTCCGGAGGGGAGTTCTCGCAGAATGCCAGTCCGGGATTTATCGAACTCTTCTCGCTCCAGAGCCGGATGGCCCATCGAGTCCGTAATCGAAAGGAAGAGACGTGATCTACAACCTGATCGGTCGACTGACGGTCAAGCTCGCAGTGGGCTTCATAAGGCGCAGGGTAGACCCAGGAACCGCAGCGGTAGTGGGTGCCGGGGTGCTGGCCGGTATCGCAGCGATCGGTATCGCTGGGTACATCGCCACACGCGACGTTCCCGAAGCCTGAACGAACACCGGCCCGGTTGTCGCCCGCAACAGGTGTTGCGCCCACCCCCACAGACCAGTGGGGGTGCTGCGCCGTTGTTTACGGTGGTTGCACTTTGGCTCTAACACGAACAACTCCAGGACCAGGCAGGGCCTGATCCGATGAAACCCCTCAAGCTCGCGGCCGCTCTGGCGGTCACAGCCTGCCTCTGTCTGCCTTTGGCCGCCACTGCGACCGGCAACAGCGATCGCCTGGAGCAGCAGAGCTCGGCCGCCTCCAGCCGGATCAACGAACTTTCCAGTCAGCTGAATCAGAACAGAGCCGGCTTCGACCGGGCCGCCGATCAGGCCGATGCAGCCGCCAATCTCGAATCTGAACTCGCCCTTCAGATCGACTCCGGAGCAGATCGTGTGTCTGAGATCCGTGACGAACTTAAGGTTGAGACCTCCAGCCTTGACAAGACGCGCAACCGGCTGCGCCGGGCTGAGCGCCTGCTTGCCGGGCGTCTCGCGTCGATATATGTGGCTGGTCCGGTCGACACGATCAGTGTCGTGCTCGGCGCCGAAAGCTTCAGTGAACTGAGCAGCAGGGCCGAGTACCTGCTTGCCATCAGGAATGCCGACCAGCAGCTGGCTGGACGCGTACGCTCGGTTCGCGATTCGCTGAGGTCCACAGTCGCGAGGCTTGACAAACTCATGGCCGAGGCAGAGGCCGAAGTAGCCGCGCTCGAAGCGGCCCGAATCCAGATCGCATCCGCTCGCGCCGAAGCCGAAGCCAGCGCTGCTCGGTTTGCCTCACTGAGCAGTTCACGCGAGGGGGAGATCGGCGAACTCAGGGCCGACATCGAGAAGTGGGAGCAGCAGATCCAGGGCGACGGAGCCGAAGCAGTCGCGGCGCAACTGGGTGGGCCGTATTCGATTCCGACCTACATTGTGATGTGCGAGTCTGGCGGCAATTACTCAGCCTTGAACCCTTCCAGCGGGGCCGGCGGGGCCTACCAGATCATTCCTTCTACCTGGGAGGCTTATGGGGGCACCGGCCTGCCTCACGAGGCCTCCAAGGCCGAGCAGGATCGGATAGCCGCACTGATCTACGCTGATTCAGGCACCGCCCCCTGGGTCTGCGGTTAGTCCTGACCCCTCACTTACCGGCGATCCCGGCCAGCTCGGCCGGGCGCAGCAACGCCCGGAGCAGGCCAGGTTCAAGAATCGCCAGCCCGCCCTTCTTCAGTTTCACCTGAGCCCCCGTAAGCCGGGCAACTTCGCTCGACATGTCGGGCTCGTGACCAACCACCATCACGTTGCCGCGTCCGGCGACGAGTGCGAGCGTATCGAAGCGACTGGCGATCGGGTCGCAGATTTCCGGTTCCAGATTGAGGTGTTCGCAAACCAGCACCGCCGTATCTCGAGCCCGCACCTTCGGGCTGGTCAGGCAGGCATCGATTCCGTATTCAAGAAGGTGGATCGCTCGCCCGGCGGCACCGGCCTGTGACTGGCCCTTTTCGGTCAGCCGGCGGGCCGCATCACCGTTCCCCTGGTCCGGTTCAGCGTCTCCGTGTCTGAGCAGATAGATCACTGGCAACAATCCTAGGGGCCTCGCCGATTCGCAGCATTTCGTTCCCGCATACTGCGTCTTTTCGGCGGTTTTCGTTCCTCTTGACGTCGGGTCCAGTTGCCATTATGGACAGGCATGAGTAACCCCGTTTCCAACTCGGCTCCGGTAGCCCACCTCCACGTTCATAGCGAGCATTCGGTGCTGGACGGCGCCTGCAACATCAAGGAAATGGCGGCCCGCGCTGCTGAGCTCAACATGCCTGCTCTGGCGCTTACTGACCACGGCGTAATGAACGGCGCGCTTGACATGTACAAAGCCTGCCGGGAGGAAGATGTCAAGCCGATCCTGGGGATAGAGGCTTACTTCGTCGACGACCGCACCACCGTCAGGGAGATGCCGCGCCAGGAGCGGAACCACCTCACCCTTATCGCCGAGTCAGATGTCGGGTTCCGCAATCTGGTCGCACTCAGCTCCGAGGGTTTTCTCGAGGGCTATCACCGCGGCAAGGCCAACATCGATCTGGAGCTGCTCGACCGCCACTCTGAGGGCGTCATCTGTCTGACCGGCTGCCTCCAGGCCCGATTTGTAAAGCGGCTGGTCGAAGACAGGCCGGATGATGCCCGCGCCCACCTCGACGAGCTGATTCAGGTCTTCGGGCCCGAGCAGGTTTACCTGGAGATCCAGAAGAACGGAATCGACGATCAGGACAAGGCCAACCTCGAGATCGCCCGGATCGCCCGCGAGGTCGGCCGGCCGCTGGTCGCAACCGCGGATGTTCACTACCTGCGGCGCGAGGACTACGACAATCACACTGCGCTGCTCTGTGTGCAGACCAAGTCGACCCTTGATGCGCCGAAGATGACCTTCGATACGAACGAGTTCTACCTCAAGGACGGCGACGAGATGACCGCCGCCTTTGCCGAGTGGCCCGAGGCCGTCCCGATGACCCTCGAGATTGCCGAAAGGTGCGAGGTCAATATTCCGCTTGGGGAGATCCTGCTGCCCGAGTACCCGACCGACGACGACTCACCGCCCGAGGTGATGCTGCGTCGGGTGGCCGAGGAGGGACTGAAGGTCCGCTACGGCGACCCTGTTTCGGCCGAGGCCCGCAAACGGCTGGAGTTCGAACTCGGGGTAATCGTTGAGATGGGCTTTCCGTCTTACTTCCTGATTGTCTGGGATTTCGTCAGGTACGCGAAGGAGAACGGCATCTCGGTCGGTCCGGGCAGGGGCTCGGCAGCCGGCTCGATCGTCTCTTACTCGCTCGGCATTACCGACATCGACCCGATCGAGCATGATCTCTTCTTCGAGCGTTTCCTGAATCCGGGTCGCAAGTCGATGCCGGACATCGATATCGATTTCTCAGTTCGCGGCCGGGACCGCATGATTCAGTACGTAACTGAAAAGTACGGCTCCGACTCGGTCGCCCAGATCATCACCTTCGGCACGATGCTCCCGCGGGCCGCAATTCGCGACTCAGCTCGGGTCCACGGGTTCGACTACAAGCTCGGCGATACTCTGGCAAAGCAGATCCCGGAGCCGATCATGGGTCGTACGACTACCTTTGAGCAGTGCCTGAAGCCGGGCCAGGAACTCCAGAAGACCTACGAGACCGACGCTGACGCGCGCAAGGTAATTGATACCGCCCGGGGCCTCGAGGGCAAGATACGTAACACCTCTATCCACGCCGCCGCCGTGGTGATCTCTGGCCGCCCGTTGAAGGAGATCGTCCCGCTTCAACTGGTCGAGGACAAGTCAGCTGATCCGGTCTCGGACGAGAACGGAAAGCCGGTCAAGCAGTTCAAGACCGTAACCCAGTACGCAATGGGCCCGGTCGAGGACATGGGCCTGTTGAAGATGGACTTTCTCGGGCTGCGCAATCTCGATGTGATCGACGATGCGATCGACATCATCAGGCGTTCACGTGGCGAAGAGATCGACATCGGCGCGATTTCGCTCGAGGATACGAAGACTTACGAAATGCTTGCCGCTGGTGACTCGGTCGGTGTTTTCCAGTTGGAATCCGAGGGCATGCGTGAGGCGATGAAGAGCGTCGTCCCGACCGAGTTCGACGACATCATCGCCCTGGTTTCGCTCTATCGGCCAGGAGCAATGGCAGAGATCCCCCGGTATGCCCGCGGCAAGGCGGATCCTTCGACGGTTACCTACGAGGACGAGCGGCTCAAGGAGATCACCGAGGCGACTTACGGCTGCCTGGTCTACCAGGAGCAACTGATGGAGATCTCGAAGAAGCTGGCGGGCTTCACTCCGGCCGAATCGGACGACCTGCGTAAGGCGATCGGTAAGAAGAAGCGGGATCTGATGGCCAAGATGGAGGCCAAGTTCATGGAAGGTACAGCCGCTTCGGGTACCGACCAGCAGGTCTCGGACAGCCTCTGGGCCTCGATGACCGCGGCTGCCGATTATTCCTTCAACAAGTCCCACGCTGCCTGCTACGCACTGATCGCCTACCGCACGGCTTATCTGAAGGCCAACTACACGGCCGAGTACATGGCAGCCGTGATCTCGACGGTCATGGGCACCAAGGACAAGGTGCCGTTTTTCATCAGTCACTGCGCCGGGATGGGTATCAAAGTGTTGCCGCCGGACATCAACCAGTCCGACCACGGTTTCGTGGTCACCGATGAAGGCATCCGCTTCGGCCTCGACGCGGTCAAGAACGTGGGCCATTCGGCAGTCGAGGCAATTCTTCACGCCAGAGAGGAACGCCCGATCGCGTCGCTCTGGGACTTTTGCGAGCGAGTCGATGGCCGAGCGGCCAATAAGCGCGCGGTCGAGTGCCTGATCAAGTGCGGCGCATTTGACCTTCTTCCCGGTTCGCGACGTGGAATGTTGGAGGTGCTGCCAGAGGCACAAGGGGCGGGAGCGCAGTTTCAGGCCAATGTCCTCATGGGGCAGGGCACCATCTTTGATGACTCAGATGGGTCGAGTGGTGGGGGAGATACCGGTGGAGGCCAGCACGCCCCGATCTCGGAAACCGAGTTCGAACAGAAGGAACTGCTTGCCCTGGAAAAGGAAACCCTCGGGACTTTCCTCTCATCCCATCCTCTCGACGGACTGCGGGAGGCGATACTCGCCAAGTCGGATTGCAGCCTGGCGGAGCTCCGGCGGCAGGACGACGGCTCCTGGGTGAAAGTCGGCGGGATCATCACTGAGTACAAAAAGCTGCGAACCAAGAACGGTGGCCAGATGGCCTTCGCGACGCTCAGCGACATTGAGAACGAGGTCGAGGTGCTCGTTTTCAAGGCGGGCGAGTCAGAAAAGCTGGCGGCGATCCAGCCAGACACGGTGGTGCTGGTCAAGGGCAGAGTTGACCAGACGGAAAAGGGAACCAAGATTGTCGCTCAGGAAGCGGTGGAGTTCGATCCCAGCCCGGAGGAAATCGAAAGGGCAATCGAACAACAGAGGCAAAAAAAGGAGCCGCTCACCATCAGGGTCGAGTCCGGTCAGATGTCATTCGACACCATCGAGGAGCTGAAGTCGGTCTTCGAGCACCACAAGGGTGAGTCAGATGTCCATCTTCTGGTGGTCGAGGGCGGAAAGGAGCGCCGTCTGAAGCTGGGCCCAAGCTACCGGGTGCGCCGCTCACCGGGTCTCAGCAGCGAGATCGAAGAGATCCTCGGCGGCGGCACCGCCCGCGCGGCATGATCCCCAATTAGTTGATCAGAACTCGATCAGGGGCTATTTTTTACGATTGTTCGGACCTTGTCACGAATCCATGTAACATTCAGATATGACGCCGACACAGACACCAGAAGAAATGGTCCAAGAGCAGGCAGGCGATGCGGGAGAAAAGCCCCCTTTCACGCTTGAGCTGAGCCAGGACCAGAAAGACATTCAGGAGTGGGCCCACGGGTTCGCCGAAAATGTGATGCGGCCCGCCGCCCACGAATGGGACGAGAAGGAAGAGTTTCCGTGGCCAGTAGTCCAGGAGGCCGCCAAGATAGGTCTCTACGGCTTTGAAGGAGTCGCCCAGTTCTTCGCCGACGAAAGCGGCCTTTCGCTGCCCCTCGTAAACGAGGAGATCTTCTGGGGTGACGCTGGCATCGGCATGGCCATCTTTGGCACAACGCTCGCCGTCGCTTCTATTTTCGGGCAGGGCACGCCTGAGCAGATGGGTGAGTGGATCCCGCAGTGTTTCGGCACCGAGGATGACGTCAAAATTGCCGCGTTCTGCTCATCCGAGCCCGACGCCGGCTCCGATGTCTCTGCTGTTCGCACGACGGCCAAGTACGACGAGGCCAAGGATGAATGGGTGATCAACGGCCAGAAGGCCTGGGCCACCAACGGTGGCATCGCCAATATTCATGTCGTCATCGCATCGGTAGACCGTGAGCTCGGCTCGCGTGGCCACGCTGCCTTCATTATTCCGCCAAACACCAAGGGCTGCGAGCAGGGCGCGAAGGTCAAGAAGCACGGTATTCGTGCTTCTCACACCGCCGATGTTCACCTCGACGACTGCCGCATTCCCGGCAACTGCCTGCTCGGTGGCAAGGAGAAGCTTGACGAGCGCCTCGCCCGTGTCCGTGAGGGCAAAAAGAGCAAGGGTCAGGCCGCGATGGCTACTTTCGAGGCCAGCCGTCCAGTTGTCGGTGCTCAGGCAATCGGCATTGCCCGCGCTGCCTACGAGTACGCGCTTGAATACGCCAAGGGCCGGGTTCAGTTCGGTAAGCCGATCATCGAGAACCAGGCGATTGCCTTCACTCTCGCCGATATGAAGACCGAGATCGACGCCGCCAGGCTGTTGGTCTGGAGGGCATCCTGGATGGGCCGTAACCAGGTTCCGTTTGAGAACGCCGAAGGTTCGATGTCGAAGCTCAAGGCTGGCGAAGTCGCAACCTGGGCGACCGAGCGGGCGATCCAGATCCTCGGCGGCAACGGTTACACCCGCGAGTACCCGGTGGAGCGCATGCATCGTGACGCCAAGATCTACGACATCTTCGAGGGCACCTCGGAGATCCAGCGGATCGTTATCTCGAGAGCGATCTCAGGCCACCACATTCGGTAGCACTGGATTCGGGCTGTTGCCCGGTTTCAAGCAGCTGCGTTGACGAAAGCGCCCCCGCCAGGGGGCGCTTTCTTTTTGGCTGAGGGGCGGGCGGCGCTCCGGGGCCACCAGGACGCGCCTGGCTGCGTCGACGCTCGCACGGCTCGCTCATTGCCGAAAGGCAAGTCGCTTCGCCGGCTCGCTTTGCTCCTTGCCAGCCACGCCTTGGGGTCCCCGGAGAACCACCCGCGTGGAGTGACGGTCAAGACTCGCTGACCTCGCTCTAATCCAACCCCGCAACTCGCTCGATGCCGTTAGGTTCCAACAAATGCGAGGGGGCTTGGCCCTCGGGTTATCTAGCGGAGGCGCGCCGTCAGTTGCAGCGGCTGACCGCTTCGTTCCTAGTAGCCGTGGCCGGTGTGGGCTGGGGGCCCGGGGTCCTTGGTGGTGCCGCGCTGGCGGAGGTACTTGATTGAGGCTGAGAAGTCGTCGGCGAGGGCGTCTACGAGCTCTCTCGTCTGGTTGGGTTTGACCAGCATTCGCATGATGCGGTCGTTCTCGTTGTCTGGTGGCATCTGGTAGGCGGGGACCATCCAGCCCCGCCTCCTCGCCAGCTCTCCGACCAGATCGTTGCTGTCGAAGGGCTCCTTGTCACGCGTTTTTGCGCAGAGCAGCGGGAGCGTGGGTCCGTCGTCTTCGAAGACCTCAAGCGCGTCCTCGGCTCGCAACAGTCCCGCAAGTGTTTCCCGGTTCTTTGTCATTGCGCGGACTACAGAGCTGTAGCCGGAATGTCCCAGTCGAATGAACTGGTAGTACTGGGCAAGGACGAATGAAGAGCTTCCGGAGAAGTTGAGAGTGAAGGTCGCGTCCTTTTCTCCGAGGTAGTCCTCGTAGAAGATCAGGTCCGGGGCGACCTGCGCGTCCGTTCGGGTTACCAGCCAGCCGATGCCGGGATACACCAGGCCAAACTTGTGACCGGAGGTGTTGATCGAGACAACCGAGTCAAGCCGGAAGTCCCATTCGAAGTCCGGTTCTGAAAACGGAAATACAAATCCGCCTGAAGCAGCGTCCACATGCATCGGCACCTCAAGACCCTTGCCCTTCAGTTCAGTCAGCATGGCGTCGATTCCGACCACGTCATCGCACTGGCCGGTGAAGGTGGTGCCGACCACTCCAACCACGCCGATCGTGTTTTCGTCGATCTGCCCACGGAAGTCCTCGGCCGACATCGTGGTCTTCCCCTTCGGCACAGGGACCCTCCGCGGCTCGACGTCAAAGTAACGGCAGAACTTGTCCCAGACCACGTGGACATCAGCTCCGTAGACCAGGTTGGGTGCTGCGTCGGACTTTCCGGCGTCCTTACGGCGCTTTTTCCAGTTCCACTTCATTGACAGGGCGCCGAGCATCACGGCCTCGGAGGAGCCGGCACACGCGGTTCCCGGGGTTTCCTGACCCGAAGGACCGTTGAAGAGGTGGTGAATCATGCGTACGCATCGTTTTGAGATCTCGGCAGTCCGTGGGTACTCAGCGTGATCTATGTAGTTGCGATGGAGGTTGTCGGCAATTACCGCCCGTGCTTCCGGGTCCATCCAGGTGGTGACGAAGGTCGCCAGGTTCTTGTCCGGATCACCGTCGAGCATCATCTCGGTCGCCACCGTCTCGTAGGCAGCCCGGGGGGTGATTCCCTCTTCGGGCAGCCGATTGTCTGGTGCAGGTTCGGTGAAGTAGCTCTCTATGTGGAGCTTTTTGGCTTCGGGATTAAAGGGCTGATTGGGACTGACGTTATGCTCGGGCATTTCGCTCTCTTCGGTCGTGGATATCGTCAGGCTACAGGTGCCCGGCCTGCCGACTGCTTTCAGCCGAGACGTAAATCTCCCCGGAACCAGGGTCGCCCCGGTTCAGATGTTGATTCCGCGCATGGCCAGGCCGCGTAATCGCAGCTCCCTGGCGAAAGTCACGTCCTCTGCGGTGGCACCCTTCCTGTCCTTGCCGGGTGTCTCAAGCGTGGCCGTCAGACCGTCGAATCGAGGTTCGGAAAGGAACAGAGCCAGAGACTCTTCTCCGATCTCGCCCTCGCCAAGGTCAGCGTGGCGGTCGCGCTTCGATCCGAACGGGACCAGGGAATCGTTTATGTGAAGGGCCTTGAGCCGGTCGAGACCGACCTTGGCGTCGGCTTCGTCCAGGACTCCGTTGATTCCTTCAATCGTCCTGATGTCGTAGCCGCTGACGAAGAGGTGACAGGAGTCGAGGCAGAGCCCGACCCGGTTGCCACCGCCGGCGGCCTCGGTGAGTGCCGCGATCTCGTCGAAGTCGTGTCCGAGGATGCCCTTGTGGCCAGCCATCTGTTCGATCAGCACCGGGCAGCTCTCCGAGTCGGCGATTGCCTCGCCGATCACCGATCCGGCCCGCTCGATGGCTGGCGCCAGCTCCGCGTCCTTACGGGCGCCGGGGTGGAGCACCACACCGGCCGCTCCGATCTCGTCACCGATCCTCAACGCCTGCGTGAGTGAGGCGAGTGATTTGGCCCTGAGTTCGGGTTCGGGGGTGGCGCAGTTGATCAGGTAGACGGCGTGGATGATCACCGTCTCGACCTCCGAAGCCGCCATCGCCTCGCGGAATGCGGCGAAATCCTCTTCGCCGTAGTTCGTCGGCTTCCAGGCCCGTGGACTTTGGTTGAAGATCTGGATCGAGGAGCAGCCGAGGTCTTCGCCACGGGAGACGGCCTTCGCCAGACCCCCGGCTGTGGAAACATGGGAACCGATGAGCATTGGTGAGAAAGACCTCCGAGTCAGGTTTGCGCCTTCGCCCACCGGTGCGCTTCATATCGGAGGGGCCAGGACGGCACTCTATAACTGGCTGGCCGCGCGCCACTCCGGTGGCACTGTTGTACTCAGGGTCGAAGACACCGACCTCGAACGCTCGACTGAGGAGAATGTCGCCCAGAT
This sequence comes from Solirubrobacterales bacterium, assembly GCA_040881895.1. Taxonomy (GTDB): domain Bacteria; phylum Actinomycetota; class Thermoleophilia; order Solirubrobacterales; family 70-9; genus 67-14. The sequence goes on along the minus strand of JBBECI010000032.1, from coordinate 6,162 downwards.
CCTTGAGGCGCTCGAATGGATGGGCATCGACTGGGACGAGGGGCCGCTTTCGCAGGTGGCAAGGGCGCCTGAGCACGCCGCAGCGCTTGAGCGCCTGCTCGAATCCGGCGCTGCTTACAGAGATGCAGCCACAGCCGAGGACGTTCGGGCCTGGAAAGACGAGCACGGTGCGGGGCGCGGGTATAGGGGGACTCCGGACCCTGACGGATGTGGGGCAATCCGCCTCCGGGTTCCCGATGACGGCGTAACCGTCGTCAAGGACATGATCCGCGGCGAGGTGAGCTTCCCGAACGCCAGTCAAGACGATTTCGTGATCGCCAGGGGCGACGGCTCGGTGCTCTACAACTTCGCGGTGGCGGTCGATGATGCCGACATGGGGATCACCGAGGTGATCCGGGGTGACGACCACCTGTCGAACACTCCCAAGCAGCTGCTCGTGCTTGAGGCCCTCGGGGTCGAGCCTCCACGCTACGCGCACGTTCCCCTGCTTCACGGTCCCGATGGAAAGAAGCTGTCCAAGCGTCACGGTGCGGCTTCGGTTCAGGAACTGCGCGACGCCGGGTACTTGCCAGAGGCAGTCAGGAACTACGTCGCCCTGCTCGGCTGGGGCCCGGGGGACGATGAAACGCTGCTGGACACCGCCGAAATGGTCGCCCGTTTCAGGCCGGAAGATGTTGGTCGCTCTTCGGCAGTTTTTGACGAGAAGAAGCTTCGCTGGATGAACGGTCGTTACATGCGCGAGATGGACCTCGATGAGTACACACGCACGGTGGCCAGGCTCAACGGCCGCGAGCCCGATGACAGGCTGCGGGCCGGCTGCGGGATCGCTCAGGAAAAAGCTCAGATCATGACCGAGGTGTGGCCGCTGATCCGGTTTCTTTTCGAGGAGCCGGTTGACGATGAAAAGGCCTGGCGCAAAACGATGAAGTCCCACGCTCCGGAGGCGCTCACGGCCGCACGCGATGCGCTGGCCGCGCTCGATGGCTTCTCGGTGGCAGATGTCGAATCAGCTCTCGAACCGATCCCGGCGAGCATGGAACTGGGGGCCGGAAAGGTCTACCAGCCGATTCGGGTCGCGATTACCGGTTCTAATGTTTCCCCTGGCATATTTGAGTCAGTCGCGGTCCTCGGTCGCGAGGAAACCCTTGCTCGGATCGATACAGCGCTTACGCGGCTGGCCGCGAATCCACCCGAGCCGGCGGTCCCGGCGACTCCTGAGTAGCCCCGGCAGCCGCTTCAGTGCTGTAGAAAGAAGCGTATGATCTCGATCACTTCGAAATCCCGATACGCGGTCGTCGCCATGGCCGAGCTTGCCCGATCAGGTGACAGCCCGGTGCCGGTCAAGGAACTGGCCGAGCGGCGTGAAATTCCCGACCAGTTTCTCGAGCAGCTCTTTTCAACGCTCCGCCGGGCAGGTCTGTTGGCAAGTCATCGCGGCAGCAAGGGCGGTTACACACTGGCCAGACCCGCTGGAGAGATCACCGTGCTTGAGGTCGTACAGGCGCTTGACGGCAAGGTCGGCCAGGAAGCCGACGAGGCCGGCGGTATCTGGGCCGATGGCGTTTCGGCCCTTCGCAAGGTGTTCGGGGATACCACGATCGCCGATATCGAGTCCCGAGAGAGCGAAGAAGCAGCCGGGGGGATGTACTTCATTTGATCGCCCCGCAGGCTTCAGCGACAGTTGGAGGGACGCCGCTCGTCTGGTTGGCGCGAATCGGTGCTGGCCTCGGTGCCGAGGTTTGCGGCAAGCTCGAATACTTCAATCCGGGGGGCTCAGTCAAGGATCGGATCGGTGCGGCCATGATCGGTGCGGCTGAAGCCAAGGGTGAGATTGCGCGTGGAGAATCAACGATCGTCGAACCAACCAGCGGGAACACCGGAATTGCTCTCGCAATGATCTGTGCCGCGCGTGACTACAAACTCGTCCTGACCATGCCGGAGGGGATGAGCAGGGAGCGTGGTAAACTGCTCCGGGCATACGGCGCGGAAGTACTTGAAACCCCGTCGATGGGCGGCATGGACGAGTCCGTGGCGATGGCCCTCAGGGTTGCCGAGGAACGCGGTGGCTTCATGCCCCAGCAGTTCTCGAACCCTGCCAATCCTGAAGCCCATTTCAGGACTACTGGACCGGAACTCTGGGACGATACCCACGGTGAAATATCGGCTTTCGTCTGCGGGGTCGGCACCGGTGGAACCATTACCGGCGTCGCCCGTTACCTGAAGGAGCAGGAATCGGACGCAAAGATTTTCGCGATTGAGCCGGCCACGTCGCCGGTGCTCTCGGGCGGCAGTCCTGGACCGCACCGGATCCAGGGCATCGGGCCCGGGTTTGTGCCAGAGGTTCTGGAGACTTCACTGATTGATGAATATCTTCAGGTCACAGATGAAGATGCAATTGAGACGGCCCACAGGATGGCCCGTGAAGAAGGCATTTTGTGCGGAATCTCGGCCGGGGCAAACGTGCACGCGGCACTCGAACTTGCGGCCCGTCAGGAATTTGCGGGGGGCAGGGTTGTGACCGTGGTCTGTGACTCCGGCGACCGATACATGTCACTCCCGTTCTTCTCGTCCTGAGAGCCACGGGCCGAAGGTAGTCTCGAACAGATGTATCGAACCCTGATCAAGAAAACCACCGAGGCAGTCACTGGGCATGTTGCTTCAGCCCGCGGTCGTGATCCCGCCACTGGAGGCGTCTCCACGGTTGAGATTCTGGCCACATGGCCAGGCGTTCATGCAGTGCTCGCGTATCGTCTGGCCCGGCGACTTCAGCTCGCTGGTGTGCCGCTGTTACCCCTTGTCATCTCGTACCTGAGCCGCAGCGTAACCGGGATTGAAATCCACCCTGGCGCAAAGATTGGTTCGGGCTTCTTCATCGATCACGGTTCAGGAGTTGTGGTGGGTGAGACGGCCGAGATCGGGGCGAACGTGACGATCTATCAGGGCGTGACTCTCGGGGGCACGGGGTTTCAGACCGGGAAACGACACCCCACAGTGGAGGACAACGTGACGATCGGTTCCGGCGCAAAGCTGCTCGGGCCGATTACGGTAGGCCATGGCGCCAAGATTGGAGCGAACTCGGTCGTCGTGGAGGATGTTCCGCCTCGCTCGACCGTCGTCGGCAATCCCGGCCATCCGGTCAAAGTAGAGGGGCGCAGGGTGGAGGGTCCCGACGCTGACTGGATTCATCTTCCAGACCCTCTTCAGGATGCGGTGAAGTCTCTTTCAGCCCGGATAAAGGAACTGGAAAAGCAGGTGGCAGAGCTTTCCGGCCACGATGATCCCGGGGAGAGCCCTCCTGAACCGAGGCCACGAAAAGGCCGTTCCTCAGCCGGCGGTTGAAACCAGACGTCTGACCTGAAGCAAAGCGTCCCTGAAGCAATTTGAGGGAAAATTGCCATCGAGTCCAACCTATATCCTCGCTCGGTGGAAGCGCAAGCAGACCTCGCAGATGGCCTGAACTCACCCCAGAAGGAGGCGGTGGAGTACGGCGATGGCCCGCTTCTGGTCATCGCCGGTGCCGGTTCCGGCAAGACGCGGGTCCTGACTCACCGTATCGCTCATCTGCTCGAAACTGGAAGGGCGCGACCCGGGGAGATCCTCTCGATCACTTTCACCAACCGGGCAGCCAAGGAGATGCTGGAGCGGGTTGAGGAACTGGTGGGCAGGCGTTCGCGGGCGATGTGGGTGACTACGTTCCACTCAGCTTGCGCCCGGATGCTCAGGGCCGACGCTGAGCGCCTCGGGTACTCGAAGTCATTCACCATCTATGACGAATCGGACTCGCTGCGGATGATCAAGCGGGTCATGGGGGAACTCGAGATCGACACCAAGCGGTTTCCACCGAGAGCGGTCCGGTCGGCAATTTCAGGAGCCAAGAACGAGCTCGTCGACTCGATCGCATATGGGGAGCGTCAGGGATCCTGGTTCGAGGAGCAGGTAGGCGGGGTCTACGAGCTCTACGAGAAGCGCATGCTCGAGAACAACGCCATGGACTTTGACGACCTGCTGGTTCGCACTGTGAATGTGATGGAGCTCTTCGCAGAGGCACGCGAGCGCTGGCGGCGCACCTTCAGGTACGTGCTGGTGGACGAATATCAGGACACAAACCATGCGCAGTACCGACTGCTTCAACTGCTCTGCGCGGAGCATCGGAATCTGACGGTGGTTGGGGACGAGGATCAGTCGATATACGGCTTCCGGCACGCGGACATCCGAAATATCCTGGACTTCGAGAAGGATTTTCCCGACGCTAAGGTCGTCAAGCTCGAGCAGAACTACCGCTCAACCCAGACGATACTTTCGGCCGCAAACGCTGTGGTGGAAAACAACAGGGACCGTCGGCCGAAGGATCTCTGGACTGATGCCGGTCAGGGTGAAGAGATCGAAGCGGTACGTCTCAGTGACGAGCACGAAGAGGCTCGCTGGGTGGCCGGGGAGGTTGAACGTCTTTGCGACGAGGAAGGCGTCACGGCAGATCAAATAGCGGTCTTTTACCGGACCAACTCGATGAGCCGCGTGCTTGAGGACACGCTTGTCCGGTTTGATCGGCACTATCAGGTGCTTGGCGGGACCAGATTTTACGATCGCGCGGAGGTAAAGGATGCCGTTGCCTATCTCCAGTACCTCAATAATCCGGCTGATTCAGTCGCATTTTCCCGGATAGTGAACACACCGCGGCGCGGAATAGGCAACACCAGCCAGAGTCGCCTGCTCAGTCACTCGAACACCACTGGCGAGACCATCTGGGATGTCGCCCAGTCTGCTGAAACGGTTCCTGGCCTGGGGGCAGCGGCAATCCGCTCAGTCACTGCATTTCAGAGTGTCATGGCTGAGCTCCAGTTCAAGGCGGAGAGGGAACCTCTAGCCGCGCTTCTCGAAGCGGTGCTTTCCGAAACCGGCTACACCGAAGCGCTGGAGGCCGAGCGCACGATCGAGGCGGAAGGCAGAATCGAAAACCTCCAGGAGCTGGTCTCGGTTGCGGCAGAGTTTGATGCCAACCGGCTGATTGAGGGCGAGAGTGAAGTCTCTCCTCTCGAGGAGTTCCTTCAGCAGATATCCCTCTACAGCGAGCAGGACAAACTCAGCGGGGATCAGGCCCTGCTTACCCTGATGACACTCCACAATGCGAAGGGACTTGAGTTCCGTGTGGTGTTCATCATCGGTTGCGAGGACGGAATGTTCCCCCACTCTCGCGCCCTCGACGAAGGGGAGGAGGAGGAAGAGCGCCGCCTCTGTTACGTCGGGATAACCCGGGCACGGGAACGTCTCTACCTGTCAAGCGCCCGTACCCGCCGGATTTTCGGAGGCCAGGCCGAAGCTACCGTGCCTTCCCGCTTCCTTGATGAGTTGCCGGGCCATCTGGTCCATCATCAGGGTTCGGCGCCTGGCTTCTCGCAGCCCGGCACTATCCGTAGCTACAGCGCTCCGGGAGCTGTCCGTTCATCCGTGGGTCCGGTCAGGAGGGCAGACCCGATTGAACCCGGCACCCCGGTGGCGGTGTCGGTCGGCGATGACGTCGTGCATGCCAGCTTTGGCGAAGGGGTCGTGGTCGGGTCCGAGCCAGGCGGTCTCATCGTCGTGAGGTTCTCAACTGACGGGGTCGAGAGAAAACTGATGGCGGAATACGCCCCGATTCAGAGGAAGTGAATATGTCCGCACAGATAATCGATGGCAAGAAGGTGTCCGCCGAGGTCAGGGCGCGCGTGGCGCGTGGCGTTTCGGAGTTCGTTGCGGGCGGAGGCAAGGTTCCTGTGCTGGCCACGGTCATTGTCGGTGAGGACCCTGCGTCTGAGGTGTACGTGGCAAACAAGCACCGGGCCTGTGAGGAGGCAGGCATGAAATCGGTACACCATGGCCTGCCGGAGGAGACATCCCAGGAAGACCTGCTGGCTCTGGTGGCCGACCTCGGGTCTGATGAGGGTGTAGACGGCATCCTGGTACAGCTGCCCGTGCCGGATCACATTGACTCCGACGTTGTGGTCGCCGCGATTGACCCGGCCAAAGATGTCGATGGTCTGAGTCCCGTCAGTGCCGGTCTGCTGGCTGGTGGCAATCCGGCCATGGTGCCCTGCACTCCTGCCGGGGTGATTGAGCTGATCGATCATGCTGGCGCTGAGCTAGCCGTAGCCGAGGCCGTGATCGAGGTAGTTGTCGAGCGGCACG
>JBBECI010000031.1:0-27056 GCA_040881895.1 Solirubrobacterales bacterium | reverse complement strand
GGATGGTCATTCTCTGGGCGGTCATTTTTCTGGTCACGATTGGCGTGGGCAAGCTGGTTGTGATGCTGCTTGGGATTGAAAATGAAGCGAACAGGACGCTCTTCTGGTTGGGTCTGACTCTCGTGGTGGGATGGCTGTTTTTGGCTCATCTCATTGCCCCGCTTGGATCGGCCGCAGTCTCAGCACCTCTCCTTGTCGCCGGGGTCGCTGGCTGGATGGGCAGCTTTGATCAAGTGAGGGACTGTCGTGATTCGATGAAGGAGGCTGAGCGATCCAGCTATCTCATTCCTCTCGCTTGCCTTCTAGTGGTCGCCCTCTTGGCCAATTTGGCTCTCTCGGAGCCCACCAACTACGACTCTTTCCTCTACCACTTTGCCTCCATCAAGCATCATTCCGACTACGCAGCTATTGAAGGCATTGCGAATCTTCACTACCGGCTGGGGTTTCATACGGCAACGATTCCGCTGGCGGCACTCTTCGATCTCTGGCCATTTGGTGGTGAGGGTTACAGGGTCATCAACGGCTTGCTTCTTTCTGCTCTGGTCATCGAACTTGGGGGCCGTGTTACTGAAGTAAGCCGGGACCGCAAGCTGAAGCTAGGAACGGCCTTCTTGCTGCTAGTAACTCCGGTTTATCTTCTGGTTCCAGGCGCCGCAGATCCGAGCGCGATGATTGCTTCGCCGAGCCTGGATACAGGTGCCGGAGTCACTTTCATAGTTGCCTTCACCTACTTCCTCGATGCGCTCACGGTCCGTACGAGCCAGGCAATAGCGGTATCGCTTCTGCTGCTTGCGCTGGCGGCAACCTTCAGGCAGCTCAATCTCGTGCTTCTTGCTACAGCTGGACCCCTGCTGATAGTTGTCGGTTGGAAGGCGGGGCTTCATTTGCGTGCGCTGGTTCGGCCGCTGTTCCTGACTGTGCTGGTGACGTTATCTGCCGCCATTCACAGCACCGTACTGAGCGGGTACCCGTTTTATCCGGCAACTTTTCCGAACCTGAATCTTCCGTGGGCTCATCCCGTGGACGAGGCCAATGGCCTCAGGGACGACATTACCCAGTTTGCTCGCGGAACAACGATGGATCCGATCGGGCTTACGGACTCCTTGAGGGGGACCCTGTCGTGGCTAGAGTCATGGATTCGAAACCTGCGGGGATCAGGCCAGTTGCCAAGGCTGGCACTACTTTCACTTGTTTCGCTGGCAGGCGCAGTAGCGATTGCCATCTCGGGTAACCGGTGGTCGGGACTGCGGAAGCTGGCCCTGGTCATGTTCCCACTCCTGGTCGTCCTCGCCTTCTGGTTTGTTTCCGCCCCGCTGATCCGTTTTGGACTTGGTCCACTGGCCGCGACTTTCGCAGCGCCGGTCGCGCTTGCGCTTTTGCGCGGAAGAGATGAGATTCGGATCTCATGGAAGGGCTGGGCTCCATCAAGGGATGGCTTCCAAGCCGCCGCTGCCGCGTTCGTAGCGGGCCTCGCTTTGATCCTCTTCGCTGCGAGTCTGCTGGCTCCCGGAGGAGGAGGCCTGGTCAAGGCTGACGGTTCGGGTGCGCTTGGGAGCAGGCCTCCAGTGGCGGTTGAGGTTAGGAGAACAGTCGTTCAGGGAGGTGTCACTTTGAGTTCTCCGGTCTACCGAGACTGGTGTGGCAAGGAGCTGTGGTGTACGCCTTATCCGTCATCGGGCATCAAACTGAGGGGAAGCGAGCTCTCTGATGGCCTGGAGAGGCTCAATCCCAAGGACGAAAAAGAATGGGCAAATTAATCCGAATCAGCAAACCAATGACGTGAAGGAACCGCCATTCGTGACAGAACTATCCATCCTGATGCCTGTCCTCAACGAAGAAGCGACTATTCTGGAAGCCGTCGAAGATGTGATCTCCTCAAACCCTTGCGAAGGAGCGTTTGAGCTGATCATCGTCGATGACGGTTCCACCGATCGCACCCCTCAACTGGTTGAGTTGGCCGTTGCCTCCGACGAGCGCGTGCGAACCTTCAGGCATCCTCATAATCTTGGCAAAGGGGGCGCCATCATGACGGCGCTTTCCAAGGCTCGAGGGCGGTTCTCGACGGTAATGGATGCGGATCTCGAATACCAGTCGGCAGACATCGACCGATTGATCGGTCCACTCAGGGGCGGAGAAGCAAACGTCGTCTTTGGCGCCCGGGGGTTTGATTCGCGCTCCGCATACAGCTTCTGGTACGTCCTCGGGAATCGCGGGGTTACCTTTTTTGCGAACGCGGTTTTCAATGTCTGGCTGGGCGACATTATGACCTGCCATAAGGCCATGCCGACTGAACTATTTCGAAGTCTTCCACTCCGCGAGCGGGGCTTCGCGATAGAGCCTGAGATAACCGCGCGGCTCCTTCGAAAAAAGATTCGAATCATGGAGGTATCAGTCGCCTACCGAGCACGCTCCAGAGAAGAAGGTAAAAAGTTGACAACGATTGACGGCCTGCGAGTCATCAGAACCCTGATTCGCTGCCGCTTCTTCTAGGGTCTGCGATCTGCGGACGTAGCTCAGTTGGTAGAGCGCGAGCTTCCCAAGCTCGAGGTCGCGGGTTCGATCCCCGTCGTCCGCTTTGAGTTCATCGCTATCCGTAATAACAGTCGCCTTCAACTCGGCCGATGATCTGGCCCGAACGCTCCCTGCCCTGGCATCCGAGCTTGCTTCAGGAGACGAAGTGATCGTTGTCGACAACGGCTCGTCTGATGACCTTCAGGGAGTGGTTGCGGCGACGCTGCCCGAAGCCCGGATACTGCCGATGGACGGCAACGCCGGCTACACGGCCGCCATCAATCACGGAGCCGCAATGGCGCGGGGTGACCTGCTGGTAGTGCTGAACCCTGACGCGATGCCGGAGCCGGGCTTTGGTCAAGCGATCCGCAGGCCGGAAAACGACGGTTCAGAGTGGGCAGCGTGGATGTCGCTTGTGGTCTGTCACGAGGGCGGACGCCGCCTGATCAACTCAACCGGCAACCCACTCCACTTCCTGGGGTTCTGCTGGGCGGGCGACCACGGTCTGCCCGCTGAGGCAGCAGGTGAAAGCAGGCCGGTAGCCACAATGTCCGGTGCGTGTCTGGCCATACCGCGATCCACCTGGAACCGGACAGGGGGTTTTTCGGATCACTTCTTTCTTTACCAGGAGGACACGGACCTTTCGTTACGTCTGCGCCTGACCGGTGAGCAGATCGGCCTCCTGACTGAAGCCGTGGTTGACCACGACTACGATTTCGGTCGGCGAAGCCAGAAATACCTCTGGCTTGAACGCAACCGCTGGGCGATGATGTTGAGGAACTATCCGACGCCGCTGCTGCTTCTGCTCGCCCCGGCGCTCCTGATGACCGAAATTGCCCTGGTCGCGGTCGCCTCGCGTGGTGGATGGCTGGAGGCGAAAATGAAGGCCAACCGTGATCTCCTGCGCTGGATGCCACGGCTCCTCGGCGAGCGTCGGCGCATCCAGGCCACACGGCAGATTTCGACGGCTGCTTTTGCAGCGATGCTCACACCCGACCTTGACTCCGATTTCTTTCCCGCTTTTGTGCGAAGTGCTCCAACCCGGCTTCTTCTCAGGGGTTACTGGCGCCTTGTAAGAGCGCTGCTGCGGGACTGACCTGGCGGTCCGTCAGGGTTCAGAGTTGCTGACCGATCGGGCGAATCAGTATTTCGTTCACATCGACTGAGGCGGGTTGCTCCAGCGCAAAGTTCACAGCCCGGGCGATGTCGTCGTCACTCAGGGCGCGGTCACCGGGGCGGTTGTCAAAGAAGGGTGTGTCGACCATCCCTGGCTCGATCAGTGTTACCCGGATACGGTTTCCATCTTCGCGAGCCCGCAGTTCGGCACGCAGGGACTCGCCCATCGCGGTCACCGCGAACTTGGTCGCCGAATACAGCGAGCCTGGCAGTGCCCGGCGCCCGGCGATCGAACTGGTGATCAGGAAGTGGCCCTCGCCCTTGTCAAGCAGGTGGGGCAGGGTAGCCCGGATCGTCAGAGCTGGCCCCAGTACATTCGTCAAAACCATGGATTTCCAGTGTTCGGGGGACTCCTCGAGGAATCCGCGGCTGGCACCGAATCCGGCATTCGCGAATACGGCATCGATTCCACCGAATGCCTCAATTGCGGATCCGGCGAGCGCCTCGACCTGATCCCACTGGGTCACGTCGCAGCTTACGGCGATCGCGTTCTCGGCCCCACCTAACTCAGCGGCGAGGTCGTCGAGCGGCTCGAGCCGCCTGCCTGCCAGTACTAACTGGTACCGGTCACTGATTGCGCGGGCAGTCGCGGCACCGATCCCGCTGCCGGCACCGGTGATGATCATGACCTTCTTTTGCGCATTCATTCAGCGATTCTTGCACGCGGGCAACGCCGGAGTCATTGCCTTGCAATAATTGACAGAGTCACATGGACCCGCAGAAGAAAAGACAGATCAGGCTGGTTGTCGCCCTGGGTTTCGCCCTCGTCCTGGCGACCGGCCTCGTCTACACCTCTTTCAATGCCTCCAGTGAGGCAAGGCAGCCATCGGAACTTGGCGATGCCGTGCCCGGCAAGAGCTATGAGATGACCGGGAAGGTGGTCCCAGGCTCAATCGTTGAACAGGGTCAAGGGATCCGATTTGAGGTTCGTGACCGCGAAGGTTCCGGCACGATTCCAGCCACTTACAGCGGCGTTGTTCCCGACCCGTTCCGGGGCGGGCGCGAGATTGTTCTGAAGGGGACGGTCAAGAACGGGATTTTCGTGGGGGAGCGAGACACACTCGTTACCAAATGCCCCTCGAAATTCTCGGAGAAGAAGAATCAGTAGCCTCGGAAACGCTGCCCTCTGGGTAGCCGCTATGACCGCGGTATTCGGTGCGGTCGCCGCCCTGATCGGGACGAGGAGCGATCGTCGCTGGGTGGATGCAGCCCGCCGATCGACCTACGCTCTGTTCGCCCTTCTGCTCATCTGCGTTCTGGTGATTGAGTATGCGTTTCTGACCAGCGACTTCAGCCTGAGCGTAGTCGCCAACCATTCGTCCCGGGAGACCCCGCTCTTTTACAAGTTCACGGCGATGTGGTCGAGTCAGGAAGGGTCACTCCTTCTCTGGGCCTTCCTTCTGTCGCTGGTCGCTTCGGTGTCACTGTTCTTCTCCCGTGAGAAGCTGCGGGATGTGGTGCCGTGGGCCACGGCCATCATGCTTGGAATCGGCGCTTTTTTCACCCTCTTGATGCTGTTCGGGGGTGGAGTAAACCCCTTCGACACGCTCAGTCCGGTTCCCGAAAACGGCGTCGGGCTGAACCCGCTGCTGCAGCACCCTTCAATGATCATCCACCCGCCGATGCTCTATATGGGCTACGTGTCGCTGACCGTTCCGTTCGCTTTTGCGATCGGTGCCCTGATAACCCGTCGGGTAGATGCTGCGTGGATCAAGTCGACCCGTGGGTTTGCCCTGATCGCCTGGACCTTTTTGACGATCGGAGTAATCCTCGGAGCCCGTTGGTCCTACACCGAACTCGGCTGGGGCGGCTACTGGGCGTGGGACCCGGTTGAGAATGCTTCAATCATGCCGTGGCTGATCACCACCGCCTATATCCACTCAATCATGGTCCAGGAAAAACGGGGGATGCTGAAGGTCTGGAACGTCAGTCTGATCGTCGCCAGCTTCACGCTCGCCCTGCTCGGTACTTTTCTGGTCCGCTCCGGGGTACTGCAGTCAATTCACGCCTTCGGTGACTCCACCGTCGGCCCGTACTTCCTGGGCTTGATCACAGTGGTGCTGGTCGGCTCGACCGCCTTGATCATCTCCCGGTTGCCGCTGCTGAGCTCCCGCAAAAAGATTGATTCGATGGCCTCTCGCGAAGCGGTCTTCCTTATCAACAACCTCCTGCTGGTGTCGATGTGTGTGCTCGTCTTCTGGGGGACATTCTTCCCTCTTATTTCGGAACTCTTCACCGGAACCAAGTCGGTGCTCGCCGCACCGTGGTTTGACCAGTACACAACGCCCCTCGCCGTAGCGCTGGTGCTGTTCACCGGGATCGGACCGTTGCTCGCCTGGCGGCGAATCTCCTGGCAGGGAATAAAGCGGGTCTTCCCGATTCCCACCGCTGCTGCGGGCATCACTCTGGTTCTACTGCTGCTTTTCACCGACGCCTCGAACAGCTTCTGGGCGCTGGCGGTCTTCGTCCTCACTTCATTCACGGTTGTTGCTCTTGCGCAGGAGACCTGGCGTGGGGCTGCCGCCCGGCGTACCAGCGCGGGAGGTTCTATCCCCGGGTCGATCCTTGCGGTGGCGACGCGAAACCGACGCCGCTACGGTGGTTACATCGTCCACCTCGGCTTTGTGGTGTTGCTGGTCGGCGTCGCAGCTTCCTCCAGCTTTGAGAGCAAGCGGGATGTAACCCTCAGCCCCGGTGAATCGGTCACGGTTGAGGATTACGTGCTGACCTACGAAAAGCCGACCGTCAAGAGGGACGGTCAGGCAGTTGTCTTTGGCGCTCAGGTTTCGGTCAACAGGAACGGGCAGGAGTTCGCGACCCTTGAGCCGACCCGCCGCTACTACCAGCGAACCAGTGGCACCAGGACGATCGCTGGCTATTTTCAAGGTGAAGCGACCAGTGAGGTAGGCCTCCGGGCTGGCCTCCGCAAGGACTTCTGGGTTTCGATCGAGCCCGACACGAACGAGATCCGCCAGCGCTCGGAGGTCGCAGATGATCGCTTCGGTGCTTACATGAGGACGAGGGTGCTGCCGATTATCCGGCAGGATCCCTCTCAGGCTGGCCCCATTGCCCAGCAACTGGTCGCCGTCCAGGGCCTGGCAACAGACCAGATCATCGCTGATTATCTGAAGCCGGAAACGGCCACAGCAGCCACCTTCCGGGTGATCGTCAGTCCGATGATCAGCTGGATCTGGATCGGGGCCATAATCACCATCTTTGGCGCCCTTTTTGCCGCCTGGCCTTCCCGGGGATCGCGCCGCAGGAAGGCACCCTGATGGAGTTTGTGTACCTGATTCTGATGGCCGCCGCTGTCACAGCATTCGTTGGCTACCCGTTCTGGGGCAAGGGCCGAGTTACCGTCGCTGAAGATCCGGAGATTGCCGCCCTCGAAGCGGCTCGCGAGGCCAAGTACAGGGAGATCAGCGATGCTGAGACGGATCTCGCCACCGGCAAGCTTTCGCAGGAGGATTACGAACTGGTGAACGCTGAGCTCAGAACTGATGCCGTGGGTCTGTTGAAAGATCTCGATGAAGCCCGAGACCGCTCGGCTGCCAGCGAGAATCAGACCTCATAACGTCGAAGCTGATCGGAGAAACAACTTGTTGGAAGAGCATATGATCAAGTCACTCCATGTCCAGACCATGGCAGCGACGGACCTAGCAGGTGGCCACGACCACAGCGCCCTGTTCCAGTCCTCGACCGTTTCGGCTCTGCTCGAGGGTCGCTACGACGGAGATCTGACCTTTGCCCAACTGGCTGAGCGGGGTGATACCGGCCTGGGAACCCTGAACGGGCTCGACGGAGAGATGGTCGCCCTCGACGGCCAGTTCTACCGTGCCGATTCGGAGGGAAGGATTTCGGCCATTGATCCGTCCGCCCTGACCCCGTTCGCTGTGGTGGTTCAGTTTGACCCTGATCTGACTTCAAGCATCCGGAGCCCGAGTGACATGGACACCGTGCTTGAAGAGGTTACGGCACTGCTTGAGAGCGGCAGTTCAGTGGCAGCCTTCAGAATTGACGGCAGCTTTGAGTCGGTTCGGGCTCGATCTGTACCGGCACAGGAAAAACCCTATCGGCCGCTTGCAGAAGCGATCGCTTCCCAGAACGTATTTGAGATTGGTCCCTGCCAAGGCACCCTGATCGGCTTCAGGTTCCCGGACTGGAGCGAAGGTCTTGAGGTGGCCGGCTTTCACCTCCACTTCATCGATAAAGACAGAACGAGGGGCGGGCACGTCCTGGCCTTCAGAATCCTGGAGGGCACTTTGAGCGCGGAGTCGTCATCCGTTCTCGAAGTCGAGCTGCCACCGGGCGTGGACCTGGCCAGTGATGGCCTGGCAAGCGAGGTTCACGAAGCGATTGAACTTGCCGAGCGCCCCACCTGACGCGCCCGGAGTGCCGGCCGCTAGCCGGAGACCGGATCGCCCCGCCCTTGTGAAGGCCTGAATCGGGTGAATCGGTGGTCGTGCCCAGGCAACCGGATGCGGCACGAGACCACAGATATCCGGGGAACGGCTAAACTCCCGCCTCGATGTACACGATCCTTTCGGTAATACAGGTGGCCCTCGCCGCGCTCCTCATCTTTCTGGTGCTTCTGCATTCAGGCAAGGACGCGGGTCTTTCCGGCGCTTTCGGTATCGGAGGAGGTGGCAGCTCGATCGGCGGCGGTTCGATGGTGGAGCGCAATCTGACCCGCGCGACGGTCGCAACTGCAGTCATCTTCGTACTGAACACAATCGTCCTGCTCAATCTTTAGGCGCTGCAGTTTCGTCAGGGGCGGTTGCCCGATGCCTGGCAACGCCCGATCTTGAGCCCCGGACTCCGGATCATGTACTAGTCTCGATGCCATCATGAGTGATCGAACCAAGCTCATCCTTGCCGTTACCCTTGGCTCCGTCGGGCTCGCGCTCGGCACCCTTGGCACCCTCGTTGCCTTCAATACGAAGAATGAAGTCAAGTCGAATCAGGAAGTCACCTCAGTCGTCCAGAGTGAGTTCGCCAAGTCCCAGAAACGGCAAGACGAACGGGAGGCCAGCCAGGCTTCCGAGGCTGAAAAGCTGGTCGCCAGCCTCTCCAGAGCCGAGAAAAGCCTGTTGGTAAGGATCAACGGCAACGTCAGATCAGTTGTGGCTCTTCGCAGGAAGCTGAGAAGGCAGGAGAGCCAGTTTCGGAGGCTGAACAGCGCCGACCAGCAACTTGCCAGTGAGGTTGATGATCTTCAGACCCAGATCGAGCGAAACTACAGCGTGCTGAACGACCGGATCAACGAGTTGAACCAGCGGGTGAACCGGCTTCAGGCCGGCGGCGTAAATCCCTGAGTATGCGTGTCCTGTTTGTCTGTCTGGGCAACATCTGCCGCTCGCCGACCGCGGAGGCAGTGATGCGTGACCTGATCACTGAGGCAGGGTTGACCGACCAGATCAGGGTTGATTCCGCCGGCACCGGCGACTGGCATATCGGCCACCCACCTGACCCTCGTGCAGTCGAGGCCGGGGCAAAGCGCGGCCTCGAAGTCAGTGGTTCGGCACGCCAGGTGGCCCCGTCAGACTTTGAGAACTTCGACCTGATTATCGCGATGGACCGTTCCAATCACGCTGATCTGATTGAACTCACCGGAGAGGACAACAGCAGCATCAGGCTCCTGCGTGAATTCGGTGGGGACGAAGATCTGGACGTACCTGATCCGTACTTCGGCGGCGAGGACGGATTTGACGAGGTCATTGACCTGATTGACCGCCACTGCCGCATCCTCCTGGGGAAGATCTCGCCAGATGTCCGGCCCTGATCGGGCACCCGCCCGAACGGCCTCTGCTGCTCAGGATTCGTCGTCGGTGCCGACTGCCGCCCGGTATCGCTCAACCGCGATTCGACGCTCCTCAGCGTGGTCAATGACCGGCTCCGGATAGTCAGTCCCGATTCGACACCCGGCCTCAGCCTGATCTTCTTCCGACATCAACCACGGGCGAACCAGGTGTCCGTCAGGGACAGAGCGAAGCTCGGGGATCCACCGGCGAACATATTCGCCCTGTGGGTCAAATCGTTCCTGCTGGGTCATGGGGTTGAACATCCGCTGGAAGTAGGGAGCAGGATCAGTTCCGACTGAAGTAACCCATTGCCACCCGCCGTTGTTGGAGGCGATGTCTCCGTCAATCAGCCGCTCCATGAACCACCGTTCACCTTCTCGCCAGTCGATGTGGAGGTCCTTGGTCAGGAAGGAGGCAACAACCATTCGTACCCGGTTGTGCATCCAGCCATCGTCGAGAAGTTCGCGCATACCGGCATCGACTAACGGGTACCCGGTTCGGCCCAGCTTCCATGCCTCAAGCAGCTCTTCATCTTCATGCCAGTCAAGCGTTCCGCGGTAACGCTCCTGGAATTCGGTAGTTGTCACTTCCGGGAAGTTGAGCAGGACCGAGGCATAGAACTCCCGCCAGGCAAGTTCCTTCCGAAAGACAGCCGGACCGCGACCGTCCCGCAGGCCGAGCTTGATCTCGAGTTCAAGGGGGGAGAGGCATCCCCAACGAATGTAGGGGGAAAGTCTTGAGGAGCCACCAGTTGGTGAGTTCCTGCTGTCGGCGTAAGCGGAAAGCCCCTCGTTCAGGTAAGAGCGGGTCGCCTCCCTTGCGGCCGCCTCACCCGGCTGGAACGAGGTCGTGCCAGCGTCGGCCTTGGGGTCGAACCCAAGATCCCGCAAGTCCGGCATCACTCCCGGATCGAGGTCCTCCGGCGAGTGGATCTGTGGAGGAGGATTTTCGAGCGGCCGGCGCGGGATCTCCTTCCAGGCTTTGAAAAAAGGAGAGTAGACGGTGTAGGGAGTCCCCTTGCCAGAAACGATTACGCCCGGGTCGTCGACGATGTAGGAGCCAGGATGGCGCTGGGACTCAACTCCGATTGCCTGTAGCGCGACACTGACTTTCCGGTCCCGTCGACTTGCCCAGGGCGAGGCATCCGAAGTCCAGTGCACGGACCTGGCTCCCGTCTCCTTCGCAAGTTCGGGAAGAACTTCCTCGGGGCTGCCGTGGCGTACGAACAGATCGGAGCCCAGCCCCTGAAGTGATTCCCGCAAATGCTCCAGGCAGCCGAGCATGAAGCTCACCCTCGCGGGAGAAGCGAACCTGTATCCAGTCAGCAGGCGTTCATCAAAAACGAAGCAGGGGACGGTACTGCCAGCAGCGGCTGCCGCCGCAAGGGCCGGAAGATCGTTTACGCGCAGGTCCCGGCGAAACCACATGACCCTTGTCTCTTGGCGCTCTTCCTCCTCCATGCCAAGTGATTATCGCAGCGTCTGAGCCTGCTGCATGGTGCCGGACTGTTTCCCAACTCCAGGTCATGCCGCTGACATTCCCGGTCCTTGTGACGTCCGGTGGTATGACCTATGTTCGCTTCCACCGGGAGGTGTTAATACCTGCCGCTAACCACTGGATAGGAGTGACTTTATGGACAAGAAAACGGGAGCAGTTCTCGCTATCGCCATCATCGGCGTTCTCACTGGAGTGGCGGGGATAGTCATCGCCAACGATGCCAAGAGCAACAACCAGGACACACAGGCTCAGCTTGACGCGGCCGTTGCCCGCGAAGACAAGCGTGTTGCCGCAACGGCAGCAGCAGCAACTGCCGGAATCAGAAAGTCCGAAAAGAGCGCTGAGGCTTCTGTGAAAGCGGCTGAAGAAGCAGACAGTAAAACGTCCAAACAGGACAGCGAGCAGATTGCCACCGTCCAGAGCTCACTGGATGACCTCAAGAGTCAGATCTCCGACCTGCAGGCTTCCCAGACTTTCAGCAACCAGAAGCTGAACGCCCGGATAACCGCCCTGTCCAACCGGGTCGGCGGCTGACCCTTACGGCTCAAGGCAGCGAAGTCCCCGGCCCGTTCTCGGGCTCGGGGACTGTGCTGTCTGAAAGATGGTGCGGCTGAGAGGAGTCGAACCTCCACGTCCTTTCGGACACAAGCCCCTCAAGCTTGCGCGTCTACCAATTCCGCCACAGCCGCAGGAGGGCACCGGATTCTAGGGAAAGCGAACGGAGCGGCGCTTGACCGTAGCCTCCAGCCCGCAGGCTGAGGCAGGCCTGAAGCGTTGGAGAGAGTTGCCCGCGGGCGCTCGATTGCGAAAACCGGCCCGTAAGGAGGACCATCCGCAGGTCTCCCTAATATACGAACATAAGTTCGCTCTCTGCGAGCACTCGATTTCACAAGACAACAATCGGCTACCGGCCGGCGAAGGAGAACCGTGGTTGACCTGACAAAGCGACAGCGTGAGATCTTCGAATTCATCGGCAAGTACGCCGACAAGATGGGATACCCGCCGACGGTACGCGAGATCGGCAAGGCGGTGGGTCTTCATTCTTCTTCTACCGTGCACGTCCATCTGGCCAATCTTGAAAAGGCAGGTGTACTCAGGCGCGATCCGTCAAAGCCCAGAGCGATCGAGGTCCTGGTGGAGAGGGCGAAGAGTGCCCGTGACGCCGCCGTTGAGACCGTTTTACCGGGCAGTCGCTCCGGGCTCCCCCTGGTCGGGCAGATTTCCGCTGGTCCAGGGATGCTGGCCGAAGAGAACATCGAGGACTACGTAGAGGTTCCGTCGGTGATCGGCGGACGGGACGGCGACTATGTTCTCGAGGTTCGCGGTGAGAGCATGAAAGATGCCGGAATCATGGACGGCGACTTCGTGATCGTTCACCCGACTCCCGACGCAGACAGTGGCGAGATCGTAGTTGCCATGCTCAACGAAGAGGAAGCGACGGTCAAGCGACTTTTCAAGGAGGTCGATCACATTCGCCTTCAGCCCGAAAACGACACGATGGAGCCGATCATCACCACAGACGCAGCAGTTATCGGCAAGGTCATAGGAGTTTTTCGCAAGGTCTGAAAAAACGCCACTCGGTTGTGGCCCGGCTCGCTCATGTCAGCCGGTCGGACCGGAACGGTGAGGTGGTTTCGTAGCTTTTGTACCCGGGACTCCCCAGAGTGGCGATTTTTCCTCTTGCGCCCTACACTTTCCTTTCGTGGGTCGGGCGGCTGCGGAGGGAGAGAAAACCCTTCGAGGAAAGTCCGGACACCACAGGGCAAGGACGGTGGGTAACTCCCACTCGGGGAAACCCGCAGGAAAGTGCCACAGAAATACACGGCCGATGGCGCAGCCACACGTGAGCTGCGTACAGGCAAAGGTGAAAAGGTGCGGTAAGAGCGCACCGGCGTCACGGTGACGTGGCGGCCAGGTAAACCCCGTCCGGTGCAAGACCAAACAGGATCGTTGACCCTGCCCGGCGAGATCCAGGTAGGTCGCAGGTGCAACGGGGCAGTCTCCGTTCCCCGTCGGAGTGATCAGCCGGCGAGATAGATGGTCGTTCAAGACAGGATCCGGCTTACAGACCCGCTAAAGGAAGGGCCCCGGAAGGGGCCTTTCCTATTTTCAGACATTGGAGCGTCGAGGGTAAATGTGAGCTGCAGCCAATAAACGACCAGTTCCTTGAGTGTTTGCTAATCTTAGGCTCGACCTTCAGCTGAGTTTCCGCCACAAAAAATCGCGGAAAGCGGGGGACCCAAAGGACAAGGTCCATGGGGCGAATCTCTGGCCGACAGCCAGGTAGCGCTGCTCTTTCCAGCGCGAGCCCGACAGCTAACCCCGCAAGCTTCGGAAAGAGATATGAGAAACGTTCCCAACCGCCTCGTGCGAGACGAAAAACCAAGGATTCTCACCTCCGTCACCTGCCTCGTGATGTTGGTCTCTGCCTTGGTCATTGCCAGTCCCGAGGCTCGCGGCTTTTCAGTCTCCAGCGGCGGGTTGGCCTCTGGTGGCGGGCTGAACCTTACCGAGGTGGCAGGTAAGCCTCAGTTGGCACCTAAGCTGGGGGCGAGGGTGCTCCGGGAAGGCATGACCGGGCCGGATGTGCGAGTGCTGAAGGGCATCGTCCACTCCCAGTCTCTCCTCGTGGGCACCGTGGTCTCCGATCGGTTCGACCCACCAACGACGAAGGCGGTCCGGCGTTTTCAGCGGAAAGCGAGGTTCGCGACCAGTGGCGTCGTAAACCGAGGTACGGCACGTGAGATGATCGGTTCCCTGCCTACTTCCGGGGCTTCCTGGTACGGGCCGGGTTTCTACGGCAGCCGCACGGCCTGCGGTCAGATTCTTCGTCCGGCCACGCAGGGCGTAGCCCACAAGACCCTTCCGTGCGGTTCGAAGGTGCTGATCGGATTTCGCGGGAGGTTTGTCATAACCAGAGTCATCGATCGCGGTCCTTTCATCGGCGGTCGGGCCTGGGATCTCACTGGCGCTGTCGCCAAGGCCCTGCGCTTCGAGCGCGTTGGCGTCGGTGACGTGCGTCACGCTTTACTCAGTGGGCGCTGAAACCCAACCGTTGCTCGATCCTGGGCTTTCGCGGCTTCGAATTTTCAGGCCTGCTCCGATCCGATCTGAGTTCTGATGTGTCTGTACTGTGACGGATCGAATAACAGGTCGCACGAGGCGAATCAACTTTATCCAAGGAGATGTCTGGTAATGAATATGCGAAATCACGCTCTTTCGAGCAGGGGCAGGAGTCTCCTGACTGCGCTGGCGGTCGGATTGGCAGCCATTTCTCTGGCGGTAGTAACTGGAGCCGGGGAAGGCGCAGCGAGTGGCTCCAAGGCCACGACCTCCGCGGTCAGCGCCGTGCTCGGAGGCGCCGAACCAATGCCGGAGCCGGCCTGCCCGCTGAACTGTCTCGTTATCCCCAGTGTGAGCGGAATCCAGTCGGTCCTCCCGAGCAGCGCGTCGCCCTACATAGTCCCGGCTACAGGTAGCGTCACCGCTTGGAAGCTCTTCCTGGGCAAGCCCAAGGCAATGGACCGCATCGCCTTGAATGAGAGGTTCGGCAGTCCCCCTCAGGCCTCGATAAGCATCCTCCAGAAGATCAGGACAGAGCGTGGCTTCAAGTTTAAGCTTCAGCGCAAGTCACCGGTTGTGGGGCTCAACAGGTACCTCGGAAACGTTGTGACTTTTCGCCTGGAAGAGCCGCTCAGGGCGGTCAAGGGTCAGTTTGTTGCGCTGACCGTCCCGACCTGGGCCCCGGCCTTTGCCGACGGTCTCGAGATGCGCGACTACGCCTGGCGGGCAAGTCGCCAGCCGGACAAGTGCGCGAGTACAGATCCGTCCTCGCAACTGCTGGTTGGGAGCAAGCGCTTCTACGCCTGCAAGTTCTCGGGTAGTCGCCTTCTCTACACAGCTCGAATCAAGTTCGATTGATCCGTCGGGCCAGAGGGGCTCCGCTTCAGGGTCAACTCTCTGAAGCCTGTTGATCCGGGCGGTCAACCCTCCTGCCCAAAAAGACCTTCACTGGCCCCCAGCAAAAAGGACAGCCGTTTGGCTGTCCTTTCTGCATGGAGGTGATGCTTTGATGACTCGCTGTGGGAGGGGTGTTATCTCCGCGATTGAAAGGCGACTACCCGGTGCTGCAGGTGGCGCTCGCGCTCTGAAGGCTCATGCGGCGGCGGGCAGGACTCGCGGGGTAGCCTGATCCTTCGGAAGGGCAGCCGCAGCAGCCATCAGGCTCTGGAACTCGGCAAGGGCGACGTGTGCGAGCGCTTCAAGGATCAACTCGTCCTCCCAACCGGACTCCCGGGCCTCTTCGTGGAGGTAGATCGGCGGATCACCTTCGGACTCAAGGGCGGCCTTGAGATAAACAAGCAGCGAGTTCTCATGCTCATCGGCCGAAGTGAAGCTCCTGGCCCGCGAGACTTCATCCAGACCGAGGCCTGCGCTTCTGGCTGACTTGGCGTACTGAACCACGCTGTAGGTGTCGCCCCGGTGCTCGGCTACTGCCAGAGCGATCCGGTGTCGCGTACCTTCCGGAAGGCTGCCCTTCTGGAGTTCGACGCGCATCCTCGTGTAGGCCCGCAGCACCGCCGGGGAACCAGCGAGTACACCGACCAGCTTGTTCGCCGACCGCCCTCCGACCTGAATGCTCTTGAGAATCTGAGCACTCTCATCGGGTGCTGTCAGTTCGTCATGGATGTGGAACCGGCTGACTTCTGTTTTTACAGTCATGATCGACTCGCTTCCATTCTGTTCGGTCAGGACGCCTTTTTGCGGTTTAGGTCGCGTTTAGGACGCCATTACTTTACTTTTAGCTAGTTGCTAACCACAAGTAAGTTATATAGGTTCGAGCGGCGCTTGGCAAGCCCGGTCGCGTATCGTTCGACACGACCGGCAGCCGACCGAGGCAGTCGGAGTCCTTCAAGGAGCGAGATGGCAGACCAATCGAAAACACCGGCCGATGTTTATGAACTGGTCAGGCAGCACGACGTCCGGTTCATCAGGCTCTGGTTCACTGATGTTCTTGGCCATCTCAAGAGCTTCTCCATCAACTCCTCCGAACTGGAGCGGGCCTTCCAGCGGGGGATCGGATTTGACGGCGCCTCACTGACCGGTTTCAATTCGGTCGAGGAGTCCGACATGGTCGCCCGGCCTGATGCCACGACCTTTTCTCTGCTTCCCTGGCGGCCCGAGGGGGTAGACGCAGTGGCGCGGATGTTCTGTGACATCGAAATCCCCGGAGGACTTCCCTACGAAGGCGATCCCAGATGGGTGCTGAAGCGTGCGCTCCAGAGGGCCGCAGATATGGGCTTTGATGACTTTGTGGTGGCGCCGGAACTCGAGTTCTACTACTTCCGCTCGGCGAGGCCCGAAGATGGGGTCCCCGAGGTTCTCGACGAGGGTGGCTACTTTGACCTGACAACACTTGATGCGGGGTCTGACGTCCGCCGGGAGACAGTTCTGGCGCTTGAGCGGATGGGAGTGCACGTCTCCTCAACCCATCACGAGGCCGGGCCTTCACAGCACGAACTCGATCTGACGGCCTCTGATGCTTTGAGGGCTGCGGACGATCTGATGACCAGCAGGATTGTCGTGAAGGAATACGCCCTTCTGCAGGACTGGCACGCAAGCTTCATGCCGAAGCCGCTCGGAGGGTCGAATGGATCAGGCCTCCACATCCATCAGAGCCTCATCAAAGACGGCAAAAACGCCTTTCACGATCCAGCGCGCCCGGCTCTGCTTTCTTTAACTGCCAAGTCGTTCATCGCCGGACAGCTACGCCACGGACGAGAGATCGCGCCGCTCTACGCACAGTGGGTCAACTCCTACAAGCGTCTGGTTCCGGGCTTCGAGGCCCCGGTGTACCTCTCCTGGTCCCGACGCAACCGCTCATCAATGATTCGTGTGCCTCAGCGGCAGGTCAGTGAAGAAGGTGATTCGTGGGCTGAGCTTCGCTGCCCTGATCCGGCCTGCAATCCTTACCTCTGTCTCGCCGGCATGCTGCAGGCCGGCCTCGAGGGAATCGAGAAAGGCTATGAACTGCCGGAACCGATGGAAGAGAATCTCTACCATCTGGGACCCGACGAAATGGCTGCTCGTGGCATTGAGCAACTTCCTTCGACTCTCGGCGAAGCGGTAGAGCGGGCGGCTGATTCCGAACTGCTCCTGAGGACTCTGGGAGAGCACACCTTCCGTCGCTTCATTGAACTCAAACGGCAGGAATGGGACGGTTACCGGGTCCGAGTCACTCCTTACGAGATCGATACCTTTTTGCCGATTCTCTGATTCGCGTATGCCGGCGGTCAACAGACCGGAGTTCTCAGACCTTTTTGTCGTCCAGTAAAGCCGCCAACTCCACCGACTCGGCAACCGGTGTCAGGCAGCTGAAGTCTCTACAGACGTAGACAGCCGGCTGCCCGGCGATCGCGATCCGGTCATGCAGCAGTGCCGGCACCTTGCTGCCTTCCGGCCCACCAGCGAGTACATGGCGTGGCCGGTAGCGCGAACGGAAGGTGCTCAGCAGCCGCTCGGCTGAGTCGGAGCCCGAGTCTTTCGGCCAGATAACTGCCACTTCGCCCGCCGGCTCAAGGGCCAGTGCCAGCGCCTGAAGGAGGTGGCCGAATGCATCAGGCTGCCGGACCGTGGCCGGAGCAAGGAGGTGCAGGACCCCCATTGCGTGACGCCGATAAGAGGCTTCGCCGGTGAGTCCATACAGTCGCAGCAGCCCGAGGGCGGCCGAGGAGCTGCCCGAGGGGATCGGGTGGTCTCCGATGTCCTTTCGCCTCGCAATCAGGTCCTCGTGGTCGTGTGAGGTGGAGAAGAAGCCGCCCCTGTCAGGATCGCCGAAACGGTCGATCATGGTCTCGGCGACAGCCACTGCCCGGTTGAAAATCGCGGGGTCCAGGGTCGCCTCGTAAAGGGTGATCAGCGACTCGAGAAGGAAGGCGTGGTCTTCGAGGTAGGCGTTCAGACGAGCCTCACCACGACGCCAGGAACGCAGCAGGGTGCCTTGACTGTCGCGCATCTGCGACCAGATGAAATCGGCACAGCGACGGGCAGCTTCGATGTAGTCTGAGCGCCCCAGTACGGCTCCGGCGTCGGCGAGCGCCGAAATCATGAGCGCATTCCAGGAAAGAAGTACCTTGTCATCCAGAGCAGGTCGTACCCGCCCCGCCCTGGCCGCCAAGAGGTTGCGTCGTGCCTCTTCAAGCTCGGGATCGAACTCGGCTGGCGGTATGCCTCCGGGGAAGTGCAGAACATTGCGACCCTCGAAGTTGCCATCGCCAGTCACCCCGAGGGCTGCGATTACCGGGCCCACCTTGTCGCCAAGGACTTCTTCGATCTCGGCTTCTGTCCAGGTATAAAAGAGGCCCTCCACACCTTCCGAGTCAGCATCGAGTGAGGCGTAGAAGCCACCGGATGGATCTGCCATGTCAGCGAGAACCCAGTCCAGGGTTTCGACCGCGATCCTTCGGTATCGCTCGTAGCCCAGTTCCTGCCACGCGTGCAGGTAGGTTCGAGCAAGAAGTGCGTTGTCGTAAAGCATTTTTTCGAAGTGGGGAACTAGCCACAGTTCGTCGACGGAGTAGCGGCTGAACCCGCCCGCCAACTGGTCGAATATCCCGCCCGCGGCCATTCGGTCCAGCGTCACTTCGACGGGGGCGAATGCTCCGCGTGACAGCAGGAAGTCGAGAGTTGAGGCGGGGGGAAATTTTGGTGCCGGTCCGAATCCACCGTTCTCAAGATCCGCAGCCGAAATAAGTGCGGCAGCGCGCTCGGCGAGCATGGTCGGCCGAAGCTTCTCCTCAGGCGCGCTGATCTGTGAGACCGCCCCAAGTCGCATTCTGACGTTGCCTGCCTGTGCCCGGATCTCTTCCCGCTGCTCTTCGAAGGCCTTGGTCACGGCCTCCATCACCATCATGAAACTCGGCATCCCCAATGAGTTTTCGGGTGGGAAGTAGGTCCCACCGTGAAAAGGCACCCCCTCCGGATCGAGAAAGACGGTCAGGGGCCAGCCACCCTGACCGGTGATCGACTGAACAGCTTCCATGTAAATGGCGTCAATGTCCGGGCGCTCCTCCCGATCAACCTTGATCGGCACGAAGTGCCTGTTCATGTAGTCGGCTGTCACCGAGTCCTCGAAGGACTCCCGCTCCATGACATGGCACCAGTGGCAAGCGGCGTATCCAATCGAAAGCAGAATCGGTCGATCATGCTCCTGGGCGATGGCGAGGGCTTCGGAGCCCCAGGGATGCCAGTCAACGGGGTTATCCCTGTGCTGGAGGAGGTACGGACTGGTTTCATGGGCGAGACGGTTCGGCATCTGGCCATCTTCGCAGGCGAGGGGGGTGTCCATAGAGTGTTCGTGTGACCATTGAGGCATCAATTTTCTCGGACTTCTGGCAGAACCAGTTGGTCGAACACGACCGGCAGGCGCTCTTCCTTGTGCTGGTCGGGTTTCTGGGTTCCTTCATATTCATTCGGATCAGCACCAGGTTGATGAGGAGCCCAAGGGTTCCGTGGTGGCCAGGCAGCATCGTCAGCGAAAGTGGAGTCCACCTGCATCACCTTGTGTTCGGGATCCTCACCATGATGATTGCTGGCACCCTCGGCTTCGCCCTGACGGGCAAGGCACCATGGTTCGAAGTCTGCGCGTTCGCCTTTGGTATCGGGGTCGGACTGACGATTGACGAGTTCGCACTGTGGGTGCGTCTTGAGGATGTCTATTGGGCCGAAGAAGGTCGACGATCCATCGATGCGACCGTAGTAGCAGCCCTCGTGATGGCCCTGCTCGTTTTTGGGGCCCGCCCCTTCGAAATCGAATCTGGTTCGCCGGTAATCCTGATCGCAAGTCTTGCAGTCGCTGTGGCAAATCTGATCGTGGCAACAGTGTGCTTCCTGAAAGATCGCATTCTTCACGGCATCGTTGGCTTTTTCATCTTCCCGGTCGGACTCTATGGCGCACTCAGGCTCGGCAAGCCGAACTCGGTTTGGGCTCGCCGCAGCTATGGCGACCGTCGCCCGGAAAGACAGATCGCAGCGGAAAACCGATTTCCGCCCGATCGTCGGACCGAGCGTTTCAAGGAGCGGTTCCGTGACATCGTGGGCGGCGGCATCAGCCAGCCGTGACCCACCGACTGGCTCTCAGCAGCGACGGCGGAGCTCGGCCCGCCTGATCTTGCCACTGGAAGTCTTCGGCAGTTCGTTGGTGAACTCGACAAGACGCGGGTACTTGTAGGGCGCGGTCACTTGGCGGCAATGGTCCTGAATCTCGGCCGTCAGCCTGTCGGTCTCTTCATCAGACTCTGGCAGCCCTTTACGCAGGACGATTACAGCTTTCACCACTGAACCCCGCTCGGCATCCGGTGAGGCGATCGCTGCGGCCTCGGCCACGGCCGGGTGTGAGAGCAGGGCCGACTCGACCTCGACCGGGCCAATCCGGTAGCCGGCCGATGAAATCACGTCGTCATTGCGACCCTGGTGATAGAGAAAACCATCCTCGTCGACCGTCACCATGTCGTTGGTCTGCCACCACTCGTCCTCGAATCTCTCTCCGTCCAGATAACGAGAGAAGAAGGTCGGACAGGTCCGGGCTCTTACCTGAAGCTCGCCTTCGACGATACGGGTCTCGATCCCCGGGAGCGGCCGTCCCATAGAGCCTTCGCGGCCGTCTATCCGGTCATCAGGTCGCATACCCGTGACTGCGCCGGTCTCGGTCTGACCATAGCCGTCGGCGATCGCTACTCCGGTGGCATCCCTGAACGCGCTGATCACTTCGGCATTGAGGCTTTCGCCGGCCGAGACCATGCGACGCATATCGGGGAGTTCGGTCAGTTCAGTACGGCTGGCGAGTATTCGGAATTCCGTCGGCGCCTGGCAGAGCACATTCACCTTTTCCCTCCGGGCGATATCCAGCCGGGTCTCGGGATCAAAGCGACCGTCAACCAGCAGCGCGGTTGCACCACACAGCCAGGGGGCGATGAAGGCGTTCCTGGAGGATTTCGACCAGCCCGGCGCCGCCGTGCACCAGGCGAGTTCCCCAGACCGTGCGCCAAACCAGTGTTCGGCCTGGAGCGCCTGCGCAGTCAGGTAACTCTGGGAGTGAATCACCCCGCGTGGCTCGCCAGTCGACCCCGAGGTGAAGACGATTATTGCCGGATCGCCGGGTTCAAGCTTCGCGCAGCGGGCAGGCGTCGGCTGGTCGAGATCTTCATCGAAGGCCCGATCAAGGTCCTTCATGCCCAGGCACGGAACTCCGGCAGGCAGGGAACCTAGAAGTCTCTCCTCTCCGATGGCAAGCGCGGGGTTGGTCTCGTTGGCCCGGAGTGCAAGGTCACCCGCAGTCAATTGCGGGCTGCATGGAAAAGCGACCGCGCCCATGCGGAAGCAGGCCAGCATTGCGATAACCCACTCGACACGATTGCCGATCAGAATCATGACCACATCACCACGGCGGACGCCCCGGGAAAGCATGACTCCCGAGAGGCCAAGGCTTCGCGCAAAAAGATGACTGAAGCAGTGGACCTTCCGGCGACCTTCGGCGTCGATTCCGATCACCGCTTCCCGTGAGAACGGAAAGCGCTCGATGACATCTTCGATGAAATTCAACTTAGGCCGATTGTCGCAGTAACACCGGCAGTTGCCCCCGGTGCCCTACCGGACCCTACTGCTCGTACTTCTTGATGATCGTCACTGCACCGGTTGGGGCGGCTTCGACGCAGAGCTCACACAGCACACATTCGTCAAGCTGCCCACTGACAATTTCCGTGCCGGAGTCGGTCGCCTTGAAGATGTTGACCGGGCAGACTTCTTCGAGCTTTTTCGCCAGATCGACGTCCGAGGCCGCCGGTTCAGCGATCTCAACATCGATGAAGACGCTGTCCATCGATTCCGTGGCGCTCATCCTTCGATCCTTTCCTTGACGGCATCCGGGATTTCATCGATCCGCTCGACGACCTTGATGCCGGCCTCTTCGAGGCGCTTGATCTTCTCGTTGGCCGAATCTTCCTTGCCTTCAACGATGGTGCCGGCATGGCCAAAGCTCATCCCCTGCATCTCTTCATCGTCCATGAACTTGCCGGCCATGAAAGCAACGATCGGCAGACGGGAGTTGTTTTCTTTCTTCCACTCCGCGAGCTGTGCCTCCATGCGGCCTCCCGGCTCGGTGTAGATGACGATTGCTTTCGTCTGTTCGTCTGCTTCGAAGTACGGCATCAGTTCGGCGTATGTGGACCCGATGATCGCGTCACCGCCGATCGAGACCGCCGTGGAGACTCCGAGCCCAGCCGCGGTGAGTGATGAGGAGATCTCGGTGGTCATGCCGCCGGAACGTGACATCACACCGACGATGCCGGGTTCGTAAGACTTGGCGGCGTCCTTCGCCGGACCGCCGATACCGCCCATCTTGCACACACCTGGCACGATCAGACCGAGGCAGTTCGGGCCGATGATCCGGGCGCCATGCGTATTGGCGAACTCGACCATCTCGGCGACGTCGCCGCGCGGGATCCGCTCGGTAACGATGACCAGAAGCTTGATCCCGTTGGCGATAGCTTCAATCACCGCATCCTTGGTGAAGCCGGGGGGGACGGTGACGACTGAGCCGTCAATCGGTTCGCCGTGGTTCTCAACCGCCTGGGCGACGGTGTCGAAAACCGGCACGCCGTGTACCTCACGGCCCTTGCGGCCAGGGGTCACGCCGCCGACTATCTTCGAGCCGTAGTCGAGGCATTCGCGGGTCAGGTTGATCGCTTCGCGCCCGGTGATTCCCTGAACGATGAAGGTGGTGTCCTTGTCGAGAAGGATGCTCATGTGGAGGCTCCCTGAATTTTGGCGACTGCGCGTCCGGCAGCATCCCAGAGGGAAACCGTCCGATCGCAATACTCAACGCCGTAGTGGTCAAGGATCTTCGAGCCTTCGTCTTCCCAGGCACCGGGAATGCGGAAGATCGCGATCGTCTCGGCAGGATCCCTGCCCAGTTCCAGGCAGGCTTTGATCACGCCACGGGCGACGATGTCAACCCGTGTGTTGGAGACGATCGACATCATCACGGCGATCTTTTCGACGCCGTCCTTCTGCAGAACTTCCGTGGCCAGACCGCAGGCTTTGGCGACCGATGGGTTGCCACCGATTTCGGAGTAGTTGGCAGGCCTGCCACCTTGATTTCGAACTGCGTCGGTCAAGGTCAGTGAGCCACCACCGGCTCCGATTACCAGACCAAGGTTGCCTTTGAAGCCGTGGTCTTTGCCCTGGATAACGCCGCGGTGGTCAGCGGCGTCGATTGCCTTGACGTTCTTTTCGAACTGGCTCGGGACATAGTTGTCGCGAGTGTCGTCTTCGGCAATCCCCAGTTCCTTGCGCAGCAGGTTTTTCTGACGCCCAACCGCTTCGTCTTCCATCTCCATATGCGCGTCGAGAGCGACAAAGCTGCCGTCCGTCAACTCGGCGAGCGGGTTGATTTCAGCCAGCAGCATGTCGTTGTCGCGAAAGAGCCGGGCCAGCTTTGCCAGCACCGGTGTCGCCCGGTTGAGCTGGCTGCCGGTAACACCGGTCGCGGCGATCACCTGCTTGGCTTCGAAGTCACCCACCGGAAGGAGGTTGGAGATGTGCCCGCGTCCCACATGGTCGGGATGTTCTTCGGCAACCTGCTCGATATCGATTCCGCCCATGTCGCTGAACAGCATCAGCGGTTTCTTGGCGGTGCCGTCCCAGACCACGCCGGCGTAGTACTCCTGCTTGATCTCGGCCTTTGGATCCACCAGGACCCCCACCGGCTTGAGACCGTTGATCTCGAGCTCGAGGATATTGGCGGCGTGTTCGGCTGCCTCCTCGGGGGTATCGGCGAACTGGACGCCGCCGGCTTTCATCCGGCCGCCCGTCAGTACCTGGGATTTGATCACGGTCGGCCCGCCGATTTCCTCGGCCACCTTCCGTGCCTCGTCAGCTGTCTGGCAAAAGCCGTATTTGGTGACCGGGATACCGGCCAACTCAACGATCTCTCTTGCCTCATATTCGTAGAAGCGCATAGGAAGTGCGGAATCTATTGGAAGGCCAGAGAGGAAGTTATTCCGATCCGGTCGCTAGGAATCAGGCACATGTACCCTCCAACGCGTGAAAGCCTTCCGACTTCAATACCTGCTGCCCGTGCTGTTCTTCTCAGCGGCGCTCGCCGGCTGCGCCGCCAATCAAGTCGATTCGGTCAAGACGGAGATCGCTGTCAGATTCGACATCGCCGAGAAAACCCGGACACCAGTCAAGTCGGTCAGCTGCCCGAGTGGGGTCGAGGTCATCGTCGGCGCCCGCTTCACCTGCACCGTTACCGCGCGCGATGGCGTTGAGGCCCTGGCAGAGATCGAGATTATGAGTGACGATGCCGATCTCAAAATCCTTCGCCTGACCAATCCCTGAACCCGGGTCGCTTTGCTGCGTTCAGGTCGCGCCGGATCAGACCGCAAAGGCAACCTGATCTGCGCAACAATCAGAAGCGATAGGTGGCCGAATGGCCTCAACAGTCCCGGAGCCGGAGGGCTCGGGCGGCAACAAAGGAGCTGAAGAGCACTCGTGAGTGAAACCACCGAGGTGTCTGCGCCCACCAACCACGCGAAGCTGCTCGCATGGGTGGAGGAAGTCGCCCAGCTGACTCAGCCTGCCTCGGTCCAGTGGTGCGACGGATCGGCAGAGGAGTATGAGGATCTCGCCCAGGGACTCGTCGCCAGCGGTACATTCACGAAGCTCTCCGAGGCCAAGCGCCCCAACTCGTACCTCGCGAGCTCGGACCCCGGTGATGTCGCCCGGGTCGAGGACAGCACCTTCATCTGCTCCGAGAAGGAAGAGGATGCCGGCCCGACCAACAACTGGCGGCCGCCAGATCAGATGCGCTCCACCCTGAATGGCCTTTTCGAAGGATCCATGAAGGGCCGCACCATGTACGTGCTGCCTTTCTCCATGGGTCCATTGGGTTCGCCCATCGCTCACATCGGAGTTCAGCTGACCGATTCCGCCTATGTCGCCTGCTCGATGCGCATCATGACCCGCATGGGTGCCGGTGCACTTGAGGTGCTCGGGGACGACGGCGAGTTTGTGCCCTGCGTCCACTCCGTGGGAATGCCGCTCGAGGAAGGTCAGCCGGACGTTTCGTGGCCATGCAATGCCGACAACAAGTACATCGTCCACTATCCCGAAACCCGCGAAATCTGGTCCTACGGATCAGGTTACGGTGGTAATGCCCTACTCGGCAAAAAGTGCCTCGCGCTCAGAATAGCCTCGGCCATGGCTCGCGATGAAGGCTGGATGGCCGAGCACATGCTGATCATCAAGCTGACCAATCCTGAAGGAATCGCCAAGTACATCACCGCTGCCTTTCCTTCGATGTGTGGCAAGACCAACCTTGCGATGTTGATCCCGTCTGTCGAGGGCTGGACAGTGGAGACAGTCGGAGACGACATCGCCTGGATGAAGTTCGGTGACGACGGCCGTCTGCGCGCGGTAAACCCCGAAGCCGGTTTCTTCGGAGTTGCGCCTGGCACCGGGGTCAAGACAAACCCGATCGCGATGGAGACGATCGCCGAGGGGAACTCGATTTTCACCAACTGCGCCCTGACCGACGACGGCGACGTCTGGTGGGAGGGCATGACCCTTGACGACCCCGGTCATGTCATCGACTGGCATGGCAACGACTGGACTCCCGGGGAAGACCAACCAGCTGCCCATCCCAATGCCCGGTTCACCACGCCGGCGGGCCAGAGCCCTTCGATCGCCGCCGAGTGGGAAGATCCCGCCGGTGTGCCGATTGACGCGTTCCTTTTTGGTGGCCGGCGCGCGAGTGTAATCCCGCTGGTGACCGAGTCCTTCGACTGGAACCACGGCGTGTACCTCGGGGCGACCATGTCCTCGGAGACCACTGCCGCGGCCACCGGTGCGGTCGGTCAACTGCGCTTCGACCCGATGGCGATGCTGCCGTTTTGTGGTTACAACATGGGCGACTACTTCCAGCACTGGCTGGACATCGGCCAGACCGAAGGCGCTGTGCTGCCGAAGATCTTCTACGTCAACTGGTTCCGCAAGGACGCTACGGGCAACTTTATCTGGCCTGGATTCGGCGAAAACAGCCGGGTGCTCGAGTGGGTCTTCCGGCGCTGTGAAGGCGAAGGCGAGACCTTCGAAACCTCGCTCGGCCTGTTGCCCTCGATCGGTGATCTGGATCTTCAGGGACTCGACATCAGCCCGGACGCACTGGATGAACTGCTGACCGTCGATGACCACGCTGTGCGCCAGCAGTTGCCCCAGATCGAGGAGCATCTCGCCAAGTTCGGTGACTCTCTGCCCGACGAGATCCGGGCCCAGTTCGACGCGCTCAAGGAACGACTGGGCTGAGGGTGGCTCGTTGCTCGCCGTAATCGGCGGCAGCGGCCTTTACGGCCTCGACGGACTTGAACCCGAGGATGGAGGCCGGGCGGAAACGCCGTTCGGCCGGTCCTCCGGCAACCTGGTGCGTGGCCGACTGGATGGCCGTCCAATCCTCACGTCGACCTCACCGAACCGTACACACCCGGATGGCGTTCCGAGGTGATCTCGTCACTCGCTGCAGAGGGGATTGATTTCACCGACAGTGCCACCTACGCGGCCGTGCAGGGCCCCGGTTCGAGACGGCCGCCGAGATCCGCAAGTTCCGCAGCGACGGCTGCACGATCATCGGCATGACCGGCATGCCCGAGGCCGTGCTGGCCCGCGAGGCGGGCCTCGAGTACGCCGCGATCTGCCCGGTGGCCAACCTTGCCGCGGGCCTTGCCCCCGTCGAACTGACCGCCGATGAGGTTTTCAGTGCAGTTGCGGCCATGCTGGCACCGATCCAGTCAGTCGTTAGTTCGCTCGCCGCAGGGCGGGCGGGGCTCGACATCTACCTGCCTGAAGGCCCCTCAACCGGCCCGCGGCCGTTCGTCCTCCACATCCACGGCGGCGGCTGGCGGATCGGCGACAAGGCCAACGCATCCATGCCCGACAAGGCCGCACTTTCCAATGGTCAGTGCCGATCCGCGCTATATCGAGCGATACGGAGTGGACCGCCGCCAGATCCTCGGGGCG
>JBBECI010000030.1:0-30499 GCA_040881895.1 Solirubrobacterales bacterium | reverse complement strand
CTGGGTACTCGTACATTGACTTCCTGATCCCGGGGATCATCGTGCAGAACATCGCTTTTGGCGGCTTTGTCACTGCGATCGGCCTCAACGAGGATCTCAGCAAAGGTCTGATTGACCGCTTCCGTTCGCTGCCCATGGCCCGACCGGCGGTACTGGCCGGGCGCACCTCGGCTGACATCGTCACCAACCTTCTCTCGGCCATCATTCTCGTTGGAACCGGGCTGATAATCGGTTTCAGTTTCGCAACCGGCGCACTCAACATCCTCGCCGGCTTCGCATTGCTGATCTTCTTCGGCTACGCCTTTTCCTGGGTGTTCGCCTGGCTGGGTCTGATCGTCTCCTCTCCGGAGTCGGCGAGCTCGGTTGGCTTCATCGCTGTCTTTCCGCTGACCTTTATCTCCTCTGCTTTCGTGCCGGTGGATTCGATGCCGCCCGCCCTCCAGTGGTTTGCCGAGATCAACCCGTTCACCTACGCCGTCGATGCGATGCGTGCGCTCTGGCTCGGGGCACCGGCAGGCGACAGCATCATCGGCGCTGTTCTCTGGACTGCCGCGATCATCGCTGTGTTCGCCCCACTCGCGGTCTACAGGTACCGCCGCGCCGCCGGTCGCTGAGCTGCTCCCGTCGGGAAGCTCCGGCGGCTTTATGCTGCCAGTATGGAACCTGCCCAGATTGCCGCTGATCCCACTAACATGGTCAAGCCCGGAGCGCCGGGCGACGGCCTGATCTTTAATCCGAACACATGGTCTGCGCCGTACCTTGACGCGGCCGACGAGCAGAAGCTCAAGGCCATGATCGAGTGGTTCGAAGACCGGGGCAAGCAGACCCTCAAGGATCACGACCGCGAGAACCGCTGGTACTCGGACTTCCTCGAGATGCAGGCGGAGCAGGGGATCTTCGCCGACTTCCTGACCCCGGAGCCAGAGGGCAACGGGGATCCGGCCCGACGATGGGACACCCAGCGGATCTGTGCCTTCAACGAGATCTCCGCCTTTTACGGACTCGCCTACTGGTACACGTGGCAGGTGACGATCCTCGGTCTTGGGCCGATCTTTCAGTCTGACAACGAGTCAGCCAGAAAGCGTGCGGCGGACCTCCTCGGTGACGGAGCGATCTTCGCATTCGGACTCTCAGAGCGCGAGCACGGGGCCGACGTCTACTCGACCGACTTGGTTCTCACTCCTCGTGAGGACGGCGAGGGCTGGACCGCTTCGGGTGGCAAGTACTACATCGGTAACGGAAACAAGGCTGGCATGGTTTCGGTGTTCGGCCGGATCCAAGGCGTTGAAGGGCCAGACGGGTATGTCTTCTTCGCCGCCGATTCGCAGCACCCCAAATACAACCTGATCCGCAACGTGGTCAATTCTCAGAGCTACGTGTCGCAGTTCGAACTGGACGAGTACCCGGTCGAGCCGGGCGACGTTCTCCACACCGGACCCGGCGCCTTTGATGCCGCGCTGAACACGGTCAACATCGGCAAGTTCAACCTCGGCTTCGGTTCGATCGGAATCTGCGAGCACGCCTTCTGGGAGGCGATCACCCACGCCGACTCCCGCGTGCTCTACGGCATGAAGGTAACCGACTTCCCGCACGTGAAGCAGGCCTTCACGGATGCCTTCGCCCGACTCGCTGCGATGAAACTGTTTTCCAACCGTTCGATCGACTATTTCCGCACGGCCTCGCTCGAAGACCGTCGTTACCTGCTGTTCAACCCCCTGACCAAGATGAAGGTCACGACCGAAGGCGAGCGGGTGGTTGATCTGCTCTGGGACGTGATCGCGGCCAAGGGTTTCGAGCGGGACATGTGGTTTGAGATGGCAGCCCGCGACATCCGTGCCCTGCCCAAGCTGGAAGGGACCGTCCACGTGAACATGGCTCTCGTGCTCAAGTTCATGGGCTCGTACCTGTTCAACGCTGACCCCGAACTCGAGCCGCCCACCCGGATACTTGTGCCCGGAGACGATGAGTTTCTGTTCGAGCAGGGTCCCGCCAGGGGGCTGTCGAAGATCCGTTTCAGCCCTTGGCAGGATGCATTCGAGCCATTTGCGGATGTGCCGAACGTGGCCCTCTTCGCCGAGCTGGCCGAGTCGCTCAAGCAGTTGTTGACTGAGGCTCCGCCAGACGAGACCCAACAGAAGGACCTTGACTTCCTGCTGACCCTGGGCGAACTCTTTACCTTGATCCCCTACGGGCAGCTGATTTGCGAGCAGGCTTCGCTTACGGGTCTGCCCCGCGACACACTCGACCAGATCTTTGATGTGCTGGTCAGGGATTTCTCCGCTTATGCGGCTGAACTCCACGGCAAGACTTCTTCAACCGAGGCGCAGCAGAAATGGGCAACGGGTGCCATCACCAAGCCCGTGGTCGACAAGGAACGGTTTGACTCAGTCTGGGAGAAGACGCGCGCCCTGGCCGGTGGTTACGAAATGCGCCCCTGAAGCCGAGGGCGGGTTTTCAGGAAGGCGAGTGCTCCGCCGGGGGCGGTTCCTTCTCAGGCGGGCTGGAGGGCTTCGCGGGCTCGGCGGGCGAGGTCGACTGTCGCGGCACGCAGACCGCCCGGTGAGTTGATCCGATCAGTGAAGTTGACTCTGGTTGCCCGGGTCCCGTCAGGAGTTTCGAGTTCCAGGTCGAGTCCATAGCGGTCGGCGCGAACACACTGGGCCGCGCTGGCATCCCGAAAGGAGCCGAAGGCCCGGGCCATGATCAGCAAGGCATCCGCGTGATCCTCATTCAAGTGGGTGACTGCGTCAAGGGCCTGCGGCTCCACCGGATCTGCTTCTGCCGCGGTGTAGTCAGATGCCAGAGCCGTATCCATCCGACCGTAACCGCCAACCCAACGGGCCCGCTCGACCTCGAGGATCCAGAAGGAGAAGTCACTGAAGTCCGCGTACATTGCGGCCGAGGGGACTGCCTCAAGGTGGGCTTCCCGGGCGGACTGCTCGTCCGGGTGTTTGTCGGAGCGCCTCACCCGGCCGGCCAGGGTTACCCGGCCACCGGCGAGAACCTCACCGATGTGGTTGGGGTCGGCCACCATCAGGGAAGCCTGTCGGTTGTTCTCCAGGTTCCGGGCGTGTTCGGCCAGAGTGGAGAGGCAGAGAACAGGAGAGCCACCACCCATTACACCGAATGTCACCAGCGAGGCCCACGGAGTTCCGTCGTCGCTCAGGGTCGCCAGGGTGCCCGACGTTGTCGATGCGACGAGAGTGCGGGCTTCCTCGGCGGGCGAACGTCGTTCGCCGTCGCGCGCGATCGGTGAAATATTGGGGACGGCTACCCCTTGCGGCAGGTCGTGAGCGCCTACGACGGCTGTCGCGTTGGGGTCGGTGTGCGTCTGGCCAGACATTGAGACTCTCTTTCAGGCTTTTCGGATTGAGGGTCGAAGAAGTTGTTAGGGTACCCTATTCCGACGGCTCCGTAGGGAATTGAATCTGGCAGGTCCGATCACCTCTGAGCCGTGTTACCAAAAGACAACGACGTGATTTCCTTTACCCCTCGAAGGAGTATTTCCCCAGACGATGACCCCCACTGAGATGCCGCAAGACCAGTCCTCCCGCCGAAACATCGCTGTTTCGACCGTGGCCCTGCTACTCGCGTTTCTTGTCTGCCTTGCCGTCATTCCGGGAGCATCCTCACTTGGGAAGGTGCCAGACCGGGTGGTTGCACTCACGCCATTTGCGGCGAACACGATGGCAAATCTGGGGACCAGACCGATTGCGGTCGGTCAGACCCTCGGCGGAGATCGACGCCTGGCCTCAGTGCTGATAACGACCCCCAGACTCAAACTGATCCACCCTGTCGGGCCCAGCCTCGAGCAACTGGTCCAGCAGAAGCCGGACCTGGTCCTCACCTCTTCCCAGTGGGCCAAGGGCACCGAGGCGATGCGCAATCTGGGAATGGATGTCAGGTACGCCGAGCCGACCACGATCGGCGGGGTCTATGCCCAGACTCGCCAGATTGCCAAAGTGATGAATCGCGAAGCAAGAGGCAGCCGGCTGATCCGCCAGATCCGGAGGCAGATCAACCGCAGCACGGGCAACTACAAGTCTCGACCCAAGGTCATGCTGATTCTCGGAGTGGGTCGTTCTCCGTTCACGTTTCTGCCCAACAGCTGGGGAGGACAGTTGATGAAGCTGGCTGGTGCCCAACTGGTGACTGGCGGGGCGACGGGTAAAGGTGGCTTTGAGCGCATCTCGGACGAGGTTGTCGTAGCTGAAAACCCGGATGTGATCATCGCCGTGCCTCACGCCGAAACTGAGGACATTCCGTCCATGGTCGATTACATCAAGACAAATCCTGCCTGGGAGTTGACCGACGCCGCGCAGGAAAACAGGGTCTACGTCTCGACCGATAACCGCCTGCTGCAGGCCGGTACCGACATCGGGCAGACAATCGGCCTGATCCGCAGGCAGTACCTCCGCAACTGAGCCTCTACGCTTCCGGACCGTGAGCCCAAGACGAATCGCGGTCCTGATCTCTCTGCTGGTGGCTCTGGTCGTCGCGATCGTGGCTTCACTGGCGCTCGGTGCCGTCAACATCCCCTTCGGTCAGGTCCTTGATGTCCTGCTTGGCCGAGAGGCGCCTGGCTCCGCCACTCAGATCGTCGAGGCGCTTCGCCTGCCACGTACGGTCGAAGCGATTGTCGTCGGTGCGGCTCTCGGGGTTGCCGGAGCGTTGCTTCAGGGATCGCTCGGAAATCCCCTTGCCTCGCCTGACGTAATTGGTGTTACCGGTGGCGCTGGATTCGGTGCGGTTTTGATCATCATCCTGTATCCCGACAGCATCGATCTGTTGCCAGTTGGTGCTCTGGCCTTCGGCCTGCTGGCCGCGGCTTTGGTTTTTGTAATCGGCTTCATCGGCCCCACCGGAGGAGGGATCGGTCGGGTGATCCTCGCTGGCATAGCGATCGCCTCAATGTTCGCCGCCGGTACGGCCGCTCTTATGGCTGCGTATCCAGACCGGGTTCCCTCGGCGATCTTTTTTCTGGTCGGGGGGCTCACCTCGACCGGCTGGGAGACCCTGAAGCAACTGTGGCCCTACTTCACCTTCGGATTTGTTCTCTCCGTATTCATGATCCGGCCCCTTGACCGGCTGTTGCTTGGTGATGATGTTGCCGCATCGCTCGGATCAAAGCCCCGCACAATCCGCTTGCTTTCAGCACTGGCGGCAGCAGTGCTTGCCTCCGCCGCCGCCGCGGTCGCCGGACTTGTCGCATTTATCGGTCTGGTCATTCCCCACGTGGTCCGGTTGGCAGGGGGAACCAACAACCACACCTTCGTGGTGCCGGTTTCGGCTCTTGGTGGCGCCGTTTTACTGGTTGCCGCCGACACTCTCGCCAGAACAATAAGGGCGCCGATTGAGATGCCTGTCGGTCCATTTCTGGTCGTGCTTGGGGTACCCCTGTTCCTCTGGTTGCTGAGGAAGGCTGTCTGATGCAGTTTCGCGGAACCCCCCGGCCCCCCAACCCGGATGCCCCGCTGGTAGAGGCGCGGGGAGTGGGGGTCACGATCGGCGGTGCCACGATTCTCCGGAATGCGGATCTGACCCTGATGCCGGGTGAACTGCTCGCGATCATCGGGCCGAACGGGGCCGGAAAGTCAACCTTCGCCCGGGCAATCTGTGGACTCCAGAAGGCCTCCGAGGGAACCGTGAAGTGGTCCGGCCAAGACCTGTCAGCGCTGAAAGGACGCGAGCTGGCGCGGCTTCGCGCGTTCGTTCCACAGCGGGCACAGGTGCCCAACGGGGTGACCGTCGCCGATGCGGTCAGGATCGGGCGGTCAGCCCACCTGAAGCCTCTCCAGGGCTTCACCGCCGAGGATCACCAAGCGATTTCCGCGGCCCTCCAGCGCGCCCGCATGGGGGGTTTCGAGGATCGCCTGTTGAACACGCTGTCGGGTGGGGAGATGCAGCGGGTGCAGGTTGCGGTCGGCTTGGCACAGGGAGCACCCGTGCTGGTCGCCGACGAACCGACTGCCCAGCTCGACCTCGGTGCTACTGCCGCGGTAACGAAAATGCTCCGGGACCTGGTCTCGGAAGGGCTTGGAGTACTGCTGATTGTGCATGACCTCGCCCTGGCTGCGGCTGTTGCCGATCGGCTGATCGTCATGTCCAATGGAACGACAAGCGCAACTGGCCCCCCTCTCGAGGTGTTATCGAGTCAGTTGATCAGTGAAGTCTGGGGTGTCGAGGCCGAATTGGTTCGTCACCAGGGTCGCTCGGGCCTCCATGTGGAGTGGCTCAAAAGCGATTCGGCCAGTGGCCGCTGAGCACTGATTGAAGAATCCCAAGCTTGTTAGTATGGATTATGTAAGGCTTACCTAAAACCTCGCCAAGGATGATGAACCAAGGAGAACCCCTCAAAATGCTGCAGAGACCAACCTTCAAAGACAACTTCGGCAAGCGCAAGGCGCGTACTTTGACCTCTTCGATACTTGCCATTTCGTTGTTTGCTCTGGGTTTCATCGGCGTGGCGGCAGGCCCGGCCGCAGCAGCCGACGTGCAGGGTGGGGCTTCCTTTTCCTTTGGGTACGGCGTCGCCGCAAAGGCTCTGAAAAAGAGCGGAGTGTCCATCACCTCAATCGCTCCTGGGACCCACACCCGATTCTCGCGCGAGCGGGTCCGGGTCAATCTCCCCGCTACCTCGGTAGGCGAAGGCAGCATCTTGACGGGTGGAGGAATTCGCTTCAGTCTTCGCAAGAGAACTTTGCTTGTTCGCAACCTCACCCTCGCTTACTCATCGACCCGCATCAGCACGGTGACGGGCATGGTCGGAGGGCGTCAAATCAGACTTTTCACCACCCCGGCCCCGTTGTCTGCAGACAGCCTGGGGGTAGCTGTGAGTCTGCCCTCGGGCCAGCTCACGCTGGTCCTGGAGGCGGCGAAGCGGATTCAGTCGAGTCTGCGCTCGGGCCCGATCTCGCCAGGCACAATTGGTGGCATGAGCGCGTACGTGACGGAGCCCTTTGAGGATCCCTCCCTCGAAATCTGTGGCATCGGCGCCGCGACCCGGTCGTTCGGCGAAGTTCCACTCGCCGCACCGTCACCAATACTCGTCGGTCCGACCGTGTCACCGGTGGAAAGCGCGATTACCTGGGGAATAAAGAGCAGCCTCAATGGGTATGTGAACGGATTCAGCCGGCCGCTCGGCCTTGGTGGCGCGACGGTGAACCCGGTCCCGGGTCCTCCCAACCCGCAGATACCCCCGAGGAACTACACCTTCGTAGCCACCCCCGGGCAGTACGCATCCAACAGTGCCGAAACCGGATTCGATGACCAGGCTGTGGTGAACTCGACCGGCGGCGTCATGTACTGCAACACCGCTCACGGTTTCCGGATAACGATCTCGAACCCGACCGTGGTGATTGACGGTTCTGCCTCGCGGATCATTGCCGACGTCGATACGAATCTCAGCGGCAACCCGGCCAGCGGGGTTGGCGACTGGATGCCGACTCAGCGGGTTGACTTGGCCAGACTGGATCTTTCTGGTGTGCCTGCTGTGGAATCAGGCGCCGCAGTCACATGGTCCGCTGTTCCGGCCAGGCTGACCCAAGAGGGATCAGATGCCTTGAGGCTCTGCGAAGTCAACGTGCCAGGTGCGCCGCCCAACTGCCTCTACCCGGCGGGAACCGTGCTGGACCCGATAACGGTGGCGGTCTTGATCGAGCCCAGCTGAGCCTGGGTGACTGTGAGCACTCAATCAACGGTCATCTCCTGAGAAGACGGCTCACAGTTGCCTGCACGGCCGCGCTCGCCGTGGCGGCGGTACTGCTTTTGCCCGGGATTTTCGCCGGGTCCGCTTCGGCTTCCACCCTGGTTCCTTGCCCGAGTTCTCCGCCCGGCCCGGCTTTTCAGGGTGAAGGAACGCTTGTTACCTCTGCGACGGTCAGCCGGTTGCTTCGTCGTTACGAAGTCCGCCAGCGGCTGATCGCTCCTGCCAGCAACTTCACCGGCAGGCCGATATTTCCGCTCAAGTCGGCCGGTATCAGGAGAGACCTGTCCAGAGTTTTGCTCGGTGGGGGATTGCGGCTTTCCGTGGCCGGGAGCAGGCGGCAAGTTGTGATCGAGTCCCTCGCGCTCGTACTGCGGCCGGGCCGGGCTCTGGTGGTGAACGCCCGGGTGGCCGGCAGGCGAATTCTTCTGTTCAAGGTGCGCGGCGGCAGGCGCAGCCTTGACTTGAGGGACCGGATCCTCAACCTTAGCGGCAGCTCTGTAACGCTCTCGGACGCGGCGGCTAATCGAATCGTCTCCAAGCTTGATCTGCCGGGGTCAAAGTCAATCTGGACGGGACATAAATGGGGAGTCCTGACCGTTTTCGCTGCGCGAAACAACAGGGTAAAAGACCCGGTGGCAGAGACCCCACCGGAGCCCCAGTCCCTGGAGCGGCCGATCGACTCGGCCGAACTCGCCTCGGCGACCATCCAGTGGCGAGTGCGAGAGTCGTTCATACGCTACCTCGCAGTAGGAGAAGGCACCTCGGTCGCCAACGGCGCAACCGCAGACCCGCCTGAGGATATAGGCGGTGCCGGGCCCCTCGTCTACGGGTTCAGCTTCCCATTCACCGATGGCTGGGCGGCACCGGGTTCGGGGCCAGCCGTGGTCCATGGCAGCGGCAGGGTCGGGTTCCGCCACTGCCGGAACACCATCAACTTCACTGCCGCAAATCCCGAGATCGAGTTGAACGGCGACGCAGACTCCCGGTTGATCTTCAGGGTGGACGGCACCGACGGCACTGCCTTCCCGGACTCACGCGCCGTCATGGTCCAGCTTGTCCCGAGCCTCGCCACGAAGACAGTAGTCGGCAATACAACCACTCTGAGCGGCATTCCGGGATACGTTCCGCAGGCAGCGACGGGGATCTTCGCCGACTTCTACTCTCCGTTTCCGGGCAGTGTTGATGCGCCCGGCGCCGACCTCTCCCGCTTCGGCTCCATAACCGTTTCCTACACCACCGAATGACCTTCTACCGGCAAATCCCTCTGAGTTACGAGCGTCGATGCTCCCGGCCACGCTGGTCAAGAGTTCTGCTGGCTGCTCTGGCGGTGTCCTGCCTTGTCGCTGTGTCGGCCGGGCCTGCTCTGGCGAAGGACGGTCAAGTCACAGTTCGCGCCGCAGGCAATACCAATGCTTCGGTGACAATCAAACTGAGCGACCTCGGCAACAACGACATCAACAACCGCAACTACCGGCTGAAGTCAGGGTCGGTCAGCCTCGACGGTCATTCGCTGCTTCAGGTGATGAACGCCGCCGACGCGCAGTCGGGTGAGATCGACCTGGCCACGATCCCGGCGGTCGAGATCGACCGCCCCCGCGGCCGCCCGATCCGGATCTCCGGGGACGACGTGCGCGACCCCGGTGCATTCAGCGACGGCCCGCCGATGTTCTACGAAGATAACGGCGCGACCGTTTTTGTGATGCCGGGAAGCAGCGGCAGTGCGGGCAGTCGCTTTCGTTTCGTTGGCGCGCCGGTCGGCATTTCAGTTTCCGGCGCGGCCGGCTACGAGGTGAATCTGAGCGCGTCAAGAAAGAAGATCAAGGTGGGTCAGCAAGTCAGCTTCGCTGCCACTGTAACCGGCAGGAAGGCCAGCGAGCAACTTACATTCCGGTGGAACTTCAACGATGGCTCTGTCCGGACCACCTCGAAAGAGAACGTGACTCACACCTTCCGAGTTGATGGCGCTTTTGCGGTGGTCCTGACGGTCAAGGGGCCTTCGGGCGAGGCGCAGGACTCTGTCCTCATCGAAGTCGGCAAAGTGCCAAAAGCCAATCCGAAGCAGGAGCAGGATACGAATCCCCAGTCGCAAATTCCAGATGGCAACAGCGGTACCGGGGGTTACGGCGGAGGTGGTGGAGGGTACGGTTCGGGTTTCGGAAATGGCTATGGGACCTCCGGTACGGGGTCAGGGGCGGACCCGGCTCCGGTTTCCCCATCCGCGCTACCTGAGTCCGAACCTGAACCCGATGAAGCGTCCGACGGCCTGGTCCAGGTTCAGGGCCGGCTTGTTGATCCACTGATCGGCGCGCCGGTCGTTCCTTCAGAGGCCCAGACCATGGAAAGCGCCAACCCGGCACCTTCCGGCACCGAGCAGGGGGGCTTTGGGGTTCCAGGCGCCGCCTTGACCCTGGTCGGGGTCGGACTCCTCCTGGGCTTCGGCGTATTCGCTGAGCTGCGCGTGTTTTCTCGGCTCTACTGAGCCGATCGGAATACCCGGCGCCCGAGCGGCGATTACTTGAGGGTGACCTGCGAGCCGCCGGTGATCGAGTCTGTGCCGTCCGGGAACCTGACCCAGGCCTTGTTGGTGCCGTCGTAGTCAGGCGCCCAAAGGATCAAGGTTGCGTCACCGCGCTGATTGACTTCGCAGGCTCCGGTTCCCTCTTTGTCCACTCCGCGCCAGATCCGCACGAACGGGTTCTGTTTCCACTCTTCCGCGATGGTGCTCGGCTGTCTGTGGCCAGGGTGGATCCGGGTCTCTGGCGGGAGGGTCATCACCTTCGCCATGATCGAATGTTTCAGCTCTTCGAAGCCGGTTTCACCGGGTGCCATCGTCCCAGCGACGGTGCCTTTGAAGATCAGGTCGGCCGTGATCAGGTCGGTTCCGTCGATCAGGAAAGCGAGGTGTCCGTCGGCGTGGCCGGGAGTGGTTATCACCTCGATCCGGAGGTTGCCCGTCTCGATCAGATCTCCATCCTGAAGTAACCGGTCAACCTGAAAACCAACGTTGCGGGCCGTTATCTCATGAGCGAGGATCGGGATTCCCCTCTCCCCGGCCAGCTCGCCGAGACCAACCACGTGATCCCAGTGATCGTGAGTAAGGAGGATGTGAGTGATCTCGGTTCCTTCTCGGTCAGCACGCTCAAGCAGAGGCTCGATCACACCGTTGCCGTCAATCAGCACGCCCTTTCCACCGGGCTCGTCGACAACGAGGTAGGAGTTGGACAGCCAGTCGGCCTGCTCAACGCGCTGAAGGATCATGGAGCGAAGCCTACGACAGACGGTTCAACCGGTCGGCTTCCGGAATCGGCCAGTCAAACGATGAACGGCCGATGCGATCGCATCGGCCGTTCTCCATCCTCATATGA
The DNA here is from genome assembly GCA_040881895.1 of Solirubrobacterales bacterium. Classification (GTDB taxonomy): domain Bacteria; phylum Actinomycetota; class Thermoleophilia; order Solirubrobacterales; family 70-9; genus 67-14. The sequence goes on along the minus strand of JBBECI010000030.1, from coordinate 19,426 downwards.
CCCTCGTGAATTACTTGATGAACAGCATCTCCGAATACTTCGGCAACGGCCACAGGTCATCGGTGACAATCCGTTCAAGTTTGTCGGCCACCACGCGTACCTCATGCATCGCTGTCAACTGCTTGTCGCGGGCGTACACGGCGAGGTCCATACCCTCTTCATCGATGCCGTCCGGGTACTGGTTCACATCCTCGAGGTCTTTGGTCCGAGCGACCAGGTCATTCAGCAGCGCCCGGGCCTCCTCTTCAAGGACTTCGGCATCCGCGTCGTCAAGCAAAACCAGATGTCTCAGCGTGGCCGGGATGATCTGGGTTCGGGACATCGTTGCTGCGGTCTCAGCCTCGATATTGGCCTGCATCGCGTACTGCTCAACCCAGACTTCATAGCGGGCCTCGAGTTCACGCTTCGTCAGCACGTTGTACTCCTCGAAGGTTTCGACCGTCGAATCCGCGATCACCTCTGGCAGGGCGTCTGGTGTCGTGCGGAGATTCTTCAGACCGCGCCCGGCTGCTTCTTTTTGCCATTCGTCCGAGTATCCGTCTCCGTCAAAGCAGATTTGACGGTTGGCTGTGTAGGACTCGGCGACTACCTTGAACACGCTGGCGGCGAGATCCTTTGTGCCTTCCGCTTCCAGCTTGTCGGCCAGTTCGTCCACCGCCTCGGCGACGATCGTGTTCAGCACAGTGTTGGTGAAGGCCAGCGACATGCTGGAACCGAGCGCACGGAACTCGAACCTGTTGCCGGTAAAGGCAAACGGGGAGGTCCGGTTGCGGTCGCCACCATCACGTGGAATCTCGGGCAGAACCTTGGTCCCGAACTCCATCATCTCGTCCGGCGTGTGAGGGTCACCCTCTCCGGCGGCGAGAGTCTCAAAAACCTTCTCGAGCTCGCCGCCGAGGAAGATGGAAATTATTGCCGGCGGGGCCTCGTTCGCCCCGAGACGATGGTCCTGTCCGATGTTCGCAACAGTCGCCCGCAGCAGTCCCTGATGCTTGTTCACGGCCTGGATCACCGCCGCACAAAAGAACAGGAAGCTGAGATTCCTGGCTGGAGTGTCGCCCGGGTCAAGCAGGTTGTGACCCGTGTTGGTACCCATTGACCAGTTGTTGTGCTTGCCCGATCCGTTGACTCCGGCAAAAGGCTTTTCATGGAGCAGGCAGATCAGGCCGTACTTGCGAGAAACGCTCTGCATGACCTGCATCAGCAGCTGCTGGTGGTCAGAGCCGATGTTTGAGTTCTCGAACACCGGGGCGATCTCATACTGAGCCGGAGCTACCTCGTTGTGACGGGTCTTGATCGGAATACCGAGCTTGGCCAGTTCCTGTTCGGTCTCCATCATGCACGCGAGTACCCGCTCAGGGATGGCTCCAAAGTAGTGGTCGTCAAGTTCCTGGCCCTTGGCAGGCTTGGTTCCGAACAGAGTGCGTCCCGTAAGGATCAGGTCAGGTCGGGCAAAGTAATACTGCTCATCGATCAGGAAGTACTCCTGCTCGGGTCCGACCGTGGTCACCACGCGCTCGGAGGTCTCGTCACCGAGCAGCCTCAAGGCCCTGACGGCCGACTTCGAAAGCGAGTCCATCGAGCGCAGCAGCGGGATCTTGCCGTCGAGGGCTTCGCCGGTCCAGGACGCGAATGCGGTCGGGATGCACAGCAGCGTGCCATTCGGATTGTCCAGCAGGAAAGCCGGGCTGGTCGGATCCCAGGCGGTGTAACCACGAGCCTCGAATGTAACCCGGAGTCCGCCGGTGGGGAAGGAAGAAGCATCGGGCTCTCCCTGAATCAGTTCGCTGCCTCTGAACTTGGCGACCGTTCCGCCGCCAGAGGTCGGGCCGAAGAAGGAGTCGTGCTTTTCCGCGGTCAGGCCGGTCAGCGGTTGGAAAACGTGAGTAAAGTGGGTGGCGCCGTGTTCCAGCGCCCAGTCCTTCATCGCTGCTGCCACAGAGTCGGCGAGGTCGAGATCCAGCGCTTCACCCCGTTCCAGCGTTGCCTGAAGGCGCTCGTAAACATCGGGACTCAGCCTTTCCTTCTGGGCTTCCGATGAAAAAACATTACTCCCGAAAACGATGTTCTCGTCCTGCGTGAGGTCGACCGGTTCGATCGAAGATCCGTTGGGGAACCATTGAGCGGCGGTTACGTTCTGCTGGCGGCTCTGGGTCATGGGCTGGCTGTTCCTCCTGGTGGCAAAGTTGATTGAAATTGCGGAACGCAGGCTACTGGTGGATACCTGTCGGACTCTTTGTACGAAAGGCTAAGGTTAGATCAGGTCGCCTTTACTTTCGTCCAGCCTCGCATTCTTCCACCCCGAGAGGGGCGGCTTGAATCGGACTTGGCAGACAGGTGGCAGCCGATTGACCCGCTGCCGTGCCTCTATTGGTTGATGTAGCCGGTTCACTGGACGACGGCCCATTCAGAGTCGACCCGCCGGCCGTTGGGGAATGCCCGGCGCGCAACCCGCTGGCGGGCTTGCTCAGGATCGGTGACCTCAAAGGGTTCCGCTCGTCGCTCAGGTAGGATTAGAAGTTCAGAAGGAGGACTATTGGTGGGGAAATTCACCGGGTAGGTTCGCATTGACGTCAGCCAATCCAGCACAGCCAAGCCGTGCATCAGGTTACGGCCGCGCCTCGGCGCTGCTCAGAGTTGCAACTCTGATCGTTTTTGTCTGCGCCGTAGTCCTTGTGGCGACTCTGGTTTTCAGCGGTGGATCGGGGTATCGCTACACCCTGAAGTTCGAAAACGTGAGCCTGATGGTCCCGGGAAACCTTGTAATGGTCGGCGGACACCCGGTCGGCTCGATCAAGGCGATCGAGTTGAGCGAAGACAACCAGGCGGCCATGGAGGTCGAACTCGATGAGGAACTGCGTGAAGGAAGCACCTTCATCGTCCGCAAGAGTTCACTCTCCAGCGTTCACAACCACTATCTCTCGCTGACACCGGGTCCCGACAACGCGCCGTTGCTGGCCGAGGGAACCACGCTCGGGGAGGCCAACACGACTGCTGCCGTCGAGATTGACCAATTGTTTGACATTTTCGATGAGCGGACGCGGAGAGGCTGGTCCAACCTGATTCAGGGTGTGGCGTCCATCTACGCCGGCGAGGCGGCTGAGGGCGGGAACAAGACCTTCAAGTACTCGGGAGCATCCTTCAGTTCCACCCAGCGGCTGATGGCCGAGCTTTCCGATCAGGATGCGAAGCTCGGTCAATTTGTGAAGAACACCGGAGGGCTGATGACAACCCTGGCCGAGGTGTCACCGACCCTGACTGAACTGGTCAGCAATGCCAATACTGCCCTCGGTGCCATCGCAAGTGAGAACGAAGCGCTTTCGCTGACTCTCCAGGAGCTGCCACCCACCCTGCGCCAGGGGAATACGACCTTCGTCAACTTGAGAGCCGCGCTCGACGATGTCGAGCCACTGCTTGCGGCCAATGGGCGCGCTGCAGATGCTGGCCTCGCCGGCTTCCTCCGCAACGACGTCACCCCGGTTCTGCGGAGGCTCAAGCCGGTAGCCGCCAACCTCGCGACTACGGCTAGCGCCCCCGGCCCCAGCAATGACACGAACGAGTTGCTCGCCGCTCTGATTCCCCTTGAGAACACTGCACGCCCTGCGGTCACTGCGGTTGTGGATGCGCTTGATGCCTCACAGGAGGAACTCTCCGAGGTCAGGGCGTATGCGCCCGATATCTTTAACGCCTTCTCCAAGCTGGGCGCGGCTTCTGCGAACTATGACTTCAGTGGGAGGTACGTGAGGGTAAGGCCCACCGCAACCGGCCTTTCCCAGCTGAACGGCACCACGATCGAGCCCGCTGATACCCAGATCTACGGCGGCCTCGAACTGATCAGCGGCATAAATCGCTGCCCCGGCGGCGCAACTCAGCCGATTCCCGGCTCCAACCCATTCCTCGACGACGGCAACCTCGTCGGCAAGTGCAATCCGAGCCAGGTGCCATGAGAAGGGTCATTCTCATAGCGGCAGTTTTGATCGTGGCAGTGCTCGCCTTCCTGATGTTCAGGAGTTGCCAGGATTCGGGCTCTGCGTATCAGGTAAGGGCAGTTTTCGACAACGGTGGCTTCGTCGTTCCCGGTGTGGACGTCCGTATCGTCGGTGCCAATGTCGGCAGCGTCGAAGCGATTGATGTCTCGCTTCCGGGCGAGGTAGTGAGCGATGATCCGGCCGACCCCACCAGCCCCGGCAAGGCAATCGTGGTGATGAACATCGACGATCCAGCCTTCCAGGGTTTTCGGGACGATGCCTCCTGCATCATTCGGCCCCAGTCCCTGATCGGAGAGAAGTTCCTCGACTGCTCGGTCACGGACCCGCGACCACCGGGTACCGAACCGCCACCGTTCCTTCAGCAGATCCCCACGGGTGAGCCCGGTGCCGGTCAGTACCTGCTTCCCCTGGAAAACAATGGTCGTTCGGTCGACCAGGATCTGATCAACAACATCTACAGGCTGCCATACGCCCAGCGCTTTCGGATAATCCTCAACGAACTGGGTGTCGGACTGGCCACCCGTGGACCGGAATTGAGGGAAACGATCACGCGGGCGAATCCAACCCTGCTCGAGGTCAACAAGGTGCTGAAAATCCTTGCCTCGCAAAACCGGACCCTGGCCCAGCTCGCCAGGAACGGGGACAACAACCTCACCAGACTCGCCGAGCGGCGGACGAACATGGTCGGGTTCTTCCGCAACGCCGGTTACACGGCTGCGGCGACTGCCGAGCGCAGTGAAGCACAGCGCCAGAACCTGATCAACCTGCCGACCACACTGCGCGAGCTTCAAAAGACATTCAAGGCACTCGGCACCTTTGCCGGCGAGGCCGAGCCGGTTTTCAGTACTTTGCGGCCGGCAGCAGAGCAGATCAGCAAGTTCACGACCTCGACCAAGCCATTCGCGGATGCGACCAGAATATCTCTGACCAGTCTCGCCAGGGCCACCCGCACGTCTGGTCCGGATCTGGTCGCTTCGACGCCGATCATCCAGAAGCTGGGTCGTCAGGCACGAACCGGCGAGGAGCCGTTCACCGACCTCGAGTTCTTCCTGGCCAGCACCCGCAAGGCAAACGGCTTTCGTAATCTGATGCTCTTTTTCTACAACACCGCCAGTGCTCTGAACGGCTTCGATCAGTTCGGTCACTACCAACGTACGAACGTGATTATTTCCGGCTGCACTGAATATAGGACCGCCGCGTTCGCTGACTGCCCCGGCGACTGGCAGTCGACGGCCTCGAGCATCTCGGCGGCCACTTCGGCCAATCTCCGGCAGCTCGATTCAGGTGGCATTGCACCCGGAGACCTCTTCGGTTCTACTGGAGTAACTGGCGCAACCGGTGATACGGGCATCACGGGACCGAGCGGCGATACGGGCGTCACCGGATCCACCGGCGATACGGGCATCACCGGACCCACCGGCGATGCAGGTCCGTTTGGTCCGAACCCCGACCCACTTTCAGACCGAGGTGAGGTTTCACGAGCCGAAGACCAGGCCACCAGAAGAACGTCCACCGCTTTTGGCGGACTCAGTGACGAGATGCGCAGCCAGATGACCCTCCTCGACTACCTCATGGGCAAGTGATGGATAAGGTCCGTCGACAGTCAAGGATCTCCTCCTCGCCGCTTCTGGTCGGTGCTGTCACCACGGTCATCGCGATTGTCGGTGTGTTCTTCTCGTACAACGCGAACACCGGGCTGCCGTTTGTGCCGACCTACAGGGTCGGTGTTGACCTCCCGTCCGGTTCCTCTCTTGTTCAGGGCAACGAAGTCCGGATAGCCGGCGTCCGGGTCGGTGTGGTCGATTCGGTCAATGCCGAGCAGCTTGATGACGGCGTGACCATTGCCAAGCTGCAATTGAAACTCGACAAGAGCATCCAGCCGATCCCTGAGGACTCCACCGTGACCGTGCGCCAGCGCTCGGCCCTGGGCCTCAAATACCTGTTGCTCACCCCCGGCGATTCGAGTCAGGGACTGCCTGCCGGAGCCACCCTCCCGATTACCCAAGCCACTCCGGAACCCGTTGATCAGGATCAGTTCTTCAACATGTTCCAGCCCGAGGTCCGGCGTGCGATTCAGATAAATCTCGCCGAGTACGGCGGTGCCTTTGCGGTCAGAGGCGCTGATATCAACGAGATTCTTGGCAAGCTGCCCCCGTTGCTGAAGGTCGCCAAGCCGGTCACCAGGAATCTTTCCTCCAAGAAGACCGATCTGACGGGCTTCATCCAGGGTCTGGCTCAGGCCGCGGCTGAGGTTGCTCCGGTTGCCGATCAGCAGGCAGAGATGTTCGTCAACCTCGATACGACCTTCACCGCATTGGCGGTCGTGGCCAGGCCATTCATGCAGGATGCGATCACCGAGAGCGTCAAAACCCAGCTGGTGGTTCAGGAAGAAGCACCCCGGATTCGCCCCTTCCTTTACGCCTCAGCCAAGTTCGCCCGGACGCTCCAGCCAGGTGCCACCGCTCTCGCAAAAGCAGCTCCAGTCATCAACGAGTCACGCCGACTTGGTATTCCCGTCCTGCGGTCCACCCCTCAGCTCTATAACCAGCTTGCCCCAACTTCCCGCTCGCTTCGTCAGTTCGGGGAAAGCGCTCAGGTAAATGCCGGTTTGGATTCGTTGATCGAAACCAACCAGATCCTTGAGCCGCTCTTCAGTTTCCTCGGCCCGGCCCAGAATGTCTGCAACTACCTGGCCCTGCTTCTGAGAAATGTTGCCGAGGTCTCCTCTGCCGGAAACTCCGCCGGCAAGTGGGTTCGCGCAATCAGCGTACTTCCGCCGGTTGGGGAAAACGCCGAAGGTGGACCCGCAGCTGCGCCGGCGAATGGGGGAGCAGCAAGCCCTGGTTACCCGGTCAATATCGGCAACTTCCTTCACTCCAACCCCTACCCATACACGGCATCTCCGGGTCAGCCCCGTATCTGTGCCGCGGGTAACGAGATCTACACCGAAGGCGTTCAGGTGATCGGCAACGGAGACGCCCAGAACACCATCATCACCAACGATCAGTCCGAGCAGCAACTGAACTGGAACCTGAACCCATGAGTCGCGACCACCGCAAGCCTTCGCGCTACAACCAGCAGTTCTTCAGGGACTGGGGAGGTGCAGGACCCCTGACTATCGGCCTGATCGCTGTCGTCCTGGTGGCGATCGGCTTCTACCTGGCATTCACCAAGTCGATCCCGTTCACGAGTCCGGGTTACCAAGTCAACGCGACATTTACCAACGCCGTCAACATTGCGATCAATTCACCGATCCGGATCGCCGGCATAAACGTCGGCAAGGTGACCGAGGTTTCGGCGGCCGGTGAGGCAACTACAGTGACTTTCACGGTTGACGGTGAAGGCAGACCGATCCATGAAGATGCCGCAGCTCAGATCCGTCCAAGGCTCTTCCTCGAAGGAAACTGGTTCATTGACCTCGATCCGGGCACACCTGATGCTGAAGAGCTGCCCGACGACGGCATAATTCCGGTGAGTCGAACCGGCACAAGTGTCCAGCTGGGCGACGTTCTCCGGAACACTCTCCAGCTACCCCAGCGGGCAAACCTGCAGAAGGTACTTGCGGGTCTCGGGACCGGGCTGAACGCAACACCCACAGCGTATGAAGACCTCACCTTTGAGCCCTCTGTGAAAGGTCTCAGTGGCGGCGAAGCATTGAACCTGCTTTACCGGGAGGGTGAAGAGGCAGCTCGTGGTACAGCGATCGTCAACGCGGCCTATCTGGGGGAGAACCCGAATGAGCTGCGCAACCTGCTGCGCGGGCTCGGTCGTCTGACCGGCGCTCTGAATGCCAGGGCCGATGACGTCCAGGGATTCGTCCGGAACTTCGCAACTTTCACTGGAGCCCTCGCAGCTGAGTCGGAGAATCTCTCGGCCACCATCCGCGAGCTGCCGCCGACCCTCACGACCGCGCGCACGTCACTCAGCAACCTGAACCGTGCGCTTCCGGCACTGCGTGGATTCGCGGTCGCAATTACACCGGGCGTCAATGAGATCCCAGACACAATCGTTGCCGTGCAGCCGTTGGCTAACCAGCTCAAGCCGCTGTTGACCGAAAGCGAACTGCTCGGGCTGTCGCAGATCATTCGACGCAATACACCCGCCACGACGACTGCGGCCAGGGCGACTCTCGCCCTGCTCCCGCAGCTCCAGTACTACGGTTTGTGCGTCTCCGACAACATCATTCCGACCGGCGATCAGGTGATAACCGACGGCGGTCTCGGAAACGGCCAGAAAGCATCGCGGCAGGCGCTTTACTCGGCGGTGAACATCGCGGGATCGACCTCTACTTTCGACGGAAACGGTCCCTTTGCCCGTTTCCAGATCGGCGGCGGAGCGGAGACCGTCCAGATGCCCGATCCTCTGGTTGGCGGAATCCTCACTCCGCTTTACGGGCGGACCCCGACTCCGACCCTGGGCACCAGTCCGCTGGATCTCGGAACGCCGCCACTGGTCAACAACCAGCTTTGCTACACCCAGGACGTTCCTGATCTGAACAGCCCGGCCGCAGTCGGTCCCGGCCCGGCCAGCCCCGAGGTCTACACACCGTGAAACGCGCGATCAGAACCCACTACCGCGACTTCATTGCGATTTCAGTAATGGTGCTGGTCGCGACCGTGACGCTGCTCGTGATTCTGTCCAACCAGAAGGCTGCACTTCCCTCATGGATCCCCGGTCTCGGCCAGGATTTCTACTCGATAAACGTCGAGTTCGAAACCGCTCAGGCGATCACGCCAGGCCAAGGCCAAGCCACGGTTATCGCCGGGATAAACGTCGGCAAGGTCGGTGCAGCCGAGCTTGAGGACGGGGTCGCGAAGGTCAGGCTCGACATCAACCCGAAGTACAAAGACCTGCTCCATCAGGACGCCGAGTTCCTGCTTCGCCCGAAGACCGGCCTCAACGACATGGCGGTCGAGGTCGACCCCGGCACCACCGGACCACCGCCCGAGGAAGGTTCGACTCTGCCGCTGGCTCAGGGGATGTCCAACGTGCAGCTTGACCAGTTTTTTGCCAATCTCGACCGTGACACTCAGGACTATCTGGTTCTGCTGCTGAACGGCGCCGGTTTTGGGCTGGACAGGAAAGGCCGCGAACTGATGCAGGGTCTGCGTCGCTTCGGTCCCCTTGCGGAATACACCGCGAGATTGAACGGTCTGCTCGAGGAGCGCCGGGAAAACATCAGCGGCGGTGTGAGCGCGCTGAGCAAGATAGCCACCGAGCTCGGTAATAACGACGAGGTCGTCGCCGACTTCATCACTAGTTCAAAGAACAACCTCCAGGCCTGGGCTGACGAGGAAGCGTCGCTGCGTGAAGCCCTGACGGAACTTCCGCCGACCCTGCTCGCCGCGCAGGACGGACTGGCCAAATCCAATCAACTGTCACTGGTGCTGCGCCCGACCCTGCTCGGCCTGATCCCGGGGGCGAAGAATCTCAAGGCTTCACTTCAGGCACTGCAGAAGTGGCGCACGGTTACACCTCTCGTGCGCGACGACATTCGGCCGTTCTCGAGGGAGGTCCAGCCCGTGTTCTCGGATCTTGGCGCCACCAGCCGGGCCTCCGAGATCACCACCGAAAAGGTTCGTGGTTTCTATGTAAACCTCAACCAGTTGCTGAATATCCTTGCTTACAACCCGCCCGGCGACGCGCAGGAAGGATTTCTCTTCTGGGCTCCCTGGCTTGCTCAGAACACCAACTCATCGATCACTGCCCAGGATGCCGGAGGCCCGGTCAGGCGTGGCATCAGCACGATCAGCTGCAACACCGCTCTTCAGGCCAGTCAGGTGGCCTGGAACGGCTTCGCCGGTATTCCCCAGCTTTTTACGGCTTATCGCCTCGCCCAGCTACCGCCTCCGACCAATCCGGTTGACGGCGGCGTATGTCCCAACATTCCACCGGTCGGACCATGAACAAACAGGCACCTTCGATAGGACAACTAATCACGGTTTCGGGCTTCGTGCTCGCCTGCTTCGGCCTGCTGCTTTTTGTCTGGGTGGCCTTCGGAGGCCCGACCCCGCTCTCTGCGGCCGGATACAAACTGAAGATGCCGATGACCCAGATCGGCCAGCTTGCCGAACAGTCCCAGATCAAGATCTCCGGCGTGGAGGTAGGACGGGTCAGCGGCGTCGAGCTCGGGACCGGTGACCAGGACACAAAGGCCATAGTCACACTTGAAATTGACCCGGAGTATGCCCCGGTACCGAAGGACACTCGGGCAATTCTCAGGGCCAAGTCACTTCTCGGTGAGGCTTATATCGAGCTGACGCCGGGTGATAAACGGGACGGCATGCTTCCCGATGGTGGGGAGCTGCCGGCTGCCCAGGTCGCAAGATCAGTTCAACTCGATGAAATCTTTCGGACTTTCGATGCGAGGACTCGCGAGGCGTTCATGCAGGGCGCGATTGATAATTCGATCGCCGTCTCGGGTCGCGGGGTCACCCTGAACCAGACCTTCGGCGTGCTTCCGGGAACCTTGACCGAGCTTGATGACGTGCTCAACATTCTGAACCAGCAGGAAGAAGACGTGAGCAAGCTGATCCGTAACACCGGCGTAGTCTTTGATGCCCTCAGAAAGCGTCAAGGGCAGTTCAGCAGCCTGATCACCAATACGAACACTGTGTTCAAAACCACCGCGTCCAGGACGCAGGAGCTCCAGGACTTTTTCAGGATTTTTCCGACCTTCCTCAAGGAATCCCGTCTGACCCAGCAGCGCCTCGGCGACTTCAGCGAGGCCAGTACCCCCTCGGTCGTGAAGTTCACGCCGGTTGCCCGGCAGGTCAAGCCCCTGTTCGACGCAGCACTCGAACTCGATCCTCAACTGATCCGCCTGTACAAAGGACTCAAGCCGGTCATCGCAAAAGCACCCCGAGCCTTTCCCTCTCTTCGCGGCTTCCTCGATACTGAAGCACCAAGACTGCTGACCAGGCTTCCTGACTACCTGGCCGAGCTCAAGCCGTTGCTGCAGACTGCCGACTATTACAAGGAGGAACTCGCAGGATTCCTCGGGAACGTGGCTTCGGCAACCAACGCTGGCACCTTCTACGCCGGCAAGCGGGTTCGCTACGTCCGGGCTGGAGTAACGCTCGGTCCGGAGTCGACCACGGCCTTCAACCCGCAGCAGCTCAGTTCGAGCCGGGCCAACCCTTACCCGATGGCTGGTTCGAACCTCGACCTGGCTGGAGCTGGCCTGCCCGTGTTCAACGACGCAAACTGCACCGGTGGTGGAATCAACGCCACCCTGCCACCGTGGGCAGCCCTCAGTCCGGCTCAGCAGGCTCAGTACACGGTCAACCTTCGATACCCGTTCACCGCTGCCGAGGCGGAGGAGCAGTACAACAACGTGCTTCAGTTCGGATTTGCCGGCTTCAACCAGACCGACAACGTTCCTGCCCCAGCCTGTATCCAGCAGCCGTTGTTCACCCCGATCGGTGATCCCTCCCGGCCGCCCCAGCAGTACCAGCAGGTCTTTCGCGAGCCCTGAGGGTTTCCTCCGCGCAACTTCTGCAGGCCTGGCGGGTTGTATAGGTGACTGGACTGCCGAGGAGTTTCAAGAATGTTTCCGGCAGTGATCTGGAGGGTGGTAACCACCTCCGAGAGATTCATTTCCGAGCAGGAGGTAGCCGTGAGGCTCTTACATTCCACAATCGTGTTTTCGTTGTTGGCTTTCGCCTTCGTGTTTCCGACCGTGGCCAACGCCGCCGGGGAAACAGCTGACGCTGACGTTTCGATATCGCCGAGGGGCCCAACTTTTTTCAGCAATATCTTCAGTGCTGCCAACTGGAGAGTGGATACCGCGATCATCCCGCCCGTGCTTGCCCCGACAATCACCCCGATGAAAGTTGCGGACCTTGGCCTTCCGAATTCGGACTTGCTCAGGTTCACCCCCAAAGCGTCGATGCCGGTCTGCCAGGATGATCAACTCGGCCCACCCCCGACCACAAACAGTATTCCGGTACCCGACATGATCGATCGCTGTCCGAACTCACTGATCGGAAACGGTAGAGCCGTGTTCGGCCTCAGCCAGAGCACAGCTGAACTCGCGACACGCGACGGTGAAGTTCTGCTGTTCAACGGCGGACGCGTGGCCGGCCTGCCCAAGTTGAAGGTCTACGCCTACTCGTATGACACGGGTGTCGGCATCTACACCTCGGCCATCCTCCGGCCCGACGGCCAACTCCGGTTTGAAATCCCCCGCCTGACAGCCGACTCCTCCGTCAGAACGCTCAACCTGGCGATTCCGGGTCAGCGGACGGTTATCGAGAAGCCATTGTTCGCCTTGACAGTCGTTCTTCCGGCCGGTCAGGACCCGACTTACGCCCAGGCCAGATGCGTAGGCAACGCCGGGTTCCCGTGGACCGCCGACTTTGTCCTTGGTTCGCGTGACGCTGGAGGCAACCCCATCGGCGATCCAGAGTTCACGGTGAGCGATTCAGGAACAGACCCATGTACAGGAGTCTTTGGTGCTGCCAGGATCGGCGCAGTCGGGGTGACGGGTCCGCTTCGTGTGAAGCGCTACCGACGTGCGGCCTACCGGGTCAGCGTGAAAAACGCCGGCAACATCACCGCTACCGGCGTCCGACTCAACGTATTCGGCAGGGGCATCAGGTCAAGCGCTCTGATCGGCAACATCAGGGCCGGAGCCACCCGGTCGGTCTACACCCGGATAAGACCTCGTATCTTCGGCCGGATCAGGACCACCTTCAGGGTGACATCAACCAACGCAGGCTCGAGGTCCGTCGTCAAATACATAAGGGTCGTCAGATAAACGGCGCGGAGAGCTGAAAGCAACTTGAACGGGCGACCTTCGGGCCGCCCGTTCTATGCCCGCCCTCTTCCTGGCGGACGATCCGGATAACCAGGCTTAGTCGGAGCAGGTAAATCCAGCAGGACTGACCGCAGGTCGGATTAGCGTCAGGTGGTCGCAGTCAGAAGAACTCTTCACAGCGCAACTCTTCAGCAGCCACGGTGTTATTTGCGTATAGACTGCCGGAGAGTGTTTCTGGGAGAGGAGTCCACCTTCGTGGGCAACACATTTGACAGGAGAGGATTATGAAACTTTTTAGTTCTGCAATTGCGATTTTCATGCTGTTGTTCGCGTTTGTCATTCCGAGCATGGCGAGTGCTGCCGGGGAAACGTCCCAAGCCAACGTCGAGATAACTCCGAGGTCCGGGGCAACTTTCTTCAGCAATGCGTTCAGCTCTGCGAATTGGAGAGTCGATACTTCAATCCTGTCTTCAGCACCTTTCCCGACGGTTACGAACATTCAGCCGTTGAAGGTTGCAGACCTGGGCTTTCCGCCTTCAAGTTCGCTGACCTTCAACCCCGACCCAGCGATGCCGGTCTGCCCGGACAGCCAGCTCGGTCCGCCGCCGACCACGAACAGCATCCCTGTGCCGACGATGTTGGATCGTTGCCCAGACTCGCTGATTGGTAACGGAACAGCGGTTTTCGGCCTCGCTCAGAGTACGAGTCCAACGGCGACCCGCGATGGCGAGATTCTGATCTTCAACGGAGGCCTCGTTGGTGGGCTCCCCAAGATCAAGATCTACGCTTACTCTTATGACACCAGCGTAGGCATCTACACGGAGTCAATACTCCAGCCTGACGGCCAGCTGCTGTTCGACGTGCCGCGTCTGACTTCTGATTCCTCGGTCAGAACGCTGAACTTGGCAATCCCGAGCGAGGAAATCGTTCTGGAGAAGCCCCTGTTCGACCTGACTGTCACACTGCCAGCCGGTCTGGATCCTACATATGTCCAGGCGAAATGTGAGGGCAACGCCGGATTCCCGTGGACCGCTGGCTTCGTTCTCGGCTCACGTGACGCTGGAGGGAACCCGACCAACGATTCAGTCCTAACCAGCAACTTTGGCAACGCTCCCTGCACTGGGGCAATCGCCTCAGCCAGAGTCGGCAGCGTTGTGGTCAGCGGACCGGCCAAGGTCAAGCGCAACTCCAACGCGACCTACAAGGTCAAGGTCAGAAACTCCGGGACTGTCGCGGCAACCGGTGTGAAGGTGAAGGTTTCCGGAAGGGGCATCGTTTCCAGCGCCATCGCCGGAACCATTAACCCTGGAGCAACCAAGACGGTCAATGTCAGGGTCAAGCCAAAGACGGTCGGCAGGATCAAGGCAACGTTCACGGCCACTTCGACCAATGCCGGCTCGAAGAGCGCCTCCAAGACAATCACGGTCACCAAGTAAGTAATCGGCCAAAAGCTGATCTGAAACGGGCGGCCTTCTGGCCGCCCGTTCTTGTTCCCCGGACTTCTCACCTGATGCGCGAGCAGACGTCGTTCGGCACTTGAGGAGACGGTAAGGTCGCTGCTTGTAGACTGGTTGTGAGGGATTCGGGAGATCTCAGAGGGAAGAGTCAATGAAGCTTGTCGGCAAGCTCAGTACCGCAGCAGTGCTTGTTCTTGCGCTGGCGCTACCGTCAGAGGCAGTTGCCGCCGGTGAATCAGCAAATGCCGAGTTCACGATCACGCCGATGTCCGGGCCGACCTTCTTCAGCAACGCCTTCAGTGCGGCGCAAGGATCAGTCGATACGGTGATCGGCCTCCCGGGCGAGCCCGATGAGTACCCCAAGATCACCCCGCTTAAGGTTTCCGACCTGAGGTTTCCCCCAGCGAGCGCACTCACCTTTAATCCAAAGCCCTCAATGCCCGTCTGCCCGGACAGCAAGCTGGGTCCGCCTCCGACTACAAACAGCATCCCGGTACCGGAGATGATCGCCCGATGTCCGGGGGCACTCATCGGCAACGGGACTGCCCGGTTCGCGCTAGCCAAAAACAGCCAGGCCATCGCAGCGAGGGACGGCGACCTGCTGATCTTCAATGGGGGTCGGGTCGGCGGACTGCCGAAGATCAAGGTGTACTCCTATTCCTACGACCTTCAGGTCGGGATTTATACATCGGCGATCCTTCAGCCGGACGGCCACCTTCGATTCGAGATCCCGACACTTCCAGTCGATTCAGCAGTCACGGCCATCACCCTCTCAATCCCCGGCCAGGCAATTCTTCGACCAAAGCCAATGCTGGGCCTTACGGTGACGCTGCCAGCCGGCCTCGACCGAAATTACCTTCAGGTGAAATGTGCCGGGGACGAAGGTCTGGCCTGGAATGCCGACTACATTCTTGGTGAGCGCGACGTCGGGGGCAACCCGATAAACGGTCCGGAGCTCTTCCTGAATGACTCGGGCACCATCCCCTGTACGGGTGCTGAAGCAAGGCCGGTCCTCGGCACTCTCAGTGTTAGCGGACCGGCCAGCACCGTTCGGAACCGGCTGAATGCCTACAGGGTCACAATTCGCAACGTCGGCGCCAAAGCCACTTCGGCCGGTCGGCTGACTATCTCCGGTCGTGGAGTCCGGGCGAGTGCGCCGGTGGGCGCCATTGCCGGTGGCGCCTTTAGAACCGTCACTATCCGGGCGAGGTTCCGGGTCAGGGGCTCTGTCAGGGCGACTTTCAAGGTGAGCGCGGCGAATGCCGGCAGCAGGTTCGCCTCAAAGAGCATCCGGATTCGATAACTCCGGTTCACCGACTGCTCTTCAGCCAGACTCTTTGAAAAGTTCAACTGCCGAGTTGTATAGTTGTCCTCTATGGCAATGCCTTCGCCTCTTCCTGATGATCTCGCTGATCTGATCGCTTCGCAGTTCAGACTGCTCGGCGAGCCGATGCGCCTGAGGATCATTGACCGCCTGCGGACCGGCGAGTGCAGCGTGGGGGAGCTGGCCGGTGATCTGGGTGCCACTCAGCAAAATGTCTCCAAACATCTCCAGACCCTTCATGGTGCCGGTGCTGTGGCGCGGCGGAAGGAGGGCAACACGGTCTTCTACTCGGTTGCCGACACGGCGATGGTTGAGATGTGCGACCAGGTCTGTGGCAGCATGGAGAGGCGCCTCGGCAAAATGGCCTCGGTGCTCGAGTCTCTCCAGCGTCCCTGAGGGCCGCCGGAGCACAGGCGCCGCAGGATCAGCCTGCAGGTGCTACTGTTCTTGTATTCTATACAACTAAACAATTGTGAAGTGGAGTATGCGAATGAACCAGCAGTCTGAAAGTGGAACCAGGTGGCCCCTTGAGCGGGCACTTTTCCTGATGGCCGGGACGATGACGATCCTCAGCGCAGTGTTGGCAGCGGTTTTTTCGCCGTGGTTTCTGCTGCTGACCGGCTTTGTCGGCCTGAATCAGCTCCTGTACGTAGCAGTCGGGACTTGCCCTGCCTCGCTCATTCTGGGTCGGACATGCGGTCTCAACTCCTCTTACGTCAGGAACGCTGACACCGAAGGTGCGCGATGAGCTCCGTCGGACCGATGGGAAGACTCGGTCGCTGGGCGACCAACAATTTCAAGCTTGTGCTTGGCGCGTGGATCGTGATTGCGCTGGTTCTGGGTTTCTTCGCTCCGAGGGTCGAGCATGCGCTTTCGGGTGCCGGCTGGGAGGCCACAGGATCTGAGTCGGTCGAAGTCCGTGAGGCGATTGACGAACAGTTTGGAGGGATGTCTTCCTCAGCTCTCATGGTTGTCATGAGCAGCGATGGCCAGAAGTGGACGGGACCCGAGTTTCAGGCGGCGATTGGCGAAGTCGAGTCAACCCTCTCTTCGAGTGACGATGTTTCAGCAGTGGTGGTGCCGGGCAAGGGCGGCTGGATCTCCGAAGACGGCAAGACCGTAGTGGTGCAGGCCGGTGCAGCCTCAGATCCGAACCAGATGGTCAGGGCCGCCGATGATCTGAAGGTTGAGCTCAACTCGCTCGACACGGCCGGGGTTGAGGTTTCCCTCACGGGCGCTTCCGGCATGTGGTCTGACTTCAACAAGGCCAACAAGGACGCGATGATCAAGTCCGAGCTGATCTCCTGGCCAGTGACGATGCTGATTCTGGTGCTTGCCTTCGGTTCTTTGGTTGCTGCCGGACTGCCGCTGATGCTCACCATCATCGGTCTGGTTGCCGCCGCGGGAACCCTCTACCTCGGCACCCAGTTCACGGATATCTCGATCTGGGCGCTGAACTTCGCCCTGATGTTCGCGCTGGCGCTTGGCATTGACTACGCGCTGTTCATCGTCTATCGCTTCCGCGGTGCCCTTACGGATTTTCCGGACCCGATTGCGGCGGTCGAAGAATCGATGGAGACGGCTGGCAAAGCGGTGCTCTTCTCGGGTCTCACGGTGCTGATCTCGCTCTCTGCGGTGATGCTGGTTCCAAGCCCTGCTTTTCGCTCGATGAGCCTGGGCATCATGATCTCAGTGGCATTTGTCCTGCTGGCATCCCTCACCCTGCTGCCTGCTGTTCTCGGCAAGCTCGGGCCGCGCATCAACAGGCTCTCGTTGCCATGGGTTCATGCGGGAGAGCACCGCTCACCGTTCTTCGCGGCGTGGGGCGAGAAGATCTGGAAGCATCCCCTGCTGTTCGGGATTCCGGCTCTGCTCGCACTGGTCGTGATCGCGCTTCCGGTCTTCTCGCTGGACACCAGGATGCCTTCGATCAAGGTCGTTCCGGAGAGGGACGGCTCCCGACAGGGTTATGAACAACTCCAGGCGTCCTTCGGTGCGGGTGCGCCCGGCGCGCTTCAGGTGGTCGGCCCGTCCGGATCAGCCAGCGAGATTGAGGCGGCGCTAAGGGCCGATCCGGAGATCGTCCAGGTCTACCCGGCGATGCCGGGCGGCGAAGGACTGGTGATGGTTCAGGCGGTGCCTGCTTCGGATCCGTCCAGTCCGATGACGGGCGAGACGATCGACCGCTTACGAACGGACCTGCCGGCCGAGGCCCAGCTTGGCGGAGCCTCGACCGAAAACCATGACCTGGAGACGGCGCTCTCAGAAAAGACGGCCCTGGTAATCGGGGTGGTCATGCTCCTCGGGTTCCTGCTGCTCCTGTTCGCGTTGCGGGCCCCTGTGGTCGCCGCGCTGGGAGTGGTCACCAACCTGCTCGCGGTCGGTGCAGCCTTCGGCGTCGCGAAGCTGATCTTTCAGGACGGCAATCTGTCCGGAATTCTCGGCTTTGAGTCTCAGGGCTTCCTCGATGCATGGGCACCGGTGTTCTTCTTCGCGATGATCTTCGCGATCTCGATGGATTACTCGGTGTTCCTGCTCAGTTCGGCGAAAGAGCACTGGGAAAAGTCGGGTGATCCGAAGGAGGCCCTCGTCGGCGGCATCGCCCACTCGGGACGGGTGATCTTCGCTGCGGCCGGTGTCATGGTGGCGGTGTTTTTCACCTTCGCCCTTTCCGGTCCGCTTCCCCCGAAGGAGATGGGCATCATCCTCGGCGTCGCGGTGCTGCTGGATGCGGCGCTGGTCCGCCTGCTGCTTTTGCCGGTGCTGATACGGCTGACCGGCAAGTGGGCATGGTGGTTGCCCGCCTGGGCGGACAGAATTCTCCCGAACATCAGGTTCGGTCACTGACCTAAGGCGGGAGCAGGGGAGATTCCCAGTCCGTTTAGGCGAAGTCAACGGGAGTGTGGCCAAGGCCGCGCTCCCGTTTTTGTTTGACGCCCCTGCTGTTCAGGGAAGCTTTGAGGGGTCGATGGTGATGCTGACCGGGCAGTGATCGGAGCCGGTGATATCGGCATGGATGCTCGCGTCGGTGACGGCTTCACGCAGCGATTCCGAGACGAGGAAATAATCGATCCGCCAGCCGACGTTGCGCTCCCGGGCCTTGGTCATCAGTGACCACCATGTGTAGTGACCGTTGCCTTCGGTGAACAGGCGGAAGGTGTCGACAAAGCCTGAATCCATGAAGTTCTGGAAGCCTTCGCGTTCCTCGTCAGTGAAGCCGTGCTTGCCGACATTGGTCTTCGGGTTGGCGAGGTCTTCTTCGGTGTGGGCGACGTTCAAATCGCCACAAAAGATCACCGGCTTGGTCTGTTCCAGGGTACGCAGGTGTTCCAGCAGGGCGGGGTCCCAGTTCTGGTGGCGCAGGTCCAGCCGACTCAGATCTCCCTTGGCGTTTGGAACATAAGCGGTGACGACATGAAAGTGCTCATATTCGGCTGAAATTATGCGGCCCTCTGCCATCGGGTCCCCGTAGCCATCGTCGACAAGACCGTGCCGGATCGAGATGTCTTCGGTGAAGTCATTAAGCACAGCGACCGGCTTTTGACGTGTGAAGACCGCGGTGCCGGAGTAGCCCTTGCGCTCGGCCGAGTTCCAGTACTCCTCGTATTCGGGCAGGTCAATCACGGCCTGTCCCTGCTGGGCCTTGGTCTCCTGCAGGCAGAGGATGTCGGGTTCGTGGCCGGCCATAAAGGGACCGAACTCATCCTTCCGGATCACGGCCCTGATGCCGTTTACATTCCACGAGTAGATCTTCACCCGGCAACTATTCCAGAAGGTACGGCGCCCCCGAGCGGCGGTTCGTGAAGAACCGGAATGACTGGCCGGAGCCGGTCATGAAAATGCGGCCGAGAGGAGTCGAACCTCCACATCCTTTCGGACACAGGCACCTGAAGCC
>JBBECI010000029.1:0-31406 GCA_040881895.1 Solirubrobacterales bacterium | reverse complement strand
CGTCCAGCGTGGTGATCATGTTGGCCGCGACGAAGGGCCGATCCGCCAGTGGCGAGTCGAAAGGCCGGTATCCGTCCATCAACTCGTCGACCGATGTCTCGCCGGGTTCGGGAAGAAGGCGCCGCATGGCGTTCAAGCTAGCCGAATGGAGCCCCGGGCCATGGTCAAGCCGGTTTGCAGGTGCCTGGCAGGGGGACGGTCAGGAGTAGTCGTGCCAGCCGCCGAAGCTGCGGCCTGCGAACTTCTCGAGCCCGGTGACGTCGTCCCTGAAGCGGCTCTTCAGCTCAATCATGAGGTCGTCCGGGATCTCCGGCTTCGGTGCCGGGGGCTTGTCGGGGCTGTGGACGACCTTCTCGACCATCCACCGCATCGACTCCGGCAGCCGGTCGAAGTTCCGGTCCAGTGAACGGAAGCCGGGGAGCTTGATCAGCTTCTCCATGAACTGGTACTTGTCGTCCTGCTTGGCTGCCGACTTCTCCCACTCGCGGTCGAACTGCTCAGATGTGAAGTCCGGGTCTACTTCGAGGAAGGAGAAAGCCTTTTTCATCGTGCCGTCACGGTCGCTGCCGAGCTCTTCCTGGGTGATGATCTCGATCTGGTCGCGGTCGAACAGCTCGAGGTAGGGCTGAAGCTGCATCCAGTACATCGATCGCTGGATGTATGAAGTGTCTGGAAGCGAAAGCGTGTCGACGAACTCGCGGGTCTCGTATCCGGCTCCGGTGGCGTGGACCCAGTGGGAGAGGATGCGCTTGATCGGATCCCGGACCATGTAGACAAGCTTCGCGTCCGGGCAGTACTTGTGAATCCGCTCGGCAACTCCGTTGAATCTTGGGCGGTTGGTGTAGTGGGGGGATGACTCGCCATTCACTTTGAAACGGCTGTCAAAGCGCCCCTTGTACCAGTCAAGTCCGAGGTCCCAGTTCTGCTCGGCGGCGAAAAAGTTGAGCTCCTTCGGCTTCGACATGTGAATCTCCGGATGAAGGCCGAGATAGTGGTGGATCGACGTGGTGCCGCACTTGAGACCGCCGATAATGATGAAGTTCGGCAGAGTCGCATGGCGACTCCTGCCGCGCGGCAGGCGGCGGTTCCGGTCGGCGGTGAACCTCTCCCGCGCCCGAGAACACATCGCGTCGTCGGCGGGATCGTAGGAGGCGGTCAGGTCTTCTGGATTTGTCGGGGCAGTCTCAGACACAGCGGGGTAGTGTAGCCGGGCGTGAGTCGATTGATTGCCAAGCTCAGAGCGGGTGCCGACGGGCACGCCGGGATGCCGTGGCGGGGACCGGGCCCGGGGCGCCCGAACCTGCCGCTTCCACCGGACCCGATGCCTCTGGTCAGCCGGGCCACGTTGCGAAAACGGTGGCGCTATCTGGGCTACTACGGCGAGCAGGTGATGTTCTGTGCAGCCTGGGCCGAGATCGGCCCCTTCCGGACAACCTTCTGGTCGCTTTGGGACCGCGAAGACGGCCGCCTGCTCGGCTACACCCGCATGCGACCGGGCGCACCGGAGCTGACGATCGAAGGCAACCGCCTGGACCTCGAATCCGAGGCAGCCCGAGTCTCACTCCAGATCGGTGAGAGCGTTCCGGTGGAGGTGGTGTGTCCCAGTGGTCGAGGCTGGGGGTGGACCAGCAAGCGTGCCGGGGTTCCTCTGACAGGCCGAATCGAAGCCGGCGACCGCAGCTGGAAGGTGGAAGGCCTCGGCGTGGACGACCAGTCGGCCGGCTACCACGCCCGCCACACCAGCTGGAGCTGGTCTGCCGGCGTTGGCACCGCGACTGATGGTCGCCAGCTTGCCTGGAACCTGACTTCGGGAATCAATGATCCGGTAAGCGGCAGCGAGCGCGCCGTCTGGATCGACGGTCAGCCGGTCGAACCGGAACCGGTCGTGTTCAGTGGCCTCGAGGCGGTCACCTTTCTGGGAGGCGACCGGCTTGCCTTCGACTTTGGTCAGGGGGCCGAACGTCGCCGCCACGATAATTTCGGACTTATCCGATCGGATTACGTTCACCGTTTCGGCACCTTCACCGGCTCGCTCGCCGGCATCGAACTGGCCGAGGCGAGCGGGGTGATGGAAGAACACCTGGCCGTCTGGTAGCCAGCATCATTCGGCAGCTGACTGGAGGCGTTCAGCGCATTCGGCCAGTGTGAACCGAGCCGACCGTCCACTGCCAGGGCGGTTGCTCGTTGGCTGCGAACCGGACGTGGTTGCGGCCGTCGAGGGTCTCGAGGGGCACCAGCATCGGAGTATCCGACAGCAGAACCCGAGTGCCGGAGGCGGCTTCGATCTCCTCCGGGCCGATGTTGCGCCTCAATCCCTCCCATCCGAGCCCTGGGCGATAAAGCCACCAGACAAGCTCCAGCCGCCCACCCAGTTGACCCCGGTTGCGCACTTCAGTGAAATAGGTGATGCGCCGGTTCGAAGTGGTCAGGCGCAGACCCCGCTCACCGGCCTCCGGAACAGCGCAGCTGCGGCTACGGCAGTACCGGAAATCGACTGGCATCAAGGGAGTTCCGTCGGGTCCCGGACGGGCCGCAGGCCAAGGGGCGAGTTGCCTCAGCGCCCGGGCGACCGGCCACCCGTAGGCCTCGACGGCGGGATGGTGATGACAGGCGTCGGGAGCGCGCGGGCCGCAGGCGATCCGGTCGGCGATCCTGGTGCCAATCTCGCGGCCAGGCCCTCTTTCACCGGTGAGCAGGCCAAAACCGATGACCAACGCGATGGTGGCCGAGAGCAGTAACACCAGTCCGGTCTGCTCGACCGTGGCCGAACCGTTGCTGTCGGAAAGGTGGAGCCACCTGCAACTCGAGAGTGACCCATCCGTATGCGGCTCGTGGCGTGGTTTCGCGGCTGACCCTCCAGGCGGTTCAACCGTTGGAATCTGGTCGCGGTACTGGTTGCCGGAGTTGCCCATGAACTGAACCTAAGGCGGACCCACGCACGGCTTTTGCGGCGGGCATGACCGAACAGCTACATTTCAATGATGGAAGGCTCACCGTTTGACATGTTCGGAGACCCGGAAGAGTTGCGGGCACGAATGCAGGAGATGGCAGATCAGATGCAGTCCTCCCAGCAGGTCGCTTGGGCCGATAACGCGATTCGGCTCGCGGTCGAGATGACGGTCGCCTCGATCGGCCGCCTCGAGTTGACCGGCGGCACCGACGAGCAGGCGATTCAGGTTCGCGATGCGATCCGGATCGTCTTCCCGGAAGCAGTCACTCTGGTGCGGGAAGCCCGCCAGGGTCTGCGCTGATCAGACATCAGGCAACCACCGGACACGACTCAGCTGACCGGACTCCACTCAGCCACCGCCGGTGACGGCCCGGCCGTCCTGCTGATCCACCCCAGCGGAGTGTCGTCCGTCTGGTTTGAACCGGCCGTCGAGCAGCTTTCCGAACGGTGGCAGGTCGTCAGCTATGACCGCCCCGGCTGGGGCAGGTCTGCGGCACCGGATGATTATCGCCGGACTTCGATCGCAGAGCAGTCGATTACCGCGGCCGGAGTGCTCAGGGAGCTCGACATCTCGGGCGCCAGAGTGCTCGGGGCCGGGTTCGGTGCTGTGGTCGCGCTCGAGTTGGCACTCGCCGAACCTGATCTGGTCAAGAGTCTGGTGCTGGTCGAGCCACCTCTGTACGACACCTTGGCTGGTGCGACTGAAGGTATGTCGGAGGATGTCGCCGCGATCCGCGACGCAGCCTCGGACGGTGGGCAAGAGGCAGTCTGGGCACTTTTCCTGGACGGAGGCCTTCCCACCCTGGGGGCCGGAGCCGAGCGATTCGCACGGTTTGCCTCCGCAGCCGGCCCGGCCGCCCCTCACACGCTTCTGGTTGAACTTCCAGCGGTTCCGGCCTGGCCCCTGGACCCGGTCCGCATCGCTTCTCTTGCTACGGAAATAACCGTCGCGACCACACCCTCGGCACCGGAGATCCTGATCGAAGCGGCCAGATCCGTGGTTTCGCGCATCCCGGGGGCCAGAGGAGAGGCAACAGCCAAAGACGGCGCCGAAGCTGTCTCGCAGCTCCTCGACCGGGTCTGAGCCCGGGCAGAACCCCGTCCATCACGAGGTGGCCGGAGTCAGTACCGGCCGGCCTCAGATGACTTTGAACCTGATCCGGTAGGAGCCTCCGCGCCGGAAAAGACCGCCGATCAATTCGATCGGAACAGCGAAAAGCATGGAGGGTACCGCCAGAACCACAGTGATGAACCGGTCCAGCCACTCGCGCCAGGGTTTGCGAGCTGGAGTCGCGACCGCCTTGCCAAAGGCACCGAGGGCGAGGTTGTGGCCGAAGGTGAACATGTTGATGCCGCTCTGCCACATGGTGAGGATGCTGACCCCCGGCATCCAGCGGGCCTTCGCCACAACCTGACCACGGGTTGAGACCAGCCGGCGGACCGATTCCGGGGTGAAAAGGTAGGCGCGTTCGGTTCCGAGACCGCTCCAGGCACCGCCGGTGATGAAGGACTGGACTGATGCCTTGTTTTCGAAAACAACGAGACCATCTTCAGCGGCGCCCAGGTCGAGATCCGCAATTGCGTCGGCGGTGACTCCCGTCTTGCCCAGCACCCCGAGACCGCAGGCCTCACATCGATGGGCGAGGCCTGTCTCGACCGGCAGTTCGACCCAGACGAAAAGTGGCTCGCCGCAGACCGGACAGGGTGGGTTGTCCGGGCCGGCACCGGCTTCAAGGGGAACTGTGGTCAGATCGGGCCGCACGCTCGCTGTAGCGTAGTGAGCAATGACGAAAGAAGACCCTGAGACCCACGACCGCTTCGAGACAGTGATTTCGGCTGCCGCCCCTTTTCTCGACTTGATGCTCGCAATCGGTGACCGGGTCTCCCGGATCCTTGAACCAAAGGATTACGAGTACTACCCGGTTCGGGACGAAGACCCGGAAGAAGTGCCTCCGGACAGTCAGTAGGCTTGCCCGGGTTCACCACACACCGATGATCACCAAAGAACAACTCCTCGAACGCGAACGGCGCTGGGCTCTGATCGCCGGTATTGCCTCGGTTGCTGCCGTGGCGCTGATCCTGTTGTCCTTTGGATCCTCCGCTTCCGGCGTGCGGACTGCCGCTGGAGTTGCTGATCGTCTGCTCGAGGTTGATTCTGACCGCAGCGCTCTGGTGATCGCAAGCATCATCCAGAGCCTCGGTTGGTTCCTTTTGGCGGTTCCGCTCGTCTACCTCTTCAAGGCTGCCTCTGCGCGCGCGCCGCAGGTCCGCCGCGGGCTTCTCGGACTGGTAATCGTCGCACCGATATTCCTCGGACTTGGCGGTCTGCTCAGCACGGTCTCGGTGCTCGACGCCGCGACTGAGTTCAAAAAGGTGCCAGCCTCGGAGATCACGGCTTGTGTGGGTGAGAAGCAGAAAGCCGGAGAGGCGACGGGCGGTGACCAGGCTCTGACCGAAACAAGGTCTGGAAGTGCCAACACCGCCACGACCGATCAGATCGAAGAATGTCGTGACGACGCGGCGCGGGATGTGCGCGCTGAATCCTCGGTTTCCGGGATCGAAACCGGCCTCGGTCTGGCCGGGCTGCTTGGTTTCACCATCGCCGTGGTCTACTGCTCTCTCTGGGGTATGAGGACGGGTTTGCTGACCCGCTTCTGGGGTTCACTCGGCATGGCCCTGGGTGCGGTCTTCGTCTTTTTCACGCTCTTTACTTTGGTCTGGTTCATCTACATCGGCCTGCTTTTTGCTGGCTGGGTGCCGGGTGGCAGGCCGCCTGCCTGGGCTTCCGGAGAGGCAATGCCATGGCCCAAGGGCGGGTCCCGCGGCCGGGGCGGCGGCACCGAAAGTGGAACTGAACCAGACCCTGGCGGGCCAGCAAGCGGGCCTGTGCTCGAAGGCTTTGGCGAGGAGGTTCCGGACGGAGCCGCTCCGGAGCCGGATGTAGCCCCAGAGCCCGATGATGCTCTGCAGATTGAACGGCGCAAGCGCAAGAAGCGCAACGGCTGACTCGGGTTCTACCCAGCGGTGAAGTTCAGGCGTCTGCCTTCCGGGTGAATACCCACAGCAGGGCACCCGCCAACAGCAGGAGCCCGGCCCGCCCGAAGGCCCGGTTTGCGTAAAGCGCCGCTCCGGCGGCCTTTGGATACTTGGTGACCAGTTCGGCGTACGCAAATGCGGTGAAAAGTGCCAGCGCCAGAGCCAGCATGAAGGCTGCCCAGATTGCCCCGCCGGTCCTGGCGCCGACCTCTCCGACCAGTGCCTAGATGCCGGCCCCAAGAACATCACCGATCACAAAAAACGCAAGCATCCGTCTGGAGATGACCCGTTCCAGCAGACCGTCGCCCTCCGCACCTCCTGGTGCTGAGTGACCGGGGGTCTCTCTCAATCGCCGTCGGATGCTTTCACCTGTCCGGCCAGGCTCTGCACCACCGATGGATCCCTGAGCGTGCTGATGTCTCCGAGTTCTTTGCCGTCGGCGATGTCGCGCAGAAGCCGTCGCATGATTTTGCCGGATCGGGTCTTGGGCAGATCGTCGGCAAAGTAGACCCGCTTCGGCCGGGCCAGTTTGCCAATCCTCTCGGCGACGTGCTCCCGCAGCTCGAGCGTGAACTGCTGGTCAGCTTCGATCCCGTCTTCCGGCGTCACAAAGGCGACAATTGCCTGACCGGTCGCTTCGTCAGGAACCCCGATCACCGCTGCTTCGGCGACCCCTTCGTTTGCGACCAGCGCAGATTCGACTTCCATGGTGGAGAGGCGGTGGCCGGAGACGTTGATTACGTCATCAATCCTTCCAACGATCCAGATGAAGCCGTCTTCATCGATCCGGGCGGCATCGCCAACCAGGTAGATGTCGTGGCCGTAGCGGTTCCAGTAGGTCTCGACATAGCGCTCGGGTTCGCCGTAGAGCGTGCGGGCCATCGCCGGCCAGGGGGTCGTCAATACCAGGGTGCCGCCTCCCTCTTCGATTTCGTTGCCCGAGCTGTCGTAGACAGCGGCCTTGATTCCCGGCAGGGGTACCGTTGCAGAGCCTGGCTTGGTCGTGGTGATTCCCGGCAGCGGGCTGATCATGATCGCCCCGGTCTCGGTCTGCCACCAGGTGTCGACAATCGGGCAGCGACCCCCGCCGACGTGCTCGCGGTACCAGAGCCAGGCGCGTGGGTTGATTGGTTCGCCGACCGATCCGAGCAGGCGCAGGCTGGACAGGTCGTGGCCGGCCAGCAGCCCCTCTCCCCATTTCATGAACGACCGGATCACGGTCGGTGCCGTGTAGAGGATGCTCACCCGGTACCGCTCGATGATCTGCCACCAACGATCCTTGCCGGGGTAGTCCGGGGCGCCCTCGTACATGATCGAGGTGGCGCCGTTGGCCAGCGGTCCGTAAATGATGTACGAGTGACCGGTAACCCAGCCGATGTCGGCGGCGCACCAGTAGACATCGTCATCTTTCAGATCGAAGACCATCCGATGGGTGGCTGCGACCTGGGTCAGGTATCCGCCGGTGGTGTGGACGATGCCCTTGGGCTTTGCCGTGGAGCCGGAGGTGTAAAGAATGAACAGAGGATCCTCGGCGTCCATCGGTTCTGGTTCGCAAACCGTGTCGGCGCCGGCGACCGCCTCATGCCAGTCAAGGTCCCGGCCATTTTGCATCGGGCAGCCCGTGTCACAGCGGTCTACGACGACGACATGCCTGAGCTCGGGGAGCTCGGGGAGCACCCCGTCCACCTTCTCCTTCATCGCCATCGGCGCACCGCGCCTGAGCGTCGCATCCGCGGTCACCAGAACCTTTGCTTCCGAGACCTCCATGCGCTCTTTAAGCGAAGACGCGGAGAAGCCGCCGAAGACAACGTTGTGGACGGCGCCGATTCGCGCACAGGCAAGCATCGCAACTGCCGTTTCGGGCACCATCGGCATGAAGATCCCGACCACATCACCCTTGCTGACCCCGAGACCCTTGAGGACGTTGGCAAAACGCTGGGTCTGGTCGAGCAGCCAGTCAAAGGTGACCGCCTTTCGTCCCTCGACACCGGTTTCCTCGGCGTCTTCAGCCTCCCAGTAGAAGGCAACCTTCTCGCCCATGCCGGCGGCTACGTGGCGGTCGAGGCAGTTGGCGCTGACGTTCAGCCTGCCGCCTTCGAACCACTTCGCGTGGGGCGGGTCGCTCCAGTCCAGCACTGTGTCCCAGGGCTTGATCCACTCCAGCTGCCCGGCCCAGCCTGCCCACCACGCTTCGGGGTCGGCCCCAGCCCGGTCATAGACAGCGGGGTCAGACCACTCGGCCCCGGCAGCGAACCCGGGAGGTGGGGGAAAGGTCAACTCGGTGCTCAGCAGGACGTCGAGTTCGGGTTCTTCGGCCATGCTTGCTCTCCTCATCAGCAGGGTGTGTCGAACCGATGCTAGAGGTCGACCGGGCCTTGAGGTGCCCAGTTGGTCTGGCCGGGAGACTCAGCAGAGCGTGCCGAAGTGTTCAACCCAGATTCGTGCCCGGCGAAACCCGCCCAGGCTGCCCATCCGGAAGCCCACACCCAGCTCGCGGTACTGCCCGTTCAGGATCGCCGCCCGGTGAAGGGGTGAGTTCATCCATGCCTTGAAGATCTCCCGTGGGGAGCCAAGCACTTCATCCCCCCAGGCGATGTTTTCACCTGCCCGCCAGCAGCTGGCGCCGGAGATGTATTCCTTGTTCATCGCCCAGGTGAACGGACGACCGCAGGCCGTGTGGGAGAAGGCGTTGCACCTCAGGATATCGGCCGCTTTCGATGAAGCTGAATCACTGAGCCGGTCATCCATCTGAAATCTGGGGAGACCTCTTCGCTGGCGCGCGAAGTTGGTCAGGCAGACCATTGCCCGGATGGCTCCTGGTCGCTGTTGGGTGGAAGAGATGTCTTCACCCGCGCAAAGGCCTGCGGGTGCGGTCAGCCGGGGCCTGCTCCCCGAAGATGCTTCAGCAGTGCTCCCGACGGGAGCCGGCCCCACTGCGAGCGCCGAGGCCACAAGAAAGAAGGTAGCGGTAGCTACTATTGCTCTCGACCGAAAACGATCGAGGATGGCCGCACATGCACGAACCCGCATCAGAAGCTCCTGAAGAATTTGACCCTGACCCCGAATGGAAAAGCAAACTGCCACGTGAAGTTTACGAAGTCACCAGACAGGGGGCAACCGAGCGGCCCTTTAC
The DNA here is from genome assembly GCA_040881895.1 of Solirubrobacterales bacterium. Taxonomy (GTDB): domain Bacteria; phylum Actinomycetota; class Thermoleophilia; order Solirubrobacterales; family 70-9; genus 67-14. The sequence goes on along the minus strand of JBBECI010000029.1, from coordinate 22,287 downwards.
CGGCCCCTTTCTCGATAACCACCGTGATGGCACATATCGCTGTATTTGCTGTGGAGCCGAACTTTTTGCGTCTGATGCCAAATTTGACTCCGGAACCGGCTGGCCGAGCTTTACCGAGCCGGCGAACCTTGCCCAGGTTGAACTTCGCGAGGACCGCAGTCTGGGCATGCTCAGAACAGAGGTCATCTGCCGGGCCTGCGACGCGCATCTTGGACATGTGTTCGACGACGGACCCGGACCAAGCGGCAAGCGCTTCTGCATCAATGGATGCGCACTCAGCTTCGAGGATTCAGTACCCGGGTCGTGATCCGATCCGTGCGCTGCCGCAACGACCGGTCGCTTCAGTCCCGTTGCGGCTGTTCGGACTCGGCCGGCAGGAACCTGAATCGGGTGGCCAAAACGACCGCCTGAGTCCGGCTGTCCACACTGAGTTTGCGGATCGCGTTACGGACGTGGGTGTAGACGGTTGCTGTGCGGATCCCGATTTTTTCCGCCACGACCTTTGTTTTCATGCCATCTGCGTACATGTCCAGTATCTCGCGCTCGCGCGGGGTAAGCGATCTCAGGCGCTGAAGTTCGTCCGTGTCGGGGCGTCCAGTAACCGCTACCCCGTCCTCTGATTCCGTAAGCCACTCCGGAAACCAGCGGCCTCCCTTGACGATGGTTCTCACTGCCGGCAGGATCGCCGCAGCCGACTCTGACTTGCCCACGAAGCCCGCCGCTCCACTGTCGGCGGCCAGCCTGATCAGCCCTTGCTCTTCGTGGGCACTGAAGACGAGGATTCGCAACTCTGGAAGGAGTTCGATCAGTCGTTGAATTGAGACGATTCCATCCCATCGGGGCATCTCTATATCGACGATCACCAGATCAGGGACGAGCGCGGTAACCAACGTAGCCAGCTGCCTGCCGTCCTCCGCCAGGGCAGCGACTTCGAGGTCGTCCTCCGACTCGATGACGTTTTGAAGCGCCCCTCTCACAATCGGGTGGTCATCGCAGATGATCACCTTCCTGATGATGGCGGACTTCGTGCTCACCGGACCAGCTTACGCCAGCGGTCAACCGTCAAGTCGGGTTCTGTCAGGCGATACGGGTCGGGGCTCCGTGATCCTGCAGCACTTCCGGTATTTCGACTGAGCCGTCCTCCTGCTGGTGGTTTTCAAGCAGGGCGATCAGTGTCCGGCCGACGGCAACGGCTGTGCCGTTCAGCGTATTGACGAACTCCGGTGGCGCTTCCGGTTCAGGTCTGAACCGACAGGAGAGCCTTCTGGCCTGAAAGTCAGTCGTATTCGAACAGGACGTAAGCTCCCGGTACCTCTCCTGACTGGGGATCCAGGCTTCGCAGTCGAACTTACGTGCTGCTGAGCCACCGAGGTCACCGACCGCCACGTCCACCACGCGGTAGGGCAGACCGAGGTCACTCAGAATCTGCTCCTCAATCGCGAGGATTCGTTCCTGTTCCTGGCTTGCCAGGTCCGGTTCGACGAATGAGAACATCTCCACCTTGTCGAACTGATGAACCCTGAAGATTCCCCGGGTGTCCCGTCCGGCCGCGCCGGCTTCGCGTCTGAAGCAGCTTGAGAATCCGGCGTACCGAATCGGCAGTTCATCTGCCTCCAGCAGGGCCCCGGCGTGCAGTGATGCCAGCGGGACCTCAGAGGTTCCGGCCAGATACAGATCGTCTTTCGGCAGTTCATAAATCTGGTCACGGTCACCCGGCAGGAAACCGGTGCCGAAAAGCGCTTCCTCCCGAACCAGGATCGGAGGTATGACCGGTTCGTGGCCGTGCTCGCGCAGCAGGGACATAGCCCAGCGGACCAGGGCAAACTCGAGCATTACGAGGTCGCCCTTCAGATAGGCGAACCTCGCCCCGGAAGTGCGTGCGCCGGCCTCCATATCGATCATTGATCCGGCTTCTGCGAGCTCCAGGTGATCCTTGGGTTTGAAGCTGAAAACGGGTGGCGCTCCGACCTCGCGCAGGGTCACCGAGTCTTCGTCGGTGAAACCGTCGGGGCTGTCAGGATCCGGGATGTTCGGCAGGGCGGCGGCCAGGGCATCCCGCTTCTGTTCGACTTCGCCGAGTTCAGTCTCCATCCGTTCGAGTTCGGCCTTGAGCTCCCTGACCTCGGCGATAGCCGCGCTTGCGTCCTCGCCGGATTTCCTGGCCGAGCCGATCTGCTCTGATGCCTGGCGCCGGCTGCTTCGCGCCCCTTCTATTTCGGGCAGCAGTTCGCGACGGCGCTCATCCAGAGCCAGCAGCTCATCGATATCCTCGGCAGCACCTCGTCTTGCGAGCGCAGCCTTGATCCGCTCGGGGTCGGAGCGGATGAGTTTGAGGTCGAGCATGACTCGCGGAGTCTGCTACTCGCCGGCTGCGTTGCCGGCGTACTTGGCGACGAAGCGCGCCACCTGCCTGGCTTCGTCGCCGACCACGATGTTCTGGGGCATGATCGCCCCCGAGTAGCCCCCGTTTTCGATTGCGTAGAGGGCCGACTCGTAGGTCTCGATCCGCTGGTCAAGGTTCGGACCCTGGACCCTTGTTCCCCGATTGCCGGTCCCGTCAGCCCCGGCCGGGGAGAGTGTGTGGCAGCCGGCACAGTTGGCGGCGAAGAGTTCGGCACCCCGGTATTCCGGGCTGTCTGGCGGTATGGAGATTCCCTGCTCACCGAATCCGCAGGCCGAGAGGCCGAGGGAGGCGCTGAGGATGAGTGTTGTGATCAGAACGGCACGCACTGCGGAAGCATCATATTGTCTGCGACAAAGAATGGCCGTCCCGGATCCAAGAGAGTTTCGTCAAGCAGCTGGAATGCTGCCCACAGGGGTGACCGTGATTGGAGCCGTCGGCCCCGCCGGACCGGCAGGAGCGACAGCTTCCGCGGTCTGCTCGCTTTCACTTGAGCCGATGATGATGCTGGCCTGCCTCGACCGGGGTTCACGGACCCTCCTTGCCGTCCAGGGTGCTGACCGGTTCTCGATCAACATCCTTGCGACGGCGCAGCGCGAGGTTGCCGAGATTTTCGCGACAAAGGTGGCGCAGGAGGAAAAGTGGGCTGCCGCCGAGTGGAAGGAACACGAGGGAGTACCGTTGGTCCTGGGCTCTCTTGCTCACGTGATCTGCTCGCTGCATGACGTCATTTCTGCTGGTGATCACGCGATAATCACCGGCAATGTGCTTGAGGTTCAAGCCGCACCTGGTGACCCGCTGATTTACCACAGTGGCCTGTTTCGCCGGTTGGACGGCGACGCAGCCTGAGCCGCTTTCAGAATATTCCAGTCGTGGTTTCGATCGCTCGCCAGACCAGGAACGCCAGAACGAAGCAGGCCACCGACATGACGGCGGTCTCACGTCTCACGATTGCCAGCGCGACTTCCTGTTGCCGGGCATCGTCGAGTCTTGTGAAATCGGTCTCGCCAAGCTCCTGGCTGGCTGAGGCGCCACGCATCGCCTCAGCGAGTAGCGACGCGACGACCGGAAGGGCGACATAGAGGTAGTGCAGATCGTCCTCGGCCCGCCTGCCATCGAAGTAGAGGAAGGCCTCCAACAGAACGAAGACAAGGGTCGCAGCCTGGGCTATGCGAAGCAGGTACCAGAAGGCGATTGATATCCGCTCGGCACGCCAGGCGAGACCGCCGATCAGACCGGTGATCAGGTTAGCCGCGATGACGGCCAGTCCCAGCGCCATGTAGAGCTCAAACATCTTTCAATCCCGTCCAGAAGGGTCGGAGTTCGGCTTTCTTATGCGAAAAATCACTATGTAGCAACTTGATACAAAGTAGGTCACAGTACCTGTATAAACCACTTCTGAAGGCTTACCCCTTGTCCCCTTCCAGGATCATCTGAATTGCTACATCAGTATCTGCCAATCCTTGTCTTCGCCGCGCTCGGCATTATCGTCGGCTTCGCTTTCGCGACCCTCAACCTGCTGCTGGGCCCGAAGCGCCTCAAGAATCCGAGCACCAGTGCCGGGTTGCGCCAGTCGGATCCATACGAGTGCGGCCTGCCCTCGGAGATCTCCAGCACTTTCCGCTTCGGGGTCAGCTTCTACCTGGTGGCGATGCTGTTCATCCTTTTTGACATTGAGGTTGTCTTCCTCTACCCGGTAGCCGCGATCCTCAAGTCGGCTGATTCAGTTTTCGTTCTGGCCGAGGTGGTCATCTTCGTTTTCCTGCTGTTCGTTGCGTTTGTCTACGTGTGGCGAAAGGGGGCACTGGATTGGAAATAGAACGCCGGAAGCTCAGGCTCCATTCTTCGCTTGAACAGCCGAGCAGTCCCGAGGAACTGCGCGCCCGCCAGCTGCGGGCTCGCGACATGCTGAGGGGGGACCTCGACGGGGCCGACCTCGAGGCATACGTCGAGGAGCGGCTGGTCGTGACCACGCTTGAGAAAGTGTTGAACGTAGCCCGCGCGAACTCGATCTTTCCGGCGACCTTCGGCCTCGCCTGCTGCGCGATCGAGATGATGTCCACAGTCTCCCCGCGCTACGACATCGCCCGGTTTGGAGCCGAAGCGTTCCGCGCCTCTCCTCGCCAGGCCGACCTGTTGATCATCTCCGGCAGGGTCTCGGTCAAGATGGCACCGATCGTGCGCAGGATTTATGACCAGATGCTCGAGCCCAAGTGGGCCATTTCGATGGGCGCCTGCTCCTCGAGCGGCGGAATGTTCTCCAACTATGCGGTCGTCCAGGGTGCTGACAAGTTCATGCCGATTGACGTCCACGTACCCGGTTGCCCACCGCGCCCGGAAGCGCTCATGTACGGGTTCAACAAACTTCAGAAGCAGATCATGGGCAACCCCGACCCGGGTTGGCGCAGCCGTTACAAAGCTCACGGAACCGAGGAGTGGGCCCGTGGCGGACCGGCATCCCAGCCGTCGGAAGAGGCCGCCGCTGCCTACGAGCAAGCCCGCGAGGTTCTCGGTGCCTGACGCTCCGGGCCTTGAACTGATCCTCGCCGGGATCAACGCCGAGCACCCCGGCGCCGTGCTCGACACCAGCTTCGACCGCGACCAGCCAGCGCTGATCGTCCACCCTGACCAGGTCCGCGAAGTCCTCACCTGGCTGCGCGATACAGAGGGTCAGCAGTACACCTTCCTCGCCTCTGTCCACGGAGCCGATTACCTCCCGGCCGAACCCCGCTTCGCAGTCCATTACGAACTCCTCAACCGCGAACGATACGAACGCCTCAGAGTCAAAGCCCTCCTCCCTGATCCCGCCGCAACCGGAGCCATCGCCGACTCTGGCCGAGCGACGGCCGGGGAGGGATCCGGCGGAGCTCCCGGCGAAAGCCGGCCGACGGAATCCTCACCGACCGGCGCCAACACCAAGCCACTGCCGCATATCGCTTCGGTCACCGACATCTTTCCGACCGCCGAGTTTCAGGAGCGCGAGGTCTACGACTTCTTCGGCATCGTCTTCGACGGTCATCCGGATCCCCGCCGGATCCTGATGCCCGAGGACTACGCCGGCCATCCACAGCGTCGCGACTTTCCGATCGGCGGCGAACCGGTGATCTTCACCCGCGATGAAGTCACTTACCCGGGCTGGTGGAACTGATGGAAGCCGGTGCGAAGGGCGGACCCCGCGACAGCTTGATTGATCAGGAGCTGACTCCGGCCCTGCTGGCAATGGAGATCGAGTCCCAGCTCCCCGGTGCGACGGTGGAACTTGAGCCCGAGCAGGAGATGATGACCGTCAACATGGGCCCGCATCACCCTGCGACGCACGGTGTGTTGCGGCTGGTGGTTGATCTGGAAGGCGAAGTCGTCAAGGACCTCAAGCCAATTGTCGGCTACGTCCACACCGGGATAGAAAAGTCCTGTGAGTCGATGGCCTACTGGAAGGTCATTCCGTTTGTTGAGCGCATGGACTACCTCTCCTACTTCTTCAACATGCAGGCTTTCTGCGGAGCGGTCGAGATGCTCATCGGCCTCGAAGTTCCACGCCGTGCCCAGTACCTGAGGGTGCTTCACATGGAGCTGAACCGCCTTCACTCGCACCTCGTCTGGCTCGGCACCACCGCACTCGACGTCGGCGCGATGAGCGTCTACTTCTACTGCTTCCGCGACCGCGACCGGGTGCTTGATCTGTTTGAGATGTCGGCTGGCCAGCGCATGCACACCCGTTACTTCCAGATCGGCGGCGTTGCCGAAGACATCCCCTCCGGATTCGAGCACAAGGTCCGCCAGACGATCGAGAGCGTCACCCGGGGCATAGGCCAGTACGAAGCGCTTCTTGACCGCAACGAAATCTTCCTTCTCCGGACCAAGAACATCGGCGTGGTCAGCCGCGAGAGGCTGCTTGAACTCGGGGTCACCGGGCCGCTGCTGCGGGCGTCGGGTGATGCCTGGGATCTGCGCAAGGAGGCCGACTACCTCGTTTATGACGAGCTGGACTTCGACGTACCCGTCGGCACGGTCGGCGACGGTTATGACCGCTATCGGGTCCGCCTGACCGAGATGCGCGAATCACTGAAGATCATCGAGCAGTGTCTCGACGGCATGCCTGAGGGTCCGTGGATTGCCGATGACCGCAAGTACGTGCTGCCGCCGCGCTCGGAGCTCTCGACCTCGATGGAGTCTCTGATTCACCACTTCAAGCTGGTGACCGAGGGGTTCCGGGTTGCCCCTGGAGAGGTCTACAACCCGGTCGAGTCGCCGCGCGGAGAACTCGGCTGTTTCGTGGTCGCCGATGGATCGGCCAAGCCGGCCCGGGTTCATTTCCGGGATCCGTCGTTCGTCAACCTTCAGGCACTCAAGGACATGGCGGTCGGCGAGTACGTCGCCGACCTGATCCAGACCCTGGCCATGCTCGACCCGATTCTGGGGGGGATCGACCGCTGACATGGACGACTTCACCCCGACAGAGGACTTCATCTCGCCAGGACTGCCTGTCGACGAGGCGAACACGACCGGCCGCGAACCTCTGGGGGACCCTCAGGAGGTGCCCGAACTTTCCGAGGTCGACTGCCCGGACGAACTGCGGGTGACGATTGAGGCCTCAATGGCCCTGTACCCGGATCACAAGTCGGCCTCAATCCCGGCACTCTGGGCAGTGCAGCGGGCCTATGGCTGGTGCACCCCCGAGGGCATCCGCCAGGCCGCCGCCGTAATGAAAGTCACCCCGGCCTATCTTGAGTCCGTCGCCAGCTTTTACGACCTTTTCCGCCTTCAGCCTTCAGGTGAGAGTCAGATCCTCGTCTGCACGAACATTTCCTGCTGGATGCGCGGCGGAGACGAGCTCCTCGACGCTTTTTGCGAAGCCACCGGCGCCGACCGGGAAGGGGCTGGCCACGGCGGAGCGATGTCAGCTGACGGCACCGTCATGGTCTCCGGTTTCGAATGTCTTGGAGCCTGCGATCTCGCGCCGATGGCCTCAGTCAACGAACGCTACTTCGGCCCGCTCGAGCCGGCTGATGCGAAGACCGTGATCGAACAGCTGGGCAGCGGCGAGGAAGTATTGCCGGAAAAGGTGCTGGCCGCCCGGCCACTGCCCGGTGGCGATCAGGAGAGCAGCGACAAGCGGGTCACTTCGACCAAAGGACCCAACCGGTGAGCATCGTCGAGACGAGAATCCTGCTGCGTCATGCGGCCGACCCGCAGCTGGCGACGATCGACGGCTATCGCTCTTACGGCGGCTACACCACACTGGAGAAGGCTTACAGGGAGATGGAGCCGGACACCATAGTCAACGAACTTGAGGAGTCAGGCCTCCGGGGCCGAGGCGGCGCCGGGTTCTCGATGGGCAAGAAGGTTTCCTTCCTGCCGCATGGCAACCAGACCAAGTACCTCTGCTGCAACGCGGACGAGTCGGAGCCGGGAGCATTCAAGGACCGAGAGCTGATGCAGCGAAATCCTCATCAGCTGATTGAAGGAATAGTGATCGCCAGCTACGCCGCCGGAATCAGTCACGCCTTCATCTTCATTCGTGGCGAGTACGACGTCCAGGCCGACATTCTCGATCGGGCCACGGCGGAGGCTTACGAGGCTGGTTACCTCGGTGAAAACATTCTCGGTTCCGGCCACAACCTCGAACTGACCGTCCACCGCGGTGCCGGCGCTTACATCTGTGGTGAGGAAACCGCCCTGCTTGACGCTCTTGAAGGCAAGCGCGGCAACCCCCGGCTGAAGCCACCGTTTCCTGCGGTCCAGGGGCTTTACGGCGGGCCGACCCTGATCAACAACGTCGAGACCCTGAGCAACGTCAGTCACATCGTCGCCAACGGCGCTGAATGGTTCAGGTCCTTCGGCACCGAGCAGTCTCCGGGGACCAAGGTGGTCTCGATCTCGGGTGGGGTCAGGCGACCCGGTAACTACGAAGTCGAACTAGGAGTCAGCCTGCGTGACCTGATTTGCGGACTCGCGGGCGGCCCGCTCGAAGACCGCGAGATCAAGGCGTTCTACCCGGGAGGATCTTCCTCCCCGGTGCTGACACCGGATGAACTCGACCTCCCCTACAGCTTTGAGGCGATGGCCGAGGCCGGTTCAATGCTTGGTTCCGGTTCGATCATCGTCGCCGATGACTCGGTTTCCATCCCCCACATGGCGCTGCGAACCGCGCGCTTCTACCACCACGAATCCTGTGGCAAGTGCACCCCTTGCCGGGAAGGCACCAACTGGACCGTGAAGATGCTGGAGAGGGTGGTGAGGGGAGAAGCAACCCCGATGGACCTCGACATCATCACTTCCGTTCAGGCGAACATCATCGGCCACTGCCTCTGTGTGCTCGGTGACTCCATGGCGATGCCGGTCAGTGCGATGGTCAACAAGTTCCGCGACGAGTTCGAGGAAGTGATCGCTCACGCCGCGATCAATGGTCTGCCGAGTACCGCAGGGCGTGAGTCTCAGGAAGCTGGCCTCGAGCCAGGCCCCGGTGGAGTCGGCCTCGAGGTTCTCAGGCGGGAGCGGTTGATGGGCCGTCCCGTTCCGGAATCCGCGCAGGCTCCCGAGGAGCTGCCCCGTGCCTAAAAAGGTTCCGAACCGGATCACACTGAACATCGATGGCCGCGAAGTCGAGGCCGACGAAGGGGCAATGCTGGTCGATGCCGCGAAGCTCGGCGACATCGAGATCCCGGTCTTCTGTTACGAGCCCAAGCTCGGCGAGCCGGTCGGCGCCTGCCGTATGTGCCTCGTCGAAATCGAAGGCATCCCCAAGCTGCAGACGGCCTGCTCGACTCCGGTTCGCGACGGCATGGTCGTTCACACCCAGACCGAGCAGGTGAAGGAAGCCCAGAACGCTGTGGTCGAGTTCCTGCTGGTCAACCACCCGCTCGACTGCCCGGTCTGTGACAAGGGTGGCGAGTGCCCGCTCCAGGACATCACCATGGGATGGGGTGCGGACCGAAACCGCATGGTCGACGAGAAGCGCCACTTCGAAAAGCCGACGCCGCTTTCACCGCTGATCGCGATCGACCGTGAGCGGTGCATCCTCTGCTACCGCTGCGTGCGCTTCAGCCAGGAGGTCAGCGAGGACTCTCAGCTTCAGCTGCTCGAACGCGGTGACCGCACCTACGTCGGCACCTTCGACGACCGGCCCTACATCGCTCCGTTTCAGGGCAACATCACGGAACTGTGCCCTGTCGGAGCACTGACCAACTACACCTACCGCTTCCAGGCCAGGCCGTGGGACATCGAGCAGGGCGGGTCAGTCTGCACCCTCTGCCCGAGTCAATGCAACGTCTCCTTCACGATCCGTGACGAGCAGGTCAAGCGGGTTATCGCCCGGGACAACCCTGAAGTCGACGATGGCTGGCTCTGCGACAAGGGCCGCTACGGCTTTCAGGCGATGTATTCGCTGGATCGGGTGATCAATCCGCTGCGCTACGAGGGCGGCAGTCCGGTCCCCGCCGACTGGATGGAAGCAATCGAGCTGGCTGCGGCTGGCCTGGTCGAGTCAGGTGGACGAACGGCCGCGCTGGTCGGCGATGCTTCCAACGAAGAGGGCTTCCTGATTCAGTCGATCATTCGCAACGCTCTCGGTTCGGCCGATATTGACTGCCGGCAGGCCCCGGCTGCCGACCGCGCGGCCCTGCTTGCGTTTTCGGATCCCGCGATCTCTGCCCGTACCGTTGACATCGACACCGCAGATGTGGTGCTCGTGCTGGGCACCGACCCGATCCACTCCTCGCCCGCTTACGACCTGCGGATCCGCAAGGCCGTCCGTCGTAACGGAACTGCCCTGGCCGTGGCCACCGACCGCCCGAGTGCGCTCGACGGTGGAGCCACCGAGGTCGAGCGCTTTGCCCCCGGACAGGCCGCCTCCTTCCTGAGTGGCCTCGCCGCCGAGGTTGCGAGTGGAGCCGAAACCGGAATCGCCGGGCTGCTGCGCGGGGCCGAAGACGCAGTGATCATCTGGGGAGAGCGGATCGGCCGCGGAGCGAGCGGCAGCGAAGCTCTCACCGCCCTTCTCGAACTGAGCCAGGCCCTCGACCTTGCCGACCGGCCTGATTCCGGACTTATCGAGATCCCGGACGTTGCCAATGCCCGTGGGCTGCGGGAGGTCGGCTGCCTGCCGGATGCCGGACCCGGCCTTTCAGAGACGACCAGCGGCCGCAATGTTGAACAGATACGCGCCGGGCTTGAGTCGGGGGAGATCACCTCACTGCTGCTTTTCGGGGTCGACCCGCTGCGCGACTTCCCCGACACCGACGGCTGGCGTCGCGCCCTCGATGCCGCCGGCCACGTCGTCTGTTTCTCGATGAACGCCACCGCAACTACCGAGTACGCAGACCTTGTCTTCCCGCTGGAAAGTCACGCCGAAAAGGACGGCACGGTAACCCACCCCGAAGGCCGCCTCCAGCGGGTGCGACCATCTGCCAGCCGACCCGGCGACATCCGTGCTGGATGGATGGCCCTGGCCGAGCTCTCCGCCGCGATCGGCCACGAAACCGGAATCCACTCCGCCCCCGAAGCCTTCGCAGCGGTCACCGAAGCGGTCTCCTTTTACGGCGGCCTGACCGACGAAAAGATCGCCGGAAGGGGAATTCGCTGGCAGGACAACGAAGCCGCCAACCTCTTCGCAGAAAACCTCACCGCCGCTTTCAACGGTGCCGCCGCTGACGTTTCGCATGGGACGTCCGGGGAGGATTCCGGCGGAGGTCCCGGCGACAGCCGGCCGACGGAATCCTCACCGGACGGCCCTGCAGCCGACCCCATCGCCAAACCAGGTGCCCTGACCCTCGGGACTTACCGCGACCTGTGGGCCGACGCAACCACTGATCTCAGCCCCGCACTCAACTACCTCATGCCCGCCCAGCGTCTGGAGATTTCAGTCGCCGACGCCGAGCGTCTCGGGCTTTCCCGTGGTGATGAGGTCTCGGTCAGGTCGGGTGAGACCTCGGTCAATGCCCGCGTTGCCCTGCGGGGTGCCCTTCCGGAAGGCACCTGCTTCCTGATCGAAGGGACCATTGAAGGCAGCGCCAACGTTTTTGCCAACGGCCGTCCGCCGCAGGTCGAGATCGGCGCGCCGGAAGTCAGGCTTGATCTTGTTGCCGCCGGGACTTCACCCTCGGGAGAATCCGCCTCGGACGGGATCCAGCAGGCGTGATCACACCGCTGCTGGCCGATACGAATTTCGTTGATGCGACCTGGATCATGATCGTCAAATCGCTGGTCATCTTCATCGTGGTGCTCAGCATCGTGCCCGTCGTTCTGCTTGCCGAACGCAAGCTGCTCGGTCGCTTCCAGCAGCGCTACGGCCCCAACCGGGTTGGCCCCTACGGCGCACTGCAGCCGCTGGCCGATGTCGGCAAGTTGCTCTCGAAGCAGGGGTTTCGCCCCAAGGGGGCGGTTCCGTTCCTTTACGAGATCGCCCCGGCGATCAGCATCTTCGCCGCCGTCGTCACCCTGGCGATCCTGCCGTTCGGCGACGTTCAGGGCGGGGTTGGCCTGTACGGGATTGACGTCCCGATTGGCATCCTCTACTTTTTCGCTTTCGGCGCGATCGGGTTCTACGGGCTGCTGCTCGGCGGCTGGGCCTCAGGATCCAAATACAGTTTCCTCGGCGCGATGCGTTCGGCAGCTCAGTTGATCTCCTACGAGATCGCGATGGGCCTCTCGCTGCTCGGAGTTGTGATGATGGCCGGGTCGCTGTCGCTGGTCGACATCGTCAAAGCCCAGAATGAGATCTGGTTCATCGTGCCCCAGATCGTCGGCTTCCTGATCTTTCTGGTTGCCGGATTCGCCGAGACCAACCGGGCGCCCTTTGACCTGCCGGAAGCTGATGCCGAACTGGTCGCCGGTTACTCGACTGAGTACGGCGGTATGCGCTTCGGCTCCTACTTTTTCGCTGAATACATGGAGATCCTGATCATCTCGGGCATCGCTTCCACCATGTTTCTCGGCGGCTGGATGGGCCCGGGTCCGCCGGTGCTCGATCCGATCTGGATGCTTGCCAAGATGCTGGCGATCACCTTCTTCTTTATATGGATCCGGGCTACCCTGCCACGGTTCCGCTACGACCAGCTGATGAGTTTCGGCTGGAAGGTTCTCCTCCCGATAGCAACCCTCAACGTGCTGGTAACGGCAGTCCTGGTGGTGGCCACATGAGCATCAGCCCCGAAGAAATCAAAGTTGTCCCACGCGGCCCCGAACCGGGAGGTGTCGGCGGTGCCTATCGCGCTTTCGGTGAAACCCTCCGCGGCTTGCGCACGACCATGGGTCGTATGTTCGAAAAGCCTGTGACGATCCAGTATCCGGAGGAGAAGACCCCGGTCTACCCACGCTTCCGCGGTCGTCACAAACTGCATCGCTTTGAGGATTCCCACCTCGAAAAATGCGTCGGCTGTTCGCTTTGCGCTGCGGCCTGCCCGGCCGACTGCATCCGGGTGGTAGCCGCTGAAAATGACCCCGACAACCGGGTCTCGGCTGGCGAGCGGTATGCGGCTGTGTACGAAATCAACCTCGCCCGGTGCATCTTCTGCGGGTACTGCGAGATGGCCTGCCCGTTTGACGCGATCACCATGGGCCACGACTACGAGATGGCCGACTACAACCGTTCCGACCTGATCTTCACCAAGGAGATGCTGATGGCCGAGTCTCTTGAGCGCGCACCATTGAGGGGAGAAGGCGAGTAGTGGTAGAGGTTGCCTTCTTCTTCGGCGCGATCGGTGCCATCGGCGGCGCCCTCGCGGTCGTGTTGCTTCGCAACCCGTTTTACAGCGTCCTCGCGCTGGTCGTTCACCTCGTTTTTCTCGCCGGGATCTTCCTGCTGCTGCTTTCGCAGTTCATAGCCGCCGCTCAGATCGTCGTCTACGCCGGTGCGGTGATGGTCATCTACGTATTCGTCGCCGCGTATGTCGGAGGCATCGAGGAGCCGATGTTTGACGCCTCTCCCGGGCTGAGGGTCTTTGGGCCCATTCTGGCCGCCGCCCTTTTCATCGAGATATCGATCGCCGTGCTCGGCTCCTCGCTGTCCGCTCTCGGGACAGAAGGCGTAGCCAAGGTCCAGCCCGGCTTTGGCACCCCCGAGGCGGTCGGGCGGTTGATGCTCGAGGATTTCCTGATTGCCTTTGAAGCCGCTTCGCTGCTGTTGCTGGTGGCCGCCGTCGCTGCAATCGTTCTGGCCGGGCGCAAGAAGGATGCTGCACCACCCGCCGAATCAGCCAACGCCGGGGAGGCCGGCTGATGGCCATCGAGTGGTATCTCGTACTTTCAGCGATGCTGTTTTCGATCGGTCTTGCCGGGGTGCTCATACGGCGAAACCCTGTGGTCATTCTGCTTTGTCTCGAACTGATGCTGAGTGGGGGCGCGCTCGCAATGCTGGCATTCAGTCGCCTTCACGGAGACGGTGACGGCCAGGTGTTCGTCCTGATGGTGCTGGTTGTCGCAGCTTCTGAGGTCGTCGTCGGCCTCGGGCTGGTGGTCGCCATGTTCCGCCGCCGGATCCCGCTTGACGTTGACGAAATGAAGGAGCTGCGGGGATGAACGCTGCTTCCTGGGGGTGGCTGGTCCTGCTCTTTCCCCTGCTCGGCTCGGTTTTGATTGGCGCCACCTTCAGGGTTCTGCCGGCCCGGACTGCCGGCCTGATTGGCATCGGCGCGATTGTCGCGGCCTTCGTCTGTGGCATCGCTGCCGTCGTATCGCTTCAGGGTGAGCCGGCTGAATCCCGTCATGTGACCGACTCGCTCTGGCAGTACGCCTCGGTCGGCGGCCTCAGTATCGACCTCGGGATCTACGTCGACCCGCTCTCACTCTTCATGGTCCTGGTGGTTACGGGGGTTTCCTCGCTGATCCACATCTACTCGTACTCGTACATGAAGTCAGACGCCGGTTATCACCGATTTTTCAGCTACCTCAACTTCTTCGTATTTTCAATGCTGCTGCTGGTGCTGGCCGGTAACTACGTCCTGCTGATCGTCGGCTGGGCGTTTGTCGGATTCGCCTCCTACGCGCTGATCAGTTTCTGGTACCGACGCGAGACTGCCACCAGAGCCGGCATGAAGGCATTCGTGATCAATGTCGTCGGCGACATCGGCCTTGTGCTGGCCGCAATTCTGATCTTCCGCGAGCTCGGGGTCATTGACTACGGCGCCGTCTTCGAGAAGGCTCCCGAAGTGTTCACCACCACCAACGAGTGGACTGCTGTTGCGATCTGCCTGCTTCTGCTGGTCGGAGCCTTCGCCAAGTCGGCCCAGATGCCGTTCCACACCTGGCTCGCCGACGCCATGGAAGGCCCGACACCGGTCTCGTCGCTGATCCATGCCGCGACCATGGTCACCGCCGGCGTGTATCTGGTCGGCCGCTCGTACCCGTTGTTCGAGTTGGCTCCCGCCGCCGCTGATGTGGCTGCGATCGTCGGCCTCGTCACGCTTCTGGTCGCCGGCACGATTGCGATTGTCGTCACCGACCTCAAGCGCATCATCGCCTACTCAACCATGAGTCAGATCGGCTACATGTTCGTTGCGGTAGGCATCGGCGCCTACTCGGCCGGCTTCTTCCATCTGATGACCCACGCATTCTTCAAGGCGCTGCTGTTCATGGCGGCCGGCTCGGTGATTGCGGCGATGGCGAACATTCAGAACATCGACCGGATGAAGGGCTTCTACCGGGCGATGCCTTTCACCGCGGCGATGCTGATCATCGGGGCTCTCGCACTCTCCGGGTTCCCGGGCACCTCCGGCTGGTTCTCCAAAGACGAGATCATCGACTTCGCCTCTTTCCGCGGCGGTTGGTACGAGATCTTTGCGATCGGTGGCTACATCGGAGCCTTCATGACCGCTATCTACTCCTTCCGCATCATCTTCAGAATCCTGCCGGGGCCTCCCTGTGAAGAGGCCGCCCACCTGATCGAGACCGGGCATGTCGTTCACGGTGAACCGGTCAACCCCGCGACCGGCGAGAAGGAAGATGTCGAAGTCGGCTACCCGGGCGAGGACCACCACATCGCCGAGCAGGCAACGGGTATGAAGATCGGGATGTCCGTCCTTGGCTTCCTTGCGCTGGTCGGCGGGCTTGTCCAGATCCCCGGAGTTACCGAGGTGATCACCCATTTCCTTGAGCCGACCTTCGAAGACTCACCGCTGGCGGCGATGCACCCGAGCGTCTCCGAGGCGTGGAAGGGCCTCGCCAAGGGTGCGGTTATCTCGGTGGTCGGCATCGCCTTCACCTGGTGGCTGTACATCGGGCGCCCGTCGGTACCAGAGACCCTTCGACGCACCTTCCGCCCCGTCTACACCCTGTTCGTCAACAAGTGGTACGGCGATCAGATCATCGACTTCCTGATCGTGCGCCCGGTCAAGGGACTGGGCCGGTTCGCCGATCGGGTCTTCGAGCCTTTCGTGATCAACGGTCTGACCGGTGGCACGATTGCGATCGTGCGTTCGGCTGGCGGAGCAGTTCGGGATCTTCAGTCAGGCATGTTGCGCAGCTACGCCCTGCTGATGGCTGTCGGCACGGTGGCTATCCTCCTCTACCTCCTGATCCGCAGCCTGTGATGCTCAGCGCGATCCTTTGGACCCCGCTGGTCTTCGGCCTGATCAGTCTGCTGGTGCCCCGGCGCTTCGCCGCCTGGGCCGCTGGCGCAGGCACCGTAGTCACGCTGATCCTGGCCACGATCGTCGCTATCGGGTTTGACCCTTCCGGCGGTCTGCAGTACGTCGTGGACGTCACCTGGATCCCTGGGCTCGGCATCAATTACAGCCTCGGCATCGATGGCATCTCGGTATTTCTGGTGCTGCTGACCGCGATCGCCTGGGTCCCCGCCGTCGCCTTCACCGCCTCGCGCGGTACCGACCGGGCCGGGCTCTTCTACTTCATGCTGCTGGTCGGCCAGACCGCAACACTCGGCGCCTTCCTGGCCCAGGATCTCCTGCTCTTTGTCCTCTTCTTCGACCTTATGATCGTGCCGTTCTATTTCCTCTTCGGGATCTGGGGCAGCGACCGGGACGGGGTCACCGCCAGCTCGGCGACCGTCAAGATGATCGTCTTCACCCTGATCGGCTCGCTGTTGATGCTGGTTGGCGCTGTTGCGGTCGGTGTGATTTCGGCCGACGGCGGGCAGCTCACCTTCAACATGGCCGACCTGGCTGAAGCCGGCCTTCCTTCAGGCTCCCAGAACTGGATCTTCTGGTTCTTCGCCGCCGCCTTCCTGCTCAAGATGCCGGCATTCCCTCTGCTCGGCTGGATGCCCGATGCTTACCGCGTCGCGCCTCTCCCGGCACTCGCAGTCTTCTCTGCCGTGTTGTCGAAAGTCGGTGCCTATGGGTTCCTGCGGGTGGTGCTGCCAATCATGCCCGATGCGACCGAACTGTTCCAGACGACCATGCTGATCATCGCTCTGGCCTCAATCATCTACGGCTCGGTCATGGCCTTCACCAAGCTTGACCTGAGGCTGATACTCGGTTTCTCCTCGGTCGCCCAACTCGGCTTCATCACCCTCGGCATCTTCGCCCTGGACAGCACCGGTGCCAACGGCGCACTGCTCCAGATGATCAACCACGGTCTGGTCGTCGTCCCCGCATTCCTGATCGTCGCTCTGATCGCCGAGAGAACCGGCAGCGAGGAAATAGGACCAATGGGAGGGCTGGCGAAGAATGCCCCGGTCTTCGCCGTGATCTTCCTGATCGTCACCATGGCCACTCTGGCGATCCCCGGATCAGCCAACTTCATCGGCGAGTTTTACATCCTCAATGGCGTCTTCAACACCGATGTGGCGATCGCGATCATCGCCTCCTCAGGGGTCGCGCTGGCCGCCTTCTACGCACTGCGCATGTTTCAGCGAACCATGCACAACCCGCTGCCTGAAGGCGCCGACTCCCGTGAGATCTCGCTTCGCGACGGCCTTATGATCGTGCCGATCGTCCTGATCATGATCGTGCTCGCCTTCTGCCCGCAGATCATCCTCGGCGATACCGCCGACTCGGTTGACGCGACGGTTGCCATCAGCAAGGAGGCCGCTCAGTGACTTTCGACGCCCCCGCAATCGATTACGCCGGTCTCTCTCCGATCATCGCGCTGACCGCCGGCCTCGTGGCGATGGTCCTGGTCGCAGCCTTTGACCAGGTCAGGAGAATCGCTCCCGCAGTCGCGCTGCTCACCCTCGTGACCACTGCGGGACTGTTGATATGGCAGTGGGATGCGAATGTCGGGCTGCTCAATGACAGCCTGCAGATCGACGGGCTCGCTGTTGTCTTCTCGCTGCTAATCGTGATCTCGGCTACGGGTGCGGTGCTGCTCGCAATCGGAGATCCCTCCGGAGACCAAGTCGGCCGCGCCGACTTCCTGGCTCTTATGCTCGCTTCGGTACTCGGCATGGTGATGCTGACCATGGCGAACAATCTCGTCACCTTCTTCATCGCCCTGGAGCTTTTCTCGATCCCGCTTTACGCCCTCTGCGGCACCAACCTGCGCAGGCGCGAGTCGCTGGAGTCAGGCCTGAAGTACCTGATCATCGGCTCGGTCGGCTCGGCCACCCTGCTCTACGGAATGGCACTGATCTACGGCGCGTCCGCTGCCACGGAGTTCACCGCGATCGCCTCCGGGCTGACCGAGGGCGGTCTGATCAGCGACTCACTCACCCTGGTCGGAGTCGGCATGGTCGCGGTCGGGCTGGCCTTCAAGATCTCGATCGCCCCGTTCCACCAGTGGACGCCGGATGTCTACCAGGGCGCACCGACCCCGGTGACCGCTTTCATGTCGGCTGCGACCAAGCTGGCCGCCTTCGCCGTGTTCATCCGCTTCTTCCTGGTCGCCTTGGAGCCGATGGTTGCGCAGTGGGACGTGATTCTCGCCGTTCTCGCAACGATCTCGATCCTGGTCGGAAACGTCGGCGCGATCGCACAGACCTCGCTCAAGCGCATGCTCGGCTACTCTGGCGTGGCCCAGGCGGGCTACATGCTGGCCGGCATCGTGGTCGCAACCCAGCAGGGTGTCGACGCTCTGACCTTCTACCTCGCCGCCTACCTGGCGATGAACCTGGCCGCCTTCGCCGCAATCGTGATCCACGAGCGTCAGGCCGGGTTCTCTGATTCGATCGAGTCACTGCGTGGCATCGGCCGCAGCAACCCCGTCGTCGCCTGGCCGCTGACCATCGCCATGCTCGCGCTGGCCGGCCTGCCGCCGACCGCCGGCTTCATCGGCAAGCTTTACCTCTTCCAGGCTCTGGTCGAAGCCAACTGGACCTGGCTCGGCGTGATGATCGCTATCGGCACCATGATTTCGCTGGTTTATTACATGCGGGTAGTCGCCACCATCTGGATGTCACCCGCCTCCGACGCCTCGCTCCAGGTCCCGGCCGGCGAGCCCGGTGTGGACCTCGAAGCGAGCCGCCGCTGGCATCTGGTCATACCGGCCGTGATCGCCTCGGCCGCCAGCATCTTCTTCGGAATCATCCCCCAGCCTCTGGTCGAGTTCGCCCAGCATGCCGGCAACGCCCTCGCTTCCTTCATCGCCTGACCGCACCCCCTGAGAATCACTCACTTCATGTTTGAGCCCAGTCGGGGCGATGTTAGAATTGAATGATTCCGCCTCAAAAGATCCCATGAGGAACATGAGAAAAGGCCCATGAGTAACAACTGGATCAAGATCTTCCTCCCGCCCGTTCTCGCCCTCGCGCTGCTTGCTGGATGCGGAGGTGACGGAGGAGACGAGTTTGCGGGAAACGACGCTGATGCGGCCTTTGTCGCCGATATGGTTCCGCATCATGAGTCCGCTGTGAACATGGCGCAGATCGCCCGGCAGCGCGCCGAGCACCTTGAACTCAAGACTCTTGCGACTGACATCATCGGTGCCCAGAAGAAGGAAATCTCCGAGATGGAAGCCCTCCGGTCGAGTCTGCCCGAAGCAGACGGTGGCTCAATGATGATGGGTGAAGAACACATGGGGCACATGGGTTTGGACGCTGAACACATGGGCATGAAAATGGACCCGGCGCAGCTCCTCAATGCCGAGACCTTCGACATCACTTTCATAGACATGATGATCCCCCACCATGAGGGAGCTATTGAAATGGCCAACCTGCTCCTCGAGGATGGCGAAAACCCACGACTCCAGGCCATGGCGAGGTCGATCGTCGCGTCGCAGACAGCCGAACTCGAGCAGATGCGCAAATGGCGCGCAGAGTGGATCAAGCAAGGCTCTTCCGATGGGGGTGATCAGGGGTGACAGGGGCAGGCAGGGCCCGAAAGTTTGCCTCGCTGGCTCCCGTCACGCTACTGGCAGCCGCGGCAATAGCCGGCTGCGGAAACGACGACGACCGGCAGGCGACCGCGCCATCGTCCGATATCCCGGCTGCGACGCAAGGGGATTCCCCTGCCAACCAGGTCGCAAAAATATCCGGAGTAGTTCACGTGCACGGCCTGGGTATCGACCCGGCTGGCCGGGAGTTGCTTATCGCAGCCCACGAGGGTCTGTACAAGCTGCCGGTGGGGGCTGCCGAAGCCGAGCCCGTCAGTGGCTCCAGTAATGACTTCATGGGCTTCACGGTAGTCGGCGCTGGCAGCTACCTCGCCTCGGGCCATCCCGGACCAGGGTCCGACCAGCCGAATCCGCTCGGCCTTCAGGCCTCAAGCGACGGAGGGGCTTCGTGGCAATCTCGCTCGCTCCTCGGTGAGGCAGACCTCCATGTATTGAGGGCATCCGGCAACCGGGTATACGGGGTTGATTCCGCGAGCGGGGCTTTACTGGTGAGCTCCGATGGCGGCCGCTCATGGCAGCAGCGCGAGCTGCCCGCACCGGCTTTCGACCTGGCAGTTTCGCCAGGCGATCCTGAGCGTCTGGTGGTCGCCACTCAGGGAGGCCTCTTCGAGAGTGACGACGCAGGCATGAACTGGCGCGGGCTGGCCGCTGACGCGACAGGGCTGCTCACCTGGCCTGAACCGGGAAAGCTGCTCATGGTCGACGCTTCCGGGAACGTGATGGCCTCCTCTGACGGTGGCGAGGCATTCAAGGCAGTCGGCACAATCGGAGCGCCCCCGGAGGCATTCGGATCCGGCAATGGCAGGGTCCTCGCCGCAGTTGGCGGTGGCCTGGTTCTTGCTTCGACCGATGGCGGGATGAACTGGACGACCGTGGTGGAGCCGGAATAAAGACCACTGTTCCTTCTTGCTGACCCTGTCTCTCTGTCGTCCGGATAGGGTCTCGGCGTGATCTGGATACTCGTAGCCATCGTCGTATCGACGCTGGTCGGGATCTGGGCCGAGCGGCGTTGGCCCGAGCGGGCCGGTCCCGGCTCGCGGCGCTCGCTGGTGATCCTGCTCTACTTCGTGATCCCGCCGATCATCTTCGTCAACCTCGCGAGGGCTGATTTTTCGTTCGGGGCAGGGGTCGGACTGGTGCTCGGCCTGGTGACAGTTCTGGCCGTCGGACTGGTCGCCTGGCTGATCGCGGTTCCGCTGCTCAAACTGTCCCGCCCGGTGGCGGGGGCGGTGATCTGCTGCTCGGTCACCTCGAACACCGGCTACCTGGGCTACCCGATGGTCCTGACCCTGATGGGTGGTGAAGACCTCAGCCAGGCCGTCGTCTACGACGTCGTGGTCAGCGGCAGCGCCCTGATGCTGCTTGCCTTCGGGGTCGGAGCAGCCTTCGGTACCAAAGCCGGCGAGGGCTTCCGCAGTCGCCTCCGTGCGTTCTTCGTGAAGAACCCTCTGCTCTGGGCAGGCATCCTCGGGCTGCTTGCCCCGCGATGGATGGCTCCGGACATCCTGGTCAACATCACCTGGGTTCTTATTGCCCTGATCCTGCCAGTCGGATTCTTCGCGGTCGGGGCCGTGCTCGCCGAGGAGGGCCGTTCCGGCACGATCCGTCTGCCTCCGAGGATCCACCGGCAGGTAGGCGTCGTGATCTTCAGCCGGCTGATCGTCTCACCCGCCCTGCTTTTCCTTCTGGCGATGCCCTTCACCGGAGTGCCGCCGTCCTACTTCCTGATGGCAGCGATGCCGGCCGGGCTCAACTCGATGATCGTGGCCCATACCTACGGTCTTGATCTCCGTACCACGGCCGAGGCCGTCGCCTACACAACCTTGATCGTCGTTCTCGCCGCCGTCGCCTGGGTCCTTGTCTTCTGAGGGAGGCTCGAACCAACCTCCTTTCGACTGAGAGGATAGGCAGGTGATACATCACGTCGCTCTGGAGACAGACCCGGAAGTCCTCGCCGAGGAGATCCTTTTTTGGCAGTTGGCCGGGTTTGTGGAGGTACCTGTTCCAACGCCCGTCGATCAGGGCCATGTGTGGCTGGAGCGGGAGGGAACCCAGGTGCACCTGATGTCATTGACGGATCCCACTGTGCCGCTCAGGGGTCATGTGGCGATTGTGGCACCCGACTTCGATGCGACGCTCAGGCGCCTGCGCAGTGCCGGCTTCGAGCTCCAGGAAGGTCGTGAACTGTGGGGCGAGAGGCGGGCCAAGGCGCGGACTCCGGCAGGACACACCGTCGAGCTCATGGCCGCACCGCCCGCACCCCGGGCCGGCTGATCCGGTCGACATAACTCTCTTCCGGCCCGCCTGTTATTTTCGGCGTATGCGCTATCCGGTCGAGTCCTTCACGCCAGCCGAGCAGGAGCTGCTCGCGCCGCACTTCACCAACCTTGACCGGCCTGTTTTCGCGCTGACCAACCTGCCTGAAACGGTAAAGGGGGCGCTGTACGCCCGCTATTCCCGCTACCCGGGAACCCTTCGCCGGCTCTACCTCGACGAGTTCGCCTCCGAGATGCCGGCAAGCGGCCGCCCATTCGACGGGGCCGAGGGGGATCGCGCCGCGGACCTCTACGAACGCATCTTCGTCGGCTACGGCGATGACTCCATCGCTCAGGTCGGTGGCGCCCACATTGCCTGCGAATGGGTCTCCAACATCCTCACCAAGC